>JACKJE010000009.1 GCA_020638135.1 Methylobacteriaceae bacterium | reverse complement strand
GCGCCGACAAGTCCGGCCGGACGTCCGCGACGACGGCGGCGCGGCCGCAGATGATAGCCGCCGGCGTCGGACTGCTCTTCGCCCTCGAAGGCAGGAAGTTCGGGCTGTGGCGCATCGGCCGGCAGCGGCCGCGCGGCAGGCGCCGTGATGAAGGCCGGCAGGCTGGCCGAGCTTTCGGGCTGGGCCGGCGCGCGCGCCTCGTCCTGTGGCCGGGCTTCGCCCTGGCCGTCCATCGGGCGCTGATCGCGGAAGCGGCGGTTGTCGCGGTTGAAACCCTGCCCTTGCTGGCCCTGGTTGCGATCATTGTAGGGGCGTTCATGCCGCGGTGGGCGGTCTTGACGCTCCTGACGCTCCTGTCCGGGCTGCCCGCCGCCGTTGTACGGCTGGCGCTCCTGGTAGCCGGGCGGCGGCGTGAACTGTGGCTGCTGCTGTGGCTGGAACTGCGGCTGCGGCAGGCGCTCGGCGACCGAGGCGAAGCGATCGTTGACGACATCGTCCTCGTCGTCCTCGAACTCGTTCTCGGCGGCCGGACGGGGCGGTTGGCCGGGCTGCGGCGGCATTTGCGCCTGCTGCGCCGCCATGGCGGCCGCAATCAGCCGGTAATAATGCTCGGCATGCTGCAGGTAGCTCTCCGCCATCACGGGATCGCCGCTCGATTGCGCGTCGCGGGCGAGCTGCAGATATTTTTCCGCAATGTGCTGAGCCGTGCCGCGCACTTTCACATCCGGCCCGTTCGATTCGTAGGCCCGCGTCAGCGGATTCGGGCCCTTGCGATTGTTGCGCCCGCGCATTCTCTTGTTCTGACCAGGTCTCATGACGATCCTTGACTTGAACTATTCGCGAGCTTGCAAGGCCCGCGTGAATTTCCGACGACATTCTGCCGCGCTGGCGCGAACATGCGTTGACCGGTCGGATCGGGTGCTGTGGGCCGCTCGGCTCTTGAGCGGCGGACATTTCTTCAAACGGCGCAATCCTGAGCTTTGGGAACCGTGCGTTTCGAACGCGCTGCCGGACGATTGATGCGCTTTGCGGACGCTCCGAGAGCGCCTGCAATCCCTGCGCGAGCCTCCAGCCAAACTCGCCTTCAACGAACCGGCGAAACTGCTGCGCGGGGGAGTGGCAAAAACGTCTTGCCCGAATTTCCGGCCGTCGCTCAGCCAGAATCTCTTGAAATCCTTATTAGTCGGTTTCTGCGCCGTCGCCAAGGCCTGTCGCGAATGATCGTGCAGACTCTTGAAACCATTGCCGATCCATCACACAACGGCGAAGGCCGAGGCCCGATCCCGCCCGGAAAAATCCCGTTCGCTGTCGATTTTTCGCAAGCCTCCCACCGCCGCAAGGCGCGCGACGTCGCCCTCCTGCCTGAATCCGAATTCGACCGCAAACGCGCCGCCAGGCGAGAGAATGCGCGGGACGGCGGCGAAAAGCGCGCGATAGGCGTCGAGACCATCCTCGCCGCCATCGAGCGCGAGAGGCGGATCATGGTCGCGCACCTCCCGGTCGAGACCCGCGATGTCGGCGGCCCGGATATACGGCGGATTGGACACGACGAGATCGAACGACCCGGTCAGGGCCTCACACCAACTGGCCCGCAGAACGGCGGCCCGGTCGCCGACGCCGCACTTTGCAATATTGGCCTGCGACGCCGCGCAGGCCTCAGCCGAAAGGTCGACACCGACGCCATAGGCGCCGTCAAACTCGCTCAGCAGGGCGCAGAGCAGGGCGCCGGACCCACAGCCGAGATCCAGGATTCGGCGGGGCGGGGCGCCGGACCGGTTCGCGATCCGCACCGCCAGCCGCACCAGGGCTTCGCTGTCCGCGCGCGGGTCGAGCACGCCCGCCCGCACTGCGAGATCGAGGCTCCAGAACGGCCGCCGGCCGATGATCCGGCTCGTCGGCTCGCCGGCCGCACGGCGATCGAGACTAGTTGCGAAACGATCCGCCTCCGGCTCCGTCAGCGGGCGCCCGCCGTCCGTGACAAGCGCGACGGGATCGACCCCGCAGGCGTCGAGCAGGAGAAGCCGCGCGTCTTCGTTGGCCGCTTCAACCTGCGAGTTGCGCAGATATCCGCGGCCGGCGGCCAAGGCCTCGGCCCGCGACATTCCGAGGAGGCGCGGCGCCAATTCAGGCGCCGGCGCTGTTGCCGAGCCCGCGCGCCAGCCATTTCGACAAACGGCGCGCGACCTCGGGTCCATTTTCCGGCGCCTCGCCCTCTGCGAGCTGCGCGAGATCGACCAGCAGACCGCTGGCTTCCTCGAAATCCGCGCGATCGTCGCCCTTGTCGAGCGCGAGCAAGGCTTTCACCAGGCTATGGCCCAGATTGATCTCCAGCACCGGCCGCATGGACGCGTCCAGACGGCCTGCGCTCGCGAGAATCCGGGCGAGCGTGCGATCCGGGGCCACTTCGCTGGCGACGAGACATGCCGGGCTGTCGGCGAGCCGGTCCGACACGCGCACATCGGACACGCGTTCGCCGAGCATCTCCTTCATCTTCGCGATCGTGGTCGCGGCCATAGCGTCGAGTTCGGGTCTCTCCGGCGCCACGGCGCCATCAGCGAGCGGCACTTGCGATATATCGGCCTGCCCCTGCGTGACCGAGCGGAACGGCTTGCCATCGAAGCCGACGGCGCTCGACACCCAGAATGCGTCGACCGGATCGGACAGCAGCAGCACCTCGATCCCTCGGGCGCGAAAACCCTCGAGATGCGGACTCGCCGCAAGGCCTGCCGCGTCCACGCCGTTCAGATAGTAGATCGCCGTCTGGTTCGGTCTGAGGTCGGCGACATACTGCTTGAGCGTGCGGTCGCCCGCGCCGTGGGTCGACGTCGTAAAACGGGCGAACCCGAACAGGGCGTCCCGACGTTCGGGCTCTTCATACAGCCCCTCTTTCAGCACCGCCCCGAAATTCGTCCATACAGCGCCGAATTTCTCGGAATCGCTTTCAGCGAGCTTGGCGAGTTCCTGAATCACGCGGCCGACGACAGCCTTCCGGATCGCGCCGAGAACCGGGCTCTTCTGCACCAGCTCGCGCGAGACGTTGAGCGGCACGTCGGCCGAATCGACGACGAGCGTGACGAAGCGAAGCCACGGCGGCAGCAGGTCCGCATCGGTCGAGACCAGCACGCGCCGCACATAGAGGCGCGAGCGCCCCTTGCGCTCCGGGTTGAACAGATCGAACGGACGCGACCCCGGAATGAAGGCAAGCGCATCGAATTCGTGCCTGCCCTCCGCGCGCCAATGGATGGTCAGCGCCGGCTCGTCGAACTGGCCGGAAATCGTGCGATAGAATTCCGCATATTGCTCGGCCGCAATTTCCGAGCGCGGGCGCGCCCAGAGCGCGGCGCCTTCGCTCGCCGTCTGCTCCTCGCCTCCGGCCTCGCGCACGGAGATCGGCACGGGGATTCCAGCGGAATGCTCGCCGACGATCCGCTGTAGCGAGGAAACGTCCAGGTAGGCGTCGGCGTCGCTCTTGAGATGGAGCACGACGCGGGCGCCGACCGGCGGGCAATTGTCAGATGCTTCGATCGAATAGGAGCTCTTGCCGTCCGACGACCATTTCCAGCCCTCGGACTGCCCGGCGCGACGCGAATAGACATCGACGTGATCGGCCACGATGAAGGACGAATAGAAGCCGATGCCGAAGCGGCCGATCAGCGATTCCGCGGGCCCTTTGTCGCCGGCCCCTTCCAGCTTCTCCATGAAGGCGCGCGTGCCGGAATTGGCGATGACGCCGAGCGCCTGTTCGAGATCCTCGCGACTCATGCCGACGCCATTGTCTTCGACGGAGAGCGTCCGTCCCTGCTTGTCCGCTTCGATCAAAATCCGGAACGGCGCTCCGGAGCCTGCGACCTGCCCGGTCGCGGTCTCAAAGCGCAGCTTTTCGCAGGCGTCGGCGGCATTCGAAATCAGCTCGCGCAGAAAGATGTCGCGATCCGAATAGATGGAATGGACGACGAGATCGAGAAGCCGGGCGACATCGGCCTGAAACGGGCGTTCGACGGCCCCGCTCGCCGCGCCGGGCGCGCTGTCGTTCACGCTATCGGTCATGAATGCTCGGTCCCTGTTTTGAATAGAGAGGCCACTCATATCGAAATGCGGCCGGAAAATTCAACGGGACGCGAAAAGGCCGACCGCGCGGCGACGCGGTCGGCCTGGGAAGGACGCGGCAACTGAACGCAACGCCTCGGAAAAAACGGCCCGATCCGCCATTGCGTCGCCGGGGGGCTGGGGGGCTGACGAAATCCGGCAGCGCGACGAATCGGGCCATCGAGGCAACGGTAACAAGCTCGCCCCTGTCTTGGGCTGAGCAAAGGCGAGACTGAGGCAGAACCATGATATTTCGCCGTTTCTGTCGACGCTTGCCGATATCGAACATTCGTAGGAACATGACGGCGGAGCAGCGAATGTCGGATTCGGAGAGCGTCGATCCAGAGCGGCAGGGCGGGGATGTCGTGGCGGTCGCCTTTCGCCGCCCCGTTCCATCCCCGTCGAACCAGACGGAGGCGCCTGCGGCCAAACAGGTGTCCTTCGACCGGCGCGAACTCCAGCTCATTTTGAACCTGTACGGCCGTCGGGTCGCTGAAGGCGAATGGCGCGACTATGCGATCGGCTTCAGTCCGCTCAAGGCTGTATTCGCAGTCTTCCGCCGCGCGTCGGAGACGCCGCTGTACACGATCGAGAAGAACCCGGCGCTGGCGCGACGCCAAGGCGCCTATTCGGTGGTGTCAGCTGACGGCTTCATTCTCAAGCGGGGACACGAACTCGAGCGCGTGCTGGCAGTGCTCGACAAGAAGATCAAACTGGTCGTCACATAAAAACGCCCCGCCGAAGCGGGGCGTTTTCTTTCGATCTGTGGGCAGGTCAGTCGTTGCGGGTCCCGGTCAGCGACAGGATCGCCTGGAAGATGTTGACGAAGTCGAGATAAAGCATCAGGGCGCCGTTGATCGACTTCTTGGTCGCCGTCTCGTAATCGTCGGAGGCGTAGTACATTTCCTTGATCGCCTGCGTATCCCAGGCGGTCAGGCCGGCGAAGATCAGCACCGTCAGGATCGACAGACCGAACTGGAACGCCGAGCTCTGCACGAACACATTCACCAGGCTCGCGATCACCAGACCGATCAGGCCCATCACCAGAAACGAGCCGAAGGCCGAAAGATCACGGCGCGTCGTATAGCCGTACAGGCTGAGGCCGCCAAACGACGCCGCCGTGATGAAGAAGGCGCGCGTCACCGAAGCGCCCGTGAAGTAGAGCAGCACGGTCGACAGCGACAGGCCCATCACGGCCGCAAAGCCGAGGAACATGTTGCGCGCCGAAGCCGCCGACATGCGGTCGATCCGGAACGAGAAGATGAAGATGAACGCGAGCGGCGCGAGCATCACCACCCACTTCAGCGGGCTCTGGTACAGCGCCTGGCCGAACGGCGTCAGCGCGAGACGGCCCGCCGCGCCAGTATTGACGACGCTCATCATATGCGCGCCGTAGGCGACGAGGCCCGTGACGCCGAGACCCAGCGTCATGTAGTTGTACACGCCAAGCATGTAGGCGCGCAGGCCCTGGTCGATCTGCTGAGCGCCGGCCTGGCCTACGCTCGTGCCCCAACGGGCGCCGGCGTTGCGGTCATAGTCGGACATTTAATCTCTCCTTCGCGGCGCATTGCCGCGCACTGTCCCCGCGCGCACAGGCGCGCGATGGACGGAATATGATCGGCGATTGCAGCAAAGACAAGAAGCTCAGCCGGTTGGCGTAAATGAACTTTCCGTCATAATTCCCTGAGGACGCGGGCGGGTTTTGCGCCGAGCGTCCGCCATGTCGCCGCCAGGCCGAGCCCGATCGTGGTCAGGCAACCAATGGCGACGATCGCCGCGAGCCCCGGCCAGTCGAAGACAAAATCCAGTTTCATCAATCGTGTAACGATGAGCTGCGCCGCCACGGAGCCCGCCGCCAGCGCAAAGACCGACGTCGCGGCGCCGAGCAGCAGGAATTCGACGAGATAGGCGAGGATCAGCCGTCGCCGCGTCGCCCCGAGCATCCGCAACACGACGGCGTCGTAGAGCCGGGCGCGCTGACCCGCCGCCAGCGCGCCGCCGAGCGTGAGAAGCGCTGTCGCCAGCGTCACGGAAGACGCCGCACGGATCGCCGTCGACAATTTTTCGGTCAAGGACAGGGCCTGCTGCAGCGCCTCCCGCACTGCGAGCGCGACGACCGTCGGATAGGCTTTGGAGATGTCGCTGATCAGCGACCCCGACGCCGCCGACGTTCCGCGCGGAAGCGTCATCGAGATCAATTCAGTGTGCGGCGCGCCGGCAAATGTAACGGGCGTGAAGACCAGAACGAAATTGATCCCGAAGCTGCGCCAGTCCACCTCCCGCAGATTAACGATCTTCGCCGCGATTTCGCGGCCCATGATGTTGACGGCGATCTCGTCGCCGATCGAAAGCCCGAGGCCGCGTGCAATATCGCCGTCGAGCGAAACGAGCGGCGGACCCTTGTAATCCGCCGGCCACCATTGCCCGGCGGTGACTTTCGAGCCGGGCGGCGGGGTCGCCGCATAGGTCACGCCCCTGTCGCCGTCGAGCACCCAGGCGGCGTTCTGCTCGGCCTTCACCTCCTCCGCGCGGCGCGACCCCACGCGCACGATCCGGCCGCGCAGCATGGGGACCTGTTCGATGACGGCGTCGGGACGGCGCGCAACCAGCATCTTGCGAAATGTCTCGGCCTGCGCGCTCTGCACGTCCGCGAAGAAATAGTCGGGCGTTCGGCCGGGTTCGCCGGAGCTGAGCTGCCGGCGCACGTTGCCGTCGACGCCGACGATCACGACGAGGAGAGTCAGGCCGAGACCGAGCGACGTCACGACCGGCCGCGTGACTGCGCCGGGCCGCCTGATATTGCCGAGCGCGAGCCGCGCCGGCAGGTTCCGCACATTCGCGCCGAACGCGGCGCCGCGGGCGACGGCCCAACCCACAAGACGCAGCACGGCGGCCGACGCAGCGACGCCGGCGATCGCCAGCAGCGCGATCCGCTTCTCGGAAGATAGCGCGTAGACCAGTGCGATCATCGCAGCGAAGGCGGCGAGCGCGCCGATGACGTAGCGCATCCGCAATCGCCCGCTTTCCATGGTCGCCGCGGACCGAAAGAGCACGGCCACCGGCGTGTCATGTGCGCGACCGGCTGGCGCGATGACAAACGTCAGCGCCGAAAGCAGGCCGATTGCGACACCCGCGAGAATTGCGCGGCCTGAAAAGATCGGCTCGAAGGGCAGATCGAGCGCGGGACCTGCGAAACGCGCAACGGCGAAGGGCGAAGCGGCGCCGATGGCCGCGCCGAGCAGCGCGCCGGCGAACGCGATCAACATCATCTCGACAAGCACGAGGGCAAATGCGACGCCGCCGGGCGCGCCGACCGCCTTGAGAATTGCGATCGATTCACGCTTGCGGTCGACGAAGGCGCCCACCGCGATCGACACGCCGACCCCGCCGACGATCAGCGAGACGACGCCGATCAGCGCCATGAATTGCGTGAAGCGTTCAATATTGCGCGTCAATTGCGGCGAGACATTCGCGCGCGTGCGCGCATCCCAGCCTGCCGTCGGGAAGTGTTTCAGAATGTCGTCGGCAAGCGCCTTCACGCGCTCATCGTCGACACCAGGATTTGCGAGGGCCAGACGCGTGACCCAGCGCGTCAGCGACGCCGTCGAACCGAGCCCGCTCGCTTCGAATCCGGCGCGCGAAATCATCACCCGCGAACCGAAACCGATCCCCGTCGCGATCCGGTCGGGCTCCGAACGGATTTCGCCGCGCAGAATGAAATGCGCATTGCCGAGATCGAACCGGTCGCCGACCTTCAGACCTGCGCGCTCGACAAAGGCGGCATCTGCAACGGCGCCGAATTGGCCGTTTTCGGCAGCCAGCGCGCGTGCAAGCGGCGCCGCTGGCGCCAGCACGACGTCGCCGACCAGCGGATAGGTCTCGTCGACGACCTTCGCATCGACCATGATCGCGCGATCATCAGGCGTTCGCGCCATGGCGCGCAGAATGGCGATCTCCGACAGGCGCCCGAGCGACGAAAGATAGGCGCGCTCCTCCGGCGCGAGGACACGCAGCGAGCGGGCAAGTGTAAGGTCGCCGCCAAGCATTGAGCGGCCCTGCATGGCGAAGGAGGCCAGCAGCGATTGCGAGACCGCGGCGACGCTGGTGACCGCCGCGACGCCGATCGCGACGCAGACGAAAAAGACGCGAAAGCCCTTCAGCCCGCCGCGCAGGTCGCGGCGCGCGAACGACGCGATAGTGCCCAGAAGCTTCATGAAGCCGCGACGTCCGCTTGCGACGCAATCGCTTCCTCGACCCGACCGGAATGCAGCCGCACGACATCGTCGCAGCGCGCGGCGAGCGACAGATCATGCGTGACCATCACCAGCGTGCAACCGCGCTGCGCGCGCTGGCCGAGCAGCAGATCGATGATGCCGGCGCCCGTGCGCTCGTCGAGATTCCCGGTCGGCTCGTCCGCGAGAAGGATTGAGGGATCGCCGACCAGCGCTCGGGCGAGCGCCACGCGCTGCTGCTCGCCGCCGGACAATTGTGAGGGATAGTGCGCAGCGCGTTCCACCAGCCCGACAGCGGCGAGTTCGGCCTTGGCGCGGGCAAAGGCGTCGCCGCGTCCTGCGAGTTCGAGCGGCACGGCGACGTTTTCGAGCGCCGTCATCGTCGGCATCAGATGAAACGACTGGAAGACGATGCCGATCCTCTTGCCCCTGAATTCGGCGAGCTCATCCTCGCCCATCCCCGTGATCTCGCGCCCCTCGATCGCGACGGAACCGGCGTCGGGACGCTCCAGCCCGGCCAGCGTCATGAGCAGGGTGGACTTGCCGCAGCCAGACGGTCCGACGATTGCCGTCGCCTTCCCCCGTCGGAAATTGAGCGTTATGTCTTTGAGGACTTCGACCCGCGTCGGGCCAGAGCCGAGACTCAGACGCAATGATTTCAACGAGATCGACTGATCGTCGGCGTCTGCAGGGAGTGGTGGATTTGGCATGGTTTCGGTCGAGGTCGGATCAATCGCTCTGGCGGGAGCTGTTCGCGGGCGGGCACAGGACACATGGTGTCGCACGGCGAGTACTTCAATTCGTTTGCTTTGTCGTCCTGAGCGTCGCGACCAACGCCGCTGGAGCGGAACCCGTCCGGATCGTCGCCTTCGGCGATAGCCTGACTGCGGGCTATCAACTGCCGGCGGCCGAGGCCTTTCCAAACGTCTTGCAGGCGCGCCTGCGCGCGGACGGCTTTTCGGTCGCGATCGCCAACGCCGGCGTTTCCGGCGACACGGCTGCCGGCGGCCTGGCGCGGCTCGACTGGTCCGTGCCCGATCGAACCGACCTGGCGATCGTCGAGCTGGGCGCCAACGACATGCTGCGCGGCGCCCCGCCGGCCGAGGCTGCGCGCGCGCTCGCGCAGGTCGTGGAGCGCCTGCAGGCCCGCAACATTCTCGTGGTTCTCGCCGGCATGCGCTCGATCGCCAATTGGGGCGAGGCCTATCGGGCAGAATTCGAGGCGATCTATCCCGATCTCGCCAAGCGATACGGGACGCCCTTCTATCCGTTCTTCCTCGAAGGCGTCGCCGGCGATCGCGCCCTGACCCAGTCCGACGGCATGCACCCCAACAAGGCCGGCGTCGTCAGGATCGTCGCGGGATTCGCGCCCTTCCTTGAGGGGGTTCTCACCGAGCGCTTCGGCGCGCGCGCCAGGGGCTCGGATTAGATCGAGAGAAAGCGTCGAGACATGCCCCGTCTCTTCACCGGGCTGGAATTACCGGCCGAAATCGCAACCGAGCTGAGCCTCTTGCGCGGCGGGCTTGCCGGCGCGCGCTGGATCGAGCCGGAAGACTACCATCTCACGCTGCGCTTCATCGGCGACATCGGCCGGGAACTCGCCAACGACATCGCCGAAGCGCTCGCCTCGATCGAGAGCCAGCCCTTGCGCATCACGTTGGAACGGCTCGCCGTATTCGGCTCGGACAGGCCCCGCGCCTTGATCGCTCGCGCCTCGGACAATGCTCTGCTGGCCACCCTGCAGGGCGAGCACGAACGGCTTGTGCGCCGGCTCGGCGCTCCCGCCGACGCGCGCAAATTCACGCCGCATGTCACGCTGGCGCGGCTGCGCGGCGTCAGTGCGGCCGCCGTCGGCGCCTACATCGAAACGCGGGGCGACATGCGCCCCCTGACCTTCGCGGCGCGGCGCTTCGTCCTTTATTCTTCGCGTGAATCGACCGGCGGCGGCCCCTACCGGATCGAAGCCGTCTACCCTTTCGCGGTCGACCGCGCGCGCGGGTGGGCCGACTGATAGGCGGACAGAAGTCGTTTCGTGTCGATCGCGGTGTAGATCTGCGTCGTCGACAGGGAAGCATGCCCGAGCAGCTCCTGGATCGACCGCAGATCGCCGCCGCGACCCAGCAGGTGCGTTGCAAATGAATGGCGAAGCGCATGCGGCGTCGCCGTGTCGGGCAGACCGAGCGCGCCGCGCATCCGCTCGACGGCGAGCTGGATGATTCGCGGCGACAGCGGACCGCCGCGCGCCCCGACAAAAAGCGGTCCATCCTGCGTGAGCTGGAAGGGACAGAGGTCGAGATAGTCCTCGACCGCACGACGCACGGCCTCGATCACTGGAGCGCTGCGCATCTTGCCGCCCTTGCCGACCACGGTCACGACATCGCGCCGCCCGATCGGCGCGTCGGCGCGCGTCAGGCCCAGCGCTTCGGATATGCGCAATCCGCAGCCATAAAGCAGAGAGAGGACGGCCGCGTCGCGCGCGAGTATCCATGGCGCGCGCGCCTCGCCTGCCCGCGAATCGGCGTCCGCCAGATCCCGGGCCTCTCCGACCGTCAGCGCCTTCGGCAGGCGTCGTGCGGTCTTGGGCGTGCGCACCGCCGCGAACGCCGCGATTTTCCCGTAGCCTTCGCGTTCCAGAAATCTCAGGAACGAGCGAACTCCGGCAAGACCGCGCAGCAGGGACCGGCTGCCCGCGCCAGCCTGACGGCGCGCGGCCAGGAAAGCCCGCGCCTCGCTCTGGCTCAATGCCTCGAGATCGGCAAGGCTGACAGCGCCTCCGGCGCGTTCGCTCATATGGTCGAGCAACTGGCGGACATCGCGCGCATAGGCCTCGAGCGTAAGCCGCGCCATACGGCGCTCGCCGGCCAGATGCGACAGCCAGGCGACCAGAAACGCCCGCAAATCCGCGTCCGCGGAGCGAAAATCGTTGAAACCTGGAGCGGCGTCGCCCGTCAAAATCGTCTCGTCGGCATTCCCGTCGCGACGATCCGGCGTGGCGGTTAACGAAAGCTTACTGGCCCGCCTTGATCTCCGCGATCGCCGCAGCCATCAGTTCGTCCATCGTCCGGCGGATTTGATGCTCGGACTGTTGGACGCCAGCCTTGGCGAAATCAGCCGTGATCTTGCGGATCACGTCGTCGTCGCCCGCCTCTTCGAGATCGGCCGCCATCACTTCCTTGAAATAGGCGTCGGCGTCGGCCCGGCCCAGCTTTTCCGCGGCCCAGGCCGCAAGGCGCTTGTTGCGGCGCGCAGTCGCGCGAAACCGCAATTCCTCGTCATGCGCGAATTTCTTTTCAAAGCTGTCTTCGCGCTTGTCGAAGGTCGTCATCGCAGGGCCTCGAAATTCATGGCGAGCCTCGCCGTTGGGCAAGGCGGACAAGGCCTCATATAGCGATCCGTCGCGCGGGCGCCTAGCGTCTTCGGGTTTGTCGGACCTAGGAAAAAGGCTGGGGTTGGATATCCGGGGCGATCGGGTTGTGTCGCCGTCGGGAAAGCGATACGACCTCGGAGAATCCCGAGCCCAGACGCGCATCCGGCGCGGGGCCGCATTCTCGAACCACGGGCGCCCGTCATGAACCGCCGTCGCCGTATCTACGAAGGCAAGGCCAAGGTGCTTTATGAGGGCCCGGAGCCCGGTACGCTCGTCCAGCATTTCAAGGACGACGCCACGGCCTTCAACGCCAAGAAGCACGAGGTCATCGACGGCAAGGGCGTCCTGAACAACCGCATTTCGGAATTCATCTTCCAGCACCTCAACAATATCGGGGTGCCGACGCATTTCATCCGCCGCCTGAACATGCGCGAGCAGCTGATTCGCGAGGTGGAAATCGTTCCGCTCGAGGTTGTCGTGCGCAATGTCGCCGCCGGCTCGTTGTCACAACGCCTCGGCATCGAGGAAGGCACGCAACTGCCCCGCTCGATCATTGAATTCTACTACAAGAACGACGCGCTGAACGATCCGATGGTGTCGGAAGAGCACATCACGGCCTTCGGCTGGGCGAGCCCGCAGGAGATCGACGACATCATGGCGCTCGCCATCCGCGTCAACGACTTCCTGTCCGGCCTGTTTCTCGGCGTCGGCATCCGTCTGGTCGACTTCAAGATGGAATGCGGCCGGCTCTGGGAAAACGACATGATGCGCATCGTCGTGGCGGATGAGATTTCGCCGGACTCCTGCCGTCTTTGGGACATCAAGTCGAATGACAAGCTCGACAAGGACCGCTTCCGCCGTGATATGGGCGGTCTCGTGGAGGCCTATACGGAGGTCGCCCGTCGGCTCGGCATCCTGCAGACCGACGACCCTCCGCGCGCCGGCCCGAAGCTCGTCCAGTAAGCAGCGCACGTCCACCTATCGCCAAACCGGAACCGACCATGAAGGCCAGAGTCGTCGTCACCCTCAAGAATGGCGTGCTCGATCCGCAGGGCAAGGCGATCGAGGGCGCGCTCCGGTCGCTGGGCGTCGAGGGCGTCGCCAGCGTCAGGCAGGGCAAGGTGTTCGACGTCGAGATCGAGGGTCAGGACAAGGCGGCGGCCAGCGCTAGCCTGCAGGCCGCTTGCGAAAAGCTGCTCGCCAACACCGTCATCGAAAACTTCAAGATCGACCTCGGTTGATCGGCAATCGGTGAGGCCATGAAAGCCGCCGTTATCCTCTTTCCCGGCTCCAATCGCGAAGGCGACGCCGCGCGCGCGCTCAAGCAGACGACGGGCCGCCAGCCCGACATCGTCTGGCACGCGGATCATGATCTGCCGGCGGGAACCGATCTGGTCGTCCTGCCTGGCGGCTTCAGCTATGGCGACTATCTGCGCTGCGGCGCGATCGCCGGCCGCGCCCCGATCATGGACGCCGTGCGCAGACACGCGGCAGCCGGCGGCTATGTGCTCGGCATCTGCAACGGCTTTCAGATCCTGTGCGAGAGCGGCCTTCTGCCGGGCGTGCTGATGCGCAACGCCAACCTGCATTTCGTCTGCAAGATGCAGCATCTGCGGGTCGAACGCGCGGCTGCGCCGTTCACGAGCGCTTACAAGTCGGGCGAAGTCATCAAGGTCTGCATCGCGCACGGCGAGGGCAATTACGAGGCCGACGACGCGACCATCGAGACGATCGAGAAGGACGGTCGCGTCGCATTCCGCTATTGCGACGAGAACGGCCTCCTCGGCGGCGCCGCAAATCCCAACGGTTCGCGCAACGACATCGCCGGCATCTATTCCGAACGCTTCAATGTGCTCGGTCTGATGCCGCATCCCGAGAATCTGATCGACCCGATGGTCGGCGGCGTTGACGGACGCGGCATGTTCGCGAGCCTGGCGGCCGCAGCCGGCTGATTCGGGGCAGGCGCGCTGCTCGAGCAGCGCCATCGATCATTTGTGATTTGCCAAATGAAAAGGCCCGGCTTTCGCCGGGCCTTTTGCTTTCCGTCTGGAGACGGGATCAGTACTTGGCGACCACCGCGCTGGCGCCGCCGCCGAAGCGGTAGGTGATGCCGGCCGAAACGACCCACGGGTCGATGTTGACCTTGGCGCGGACCGGGATCGGGCCAACCAGCGGCGCGGCGACCGTGTTCCACACGAGCGCATGAGCCGTCGGCTGCATCATGATGCGCTTGACGTCGAGGTTCAGGCCCCAGTTCGAGTTCAGCATGTAGTCGAAGCCGACCTGGCCGGCGACGCCCCACGAGCTGCCGATGCTGAGGTTGGAAACAGAGTTCATGCCGGTCAGGCCGAGCGCGGGCGTGAAGAAGGGCGCCCAGCCGCCGCCGCTCTTCGTGCCGAAGAAGGCGGTGAAGTTCACGCCGACGCCGATGTAAGGCTGGAAGGCGCCGAAGTTCGTGAAGTGGTACTGCAGCAGGACGGTCGGCGGGAACACCCAGGTCGAGCCGACCGGCAGGCCGTTCAGCACGCCAGTGCCCGTGACGTTGTGCTTCGACAGGCAGCAGATCGCTTCGATGGCGATGTTCTTGGTGAAATAGTAGCTGACGTCGAGCTCGGGAATGATCGCGGTCGAGACCTTGGCGCCAGCGGCGAAAATTTCGCCGCCAGGGCCGGCGCTCGAGCCGAGCGCGGGAAGGATCGCGCCAACCTTGTCATAGAAAGTCGTCTTGCCATCCGGGATCACCGCGGTCGCGCGCAGGCGGATCTGGAAGGGATGGAACGTGTCGATCATGACCGGCGGAGCGGCCTCGACCTTGCGCGACGGCAGGTCGGCGGCCATCGCGGCCGAGCCGAGAACCAGCAGGCCGGCAACCGACGCCGTGCCGCGGAGAAAAGCCTTAAAAGTCATTCGTTACCCCTGTCATTTGCGCGAATGCGCCTGAATTCCCGAAACGGAAATTCCATATTCGGCCCGCCCAAATAATTGACCTATGTCAACAGCTGGCTTGGTCGTTGCATTCCCGTCGACGCCGTGGCTGAATTGCAACAGAGTTGCGACCTGTTGCCTTCAGGTGCGCGCGAGGCTAAGCGGTCCTGACTGCTCGCACTCTATCGCCGGGTCGCAATTCCCTTGACTAAAGAACCGATCGTCACGCCGGAACTGGTCGCCGCGCACGGGCTGAAGCCGGACGAATACGAGCGCATCCTCAAGCTGATCGGGCGGCCGCCGACCTTTACCGAACTCGGCATTTTCTCCGCTATGTGGAATGAGCACTGCTCCTACAAGTCGTCCCGCATCCACCTGCGCAAGCTGCCGACGAAGGCTCCCTGGGTCATCCAGGGCCCCGGCGAGAACGCCGGCGTGATCGACATCGGCGACGGTCAAGCCTGCATCTTCAAGATGGAAAGCCACAACCACCCGTCTTTCATCGAGCCATATCAAGGTGCTGCGACTGGCGTCGGCGGCATTCTGCGCGACGTCTTTACGATGGGCGCGCGCCCGATCGCCTGCCTGAACCTGCTGCGCTTCGGTTCGCCCGCGCACCCCAAGACCAGACATCTGGTCGGCGGCGTGGTCGCCGGGATTGGCGGCTACGGCAATTCCTTCGGCGTGCCGACGGTCGGCGGTTCGACCGGTTTCCACAAGGCCTATGACGGCAACATTCTCGTCAATGCGATGGCCGTCGGCCTCGCAAAGGCGGACGAGATTTTCTACGCCAAGGCCACGGGCGTCGGGAACCCGATCGTCTATCTCGGCTCCAAGACCGGCCGCGACGGCATTCACGGGGCGACTATGGCCTCCGCCTCTTTCGAGGCCGACGCCGAGGAAAAGCGCCCGACCGTCCAGGTCGGCGACCCCTTCTCCGAAAAGCTGCTGCTCGAGGCCTGCCTCGAGTTGATGAAGAGCGGCGCCGTCATCGCCATTCAGGACATGGGCGCGGCCGGCCTGACCTCGTCGGCGGTGGAAATGGGCGCCAAGGGCAACCTCGGCATCGAGCTCGATCTCGACAAGGTGCCATGCCGCGAAACCGGCATGACGGCCTACGAGATGATGCTGTCGGAAAGCCAGGAGCGCATGCTCATGGTGCTGACGCCCGCCAAGGAAAAGGAAGCGGAAGCCATTTTCCGCAAATGGGGCCTCGACTTCGCGGTCATCGGCAAGACGACCGACACGCTGCGTTTCGTCATCAAGCACGGCGGCGAAGTGAAGGCGGACCTGCCGATCAAGGAGCTGGGCGACGAGGCGCCGCTCTACGACCGCCCGCATGTCCCCACGCCCGAACGCGCGCCGATCGATCCTGCCGCCGTGTCGCCGCCGGTCTCCAACTCGGCGGCGCTTCTGAAGCTTCTCGGCTCGCCGGATATCTGCTCCAAGCGCTGGGTCTGGGAACAGTACGACCATCTGATACTCGGCAATACGATCGTCGCCCCTGGTGGCGACGCGGCCGTCGTGCGGATCGACGACGGTCCGAAGGGTCTGGCGCTGACCACTGATGTCAACGCACGCTACTGCTTCGCGGACCCGGTCGAGGGTGGGAAGCAGGCCGTCGCCGAAGCCTGGCGCAACATCGTCGCGGTCGGCGGGCGGCCGCTGGCGGTGACCGACAATCTCAATTTCGGCAATCCTGAGCGGCCCGAATACATGGGCCAGTTCGTCGGTTGCCTCGAAGGCATCGGCGAAGCCTGCCGGGCCCTCGATTTTCCAATCGTTTCCGGCAATGTCTCGCTCTACAACGAGACGCAGGGCGCCGGCATACTGCCGACCCCGGCGATCGGCGGCGTCGGCGTCGTCGACGATGTGTCGAAAGCTGCGACCATCGCCTTCAAAGGCGCCGGCGAGGATATTCTCCTGATCGGCGCGACGGCCGGCTGGCTGGGCCAGTCGTCCTGGCTATCCGTCGTCTGCGGTCGCGAGGACGGGGCTCCGCCACCCGTCGACCTGACCGCCGAGCGTCGCAACGGCGAATTCGTGCGTTCGCTGATCGTCACGGGCCGGGCGACCGCGGTCCACGATCTGTCCGAGGGCGGGCTTGCGGTCGGACTTGCCGAAATGGCGGTCGCTGGCGCGATCGGCGCAACGGTCGACCCTCTGCCCCCGGGTCCCAATCACGCGGCCTTGTTCGGCGAGGATCAGGCGCGCTACGTGCTGACCTGCGGCGCCTCAGAGACCGCCGCAATTCTCGCTCAGGCCGCCGCCGCCGGTGTGCCTGCGTCGCGCATCGGCGCAACAGGCCGGGACGCGTTGCGACTGCCGGGCGAACAACCCATATTGGTCGCAACGTTGCGCGAGGCTTACGAGACCCCGCTGCCAGCCTATATGGCGGGCGAACATCCAGAAGCGTTCAACTAGATCGAGGTCGTCGTCATGCCGATGGAAGCATCCGAAATCGAACGGCTGATCAAGGCCGCATTTCCCGATGCGCGCGTCCAGATTCAGGACCTTGCCGGCGACGGCGACCATTATGCCGCGACGGTCGTGGCTGAAGCCTTTCGCGGCAAGTCGCGGGTCCAGCAGCATCAGATGGTCTATGGCGCGCTGAAGGGACAGATGGGCGGCGTGTTGCATGCGCTCGCCCTGACGACCAGCGTGCCGGATTGAATTCCACCGGACTACGTCTGGGCCTCAGAAGGCAATCGTTCTATAGTCGCCCCACTGCGGAACCTTGAACTCCGCCAGGAAAGGAAAAGGCAATGGCCAATATCCACGACCAGATCAAGAACGTGGTCGACACCAACGATGTCGTGCTCTTCATGAAGGGCACCCCGCAGATGCCGCAATGCGGCTTCTCTGGCCAGGTCGTGCAGATTCTCGATTATCTCGGCGTGCCCTACACGGGCGTTAACGTCCTTGCCGATGGCGAGCTGCGCGAAGGCATCAAGTCTTTCACCAATTGGCCGACCATTCCCCAGCTCTATGTAAAGGGCGAATTCGTCGGCGGCTGCGACATTATCCGCGAGATGTTCCAGTCCGGCGAGCTGACCGACCACCTCGCCCAGGCCGGCGTGCCGCACAAGGCGCCCGCGCGCAGCTGATCGCGCGGCGCTTGCACGCTTGCGCTACGGGCCGACGATCCGGATCGCCCGTCCGTGACGATCGATGGACCGGCGTGCGCTGGCGCGGGCCGGGGTCGACTTCAGCGCCGGCGCGCCGATGCGCCGGATGCGATGCGCAGGCGCGCTCTCCAGCGCGGCGAGTTGCGACTTTACGCCTTTGCCCAGGTGTGAACTTCTGAAATCCACGAAAGCCTTGCGCTGAACGGCTTTCGTTTGGGGCCCGCGATAGATCCGCAGGCCTTCCGTTGTCATGTAGGCGTCGCCGATCCGCAGGGTCGGGTCGTTGTCGATTCGCGCGGTTGTCACGGCTTTGACGACGACGGGGGCAAATTGGGCCGGCGCAACGGCCACTGGCGCATGAAATTTCGCGGCGAGCCGCGCCCGCGACCCCAATCTGGCGACATGGGCGCGATGAACGCGACGTCCGTGATCGACCCGAAACCGGGAAGACGGCGCATGCGCGAGACGTGACCCTTTGCGGCGTTCGACCGACCATTTCTTGGCGGTATGCTTTCTTGCCGTCGATTTGCGATGCGCGGCCGGGCGACGCGACACCCGTAAGCCCTCGTCAAACAGGAAGCGGATCTGCGGTTGCGCCGGGGCATAGGCGTGAACCATGGGCGCGGGCCGCGGCGGCGGCGAGAAAAGATCCTGCAGCAATCCGGCGGCCTGAGCGGGAGAAAAGCTCAGGGAAACGAACGCCAATGCCAACGCCGACACGAACCTACGCATTGCGAACTCCACGCTCGTCAGAGGGTTAACGAAACCTCAACGACGTCGTTACTAGTTTCACAATCGCGGTGGAGCGGCAATCTCCTTTGGCCGGTAACCTGAACGTGTAGCCGATGCGGCGCTGCAATCGCCGCGTCAGTGCGCCGCGCGGATCATCGCGACGGCGTCATCGGACGACCAGTCCGCAGGCCCCGCCATGGCGGCGATCTCGCAACCGTCGCGCCCGACGAGAAAGGTCGTCGGCAGACCAACGACCTTCCCGGCCGTCCGTAAACGATAGAAGACATCCGCCTTTGGGTCCGAGTAGAATGTGAGGTTCTTGACCGAGATATCCCGAAAGAAATCCCTGGCCCGTTCCAGCCGCGCCGTATCGACATTGATGGCGACGACCTCGAAATCCTTGGACCCGAGCTTGGCCTGCAACCGGTCGAGCGTCGGCATTTCCTCGCGGCACGGCACGCACCAGGTGGCCCAGATGTTGACGAGCGTCAGCCGGCCACGAAAGGCCTCGAGCGACATGGGCTTTCCGTCGGGACCCAGAAAGTCGAGCCCTATCATCGGTTGGGCGGTTTTCGGGGACGTCGCCGCGGCGACCGCGCCTTTCTCAAGAGCCGCGACCCGTCCGATCACCGCATCGGACACGGCGCACTCGCCCGAAGCTTTCTTGCCGGCCGGCTCGATAATCCCGTATAGGACGCCCGCTGCGACCGCCACGAGCGCGCCTCCCACGAGTAACGGCCGCATTCTTCGCGGCGTCTGGCGGGTCGTCCGTTCGGTCATGGTACGCGGTTCCGGGGTAAGCTCATGAGCAACAAGATGTGGGGCGGACGGTTCGAATCCGCGCCGGACGCGATCATGGAGGAAATCAACGCGTCGATCGGATTCGACCAGGCCCTGTTTCAACAGGATATAGCAGCTTCCAAGGCGCATGTGGCGATGCTGGCCGCCGGGGGCGTGGTGACGCCCGCCGACGCCGACGCCATTTCTGCGGGCCTCGATCAGGTTCTCGGCGAGATCGAAGGCGGACGCTTCAATTTTTCACGCGCTCTGGAAGACATTCACATGAATGTCGAATCCAGGCTGGCCGAGATCGTCGGTCCGGCGGCGGGCAGGCTGCATACCGCCCGTTCGCGCAACGATCAGGTCGCCGTCGACTTCCGACTCTGGGTTCGCGACGCCATCGACCAGCTCGACAGGCAGCTTCACGCCGTTCAGCTGGCGCTCGCGGAAACCGCCGAAGCGCATGCGGGGTCGGTCATGCCGGGTTTCACGCACCTCCAGCCCGCGCAACCCGTCACATTCGGCCATCATCTGCTCGCCTATGTCGAAATGCTCGGCCGTGATCGCGGTCGTTTCCGCGACGCACGCGCGCGCATGAATGAATGCCCGCTCGGCGCGGCAGCCCTCGCGGGAACATCCTTCCCGATTGACCGTGACATGACGGCGCGCGCACTCGGTTTCGATCGCCCGACCGCCAATTCGCTGGATAGTGTCTCGGATCGCGATTTCGCGCTCGAGACGCTGTCCACCATCGCGATCTGTGCGACCCACCTGTCCCGGTTCGCCGAGGAAATCGTCCTCTGGACCGGTCCATTCTTCGGCTTTCTGCGGCTCAGCGACAAATTCTCGACCGGCTCATCGATCATGCCGCAAAAGCGCAATCCGGACGCCGCCGAACTCGTGCGTGGCAAAACCGGTCGCATGATCGGCGCGCTGAACGGCCTGCTCATCGTGATGAAGGGCCTGCCGCTGGCCTATTCCAAGGACATGCAGGAGGACAAGGAGGGCGTCTTCGACGCCGTGCACTCCCTGTCGCTGTGCCTCGCGGCTGTGACCGGCATGGTGCGCGATATGACGCCTGACGTCGACGCGATGCGCGCTGCCGCCAGCTCCGGCTATTCCACGGCGACCGACATTGCGGACTGGCTTGTGCGCCGGCTGGGCATGCCATTCCGGCAGGCCCATCACGTGACCGGCCGCGTGGTCGCGCTCGCGTCTGCGCGTAGCGTCGGGCTCGAGCAATTGACGCTCGATGACCTGCGCACGATCGAACCGGCGTTCGAACAGGACGCGCTCGAAGTTCTAGCCGTTGAGCAATCGGTCGCAAGCCGCACGAGCTACGGCGGGACCGCGCCGCAGAACGTCAAGGCTCAGGCCGAAGGCTGGCTGGCGCGTCTCCGCGGCGAGGCGCGCGGCTGATACGGCCCATCTTGTTGGCTGGACACCGCGACTTGTGCTAGGCCAAGCCAACCTCAGCAGGATCGTCCCTTGTCTTCCCGCACCAGAATTCTCGTCGGCATCGTCGCGGCGCTTGTCCTGACCGGGTGCGGTCGGCGAGGCCCGCTCGAACCCCCGCCCGGTTCGCCTCCGCAAGCGCGCGCGAGCCAGCAGGTCGAACCGAAGACGCAGGCGCCGGGCGCCCCGGGCGGCCTATTCCGGAATACAGGGCCCAAAGCGGAAGAGCCGGAAAGCACGACAGCGAGCCCGCCGAAGCGCTCGTCCACCTTCGTTCTCGATCCGCTGCTCTGACGCGAATGCGCCACTTCGACTATCGCGATGGGACCCTCTTCGCCGAGGACGTCGACATAACCGCGCTGGCCGAGCAGATCGGCACGCCCTTCTATTGCTATTCGACGGCGACCATCGAACGCCACTATCGCGTATTCCGCGACGCCTTCGCAGGTCTCGACGTTCTGGTCTGCTACGCGATGAAGGCCAATTCCAATCAGGCCGTCATTCGCACGCTTGCCCGCTGCGGGGCGGGTATGGACATTGTCTCGGAAGGCGAGCTGCGCCGCGCTCTGGCTGCAGGGGTGCCGGCTGACCGCATTACCTTTTCCGGCGTTGGAAAGACCCGCGACGAGATGGCGCTGGCGCTGAACGCCCGGATTGCTTGCTTCAACGTCGAATCCGAACCGGAGCTCCAGGCGCTGTCCGAGGTCGCGCGGGACCTTGGCGCGACTGCGAATATCGCGCTGCGCGTGAATCCGGACGTCGATGCGAAGACCCACGCCAAGATCTCGACCGGCAAGGCGGAAAACAAGTTCGGCGTCCCGATCGCACGCGCCCGCGAGATCTACGCGCACGCCGCCGCGCTGCCCGGCATTCACGTCTCCGGCGTCGATATGCACATCGGCTCGCAGGTCACCGATCTCGCGCCATTCGAGAATGCGTTCCTTCTGCTCGCGGAACTCGTCGCCGATTTGCGCGCGGACGGCCATACGATCGATCACGTCGATTTCGGCGGCGGCCTCGGCATCCCCTATCGCTCCGGCGAAGACCCTGATTCCTACCACCCCGACCGCTACGCCGACGTCGTCCGCCGAACTGCCGGTCATTTGGGCTGTCGTTTCGTCTTCGAACCGGGTCGCCTCATCGTCGGCAATGCGGGCATTCTCGTCACCCGCGTCATCTACGTGAAGCGCGGCGAAAACAGGACTTTCGTGATTGTCGACGCGGCAATGAACGATTTGATCCGTCCAACGCTCTATGATGCGCATCACGAGATTTTGCCGGTATCACTCGATCCCGCCACGACACTTGAGCGTGTTGATATTGTCGGGCCCGTCTGTGAGACCGGCGATTATCTCGCTCTCGACAGGGACATGCCGAGGACCGAGCCGGGGAACCTACTCGCCGTCATGTCGGCCGGCGCGTATGGGGCGGTTCAGTCCTGTTCGTACAATTCTCGGCTGCTCGTTCCCGAAATCCTCGTGAACGGCTCGCGGGCGGCGATTGTGCGGCACAGGCCGTCCTTCGAGGACCTGATCGGGCTCGACACAATTCCAGCATGGTTGGCGTAAACTCTCTGGCTCTTGAGGCGTCGCGCGAGCGCTGTCCTTGGTGTAGCCTCTAAGCGCCGGCGCGGCAGATCAGCCTTCGTCGTCGTCTCGGAACAGTTCCAGAGTGGCTTCGATCGACAAAGCGCTGAACAGACTGGTCGCCAGGGCTCGGGCGGTTCTGGCCTGGGAATTTCTGTGGCGCGCTTTTTCCACCACGGCCGGTGTGATCGCACTCTTCCTTGCAGCCTCCTGGTTCGGCGCATGGGAATTCGTTCCGCCCGCCGCTCGCCCCTTCGGCATTCTCGCCTTCGCGATCATCGCCTCCGCGGCTGTCGCGCGCGAGGCGCGCCATGCGGCTCTGACGCGCCGCGACGCCTTGAAACGCATAGACCGTGACGCCGGCGACCGCTACGCCGCCGCCAGCACGCTGAACGATACCCCGGCAAATTCCGGCGATCCGACGGC
The DNA here is from genome assembly GCA_020638135.1 of Methylobacteriaceae bacterium. Lineage (GTDB taxonomy): Bacteria > Pseudomonadota > Alphaproteobacteria > Rhizobiales > Beijerinckiaceae > JAJXWB01. The sequence goes on along the minus strand of JACKJE010000009.1, from coordinate 103,233 downwards.
GATGGCGCTCTGGCGGGTGCATCAAGCGCGCCTTGTCGAAAAAATCCGTAGGGTTCGATTGGCGCGCCCGGCGCCGCGGGCCGTCGAGCGTGACGTTTGGGCGATGCGCGCAGGCGCGCTCCTCCTCGCCGCTGCGGCCGCGGTTTATGCCGGTCCCGACAGAGCGGCCCGACTTGCAACGGCTTTTGCGTGGAACGGCAAAACGGACGTGGGCGCGCAGGCGCGGACCGACGCTTGGATCGATCCGCCGCCCTACACGGGCAAGCCCCCGGTAATGTTGACCGGCACGGGCCCGCGCGAAGCGCGCGGTCAGTTGTCCGCGCCCATCGGCTCAACCATAGTCGTGCGAAGCGCCGGACAAGGATCGCTCGAGGCGGCGGTCGAGGGCGGACTTGCTCAAATTGACGACAAGAGCCGGCCGACGCGGCGCGACGAGCGCGAAACCCGTTTCGTGCTCAAGGGCGACGGACGCTTGAAGCTCGGCGGCGAGACCTTCGATATCGCCGCCATTCCCGATCGCCCGCCGACCGTCGAATTGCTCGAACAGCCGCGCGCCAACCTGCGCGGTTCGCTCGGCGTTTTCTATCGCGCCGACGACGATTACGGCATTGCGGGGCTCGAGGCGCGCATATCCGATCCTGAAATTCAGGGCCACGTCGTGCGCGACAAACCGCTCGTCGAACCGCCGCGCCTGCCCTTGGCCCTGCCGGCAGGCCCAAGCGGCGTCGGCGAGGCGCGTTCGACGCTCGATTTCTCCGAAAGCCCCTGGGCGGGCGCCCGCGTTTCATTCCGGCTCGTCGCTCGCGACGAGGGCGGCAACGAAGGCGCGACCACGCCGATATCGATTTACCTGCCGCAACGACCGTTCACCAAGCCGCTCGCCCGCGCGCTTGTCGAGCAACGCAGAAATCTCGTGCTCGCGCCCGGCGACCGGGCACGCGTGGGCGCAGCCCTCGACGCGCTGATGCTCGAGCCCGAAAAATTCGGGGAGGCGGCTGGCGTCTATCTTGGATTGCGCGTCGCGCGGTCCGGTCTGACGCATGCCCGCTCCAGCTCCGATTTGCTGGAGACGGCTGACCTTCTCTGGGCCATGGCCCTTCAGATCGAGGATGGCGGAACGAGCGACGCCGAACGCGATCTCCGCGCGGCCGAAAAGAATCTGCGCGACGCCCTGCAGAAGAACGCTTCGCCCGAAGAGATCGCAAGGCTGACGCAGGCCCTGCGACAGGCGATGGACCGCTTCCTCGCCGAGATGGCGCGTCGCCAGCCCGATCGCCAACAACAGGCCGAGGCGGACCCAAGTCGACGCTCCCGCTCAATATCGCGCGATCAGCTCCAGAAGATGCTGGAGCAGATGGAATCCATGGCGCGCTCGGGCGATATGGCGAACGCACAGGAGATGCTCGACCGGTTGCAGGACATCCTCGAAAACCTTCGCACGGCTCGACGGCGCCCGCCGCCGAGCCAGGAACAGCGCGAAATGCGCCGCGCCCTGTCTGATCTCGACCGGTTGATGCGCGATCAGCAGGAATTGCGCGATGACACCTATCGCGACGGCCAGCAGGATCAAAACGACAGCCGGCCGCAGCGCCCCCGCTCCGATCGCAACCGCAGTCTGAAGGATCGGCAGGCCGATCTGGAGAAACGCCTCGGCGACATCCAGCGGCGACTGGGCAAGAACGGCAACAACAAGCTTGGCGGCGCCGGCGAGGCCATGAAGCAGGCCGAGGGCGAACTCGGCGATGGCGGCGACCGCGACAAGGCTGTCGATGCGCAGGGGCGCGCGCTGGAAGCATTGCGAAACGGCGCGGATCAGCTCGCTCAGGACATGCGCAATCGCGGCAATTCGTCGGAACAGGCGGGCGACGATGAAGGGCCGGCCATGGGCGAAGCCGGGGGCCAGGAACGCGACGAAGCCGACCCGCTCGGTAGGCCGAGGGACCGCAGACGTCGTTTCGATCCCAATGCCCGCTACGACCCGCTCGGCGCGACACCGGCGCTCAGGGCGCAGCGCGTTCTCGAGGAGCTGCGCCGCCGACTCGGCGAAACCGCGCGCCCGCAGGATGAGCTCGACTACCTCGAACGGCTGATTCGGCGCTGAAATCGTCGCCCTTGTTATGCGGTCGCTACGCCGCTAACTACATCGCGACGAAACGAACCGGGTACCGCCGATGGGCGCCAATATCTTGATCTCCGTAGCGCTCGGCGCAGTCGTTGTTGTGCTCTTTCTCGGCCTCGCGAACATGACGCGGGACGGAAGCGCCAACACGTCGCAACTGCTGATGCGCTGGCGCGTTGGTCTGCAATTCGTCGCGATCCTCGTGATCATGGGCGTCCTCTGGTTGAGGAGCTGACGCGAGCCTATGGTCCGTCTCAACAAGATCTACACGCGCACCGGCGACGACGGCACGACCGCCCTCGTTTCCGGCGAACGGCGATCGAAGGCTGACCTGCGGGTGGAAGCCTATGGCGCAATCGACGAAACGAATGCCGCGATCGGCGTCGCACGCGCCGAGGTAGCCGAAAGCGAGCCCGGGCTCGTTCGGATGCTCGCGAGAATTCAGAACGATCTTTTCGACCTCGGCGCGGACCTCGCCACGCCGGCGAACGCCCCCCGCGCCGAAGGCGCATTGCGGATCGTCGAAAGCCAGGTCGATCGACTGGAGCGCGAGATCGATGAGATGAACGCTGACCTGCAGCCGTTGAAATCCTTCATATTGCCCGGTGGCTCGCCCGCGGCCGCGGCATTGCACATGGCTCGGACGATTGCCCGGCGCGCCGAAAGAATTATGGTCGCGCTGGCCTCGACGCCCGGCGAGGTGGTCGACGCGCCCGCCATGCGATACATCAACCGCTTGTCTGACCTCCTTTTTGTGGCTTCCAGGATCGCCAATCAGCGCGGCGCGGCCGACATTCTGTGGACTCCGGGGCAGAATCGCTGATTTCGCTGATCGGAATGCGCCGGAGCATGAATGCGAACCGCGTTGACTCGACTGGAGTCGGCGAGTACCAAACCTCTCGAAATTTGGGCCCTGTGGGAGCGAGTTATGAAGGTTCTCGTGCCGGTAAAGCGGGTTGTTGATTACAACGTGAAGATCCGGGTGAAGTCGGACGGCACGGGTGTCGATCTTGCGAATGTGAAGATGTCGATGAACCCGTTCGACGAGATCGCGGTGGAGGAAGCTCTTCGCCTGAAGGAGGCTGGCAAGGCGACCGAGGTGATCGTCGTGTCGGTTGGTCCCGCGCAATGTTCGGAGACGCTGCGCACGGGTCTGGCGATGGGCGCGGACCGCGGCGTGCTGGTCAAGGTCGACGGCCCGGTCGAGCCTCTGGCGGTGGCCAAGATCCTGAAGGGCGTGGCGGACGCGGAAGGTCCCGGCCTGATCATTCTGGGCAAGCAGGCGATCGACGACGATTGCAACCAGACCGGCCAGATGCTGGCGGCGCTGCTCGGCTGGGGCCAGGGGACGTTTGCCTCGAAGGTCGAGATTGTCGACGGCGGCGTGAACGTCACGCGCGAGGTCGATGGCGGCCTGCAGACGGTGGCGCTGAAGACGCCGGCGGTGATCACCACCGACCTGCGCCTCAACGAGCCGCGCTACGCCTCGCTGCCCAACATCATGAAGGCGAAGAAGAAGCCGATCGACGAGAAGACGGCGGCCGACTACGGCGTCGACGCCTCGCCGCGGCTGACGGTGCTCAAGACGACGGAGCCGGCGGCGCGCAAGGCCGGCGTGAAGGTCGGGTCGGTGGCCGAACTGGTCGACAAGCTGAAGAACGAAGCGGGAGTGATCTGATGGCGACGCTGCTACTTGCGGAAGTCCATGGCGGCAAGCTCAACGACGCGACCGCCAAGGCTCTGACGGCTGCGGTCGCGCTCGGCGCGCCCGTGCATGTTCTGGTCGCCGGCCAGGGCGCCGACGCGGCTGCGGCCGAGGCCGCCAAGCTCGCCGGCGTGGACAAGGTTCTGCTGGCCGACGAGGCCGCCTACGGCCATCAGATGGCCGAGCCGACCGCCGCGCTGATCGTCGGCCTGGCCGCCGGCTATGACGCGATCGTCGCGCCGGCGACGGTTTCGGCCAAGAACATCATGCCGCGCGTGGCGGCCCTGCTCGACGTGATGCAGGTCTCCGAGATTACCGCGGTGGTTGCGCCCGACACCTACGAGCGGCCGATCTACGCCGGCAACGCCATCCAGACGGTGCAGTCGAAAGACGCCAAGAAGGTGATCACGGTTCGCACGGCCTCGTTCAAGGCCACCGGCGAGGGCGGTGCGGCTGCAGTCGAGAAGATTTCGGCTGCGGCCGATCCGGGCGTGTCGAGCTTCGTGTCGGAGGCGCTGGCCAAGTCCGACCGTCCGGAGCTGGCGTCGGCCAAGATCATCGTCTCGGGCGGGCGCGCGATGCAGAGCGCGGAGAATTTCAAGAAATACATCGAGCCGGTCGCCGATCGGCTCGGCGCCGCGGTCGGCGCCTCGCGCGCCGCCGTCGATGCGGGCTACGCGCCCAACGACTGGCAGGTCGGCCAGACCGGCAAGGTGGTCGCCCCCGACCTCTATGTCGCGGTCGGCATCTCCGGCGCCATCCAGCACCTGGCCGGCATGAAGGATTCCAAGGTCATCGTCGCCATCAACAAGGACGAGGAAGCCCCGATCTTCCAGGTCGCCGACTACGGCCTCGTCGCAGACCTCTTCCAGGCAATCCCGGAGCTCGAACAGGAACTCCAGAAGGTGGGCCGATAACGCCGGCGACTGGACGATCGAGCGGCTTCGCTTATGATCGCCGCGCGTGGCTGAACTGGACGGACAAATGGGCAGCGAAATCGCCAGAGTCGGAATCATCGGCGCAGGCCAGATGGGCAAGGGCATCGCGCAGGTCTGCGCGATCGCTGGCTATGGCGTCGAACTGAACGACATATCCGACCAGCGGCTGTCCGCGGCGGTGGCTGACATCGACTCGACGCTCCAGCGACAGCAGGAGCGTGGGGTGATCGACGCTGCGGCCCGCGCTGCGACGGTTAGCCGCATCAAGACGTCGACGACTTACGACGCCTTTGCGAATTGCGACATCGTGATCGAGGCCGCTTCGGAAAATGAGGATCTGAAGCGCAAAATTTTCGCGCAATTGTGCCCGGTGCTGCGCAAGGACGCGCTGATCGCGACCAACACCTCCTCGATTTCGATTACACGGCTGGCGGCATCGACCGACCGCCCGGAGCTATTTATCGGAATTCATTTCATGAACCCCGTGCCGCGCATGCAGCTCGTCGAGCTGATTCGCGGCATCGTGACCGACGATGACACGTTCGAGAAGGCTCGGGAATTCATCTCGAGGCTCGGCAAGACCATCACGGTCTCCGAGGATTTTCCAGCCTTTATAGTCAACCGCGTTCTTCTGCCGATGATCAACGAGGCGATCTATACGCTCTATGAGGGCGTGGGATCGGTTGACGCCATCGACACGGCGATGCGGCTCGGTGCGAACCACCCCATGGGACCGCTGCAATTGGCGGATTTCATCGGCCTCGACACCTGCCTCTCCGTCATGCAGGTGCTCCACGAAGGCTTGGCCGATTCCAAGTATCGCCCCTGCCCGCTTCTCGTGAAATATGTCGAGGCGGGCTGGCTCGGCCGGAAGACGCAGCGCGGCTTCTACGATTATCGAAGCGGAACGCCCGTCCCCACGCGCTGACGCCGACGCATCTTCACAATTCCGTCTTGACGCTTGTAGACTGTGTCTGCGGCGAGATTCGGCTTGAGCCGAACATGATGAGACGGGGTGCTCCGGTTGACGGTTCACTTCCAACCGACTGTCCGACCGGAGGCTTGTCCGGCGCTCGTGCTCAACGCGGACTACCGGCCGCTGAGCTATTACCCTCTTTCGCTCTGGTCATGGCAGGATGCGATTAAGGCGGTCTTTCTCGATCGGGTGAATATCGTTTCGCACTATGACAAGACGGTCCGAAGTCCGAGCTTCGAAATGCGCCTGCCGTCGGTCGTTTCACTTAAGACTTACATCAAGCCAGCCCGGCACCCCGCTTTTACGCGGTTCAATGTTTTCCTCCGTGATCGGTTTACATGCCAATATTGTGGTCAGCATGAAGATTTGACATTCGACCACGTCACGCCACGTTCGAAAGGCGGCCTGACGACATGGGAAAACGTGGTCGCGGCTTGTTCCAGCTGCAACTTGCGAAAAAGCGACCGTCTTCCGGCTGAGGCGCATATGTGGCCGACGGTGATGCCCTATCAACCCGGCATCGACGATCTCAGGCGCGCCGGGCGTCAGTTTCCACCCAATTATCTTCACGACAGCTGGATGGACTATCTTTACTGGGACTCGGTTCTGGAGCCCTGAAGCCAGGTTCGCGCTCCGGATTCCCTCGTGCGGCCGTCGATCGTGGCGGCCCGATCGAATTCCACCAATGTATCGACCGCGTTTGCCGGCGGAGACGCCAGGCGAGCCACGAATGCGGCGCGCTCGCCAGCAGCGACCTTCTGTTGAGGCGCGCGCGTGATCCAGCTGTAGAGGACTTCGCCCTGATCCCCTCGAACCGTAACCGATAGCGGCTTGGCTGCCTCGTCCCTGTCGCTTGCATTCACCACATCGCCCGCCACGACGAGAATTCGCCGCTCGCCATCAGCGACGATCCTGGCGCTGACGCGATCCAGCGCCAGGCCCGAAAGTGTTACCGGCAAGCCAGCCGCCTCGAACGCCGCAGCGGTACGAGGCGCGAAGCGAACAATCGTCGCGCGCGCGGCGACTGCAATCATCGCTCCGGCGCCGATCAGTCCGAGAACGATCCACAAGCGGCGGAGCGACGGATCATGCCGCGCATCGGGCTCAACATCGAACGCTAGGGTCATGCCGTCCGAACCGAAAGAAATTGCGCGAAGTTCGACCAAAGATCGCGCGCCGGCGAAGGCCGGCTTCCGGTTCCATTGATCGCAGGCTTATAGTTAATTGGAGGTAAAGATCGGCGATTCGTCGCCGCATTGGATATGTGCGGTTCTGCCGGAGCTTGGCCTTGGTACGCTTCGAAAACGTCGGCCTGCGCTACGGAATGGGACCGGAGGTTCTCCAGGATCTGAGTTTCTCGATCACTCCGGGGTCTTTTCAATTTCTCACCGGCCCCTCCGGCGCCGGCAAGACGACGCTCATGCGTCTGCTGCTTCTCTCACTGCGTCCCACGCGCGGCCTGATTTCCATTTTCGGACAGGATGCGTCGACGCTCGACAAGGACGCCATAACGGCGATCCGCCGACGCATTGGCGTCGTATTCCAGGATTTCCGCCTGCTCGATCATTTGACGACATACGAGAATGTCGCCCTGCCGCTGCGCGTCCAGAACAAGGCCGAGGCCGAATATCGCGACGAGGTGATCGAACTGCTCCGCTGGGTAGGTCTCGGCGACCGCATGCAGGTTTATCCTGAAGTGCTGTCTGGCGGCGAGAAACAACGCGCCGCTATCGCCCGCGCCTTGATCGTTCGCCCTGAATTGTTGCTTGCCGACGAACCGACGGGCAATGTCGATCCGACGATGGCGCGCCGGATCATTCGCCTGTTCGTCGAACTCCAGAGATCCGGCACGTCGGTCGTCGTCGCGACCCATGATCTGGGATTAATGGACCAGTTCGACGGCGCACGACGACTTGTGCTTGGCGATAGCCGACTTCACATCTACGACTGAGGCCTGCGCAATGTCTGCCGACCCGGCCACAACATCTCTGACAAAGCCGCAACTCGGTATTGAACGCGCCCCGGAGGCGCCTCTCGTGCCTGCGTCGAGCATCGCTGGCCGCACTCTGATCATCGTGGTCGCGATTATGACTTTCCTGGCTTCGCTCGCAGCCGGAGGCGCGGTGCTCATAGGCCAAGCCAGCCAGGAATGGCGTTCCACGGTTTCGCGGGAAGCAACGATCCAGCTCAAGCCTGCGACGAACCGCGACATCGAAACTGATATAGTGAAGATCGTTCAGGCGGCTCAGGCCACGTCCGGTGTGGCTGATGTGCGGGCGATGACGAAGCGCGAGTCGGAATTGCTGCTCGAGCCCTGGCTCGGCCAGGGCGTGAACCTCGACGAGGTTCCAGTGCCGCGCATGATCGTGCTGAAACTGGCCGCCGGCGCCCGCGTCGATTTCGATCAACTGCGTCGGCGCATCGCCGAAATTTCGCCGAACGCCAGTCTCGATGATCATCGCGTGTGGTCCGAACGTCTGGCGGATATGGCTAACGCGCTCGTGGCGATCGCAATTTTCCTACTGGCCCTGATTATCACGGCCATGGGGCTTGCAATTTCGTTCGCCACACATGGCGCAATGGCCGGCAACCGGGAAATCATAGAAGTGCTGCATTTTGTCGGGGCAAGCGATCAATTCATCTCGAAGCAGTTCCAACGTCGGTTCCTCTGGCTCGGCCTGCGTGGCGGCCTGATCGGCGCTGGAATGGCTTCGTTGATGTTCCTGGGCGCGGGCCTTCTCAGCAGAAGACTGGCCGCCACGCCCAGCGGCGAGCAGCTCGAGGCCCTGTTTGGGTCTTTCTCGATCGGGTGGCTTGGCTATACCGCGATTGCATCGATCGCCGTACTCAGCGCCGCCTTGTCCGGACAGACTTCGCGTGTGATCGTTTTCCGTCGGCTCAGGCGGCTGGCCTGAACGGACCCGATCAACATGGAGCAACGGACCAGCATGTCCGATCCAGACATACGCGATCAGCCCGTTCCGGAACCCGCACGGAGGATGTCGGTCGTCGTACGGTCGACGGTCTTCAATATCCTGTTTTACTTGAATCTCATTGGCCTGATGGTTTTCGGACTGCCATCCGTCCTGATGGGTAGGGGTCCGGCGACGTTCATGGCTCGCGCCTGGGCGAAAACTTCGTTGTGGTTACTCAAGGTCATTTGCGGAACGACGCTCGAGTTTCGGGGGATCGATCGAATCGCCGCCGGCGGACTTGTCGTCGCGCCGAAACATCAATCGATGCTCGAAACATTCGCCCTGACGCTTGCGGTCGATAATTTCTCCTATGTGCACAAGCGCGAGCTGACTTGGATACCTTTGTTCGGCTGGTATCTCTGGGCGGTTGACCAGATCTCCATCAATCGTTCGTCTGGCGCGACTGCGCTGACGCAGGTCACGAACGGCGTCGCCGAATTTCTCAGGCTGAACCGCCGAATCCTGATCTTCCCCGAGGGCACGCGCAGGCCGGTCGGCGCGCCGCCAAGATACAAGTACGGCGTGACGCATCTTTACGTGACGTTGAACGCTCCCGTCATGCCTGTCGCGCTCAATACCGGCCTGTTCTGGCCGCGCAGAAGCTTTCTCCGCAATCCCGGCGTCGCCATCATCGAATTCCTCCCGATCATTGAACCCGGTTTGTCGCGAGAAGAATTTTCGCAGCGACTGCAGGACGCCGTCGAGGGCGGTACGCGAGCGTTAGTGGAAGAAGCATTGCGAACCGACCCCGCCCTCGGCGTGCTGGTCCGCAATTCCGGGCCAGACCTGCGACAACAGGAATCTGCGTGAGCTGAGGCAATGGCCTTCGAACAGGAATCTTCGCCCAGGTCCGCGTCATGGCGGAGCGCGCTATGGCTGGGCGTATTTGCGTGCGTCTTTTTGTTCGTCGGCTGGTCCGCTTATTGGTATGTCGCGCGGCGCATGGCCGAAAACGAATTTCACACGCAGCTCGAACGCGAGGCGCAAGTCGGTCGTATATGGACCTGCGCGTCGCTGACATTCCGCGGCTATCCGCTCTCGATATCCATCGACTGCTCCGGCCCACGGCTTCGCATCGAAAACGGCGCCGGGGCGGCGATAATTTCTGCCCGGCGCGCCTTGATCGCCGCCCGGCTCTATGCGCCGACGCTCGTCGATATCGATGTCACCGCGCCGGCCGAGGTTGATACGGACGATGCTCGAACCAGTCTCGACTGGACCTCGCTGCAGATCGAAACACGTGGTTTGCCCAAGCGTCTCGACAGGTTGTCGATTGTCGGCCGGGGCGTGACCGTCGAGTTTGCGAATTCGGCTGCTTCGAGGGCTGACGCCATCCACCTGAACCTGCGGCGCACAACCCCCTCGCAGATGGCGCCGTACGCGCTGGCGCTCGGACTTGCCGGTATCGACTCGCCCGCGCTCACGAAATTGATAGGTGCCGGCGGTCCGGCCCTCTTCACAGCGCTTGGCTCGGTGACGCAGCTCGATGCTGCGACCGCTGGCCTGTGGACTGAACGTTTGCAATCGTGGAGCGCCGCAGGCGGGCGCGCGACAATCGCGGCTCTGAGCCTGACCAGAGACGCCTTTGCGGTCGAAGCGGAAGGGTCAGTCGGCCTCGATCAGCAACACAGGCCTGATGGCAAATTCGCCGTCAAAGTGCGCAATGCTGGTCCCGCGCTGCTCGCTCTTGCGGAGGCTTCGGGGAAGGTCCAACGGAATTCGATCGCCGGTCAGCTTGCCCTCGGCATATTGGGCAGGCCGGGCGAACTGAAGTTTGACGTCACGGCGGACGGCGGTGCGCTTTCCATCGGCCCCTTGCGCCGCCTGCTGACGCTGCCTGCGCTCTACTGAGGGTCGGACTGATGGCGTCCGAAATCGGGCGCCGCCGTTTCCTGACCGCTCTCGATAATGCTGCGACGAATATTGCGCGTCCGCGTGAACAGGGTGAACAGCCCGTCGCCATCGCCCCAACGGATCATGCGCTGCAGGGCGCTCAGATCTTCTGTGAACCGTCCTAGGATTTCGAGAACGGCGTCCTTGTTGTTGAGGAAGACGTCGCGCCACATGGTCGGATCCGATGCGGCAATGCGCGTGAAGTCGCGAAAGCCGCCGGCCGAGAACTTGATCACCTCGGATTGCGTCACGACTTCAAGATCGGCCGCCGTTCCTACGATATTGTAGGCGATCAGATGTGGCACATGGCTGGTGATGGCGAGCACGAGATCATGATGCTCGCTGGTCATCGTCTCGACATTGCTTCCAGCCGCCGTCCAGAAGTCCGACAGCTTCTTGACCGCGCTTTCGTCGGCATCGACCGGCGGCGTCAGAATGCACCAGCGATTGAGAAACAGGGTCGCAAATCCGGCGTCCGGTCCCGAATGTTCCGTGCCTGCGACGGGGTGCGCCGGAATGAGATGAACACCCGCAGGCATGTGCGGCGAGAGAGCGGCGACCACCGCTCCCTTGACTGAGCCGACATCGCTCACGATCGTGCCCGGCGCAAGCGCCGGACCGATCGTTCGTCCGACGCTTTCGTTGGCGCCAACGGGCACGCAAAGGATGACCAGGTCCGCTCCGGCGACTGCGACGGCGAGATCGCTCGTCGCATGATCGGCAAGCCCCAATTCGCGAACGCGCACGCAAACGGCCGGTGAAACGTCCGCTGCAACCAGTTGGCGCGCGAGATTGTTGCGCCGCGCGACGCGCAGCAGCGACGAGCCGATCAAGCCGCAGCCGATAACCGTCAGCTTCTCGAACAGGGGATCGGCGAGCTTGAGGCCCCAGGTGTCAGACATTGGTCGAAATTTCAGAGGCGGATGGTTTGCGCGCGATGAAAGGCGCGGCATGGCTGCCGACGTAGACCGGATCAACGCCGGACATTCCGGCGGCGCTGAGCGCCCGACGCGCAGAAGTCAGACCATCTGGTCCGGCAAATGCCATTAGAACCGACAGACCGCGCTCGTCGACCGCATTGCCGACGAGGCGCCCGCCGGATTCGCGGATTGAATCCGGCAGGGCGTCGCGCCACCGGTCAAGCCGCGCCGCGAACAGCTGCACATCTGTAGCCGCCGCCTCGGCGAGAGGCTTCGAAACGACGAAAAGCGGTATACCCGCCGGATGATCCGGCCGATCAACGAATGGCAGCCGGGCAATGATCTTTGGGGCCGCCGGATCGGTCAGGCGAGTCCACCAGGCGCCATCGCCAACGCCGCCGGCGACGCGCAACAGCCCGAGATCGCCCACGGACCCTTCGACAGCGTCGATAACGGCCTGCGGGCCATGATGGGGCACGTAGGGCGCCGTGAACCCGAAATGGAATCGTGCCGAGTCGCGCATGGCGGCGTCGCCAGCCGAGACGTCGACATGCACCGAATAATTGGATTGGACGTAAGTGAAGGTTCCGATGATGATCCGCCAGATGCTCTCGATCGTGTCGAGCGGCAACAAGCCGGTATGTCGCTGCACCAGCCGCCTCATCATCTCGGCCTCCCGGCCGGGTCGAAAAGCTGACCCGCCGCCCTGCCGCGCCTTGGTGGCGATCAGGTTCTCGATGATCTCGCCGCGCTCGATCAGCAGCCGATGGACGGTTTCGTCGATGCGGTCGATGTTCTGGCGTAGCGCTGCGAGATCGAGGGCAGCGCGATCGTCGGCTGTTGTTGTCATGGGTCTTCCAGGCTCGCGCCTGTCTTAATCGAGGCGACAGGCCTTGGATAGCCGGAAGCCGCTTGAACGCGCTTGACTTTCTCAATGGAAAAATGTTCTTCTTGCCGCACAGATCGTTCGAAATATCGAACGTAGCCGGCGGCCCAGGTACGTGACGACCATCAGCGTTCAAGAAGCGGACAATCCGAGCAGTCATGTCGCGCGTTTTGGTTCGGAAAGGCCCCTCCGGATGGACGCAGGGCCTTCTCTCGCTCCGATTTCCATCGCCTATCAAACCTATGGCGAACTCAACGCCGATCGCTCCAACGCGATACTTGTTTGCCATGCCCTGACCGGCGACCAGCACGTGGCGAATGAACATCCGGTAACGGGCAAACCGGGCTGGTGGTCGGCCATGGTGGGTCCGGGCAGGCCGATCGATACCGACCGCTATTTCGTCATCTGCTCCAACGTCATCGGCGGCTGTCTAGGATCGACCGGCCCTGCGTCGGTCAATCCCGAAACCGGTAGTCCATGGGGACTGAACCTTCCGGTCGTCACCATTCGCGACATGGTCCGCGCGCAGGCCATGCTGATCGATCATCTCGGGATCGAGACGCTCTTTTGCGTCGCCGGCGGTTCGATGGGCGGCATGCAGGTCCTGCAATGGGTGGCAAGCTATCCCGAGCGGGTCTTCTCGGCGCTTCCGATCGCGACCGCATCGAAACATTCAGCCCAGAACATCGCGTTCCACGAAGTCGGACGTCAGGCGGTCATGGCCGATCCCGACTGGCGTGGCGGTCGCTACGCAGAGTTTGGGGTCCGCCCCACCAAAGGCCTGGCGGTTGCGCGTATGGCTGCGCATATCACCTATCTCTCGGAGGGCGCGCTCCAGCGCAAGTTTGGGCGCAAGCTCCAGGATCGATCCGCGCCGACCTTCTCCTTCGACGCGGACTTCCAAATTGAAAACTACCTTCGTTACCAGGGGTCGAGCTTCGTCGACCGGTTCGACGCCAATTCCTATCTCTACGTCACACGCGCTTGCGACTATTTCGATCTCGCCGCGGACTATGACGGGACGCTGGCGCGCGCATTCGCTGGCGCCGCTACACGGTTTTGCGTTGTCTCTTTCACGTCCGACTGGCTCTACCCCACGTCGGACGCCCGCACGATCGTTCATGCGCTCAATGCGGCGAGCCTACCAGTTTCCTTCGTCGAGATCGAAACCGACAAGGGACATGACGCCTTCCTGCTCGACGAACCCGACTTCATGGCGACCACGCGAGGCTTCCTGGAATCCGCTGCGAATGCGCGGGGAATTGCCCAGCAGGCGAAAGCGGCGGCGAAATGACCAGCCGCATTAGTCAGGCGACGGCGCGCGTCGACCTTCTTCTCGTCGCCGATATGGTCGAACCCGGCGCCCGTGTTCTCGATGTCGGCTGCGGCGACGGCGCGCTCCTGGAGATCCTCACACGCGACCGGAAAGTCGACGGACGCGGAATCGAGCTGTCGCAAGCCGGGGTGAACGGATGCGTCGCCAAGGGCCTATCGGTCGTGCAGGGCGACGCCGACACAGACCTCGTCGACTATCCGGACGACGCGTTCGACTACGTCATTCTTTCGCAGACCCTGCAGGCGACCCGCCGTCCCCGGCAGGTTCTCGAACGGATGCTGCGCATTGGACGGCGTGCGATCGTGTCTTTCCCCAACTTCGGGCACTGGCGCATTCGTTCGGAACTGATGCTCAAGGGTCGCATGCCCCGCACCGAAGCCCTCAGCTACTCCTGGTACGACACGCCCAATATCCACCTGTGCACGATCCGCGACTTCGTGCAGCTCGTTGACGAACTGGGCGCCTCGATCGACCGCGCCGTCGCGCTCGACCGCTACGGCTCGGAGGTGCGCGTCGATGCGCCCTGGTGGTTCTGGAACATGTTCGGCGAGCAGGCGGTCTTCCTGCTGCACCGGAAGCGAGGCTGATCAGGCCTTCTCGGCCTTCGCCCGCTCGATCGCCTCGAGGATCAGGCCGCGCGCCGTCTCCGCGTCGCCCCAGCCGGCGAACTCGACCCATTTGCCCGGTTCGAGATCTTTATAGTGGCTGAAGAAATGCTCGATCTGCTGCACGGTGATCGACGGCAAATCGGTATAGTTCTGCACCTTGTCGTAGCGCTTGGTCAGTTTGGACGAGGGCACGGCGACGATCTTCTCGTCGCCCCCGGCCTCATCCTTCATGCGCAGCACGCCGATCGGACGCACGGAAATGATCGCCCCGGCGATGATCGGTCGAGTGTTGGCGACCAGAACGTCACAGGGATCGCCGTCTTCCGACAGTGTATGCGGGATAAATCCGTAGTTTCCCGGATAACGCATCGGCGTATACAAGAAGCGGTCGACGATCAGCGTTCCGGCCGCCTTGTCCATCTCGTATTTGATCGGCTCGCCGCCTATCGGCACCTCTATGACGACATTGACATCGTGCGGCGGGTTCGACCCGATCGAGATGGCGTCAAGGCGCATGGGAGCTCCTGTCTCAGACTGCGACCACGAACTGCGCTGTCAGCGCTTCAGTTCGCCGCGAATCCGAAAGCGACCCGCGCGCGCGTATCGTTATCGAATCGCTCGGTCGCACGCCAGACCTCAACGCCGCCCATGCCCTCGTAAAAACGTAGGGCCCTCTCATTGTCGGCGAGCGCCCATACTATTGTCGAAAGGTAACCCTTCGCGGCAAGATCGTCCCGCGCGGCGGCGAACAGCCTTGCGCCAAACCCGAGCCCTTGGAATTCGGGCGCCAGATAAAGCTCGAATATCTCGCCGGCGTAAGGAATCGCGGCGACGCGATTGCGCCCGAGACTCGCATAACCGACAAGTTTTCCGTCGAACTCCAGCACGAGAATGCGGGATCCTCCGCGGATCGCCGAGAGCCACCAAGCCGGTCCACGGCGATTGATCATCGATTCCAGCGATTTGCCCGGAATGATCCCGCTATAGGCCTCCCGCCACGCAGCGTCATGCACCGCAGCGATCGCACGCGCATCCCCAACACGTGCAGGTCGGATCGAGTGGAGGAGCTTGACCATCGGGGAATGTTAGGCGCACGGGAGCGTCGTATGCAACTACGCTTTCGTGATTGCTGGTCCACCGACACCGGCCGATCGCGCAATGCGCGCCGTACCGTCGCCATAGTCGGCTGAATGGAGCGGGCGAAGGGATTCGAACCCTCGACCCCAACCTTGGCAAGGTTGTGCTCTACCCCTGAGCTACACCCGCATCCGTCGCCGACGCCGTCGGCGCGGGCTATATGACGCAAAGCTTCGAATAATGCAACAGGTCCTGCCGCCGAGGTTGCGATAGCTTCCGGCGCGGCCTATTTCCTGAACTTCCAGAGAGCGAAATCGCCACGAGGAGTTGGCCCATGAATGCGGGAACGGCGGAAACGACCGAAGGCGGCGTGATCGAAACGTCGACGGCGACGTTCCGCGCTGACGTGCTGACGGCCTCCATGCAGCGGGCCATTCTCGTCGACTTCTGGGCCCCTTGGTGCGGCCCTTGCAAACAGCTGGCGCCGGTTTTGGAGCGCGCAGTGGCGTCTGCGGGCGACAAGGCCCGGCTTGTGAAGATGAACATCGACGATCACCCGCAGATCGCCCAGCAATTGGGGATTCAGTCGATTCCGGCTGTGATCGCATTTCAGCGCGGACAGCCGGTCGACGGCTTCGTCGGCGCCTTGCCGGAAAGCCAGATCGTCGCGTTCCTCGAACGACTGGTAGGACCCCTGGGCCCCGGCGGTGAAGCGCTCGCACAAGCCGAGGCGGCCATGGAGGCTGGCGAGGTAGAGCGGGCGCTCGAACTGGCGGAGCAGGCCGTCGCCGGCGAACCCGAAAACGCCAAGGCGATCGGCGCTTACTTGCGCGCGATGCTTGCTCTGGGCGAAACGGAGCGCGCCGCCGCAATATTCGAAACCCTGCCTGAAAATGTCCGGGGCGACGTTGCGCTGAGGCAGGTCGCAGCGGCCCTCGAAGTCGCCTCGCGGGCCGAGGCTGTGGGCGATCTCGAAGCGCTTCGGAAAAAAGCTGCCGACGCTCCGGACGACCTTCAAGCACAGTTCGATTTTGCACTGGCTTTGAACGGCGCTGGCGATCGCAACCAGGCCGCCGACATCTTGTTGGCGATCATCAAGCGCAATCGCGACTGGAACGACGACGGCGCGCGCAAGCAGCTCCTTCAGTATTTCGAGGTCTGGGGCCCGATCGACCCGGCGACGAAAGCCGCCCGCCGGAAGCTCTCGGCCATGCTGTTCTCATGACGGACCTGATACGGCGCGGATGGCGATAAACCGACCATATGAAGACATCGGCGAACTTCCCCGGGAATTGCCGGTTTTCCCTCTGGCTGGATGTCTGCTGCTGCCGCGGGCGGAACTGCCGCTGAACATATTCGAGCCGCGCTACCTCGCGATGGTGGACGCGGCGCTCGCGGGCAAGCGACTGATCGGCATGATCCAGCCGCAACCACATTCGGCCAGTGAGGCGACACCGGCTCTGTGCGCGGTGGGATGCGCCGGAAAGATCACACGATTCGCTGAAACGGGAGATGGCAGATATTTCATCTCCCTGGAAGGCGTCTGCCGCTTTCGGATCGGCAGGGAGACGACAAGCGACACGCTGTTTCGCTCGTTTGAGGCGGGATACGTGGATTTCTCGGATGATCTGACGCCCCTAGCTGATGCCGAGCGCGCCGATCGTGAAGCGGTTTTGACGGCGTTGCGCGCCTATGCCGAGCGCAACACGATAAAGATCAATTGGGAGGCCGTGTCGAATGCGTCGGACGAGGATCTCATCAATTCGCTCGCGATGATGAGCCCGTTCGGCATTCGGGAAAAGCAGGCGCTCCTGGAGGCCGACGGCTTGCGCGCCCGGGCCGAGGTCCTCGTCGCCATCGCCGAATTGGAATTGGCTGGAAACGACGGACGATCGCCGCTGCACTAGGAAAGGCGCTGCTATGTCGGATCAGGATTGTGGGCCGGAATATGAAATGCGGGACGAAAAGTCTCGAATTGACCCGCGGATGCTGGAACTTCTGGTTTGCCCGCTCACGAAAACGACGCTGAAATACGATGCTGATCGGAACGAGTTGATCTCCAGCGCCGCGAAGCTAGCCTACCCCATTCGCGACGGCATTCCGATCATGCTGGCGGACGAGGCACGGAGTCTCTGATAGTCCATTAATAGAGCGAAATGCATAATATTGCAGCAGAATGCGGCTTGCTTCTGTTGCAAAGATGCCTTTTTGATCACCGTGCTTCGTCACCGCTGATTGAAATCTAGGCACATGAAGAAACTGTCTCGTAGCGTGGGCGCCACAATAGCGCTCGTATGGTTTGCCACGCCGTCCGCCGCCCTCGCCGCAGACGCCTCCTCTATCAGCGCTGCCGATACCGGCTTCATGATCGCAGCCACCGCGCTCGTTCTGATGATGACCATTCCCGGGCTGGCCATGTTCTACGCCGGCATGGTCCGAAAGAAGAACGTGCTCGCCACGATGGCGCAGAGCTTCTCCGCAACGGCGCTGATCTCGGTTCTCTGGTTCGCCTTCGCCTACTCGCTCAGCTTCCACGGCGAAGGCCGCTGGATCGGGGAGTTCGGGCGTTCTTTCTTTGCGGGAATCGGCGTGGAGACCGTCAGCCCGTTCGCCGCGACAATTCCTGAGCTGCTGTTCGCCGTCTATCAAATGACGTTCGCCGTGATCACCTGCGCCTTGGTCGCGGGCGCCGTGGCGGATCGCCTGAAGTTTTCGGCCTTCCTTCTGTTCAGCGTCTTCTGGCTGTTTCTCGTCTATGTTCCTTCGGCCCATTGGGTTTGGGGCGGCGGCTTTCTCGCCAAAATGGGCGTGATCGATTTCGCCGGCGGCACGGTCGTCCACATAAACGCCGGCGTCGCGGGCCTGCTCGCCGCGCTGATGTTGGGCGCTCGCCAGGGTTACGGCAAAGAAAACCTCGCGCCGTTCGATCTTTCCATGGCCGTCATCGGCACCGGGCTGCTCTGGGTCGGCTGGTTCGGCTTCAACGGCGGTTCGGCCTACGGCGCCGGCGCGCGCGCCGTCTTCGCCATTGTCGCGACGCACCTTGCTGCGAGCTCCGGCGCAATCGTCTGGAGCGCTCTCGAGTGGGCCGAGCGCGGCAAGCCATCGGTTCTCGGCCTCATCTCCGGCGCCGTGGCGGGCCTTGGTACAATCACGCCGGCGTCCGGCTATGTTCTGCCCTGGCACGGCGTCGTTATCGGCTGCACCGCAGGCGCTGTCTGCTATTACGCCTGCACTCGCGTGAAAGTCCGCTTCAAATATGATGATTCTCTCGACGTCTTTGGCGTTCACGGCGTCGGCGGCATCATCGGCACGCTGATGGCGGGCGTTTTCGCTACCGCCTCGGTCAGCGCCACCGCTTCGGAAGCCGGCATTTCCGGGCTGCTCGACGGCGCCCCACGCCAGTTGCTGATCCAGGCGATTGGCGTCGTCGTGATTACGGTGTGGTGTCTGATCGGAACCTGGATTTCGCTCAAGGCGACCAACCTGCTTGTCGGTCTTCGGACCGATTCCGATGACGAGCGCATGGGTCTCGATCTTGCCTTGCATGGCGAGGCCCTCCATCAATAGCCCCCTTCCGCCAGTTCGGCGGACTACAAGGTGGCGATTGGATGAGCGCGATCGGCGATCTGCTGGAAATCCTCGATCTCGAACGGATCGAGCGGAATATCTATCGTGGTCGCAGCCCGCAGGTCGGATGGCAGCGCGTTTTCGGCGGGCTTGTCATTTCGCAGTCTCTGGTCGCCGCGGCGCGGACGGTCAATGATCGGCCGCCACATTCGCTGCACGGCTATTTCATCTTGCCAGGCGATCCCTCGGTTCCGATTGTCTACGAAGTCGATCGGATCCGCGACGGCAAGAGCTTTGCGACCCGCAATTGCGTCGCCATCCAGCACGGTCGGGCGATCTTTTCTCTGTCTGCGTCCTTCCAGGTCGAAGAGGAAGGCCTCGAACACGCCATTTCGATGCCGCGCGTGACCCAACCGGAGGATCTGCCCTCCGAAGCCGAATTGAAGGCGAGCTTCACCGAAGCGACACCCGAGCCAATTCGCCGCTTCTTCGACCAGCCACGCCCGATCGAGAGCCGCCCGGTTGATCGAACTCGCTACAAGCCGCGCGCCGGCATTCCGGGCGAGCCGGTGCAATACGTGTGGTTCCGCGCCTCGGGCGGATTGCCCGACGATCCAGCCGTCCATCGCGCGGTGCTCGCCTATCTCTCGGACATGACGCTTCTCGATACGGCTCTCATCGCGCACGGGCGGTCCGCTTTTCAGAGTGACATGCAGGTCGCCAGTCTCGATCACGCACTCTGGTTTCACAGGCCGTTCCGCGCCGATGACTGGCTGCTGTATGCGCAAGACAGCCCATCCAGTTCCGGCGCGCGCGGCCTGACGCGCGGTTCGATTTTCACACGCGATGGCCGATTGGTCGCCTCTGTCGCCCAGGAAGGGCTGATCCGTCCTCGCTGACGCGCGACCACGGTAAGAAACGGGCAAGGTTAAGCGGTCCTTAACCCCGGTTTCCTAGTCTGCGGAGAATGGCGAGACAGCCATTTTTCGAAGACGCGTCGGAAATTTATGCGCAACGCTGGCTATTCGGCCTTTGTCGGCAGCTTCCCCGCCACCGCCCGGCTTTTCCTGTCGCGGCGGATCGCTGAACTGGCGGGCGTCGGGCTGATCGCGACGGTGATACTTACCGGGCTTGCGCTCGCGACATGGTCGACGCGCGACCCGAGTCTCAACCACGCGACAGATGGGGCAATCCGCAATGTCCTGGGCCTGCGCGGCGCCATTGTCGCGGACCTGCTGACGCAGATATTCGGAATCGGATCGATTGCGCTTCTGGCGCCGATTGCGCTCCTGGGCTGGCGCCTTGTGGTTGATCACGGATTGGACCGGCCGAAATCGAGGCTGGCCTTCTGGCTTCTGGGCGCGCTGAGCGCCGCGGCGGTTGCCTCGATGTTGCCGCCGCCAGGGCGCTGGCCGTTGCCAACGGGTCTGGGCGGCATGATCGGCGACGCCATCGCCAGCGTAGCGCGATGGGCGACAGGCGGCGTACGCATCGCCATGCTTGCGGCGACCATCGCGCTCGCTGCAAGCGCAATCCTCAGCCTCACCGCCGCTTGCGGCGGGCGGAGGCAAACCGAGCCAGATACCGTCGCATCGATCCAGAAAACGCGGAAGACGCGCCGCGAACGCGATCACGCCGAACGCGACGATGAGCCGGGAACTGCATTGATTTCGGTTGGCGCCGCCCTGCATGCGCTGATCGCGGTAAAGAGCTCGGCGCTTCGGCGGATACAGCGGATCGGCTGGCGGCGCCCGCACATCGGGGACGATCCGGTTGTGTCGGCTGACGGACCAGACATGCGTCGACGTGTCGAGCCGAGCTTCCTGGCGCCCGGTCCGCAGGCAGGGCCCGCCTGGAAGCCCGCGCTGCAGCCGCTGGACGGCGCAACGTCGGATCCTCCAAACACGGGTCCCGCGGGCGTCCAGCCTCAGGTCGTCATCGCGCAGCAGGCAGGACCGCTAAAGCAGGGTCGTCGCGCAAACAAGGAAACCCAGCCCGGGCTCTTCGATCGGCAAAGCTATCACTTGCCGGCGCTCGCCCTTCTGGCGGAACCGCGCAGGCCGGCGCGTCGCATATCCGAAGATTCGTTGACGCAGAACGCGCGTCTGCTCGAAGGCGTTCTGGACGATTTCGGTGTGAAGGGCGAGATCGTCAATGTTCGGCCGGGTCCGGTAGTGACGCTCTACGAGCTCGAACCCGCGCCCGGCGTGAAGTCGAGCCGCGTCATCGGGCTCGCCGACGACATCGCCCGCTCCATGTCCGCCATTTCCGCCCGCGTCGCCGTCGTCCAGGGCCGCAACGCCATCGGCGTCGAACTGCCCAACCAGGACCGCGAGACCGTCTATCTGCGCGAACTCCTCGCTTCGGCGGACTTCGAGGGCTCAAAACACCGCCTCGCCATCGCGCTCGGCAAAACCATCGGCGGCGAGCCCGTCATCGTCGATCTCGCGCGCATGCCGCATCTGCTGGTCGCCGGCACCACCGGCTCCGGCAAGTCCGTCGCCATCAACACCATGATCCTGTCCCTGCTCTACCGCCTCAAGCCCGAGCAGTGCCGCCTCATCATGGTCGATCCGAAGATGCTGGAACTCTCCGTCTACGACGGTATCCCGCACCTCCTCACCCCCGTCGTCACCGACCCCAAGAAGGCCGTGGTGGCCTTGAAGTGGGCGGTCCGCGAGATGGAGGACCGCTACAAGAAAATGTCCAAGCTCGGCGTGCGCAACATCGACGGTTTTAACGCGCGCCTGGCCGAAGCCGCCCAGAAGAACGAGACGATCACGCGCACCGTCCAGACCGGCTTCGATCGCGCCACCGGCGAAGCCATCTACGAACAGGAGGACATGTCGCTCGAGCCCCTGCCCTACATCGTGGTGGTGGTCGACGAGATGGCCGATCTCATGATGGTCGCCGGCAAGGACATCGAGGGCGCGATCCAGCGCCTCGCCCAGATGGCGCGCGCCGCCGGCATCCATCTGATCATGGCCACCCAGCGCCCCTCGGTCGACGTCATCACCGGCACGATCAAGGCGAACTTCCCGACCCGCATCTCCTTCCAGGTCACCTCCAAGATCGACAGCCGCACGATCCTCGGCGAACAGGGCGCCGAACAGCTGCTCGGCCAGGGCGACATGCTCTACATGGCCGGCGGCGCGCGGATTTCGCGCGTGCACGGGCCCTTCGTGTCCGATCACGAGGTCGAAAAGGTCGTCGCGCACCTCAAGATGCAGGGCGCGCCCGACTATCTCGACGCGATCACGGCCGAAGACGAGGACGAGGACGGCGGCGAAGGCCCGGCCGCGTCAGGCGATTTCGGCGACGAGAGCGCCGACCTCTACGACCGCGCCGTCAACATCGTGCTGCGCGACCGCAAGTGCTCCGTCTCCTACATCCAGCGCCGCCTCTCCGTCGGCTACAACAAGGCCGCATCGCTGGTCGAGCGCATGGAGAAGGAAGGCCTCGTCGGACAGGCCAACCATGCCGGTAAACGCGAGATTCTGGTCGGCGCCGGAGTCGATCGAGGCGCGTTCAGCCCGAGCGAGGCGGAATGAGCGCCCTTCTTCAATTCGCCATATCTGGCGCCTAGATCAGCGACGATCGAGGGTCTTTCAATGTTGCACCGATTGCAGGTCGTCGCGACGGCAGTGCTCCTGATGGGCGCCGCGCCCGCGCTCGCCCAGACACATCCGTCTTCCTCGCCCGCCAAGGGCGTCAAGACCGCCGCGGCGTCCGGAAAGGTCACGCCGGACGCGGCAATCGACCGCGCCAACGCCTATCTCAACAGCGCGACCAACCTGATCGCCGATTTCGTGCAGGTCGGTGCGGATGGCCGGCGCTCTGAAGGCAAGCTGTATGTAAGGCGGCCCGGACGCCTACGCTTCGAATATGCCCAGCCGGCCACGCTTGAGATCGTTGCCGATGGGACCTCGGTTGCGATTCGCGACCGAAAGCTCGCGACGAACGACATGTATTTCATCAGCCAGACGCCGTTGAAATTCCTGCTGAAGGAGCGGATCGACCTTCGTCGAGACGTCAAGATTCTCGGCGTCAGCGAAAACAAGAATGGCGTCGTCATTTCCATCGAAGACAAGGCCACATTCGGCGGCACGTCGCTGATCAAGCTGATTTTCGATCCCAAGACCTTCGAGCTGAAGCAATGGCATGTCACCGATCCGCAGGGCTACGAGACCCTGGTGTCGCTGTTCAATGTCGATCTCGCGCAGGCGCCCGATTCGTCGCTCTTCAAGATCAACACCGAGCGGATGTTGAACCCGAACTGACGGGAAGACATCGAACGCCTTGTGGAGCGCGGCGGCGGCCACTTGCGCGCGCGTCCACGGCATGTTCATTCGCTGAATGGCCAAGAACTCCTGCAAGATCGCGACCTGGAACATCAATTCCGTTCGACTGCGCATGCCGATCGTCGCACGTTACTTGCGCGAACATGGTCCGGACGTGTTGTGCCTGCAGGAGACGAAATGTCGGGATAGTGAATTCCCCTTTTCGGCTTTTCGCGAGCTCGGCTACGAACACATCGAAATCCACGGCCAGAAGGGCTATCACGGCGTCGCTATAGCTTCGCGTCGCCCTTTGACGGAAAGCAGACGTCGAGATTTCTGCGGGAAGGGCGACGCCCGCCATTTGTGCGTCGGGTTGAAAATCGGCGCTCGGACGATCGAACTCCACAATTTCTACGTGCCTGCCGGCGGCGATGAGCCGGATCCGCAAATCAATCCGAAATTCGCCCACAAGCTCGCGTTTTTCGACGAACTTGCCGATTGGGCGCGAGAGGAACGCACCAACAGGCGCGACACGGTGCTGGTGGGCGACATCAACGTCGCGCCCCTGGAGACGGATGTCTGGAGCCACAAGGCGCTCCTCAAGGTCGTGAGCCACACGCCGATCGAGGTCGAACGCTTCGAAGCGGCCAGGCGTGCGGGCCATTGGGTCGACGCGATGCGCGAGTTCGTGCCCGCAGACCAGCGTCTCTACACCTGGTGGAGCTACCGGTCCCCCGACTGGGAAAAGGCCGACAAGGGCCGCCGCCTCGATCACATATGGGTGAGCCCGAGTCTCGCGGATTCGCTGGCGAACCTGCACGTCCTCAAGGAAGCGCGCGGCTGGGAACGGCCGTCCGACCATGTGCCGGTTTCGATCGAGATTGCCGGATGAATGCGACCGCTCGTTACCCGAGCGGCGTGAGTTCCGACGACAGCGAAGAAAGCCTCTCGCTGACCATGCGGCGAACCGCATTGGCGCTCCGCGGATATTCGCCCAGGACCCGATGAAAAACGGCTCGTGAGACGCGAAGCAACGTGGTCGGTTCGCGCGCGATGATCGAGCCCGCGGCCTCGGTCTGCGCGATCATCGCCAGCTCGCCGACAAGGCCCGGCGCCTGTACGATCTTCGACGGCTCGCCAAGCGCGTCGCGACTTTCGAAGATCGCAAGCGAACCCTTCAGGACGAGATATCCACCTTCGAGCTGCGCGGGCGCGGCGCACAAGACATCGCCGGCGCGCAACAATTTTGTTTCGGCGGAAAAAGCGAGGAGGCGCAAAGCATCGGGTTCGAGTAGCCGAAAAACAGGTATTTGCTCGAACAGCTTGATGTCGTCGTCGAGCGCCATGGAAATCTCACGCGTTTGGATTGAATCGTGTCGACATGCGCGTCATGGCACGAGCTTGTATCCGCCGCCATCCGTGACCAGCAATTTGGCGCGAACGGGATCTTCCTCGATTTTCTGGCGCAGCCGGTAGATATGTGTTTCGAGCGTGTGGGTCGTCACGTTGGCATTGTACCCCCAGACATCTCGAAGCAGCACATCGCGGGTGACGGTGTTCGGGGCGGCCTTGTGCAGGAACCGAAGAATCGCGGTTTCCTTTTCCGTAAGCCGCAGCTTGCCGCCACGCGCGGTCGAGAGATGTTTGGTGCGCGGATGAAAAATGTACGGCCCGATGACGAAGGTCGCATCGTCGCTCTGCTCGAATTGCCGCAGCTGAACCCGAATGCGCGCCAGCAGGACGGCGAACTTGAAAGGCTTGGCAATGTAGTCGTTCGCGCCGGATTCGAGGCCGAGCACCGTGTCGGCGTCCGAGGTATGACCGGTCACCATGATGATCGGGTTCGCATATCCTTCCCGACGAAGGAGCTTGACCGCCTCCCGGCCGTCCATGTCCGGCAGACCCACGTCCAGAAGAATGAGATCAGGCGATTGGCTGCGCGCCGCAGCGAGCGCTTCGACGCCTGTACCAGCCTGAATGACGGTGAATTCCTCATGAAGCGTCATTTGCTCGGCAAGCGAACTCCGCAAGTCCTCGTCATCATCGACAAGAAGAAGCTTGCGCACCTGCGCCATATGACTTTCCCCGCGTATGATTCAGCCCGATTCTGACGCCAGGAGCCTAGGGCGTGCCAGTGCGACCGTCAAAACACGAATCTGTCAGGCTCAGGCCAGTCAAGAACTTGCGCCTCGTGCGATCGGTCTTCGCAAGCGCGGATGGGCGCAGGCTCTACTTTCTCGACGTCGGCGCGTGGCGGGTCCGATGCTCGATCGGGAAAGCCGGACTGACGCGCGCCAAACGAGAGGGCGACGGGAAGACGCCCATTGGACGCTTCGCAATCCTGGGCTGGAGATTCCGGCCTCTCGCGACGATCCGGGTGCGTCCGCTGGGTCCCTCGCGAATGATCCGATTGGACGATGGCTGGTGCGATGATCCAGCGTCCGGCGCCTACAATCGGCAGATTAAACTGCCTTTCAGGTTCGGTCACGAAAAACTATGGCGCGAAGACGGGAAATATGATGCGGTAGCTATACTAAATTACAACATGCATCCCAAACAATCTGAAAAAGGGAGCGCAATTTTCTTTCATTTATGCACCAGTAATTACGAAATAACTGCCGGATGTGTTGCGATAACAGCTGCCGACATGAACAGAATAATTCCTATGCTATCACGGCGAGCCTCAATCATGGTCAGCTAGCGGGCTCCAAAGATCGCTGACCCGACCCGAACCTCGGTGGCGCCGAGCTTGATCGCCTGTTCGAAGTCCGACGTCATACCCATGGAAAGCCTGTGCAATCCATTTCGCGCCGCGATTGACGCGAGTTGTGCAAAATACGGTGATGCGAGCTGATCGACGGGTGGGATGCACATCAGGCCTTCGATCTGCAATCGCAGGTCTTCGCGGCAATGCCGGATGAATCCGTCGGCCTCGGCGGGTGAAACGCCGGCCTTTTGCGGCTCTTCACCGATATTCACCTGGACGAGGAGACGCGTCTTCATGCCCTCCCGCGCCATTTGCGTCGCCAGCTCTGCCGCCAGTTTCGGACGATCGACCGTCTCGATGACGTCGAAAAGCCTGACAGCATCGCGAACCTTGTTGGTTTGCAGGGGTCCGATCAGGCGTAGGGTCAGATCCGGAAACGCCGCGCGCAATTTCGGCCATTTCTCGGCGGCTTCCTGGACGCGATTCTCCCCGAACTGGCGGCAACCTGCCGCCAAAAGGGGCTCTACCCGGGATGCGGGGATTGTCTTGCTGACGCAAACGAGTTCGACGTCCGTCGGATCGCGACCGGCGTCGCGCGCCGCGCGCCGGATGCGAGCCTGAACATGAGTGAGGCGATCGAGATCGGTTTCCGGCGTCGACATTTGCAATCCATACGAGAGCGACCGTTTTAGCAGGGTGGCGACGTCCTGCCCACGTGGGCCCGGAGCATGATTGCCTTGTTGACCCATCGCCGGAAATCAGGCTCATTGCCGCCGCCTTCCAAGCTAGAGAGACTGCGCCAGAACATGCGTCCCGACCGCTATAACGCCCGCGAATCCGAGCCACATTGGCAGCGCATCTGGGACGAACGGAAAATCTTCGAGTCGCGCAACGACGACGCACGACCGAAGTATTACGTGCTCGAAATGTTTCCCTACCCGTCGGGCCGCATTCACATGGGGCATGTGCGCAACTACGCCATGGGGGACGTCGTCGCGCGCTATATGCGCGCGCGCGGATACAATGTGCTGCACCCCATGGGATGGGACGCGTTCGGGATGCCGGCGGAAAACGCCGCGATGCAGAGCGGCGCGCACCCAGCGACCTGGACCTACGCCAACATCGATACGATGCGCCGCCAGCTCAAATCGATGGGGTTGTCGCTGGACTGGTCGCGTGAAATCGCCACCTGCGATCCGAGCTACTACAAGCATCAGCAGCGGATATTTCTTGATTTCCTGAAGGCTGGGCTTGTCGATCGCAAGACCGCACGGGTCAACTGGGACCCGGTCGACCAGACCGTGCTCGCCAATGAACAGGTGATCGACGGCCGGGGCTGGCGGTCGGGCGCGCTCGTCGAGCAGCGAGATCTCACACAATGGTTCTTCAAGATCACGCAATTCGCCGAAGATCTGTTGGAGGGGCTCGATACGCTCGACCAATGGCCCGACAAGGTCCGGCTGATGCAGCGCAATTGGATCGGACGATCCGAGGGCCTTCGGATGCGCTTTGCGATCGCGCCGGATTCACGCCTGCCAGCGCAGTCGGACATCGAAGTTTTCACGACGCGTCCCGACACGATCTTCGGCGCATCCTTCCTCGGGCTGTCCGTCGATCATCCGATTGTTCGGGCGCTTGCTGAAGCAAACGGCAAGCTCAAGAGCTTCTGTGACGAGTGCCGTCGGATCGGCACCTCTGCCGCTGTGCTGGAGACAACGGAAAAGCAGGGTTTCGATACGGGGCTCAAGGTTCTCCACCCCTTCGACGATGCGATTGCCCTGCCCGTCTATGCTACCAATTTCGTCCTGATGGACTACGGCACAGGCGCAATCTTCGGATGCCCTGCGCACGATCAGCGCGATCTGGATTTTGCCAACAAGTATGGCCTCTCGAAAACGCCGGTGGTCTGTCCGCCGGGCGTAGATCCTGCGTCGATCAAGATCGGGAAGGAGGCCTTCGACGGCGACGGTCTGCTGATCAACTCGCGTTTTCTGGACGGCAAGTCGATCGACGAGGCCAAGGAGGAGATCGCGTGCAAGCTGGAGTCGCGTGAACTGTTCGGTCGCCCGCAGGGACAGCGGCAGGTCAATTTCAGGCTGAGGGACTGGGGCGTTTCACGGCAGCGCTATTGGGGATGTCCTATCCCGGTCGTCCATTGCGACGCCTGCGGAGTCGTTCCGGTCGGCGCCAGCGACCTGCCTGTCGTTTTGCCGCAGGACGTCGATTTCAAGACGCCAGGCAATCCGCTTGACCGCCATCCGACGTGGAAGCACACGACTTGCCCACAATGTGGCGGCGCGGCGCGACGCGAGACCGACACGATGGATACATTTGTCGATTCGTCCTGGTATTTCGCGCGTTTCACCGATCCCTGGAATACTGAAGAACCGACGAATCTCCCCGCAATCTCGAAATGGCTACCTGTCGATCAGTATATCGGTGGCATCGAGCATGCGATTCTGCATCTACTCTATTCGCGTTTCTTCACACGCGGGCTTCGGACGACGGGTCATGCCGATCTCGACGAGCCGTTCAAGGGCCTGTTCACCCAAGGCATGGTGGTTCACGAAACCTATCGGGCGGGCGATGGCTCCTGGCTGGCGCCGAATGAAATCCGGATCGAATCCGCGGCCGAGGGACGCAAGGCCTATGCCTTGGCGGGTGGGGCGGAAATCGAGATCGGCTCGATCGAGAAGATGTCGAAATCGAAACGCAACACGGTCGATCCAGACGAGATCATTGGGACATTCGGCGCCGACGCTGCACGCTGGTTCATGCTGTCGGACTCGCCGCCCGAAGGCGATGTCATCTGGTCGGAAGAAGGCGTGCAGGGCGTTGCCCGATTCATGCAGAGGGTCTGGCGCCTGGTCGGCGACATGAAGACAATTGCCGCGCCTGCCGGTTCTGGGCGGCCCGCCGAGTTCGACGAGGCTGCGATGACAATCCGCAAGGCGGCGCACAATGCTTTGGCGAAGGTTGAGGATGACATTGTTCGCCTGCGCTTCAACCGCTGTATCGCGCACGCGAACGAACTCGTGAACAAGCTCGGGCAAACGATCGGATCGATCGAAAGCCCCCAGATCGGTGCAGGCTTAGCGTTCGCCTGCCGGGAAGCGGCCGAGGCGCTGGTCATGATCATTGCGCCGATGATGCCTCATCTCGCCGAGACCTGCTGGGCCGATCTCGGGTGCGAGGATCTGGTGTCCCTGGCCTCATGGCCTGCAGCTGACCGCTCGCTCATCCGCGAGGATGTGATTACGCTCCCGATTCAGATAAATGGTAAGAAGCGAGCGGAGGTTGTCGTGCCGCGCGACGCCGATGAAACAACGATCCGCTCGATTGTCTTGGCCGATGACGCCGTCCGGAAGGCGATCGACGGCCGGCAAGTGAAACGGGTTGTCATCGTGCGCGAGAGGATCGTCAATGTCGTTGTTTAGCGGCCCGATACGCCGACTGGCTCTGATCGTCGGTCTTGCTGCTGCGCTCGGCGGATGTATTCAGCCGCTCTACGGGACGCTCGGGCCTGGTGTCCTCGAAAACGAGCTGCAAGCGATCAAGATCGAGCCGATTCCCGATCGGTTCGGTCACTATGTCGAAAAAGAGCTGGCCTTCGCGTTCAATGGCACGGGGGCCGAAGTCCCCGCCAAATACCGATTGGTGGTCAAACTCAAGCAGAAAGTGCAGGCTCCCGTTGTAGACACCGTTACATCGCGAGCAACCGCGGCGACCGTCGTCGGCGACGCCAGCTTTGAACTCTATGCGCTCGGAAAATCCGAACCGATCATGCACGGTGTTGCGTTTAGCGTGGCTGGTTACGATAGGTTCGGTCAACGAATTTCCAACGTACGCGCTGCGCGTGACGCAGAGATTCGGGACGCCAAGGCCATTGCGGAACAGATCAGAACGCAGATCGCCGCCCGCATGGCGTCTCGCAATTGATGGCGGCGCTTTCTGCCCGTGAATTCGAGAAGTCCATCGCCCAATGGATACAAGCCGGTCGGATTATTGTCCTTCATGGAGATAATGTTCAGGTAAAACGCGATCTGTTTCGTCTCGTCAGAAAGTCATTGGCGATCGAGCCAGACGACCCGTTCCGGCTTGTGCAACTCGACAGCGACATCATCGACTCCGACCCCGCAAGGCTTGCTGACGAACTCGGCGCAATTTCGATGTTCGGCGGATCCCGCCTGATCCGCGTGAGTGGAACGGCCCGGCAGGCCGAAGCGGTGCTCCAACAAGCTGTTGTCGCGCCCGATGGCGACTGGCTTCTGCTGGTCGACACGGACGACCTCGAGTCGACGCGCAGCGATGCGTTGAAAAGCGATCGGATCTTGTTGATCGGCTGCGGGGCGGAAAAGGCAGGCGATTTTCATTCCTTCGTCAGCTCCGAATTCCGACAGGCAGATGTCGACCTCGACGACGGGGTTCTCGAACTACTCATCCCGCTACTCGGCGATGAACGCTCGGCAGCGCGAGGGGAAGTCGAGAAGCTGGCGATCCTCGTCGGTGGAAGTGGCAAAGTTACGCTTCAGGACGTGAAGGATGTCGTCGCTGACAATTCATCTGTCATCTCTGATGGGATCGCGCTCGCAGCGGTCACGGGAAATTTGGCTGCACTTGGCGTCGCTCTCGATCGGCTGCAGACAACCGGATCGGATGTCACAGGCGCATTAGCGGCTACGGCGCGCCTGGCGCTGAACCTGTACCGGGGAAAAGCCAATCAGTGGCGAGGACGCGCGGATGGCGTCGCGCAAAACCTGAGCGCGACGGACCTGCGCAGCATCGCCTTGTCACTGCAAACAGCCGTTCTCCAGACCCGTTCGGACAGTCGGAACGGAACTCTGTTGGCTGAACGCGCTCTGATCGCGCTCGGACTCAGCGCACGGACGCGCCGACGCTGATCTCAAGGCGCCAGCTTGGCGCACACTTCATCGAGTTGGTCCAGAGTGCGGTATCGGATGACGAGTTCTCCACCCTCGCCGCGTGACTTCAACTGGACATCCAGGCCCAAAACATCCGCCAGCCGTTTCGCGAGGGCGCGGGAGTCAGGATCGCCAGAAGCGGCCGCTCGAGCTTTCCTTGCCGCCGGCGCCTCCGGCTGCTCCGCTTCCTGCTGCGCGATCCGTTCGACATCACGAACGGTTAGCCCACGGTCGACTATATTGGCAGCGACCGCGTCTGGCTCCGATACGGCGAGCAGCGCACGCGCATGCCCGGCGCTTATTCGACCATCCGCGAGCATCAACTTGGTCTTTTCAGGGAGCTTCACCAGGCGGGTCATATTGGCGACGTGACTGCGGCTCTTGCCGATCACTTTTGCGATGTCGCCGTGGCTGTACCCATGTTCGGCAATCAACCGTTCGTAGCCTTGAGCTTCCTCGAGCGGGTTGAGGTCCGATCGCTGAACATTCTCGATGATCGCGAGCTCAAGCGCTTCCCGATCATCAGCGATGACAACCGTGATTGGCACCTCGTGCACGCCCGCGCGTTGTGCGGCGCGCCAGCGCCTTTCGCCGGCGACAATCTCGTAGAGATCCACGCCCTCGGCGGCCGCGCGGACGACTATCGGCTGAAGAATTCCTTTTTCGCGGATGGAAGCGGCAAGCTCTTCGAGATCGGCGTCCGCAAAATCCTTCCGGGGATTTCGCGGGTTCGGCCTCAAGAACTCGACCGGCGCCTTGCGCTGCCCTTGTTTAGCGGCAACAGCGAGCTCCGATTCATCCTGTGACGACCCGATCAGCGCAGCCAAGCCACGACCCAGACGTCTTGCCTCTTCGGCCATTACTCGACTCCACTTGTTCTTACGCCGCGCGGATGCGTCGTTCTCTCTGGATGATCTCGGACGCAAGCTTCAGGTAAGCCTGACTGCCGGCGCATCGCAAATCATAGAGCAGCGCTGGCTTCCCATAAGATGGCGCCTCCGAAACACGAACGTTGCGCGGGATCACAGTCTCGTAAACCTTTTCACCCATGTGGTCGCGAACGTCCGCGACAACCTGGGTCGCCAGCTTGTTGCGTGGATCGAACATCGTCAGAACGATGCCATGAATGGACAGCCGAGGGTTGAGTGAGCGCTTGACCTGCTCGACGGTCGACAGCAACTGCGACAGACCCTCAAGTGCGAAGAACTCGCACTGCAGCGGGACCACGACGCTGTCGGCCGCCGCCAGCGCATTGATCGTGAGCAGGTTGAGCGAGGGAGGGCAATCGATCAGCACATAGCTGATCTCGACTCCCGGTTCGATCTCGCGCGCCGCGAGTTCCGCCAAGGCCTTTCGGATTCGAAACGTCCGATCGCCGCTATTGGCGATTTCAAGCTCGACACCAAGCAGATCGAGAGTTGAGGGCGCAATCCACAGACGCGGAACGGCAGTCGGAACAACTGCTTGTTGCAAGCTCGCCTCGCCGGTCAATACGTCGTATGTGGAGACCTTGCGGTTTTGCCGATCAATTCCAAGTCCCGTCGACGCATTCCCCTGGGGGTCGAGATCGACGATTAGGACCTTTTCGCCGATCGCGGCAAGTGCGGTACCGAGATTGATCGCGGTGGTGGTCTTGCCAACCCCACCTTTTTGGTTGGCCAGGGCAAGAATGCGCATGACGCAGCCTCCAACGGAAATTTCTAATCCCGCAGAACCTGCACGATCGCGGCTTCCGGGTCAGTCCTGCTCTGCTTGAGCACGATTTGAAAATTACTAGGTATAGATGCTCTGGTCAATTCGACCACAATATCTCGGCCTTTTGGAAATAGGCCAACTCCGCCTTTTTCCACAAAAGGTTGTGCATAGGCGATGAGCCGTCCGATATCCGTCATTGCTCGCGAGACGACAACTTCGGGCTGAATTTCTGAAAGCACGTCCTCGCAACGTTCATTGTGAATATGAGCACTGGCGCCTATTTCACGTGAAACTTCCCGAAGAAAGGCGGCTTTCCGCTTGTCGGATTCAATCAGATGCATTTCGCCAGCGGCATGAGTCTGCTGAAATAGCGCGATCACCAGACCTGGAAATCCTGCTCCAGAACCCAAGTCCGCCCAACGTCGATCAAGCGGGGCCAGATCCGCCAATTGCGCCGAGTCAAGGAAATGCCGTGTCCAAACCTCGTCCAAGGTCGACCGTCCCACCAAATTGATGCTGGACTGCCACCGAAGCAGGAGATTTTCGTATATCTCGAGCTGTTGGGCTACCCTACCAAGCTCCGGGCGCCGCTCAAGGGCTCGCTGACGATCTGCAATACTCAAATGTCGGCCCGCTCTGCACGGCGAGCGTATGCCGCCAAAAGAGTCATTGCGGCGGGAGTCATCCCCTCAATTCGATACGCGTGCTCAAGCGACAGCGGTTGTGCCTTGATCAACCGGTTGCGGACCTCATTCGATAGTCCTGGCATGGACGCATAGTCTATGTCTGGCCCGAGCCTGGCGTCCAATCTGTCACGATAGTCCGCGACAGCGGCCTTCTGTCTGTCCAGATAAACCGCATACTTCGCATCGGTCTCAACCTGAGTGCGCGCCCTCGCCGAAGCGTTGGCAAGCTCCGGCCACAAGCGCAAGAGATCATCGAACCCGACATCGACACGCGCAAGCAGTTCCGTTGCCGACCTGCGAAGCCCATCTTCGTTCACGTGAATGCCCGCACGCCGAGCTTCCTGCGGCGACGCAGTCAAATCACGGAGACGCTCGCCGAGCTCAGCTGTCCTCAGCTGACGATTACCAAATGCCGCCGCTCTCACTCCCGAGACACACCCGAGTTCGATCCCCTTAGGCGTCAGCCGCAAGTCCGCATTATCCGCCCTGAGGCTCAATCGAAATTCCGAGCGCGACGTGAACATACGATAGGGCTCGGTGACGCCCCGACTCGTCAAGTCGTCAATCATAACGCCGATGAATCCACTGCTGCGTTCAATGATCACCGGATCAGCCCCGGATGCCCTCAACCCAGCATTAAGTCCGGCGACGATCCCCTGCCCACCCGCTTCCTCATAACCAGTCGTGCCATTGACCTGCCCGGCGAAAAACAAACCGCCGATCAGCTTTGATTCCAGCGTCGGAGCCAATCCTCTGGGATCGAAATAGTCATACTCGATCGCATAACCGTATCTGACGATCTCCGCCTCTTCGAGACCTGGTATCGTGCCCAGAAATTGTTTCTGAGCCGACTCGGTCAGGCTCGTCGAAATGCCGTTCGGATAGACAATATCCGAGTCAAAACCCTCGGGCTCAAGAAATATCTGGTGACCATCCCGATCGCCGAACCGCATGACCTTGTCCTCAATCGACGGACAATATCGCGGACCATGGCCAACGATCGCACCCGTTTGCAGCGGCGAGTCGACCAAGGCGTCTCGAATAATGTCGTGAGTCTTTGTATGCGTCCGGGTTATGAAGCAGTCGATCTGGGGAACAGCAAGTTTATGCGTGAGGAACGAAAATGGCTCCGGCTCAGCGTCGCCCCGCTGTCGCTCGAGCCTCCCCCAATCAATCGTTCTTGCAGAAAGTCGAGCCGGCGTTCCGGTCTTCAGACGTCCAACCGGCAGGCCGAGCGCCTCCAGCGAACTCCCCAGCGCGTTTGCCGGCGCCTCACCGATTCGACCGGCAGGCAATCGTTTCCGACCGATGTGAATAACGCCCCGAAGAAATGTTCCGGCGGTCAGAACAACCGCGCCCGCGGTCAAAATGCCGCCATCGTCGAGCGTCAAGCCCGCGACCCGGCCGTCATCCAGAACAAGTCCCTGCGCCATACCGGGTACAATCTGGAGATCCGGATAACCCGCGAGCTCCTCCTGCATCGCGCGCCGGTACAGACGCCGATCGATCTGTGCCCGCGGGCCACGAGCCGCCGGACCCCGAGAACGATTGAGCACTCGAAACTGAATGCCGGCGCGGTCTGCGATACGACCCATCAATCCGTCGAGCGCATCGATCTCACGGACGATCTGCCCCTTGCCCAGGCCTCCAATCGCAGGATTGCACGACATCACCCCTATATCGGAAAACGACTTGGTGACGAGCGCCGTCCTCGCGCCCATGCGCGCGGCCGCAGCAGCAGCTTCGCACCCGGCATGGCCTGCGCCGATGACGATGACGTCAAATCTTTTCGTGTGCGAATCGTGTTTCACGTGAAACACTCACTTCCCTATGCAGAATCGCGCAAATATCTCGCCGAGCAATTCCTCGGTCTCATAGGCCCCGGACATCGCTCCCAGCGCTTCATTCACCACGCGACATTCTTCCGCGGCTAACTCGAAACGCTCCGTTTCGCACATCTCGACAAACCGCGACAAGCACTCTCTTGCTACCGCGAGAGCCCGAACGTGCCGCTCGCGGATCAACAACCCTTCAGACCCGTCACCGACGACCCTGGAAGCCCTCTCTCGAATAGTCGCTACCAGATTTGAAATCGAGTCCGAATCGAACGCGGAAATCGCTAGGCTCCCCGGCGGCGGCGGAAAAAGATCGGCCTTCGACCAAACGACGAGGTCCTGAGTCACCCGAGTACTCCGGGCCTCCTTATGATCGTCCGTGACCAGCCGGATCACCAGGTCGGCTGAGGCCACCGCCGCGTGCGCGCGTTCAATTCCAATCGATTCGACCGGATCAACGGCGATTCTCATTCCCGCTGTATCGACCAACTTTATCGGAATACCGCCGAGATCGAGATCGACGGAAATCAAATCGCGTGTCGTGCCGGCATGCTCAGTGACAATCGCTAGTTCGCTTCCCGCGAGCCTGTTGAACAGTGTTGACTTGCCCGCATTCGGAGCGCCCGCGATAACGACCGTGAACCCGTTGCGCAGTGTCAATGATCTCCTGCCAGCCTGTTCTTCTCGCGTCATTTCGCCACGCAGTCGCTCCGCCCGCGCAATCAGCGACTGACAATTGGCTGCACCCACGTCTCCCTCGTCACTGAAGTCCAGCATGCTCTCTATCTCGACGGCGATCTCGAGCAAGATGCCACGCCATTCGTCGGCTTTGCGCCCGACCCCTCCCTCAAGCAGACGCAACGCCTGCCGTCTTTGAAATTCCGTCTCCGAATCGATCAGGTCGGCAATCGCTTCGGCCTGCGACAAATCGAACTTCCCGGCGCGATAGGCCCGACGCGTGAACTCGCCAGGCTCAGCCGCACGAACGCCCGGGATATTCATGAGCGCCGAGCTAAGCGCGGAAATCACCCCTCGCCCGCCGTGGACGCTCAATTCGACCACATCTTCGCCGGTAAAGCTCGCCGGACCTTTGAAATAGGTCGCAAGCGCTTCATCGATCTTGCTGCCGGTGCCGGGATCGCGGATCCCACGGCGGACGACGACGCGCGGCGCCGGCAAGACTCGCGCGGTCAGACCCTTCAGAACCTCGCCGGCTCGGCTTCCCGAGATACGAAAAACCGCCAAGGCCGACCGGCCCGGCGGCGTCGCCAACGCGAAAATCGTATCGGATTCCGCCATC
Organism: Methylobacteriaceae bacterium; assembly: GCA_020638135.1. Lineage (GTDB taxonomy): Bacteria > Pseudomonadota > Alphaproteobacteria > Rhizobiales > Beijerinckiaceae > JAJXWB01. The sequence goes on along the minus strand of JACKJE010000009.1, from coordinate 66,805 downwards.
CACCAGCTTGTTATGTTTCACGCCTTCGCGCGTCAGGTGTTCATCGATTCGAAGAAGCTCGAATTGCCCTTTGGCGTCTCGCGCAACTTCCCGAGCAAGAACTCGATCGCGTCGATCGTGCCCATCGGATTGAGGATACGCCGCAAGACATACATCTTCTTGAGGATGTCTGGCGCGACCAACAGTTCTTCCTTACGCGTGCCGGACCGGGTGATGTCGATCGCCGGAAACACGCGCTTATCCGCCACCTTGCGGTCGAGAATGATTTCCGAATTGCCCGTGCCCTTGAACTCTTCGAAAATCACTTCATCCATGCGCGAGCCGGTATCGATCAGGGCTGTCGCAATGATGGTCAGCGATCCCCCCTCCTCGATATTGCGGGCAGCGCCGAAGAACCTCTTCGGCCGCTGCAACGCATTGGCGTCGACGCCGCCCGTCAGAACCTTGCCCGAAGATGGAACAACCGTGTTGTAGGCGCGGCCGAGACGCGTAATCGAATCGAGAAGAATCACGACATCACGCCCATGCTCGACGAGACGCTTGGCCTTCTCGATCACCATTTCTGCGACTTGCACGTGTCGCACAGCCGGCTCATCAAACGTCGACGACACGACCTCGCCTTTCACCGACCGCTGCATGTCCGTGACTTCCTCCGGGCGCTCGTCGATCAGAAGAACGATCAAATAGCATTCCGGGTGATTTCCCGTGACTGATTGCGCGATATTCTGCAGGAGGACAGTCTTGCCTGTTCGCGGCGGCGCCACGATCAGAGCGCGTTGCCCCTTGCCGATCGGCGAAACAATATCGATGACGCGCGCCGAAACATCCTTCCGAGTGGGATCCTCGATTTCAAGTTTTAGACGCTCATCAGGATACAGCGGTGTAAGATTGTCGAAATGAACCTTGTGTCGAGCCTTCTCGGGATCCTCAAAATTGATCGTATTGACCTTCAAAAGCGCGAAATAACGTTCGCCTTCCTTCGGACTTCTGATCAAACCTTCGACCGTGTCGCCGGTCCGTAAACCAAAACGACGAATTTGTGACGGAGAAACGTAGATATCGTCCGGGCCAGCCAAGTAATTTGCGTCTGGCGATCTCAGAAACCCAAAACCGTCCTGAAGAACTTCTACAACGCCTTCGCCGATAATCTCTACTTCATTGTTAGCAAGTTGTTTTAATATCGCAAACATCAACTCCTGCTTACGCATCGACGAGGCATTTTCAACCTCGAGCTCCTCCGCGAAAGACAGAAGCTCCGTCGGCGACTTGAGTTTAAGATCCTGAAGTTTGACTTCCCGCATCGGGGTACATTCCCTGGTCGATCAGCGATCGAGATTGGAAGACTCGGACGAGCGCTTCGAGAGCGGAGGCGCCGCAACCGCAAGCGGCGAAATCGTCGAGTAGTGAGAGGAGAGGCCTGACAGATATATCCGAATGCAAGCGATTGCAAGCGACGTCGGTTAATCGGCTCGGACCAGCTCAATCAGTCGCTCGACATGCGCAATCGGTGTTTCCGGCAAGATGCCGTGACCGAGATTGAATATATAGGGCGCGCCCTCAAACGCCCCTCTGACCCGTCGCACGCTGTCCTCGAGCGCGACGCCGCCAGCCACGAGAGCCAACGGATCAAGATTGCCTTGCAGCGTCACATTCGAACCCAATTGCGATCGAACGACTCCAACATCCTCAGCCGTTCCAAGTGCGAGGCAATCGGCGTCCACGCCAGCAACAAACGATTTCAGCTTCGAACCGGCCTCCCGAGGAAAACAAATGATCTTCAGCCCGGGAGCCTGCGCGCGCAATTCTCGTACGATTCTCGCCGTCGGCTCGACACACCAAGCAACGAATTGATCAACTGGCAGAAGACCCGCCCAAGAATCAAAGATTTGTACGACCTCGACGCCTGCCCGCGCCTGGGCCACCAGATATTCTACAGACGCAGCGACCAGAGTCTCTATGAGCCCGGCGAACGCATTCGGATGTCTAAACGCGAACGTCCTGACCGCAGCGAGATCTTTCGACCCCGCACCGGCGATCATGTAACTGGCCACCGTCCAAGGCGACCCGCAAAAACCGATGAATGTCGTCTCTGAAGGCAGCGCCGCTTTGACCAGGCTTACCGCCTCAAGAACCGACGACAAACGCTCGATATCAAATGTACGGAACTGAGCAACCGTCTTCTCGTTAAGAATCGGCTCCAGCCGCGGCCCGTACCCTTCCTCGAAGGAGACCTTTTGCCCTAGCGCATGCGGAACAACCAGAATATCGCTGAAAAGGATTGCCGCATCAAAACCAAAGCGCCGGATCGGCTGCAATGTAACCTCAGCAGCAAGCTTCGGATTGAAACAAAGATCTAGAAACGACCCGGCTTGCCCCCTGACCTCCCGATATTCGGGCAGGTAACGCCCCGCCTGTCGCATCAGCCACATCGGAGGCTTGGCGAAAACCTCTCCATCCAGCGTGGCCAGCATCTTTTTGCGTGTACGGGGCTGAGCACCTGGATTCATAAAATACCCTTAGAGACTCTTTTTGTGGCTGCTTAGCGCCGGATTAAGCTCATTCGCATCCCCACACAACCACCGAACGGATTTGAAAGCGATACGCACGCAACGCCAACCGATGTGAAAAGCGGTGAAATTGCAGTACGTCTTATTATATCAAATAGTTGTGATCACCGTCGGTCCGGCTATGACATGAACGAGCATGAATGAAACTGCTCCAAGCGAAGCGCCGACATTCGCCCCGGAAAGCAAAATGTGAGCGCCCGAGCCAGTTATTCACCGCTGGCCCTGACAGGAGCCGAGCCTTGGCATATCGTCCACCAACGATTCACAGCCAATGTGGAAAACGCGATTGGTCGGACGAAACTATTTCCACCTGCATCTCGTCTCTGACGCGACGGGCGAGACGCTCATCGCCGTGAGTCGGGCCGCCGCCGCGCAATATCAAGGCGTTTCGTCGATTGAGCATGTCTATCCGCTCGTCCGCAACCAGGCACAGCTCGACAAAGCAATCGCCGAAATCAAGGCCGCTCCCGGCATCGTGCTCTACACATTGGTTGACGCCAGTTTGAGCGCGCAACTCGAAGCCGCCTGCGAGGATTCGGGTTGCCCCAGCCTCTCGGTCCTCGAACCGATCCTGGGGCTGTTTCAATCCTATCTCGGCACTGCATCGACACCGCGCCCGGGCGCGCAGCACATGCTGAACTCCGACTATTTCAAACGTATCGATGCGCTGAATTTCACGATGATGCATGACGACGGACAATTGCCGGAGCATCTCGACGATGCGGACGTTGTCTTGCTCGGCGTCAGCCGCACCTCGAAAACCCCGACGAGCATCTATCTAGCCAACCGAGGGATCAAGACGGCGAACATACCCATCGTGCCCAATGTTCCGCTTCCTGCGGCGCTCGAACATGTCCGAAGGCCCTTGGTTGTCGGCCTGTTGGCCTCGCCCGATCGGATTGTTCAAATTCGTCAAAATCGTTTGCTCGCGCTCAACGCGGATCACGATACGCCTTACGTCGATCGTAGCTTCGTCGCAGACGAAATCGCGGCATCCCGACGTCTGTATGAATCGCACGGATGGCCGACGATCGACGTAACGCGTCGCTCGATTGAGGAGACAGCGGCCGCAATCATCGATCTCTATCGTGAGCATAAAATGAAATTCATAACCGTCGGCTAGAACACATGGCCGCACTGAACGATTTCGGGATTTGGCGCGGCGACCCGATCATCCTTGCCTCGAAAAGCAAGGGGCGTGCGCGATTGCTGGAAAGTGCCGGCATACCTTACGAAACCGAAGACTCGAAACTGGATGAGCGCGTGGCGTCCGGCATCGACGAACTGAACCCGGGCGCGCAGGCAACATCGCTTGCTCGCGCGAAAGCACAGCTCGTTTCAAGCCGTTGCCCTGGTCGCATCGTCATTGGCGCCGATCAGACACTGGCCTTCGCGGGACAGACGCTTCACAAGTCAACCCGCGTCGAGGATGCGATCGATCAATTCCGTCGCCTCGCCGGCGCGAGACATGAACTTCACTCCGCAGTCGCATGTGTACGAGATGGCGCGGTCCTCTTCGAAATCGTCGAGACCGCCAAAATTCAAATGCGACAGTTAAGCGAAGCAGCGCTGCGTTCTTATGTAAGGGCTATGGGAGAGAACGTTCTCAGGAGCGTCGGTGGATATGAGATCGAAGGGATCGGCGCCAATCTGCTAGAAAGCATCGATGGAGACATATTCACGATCATTGGCCTTCCGCTGTTCGGGCTCCTGGCGGAACTGCGTAAGCTCGGTCTGATCGACGAGGAGAACATAATCCGATGATCCTAATCGGCCTCACCGGCTCGATCGGCATGGGCAAGTCGGCGACTTCAAAAATGTTCAGAGATGCCGGTACGCCAGTGTATGACGCTGACGCGGCCGTGCATCGACTATACCAAGGCGCAGCGGTCGAACCGGTCCGATCCTTGTTTCCCACCGCGATTGTTGACGGGCGCGTTGATCGCACGATTCTGTCGAAGCTCGTGCTCGGCAATCCAGACGCGCTAAAAAAGCTCGAGCTTGTCGTGCATCCACTTGTCGGAATCGATCGATTAGATTTCCTCGCGCGAAGCAGGGCGATTGGGGCAAGAGCGTGCGTTCTGGATGTCCCATTGCTGTTCGAGACAGGCGGCGACCGCAATGTCGACGTTGTGGTCGTTGTATCGACGGGTCCCGCTGAACAGGAGCGTCGCGTTCTTGCTCGCCCGGACATGACTTTGGAGAAATTCCAGGCGATCCGAGCGAAGCAGACACCCGATGCGGAAAAACGCCGTCGTGCGCATTGCGTCATCGACAGCGGCCACGGCTTCGACTACGCGCGGCGTCAGGTCGCCAACTTTCTCCTTGCGCTGGGGATTTAGGACAATGCGCGAAATTGTGCTCGATACGGAAACGACTGGGCTAGATCCTTCGACCGGCGATCGCGTCGTCGAAATCGGCGCGGTCGAATTGCTCAACGGCGTTCCGACCGGCGCAAACTTTCACGTCTATATCAATCCGGAGCGAGACATGCCGGAAGGCGCGTTTCGCGTTCATGGACTGTCGGCCGAGTTTCTGAGCGGCCATCCCGTCTTCGCTTCGATCGCCGCGGAATTTTCGGCCTTCATCGGCGGCGACCGGCTGGTCATTCACAACGCCGAATTCGACGTCAAGTTCATCAACGCCGAATTCGCACGCCTCTCCATGGCGCCTCTCTCGCCTGACCGCATCCTCGATACATTGGCGCTCGCCCGCCGCAAGCATCCGGGTGGTGCGAATTCGCTGGATGCTCTCTGCTCGCGGTACGGTGTCGATTCATCGCGTCGCAAGAAGCATGGCGCGCTTCTCGACGCGGAACTGCTCGCGGAAGTCTATCTCGAACTTTCCGGCGGCCGGCAGACGACCTTCACACTGCAGGCGGCCGAACGACGCATCGCGCCGACGGTTGTCGATCTTGTCGAGACGAGACCGTCGCCGCTCGCGCCCACGCTTTCTGATGGCGAGGTGGATGCGCATCGCCGGTTGGCCGACGCGCTTGGCGACCGGGCCGTCTGGCGGAAATTCGCTTCTTTCGGCTCAGGCGACCGGAGCTGACGGCTGACCGCCCTGCTGGGCTTCGGCCAGACGCTGCATGTACAAGGCCCCGAAATCGACCGGGTCGAGATAAAGAGGCGGGAAGCCGCCATTGCGGACCGCGTCCGCGACGATCTGGCGCGCGAAGGGGAACAGAATGCGCGGGCATTCGATCATGATCACCGGATGCAGCTGCTCCTGCGGAATATTCACGAGCCTGAACACGCCGCAATATTCCAACTCGAACTTGAACAGCGTGTCCGCGCCGTCGCCCGCGGAACCCTCCAGCTTGAGCTGGACTTCAAAATCGGATTCGGCGAGTTGCTGAGCGTTCACATTGACCTGAACCGAAATATTCGGTCCGCGCTCCTGGGGGGTCAACGACCGCGGGGCGTTCGGATTTTCGAATGAAAGATCCTTCGCGTACTGGGCCAGCGTGTTGATCTGCGGGGCGGCTTCTGCCGCTCCGACGCCATTGGTCTCGGCCATCATATGCTCCTTGCCTGGCGCTGAGCCGCACATTCGGGGGCGGCGGCCAAGGGTTTAAGAAATCTGTGAGCCGCCCGGTAGCACGGTTGCCAAGCGCGAACAAGGATCGCTGGACGATCCGCCAGTCCACATCTGGTTTGTCAGGCCGCCGGCGCCCATTTATGAGAAGTGGAGACTTTCCCGACGGCGTCAATGAGTCGACTGACGATGCAACTCGATCCGACCACGATCATTTTTGCGCTTCTGGCGATTTTTGTCGTCTGGAGGCTGAAATCCGTCTTGGGCACACGCGTCGACATCGAACGTCCTCCGACCCCCGGGCCTGCCGCCCCGACCGGTCAGCCTGGAGAACATGGCAAGGTGATACGTTTGCCTGGAGCCGCCGACCGCGCAGGCGCTGGCAGACCGCGCGGCGCAATCGACGTCTCCGCCTTCGCATCGACGGAAAAGGGTCGCGCCGGCCTGTCGGGGATCCTTGCCGCCGATCCTGGCTTCGATCCGAACCGCTTCATCGCCGGGGCTAGGACAGCCTATGAAATGATCGTGCGGGCCTTCGCAGACGGCGACAAGACGACGCTCGGCAATCTTCTCAGCCCGGAAGTCTATACAGGCTTCGCCGCCGCCATCGATCAGCGGAAGAGCGCAGGCGAGCAGACATCGACAAAGCTGGCGTCAATCGACGAGACGGATTTCGTCGAGGGCTCCGTAAAGAACGGCAATGCGCAGATTTCGCTGCGATTTTCAGCCAAGATGATTACCGCGACCCGCAACGCTGCGGGCGAGGTGGTCCAAGGCGATCCCGACCTCGTCATCTCGACGGACGATCTGTGGACCTTTGCGAGGCAGATCGGCAGCCCGGATCCGACCTGGCGGCTGATTGCGACCGAGAGCGATCTTAAGGCCTGATTTCGAGTTTCGGCAGATGCAATCGCGCCCGCTGCGTTTCGACGAGTTGCCGGGCTGGCGTCCAGCGGAAGCCGCCGCCGCCTGGCCGGCCTATATTGCGTCCTGCCGTGCGTTGATCGACTATGCCCTGCCATTGCGTTCCGGTGTGCAGCCGACGGCGGCAATGCTCGATTTGAGCCGCCGCGCGCTCGATCTGACGGGCGAGATCGCGGAAATTTCGAACTTTCTGACCAGCAATTTCCAACCCTTGGAGATACTCGGCGCAAACGGGGCCGCGGAAGGGTTCGTGACCGGCTATTTCGAGCCCGAACTGGACGGCTCGGAAGTTCCCGATCAACAATTTGCCGCGCCGGTTCTCGCCCGCCCGGACGACCTGATCGACATGCGCGAGACGCCGGCTCAAGGCTGGGATCGGACATTCGAGGGCGCGCGTCGTGCCGCCGACGAAAGTTTGGAGCCCTATCCATCCCGGGTGCAAATCGAAAACGGCGTAATAGACGATGTGACCAGACCGGTTATCTGGCTGCGAGATCACGTCGAGGTCTTCTTCGCGCAGGTACAGGGCTCGGCCCGCGTGCGCCTGCCGAACGGAACGCGCAAGCGGCTGGTCTACGCCGGCCGAAATGGCCGTCCCTACACGTCAATCGGGCGAATTCTGATCGAGGGAGGGGAGGTGCCTGCCGCCGAGATGTCGCTTGCCCGCTGCAAAGCTTGGCTTCGCGCAAACGGCGTCAGTCAGGGCGATCGCGGTCGCGAGGTCATGCAGCGGAATGATTCTTATGTCTTCTTTCGTTTGGAGGACGAGGGCCCGGCTGCCGGCCCTATCGGCGGCCAAGGCGTCGCGCTGACGCCGATGCATTCGATGGCGATCGACCGGAACATCTGGCCATATGGAACGCCGATCTGGATCGCATCCGATTTGAGTAGCGCTGGTTTGGGCAGCGGTCCGACTGGTCGCCTGATGATCGCCCAAGATACGGGTTCCGCAATTGTTGGGCCTGCGCGCGGCGATCTCTTCGTCGGATCTGGCGATCGTGCCGGCGAAATCGCCGGCCTCATTCGACATTCCGCGAGATTTATCGTTCTGGCGCCTCTAGGAATCGCCGCATATGGCGCAGCATAGACTCACGGGCCGGCAATTGTCGGCGGAAGAAATCGAGCTTTGGCGAGCGGTCACGGCGACCGTTCGTCCGCGCGAGCCGCGCAAGACGTTCGCGACTCGACCGGTCACCGATCACAAGCCCGCGCTGAAGACCGAGAGCCGCGCGTTAGTGGAGACGCCCCCCCGAATGAAGCCCGCCGTTCGGCCGCTCGGGACCATCGACCGACGGCAGCGTCGAGATTTGTCCAAGGGACATCTGCAGATCGATGCGCGGATTGATCTCCATGGACGACGTGTCGCCGATGCGCATCAGGCTGTTCACGATTTCCTCAAGCGCGCGCATGGCGAGGGCGCTTGCGTCGTCCTGATTGTCACGGGGAAGGGCGGCGCCCGTCCCGGAACCGGTTCCGCATTCAGCGACGGAGAAATCGGCATATTGCGCCGGCAGGCGCCGCTGTGGCTTGCTGATCCGCGGTTGCGACATGTCGTAGCCGCCTTTGGCGAGGCTTCGCCCACGCATGGCGGCGCTGGCGCGCTTTACGTTCGCCTGAGACGACGCTGAGGCCCTGCACATGACGCCGCTCGGCGTAAGACTCAGAGAAATGCGCGCGGAGCGCGGAGTGACCCTCAAGGAAATGGCGCATGCGATTGGCGTCTCTCCCGCCTATCTGTCCGCGCTCGAGCATGGAAAGCGCGGTGCGCCGACCTGGTTTCTCGTCCAGCGCATCATCGTCTATTTCAATATCATCTGGGATGACGCCGAGGAGCTCTGCCGTCTCGCGCAATCGTCCGACCCGAGGATCAAGATCGACACGTCCGGCGCAATGCCAGAGGCGACGGCTTTCGCCAATCTCTTGGCACGATCGATCGCCGAGCTTGTTGGAGATGACTTCTCGAAAATGACCGAGATTATCGAATCCGCGCTAATGCGAAAGGCGAAGGATTGATCTCGCCCTGACCGGCGCCTACAAGGTCCGCGATCAGGAGTGTTCCCAATGACCGCAGACGCAACTTTCGACGTTGTTGGCATCGGCAATGCAATCGTCGACGTAATCGCGAGGGCGGAAGATGATTTTCTAGTCGCGCATGGCCTGCACAAAGGCGGCATGACCCTTATCGACGAGACGAAATCGTCTGCGCTCTATGAGGCTATGGGCTCTGCGACGATCATGTCCGGGGGGTCGGCGGCAAATACAATGGCGGGTTTGGCCAGTCTCGGCGGCAGGGCCGCCTTCATCGGCAAAGTGCGCGACGATGACGCCGGTCACGCCTTTCGACACGACATTCAAGCTGCTGGCGTCCACTTTCCTACGCCGCCGGCGACCGAAGGCGCGACAACCGCGCGCTGCCTGGTGCTCGTAACGCCGGATGGCGAACGCACGATGTCGACCTATCTCGGAGCCTGCGTCGCTTTGGGGCCCGAGGACGTCGACAAGGACTTGATCGAGAAAGCGCGGATCTTCTATTTCGAGGGCTATCTCTGGGACCCGCCGCGCGCCAAGGAAGCGTTCCGACTGGCCGCGAAAGCGGCCCGCAGCGGCGGTCGCAAGATTGCGCTCACGTTGTCGGATTCGTTTTGCGTCGATCGGTATCGTGACGAATTTCTCGACCTGATCCGCTCTGGCATGGTCGACATTCTTTTTGCGAACGAAAGCGAACTGCACGCGCTTTACCAGACCGCGGATTTCGACACGGCGATCAAGGCGCTTTCGCGCGAAAAAACTCTGGCCTTTGTGACACGATCCGCCGACGGATGTGCGATCGTCAATCATGGCGCGGTCCAGACGGCGCCTGCCGCGCCGATCGACAAGCTCGTGGATACAACCGGCGCCGGCGATCTGTTCGCTGCAGGCGTTCTGTTCGGGCTAGCGCGCGATCTGCCTCTCAAGCGATGCGCCGCAATCGGCGCAATCGCCGCCGCTGAGGTGATTCAGCACTATGGCGCGCGCCCGGAAACGGCTCTGTCCGACTTGATAGCGCAAGCGCCCGCTTGAGGCGGGCGATCACTCAGATTTCGGTCAACATCCGCTTGAGATAGTCGATATCCTGCGCCAGTCCACGATCTGTCGCAGACAGTCCCTCGATCTTGCGGACGGCGTGCAGGACGGTCGTATGGTCGCGTCCGCCGAAACGTCTGCCGATTTCCGGTAGCGAACGTGGCGTCAAGACCTTCGACAAGAACATCGCAATCTGTCGCGGCCGCACAACCGACGCCGTTCGGCGAGACGACAACAAGTCGGCCCGAGTCACGTTGTAGTGGCTCGCGACGAGCTTCTGAATGTCCTCGATCTTGACCTTTTTCGGATCTCGGGTGCGGATCAGATCGCGTATCGCGGTTTCCGCAACCTCGATGGTCAATGGCGCGCCGCTGAGTGTAACTCGCGCCAGCAGTCGATTGACAGCGCCTTCGAGATCGCGGCCGTTGCTGTCGATAGCCTGAGCGACATAATCGACGACCGTTGCTGGAACTTCGAAACCGGGTTGCCTTTGTTTCGCAATCGAGATGCGCGAGGCGAGGATGGCCCGACGCAGTTCGATGTCGAGCGGTCCGAGCTCGAGACTGACCCCGCCCATCAGCCTCGACCTCACACGTTCATCGAGATTGTCGAGTTCGCTGGGTTGTCGATCTGCCGCGACAACGACCTGACGGCCTGAATCAAGCATCGAATTCAGGACATGGCCAAATTCGTGGGGGATGACTTTGCCATTGAGGAACTGAACGTCATCGACAATCAGCAGATCGATCGCACGGATCTGGTCTTTGAACGCTAGCGTCGTCTGCGTCTTGAGCGACGAGGCAAAGCCATACATGAATTTTTCGGCGGTCAAATACAGGACGTTGCGACCGTTGGAGGCAACCGATTGCGCAATCGATTGCACCAGATGCGTCTTGCCGAGCCCCACGTTCGCGTGGACATAGAGCGGGTTGTATTCGACATGGTCTCCCGGGCTTGACGAAGCGACGCGCATTGCGGCCTTGTGTGGCATCGCATTCGATGGACCGACTAGAAAAGTCTCGAAGGTCATGCGCTGATCGAGCGGGGATCCGATGAAGCGCTGGCCGTCGCCGACTTCCTCCATCCGCCCTCCGCGTTTGATCGTTGCATTCGCGGACGAATTGGCGACATCGACAGACTTGGACGTCGCAGGTTTCGACGCACGGCCTTCATCGCGCTCGCAAGCTGCGGTCGCGCGTATTGACGAACGAATGCGAATGACGACTTCGACGAAATCTGATCGATCCGCAGCGATCGCGCTCCGGATATTTTCCAGGAAGTGTCTCTGAATCCAGCTTTTCAGAAACGTCGTCGGCACGGACAAATAAACGACGCCTGCATGAATGCCTTCGAGTTCCACACGACCAAACCAGGAATCGAATTTTGCATCGCCAAGTTCCGCGCGCAACCTCTTGCACACGCGCTTCCACCAATCCTGCATGGCGAGGTCTTTCGTGTCCGGAAGAGCAGTGCGCGAAGCGCCTGAAGCAGACTTGTTCATTGTTGTCGCCTGGTCTTGCGTCCAAAAAATTGAATCCGAACGCCGAAACAATCGGCGCTCGTATGCGCTCACAGCTTCGCGAGAAACTGCGGCCAATAATGAAATCGTTGAGTGAGACGACTAACTTCGACTGAAGCAATCGTGTCCGACGAAGAGGCAGGATATCGTCCCCGCGCCTGCGGACGTCGAAATTGCAATTGTCCCGAACGGATTCGCATCATTGATACGAAACGTCTTGTTATTGGTTTCGTTCGTCACTTGTCCGCCCCCTCATACGGCAAGCTGAAGCTTGCCGTACTATCCGCCCAACATCGACGGCTCCATACCTGAAGGCAACCAGAATTCGTCCCCGCCGCGCAAAGCGCCGGAAAGTCTGGGGTTGCAGCATGTTCAGGAACTGGTGTTGCCGCCGCGCATCTCAGTGATGCGACACTAACGGTCGGCATGTGCGGCGCCAATCCATCGGGTCATGATTCTTTCACATGGGCGCGAAATCGAAATCGGATTTCGTGAAATTGACGGCGCTAAGAGGCTGATTCCTGACGTTCTGCCTTGCACTCTCGCAGCGTGAGAAATCGCGTCGTGATCGCCGCAATTGCGGCTCGGCTCGAGTCGAAATGACGAGTCAAGAGCGCTCAAAAAACCATGCACAGCGCCTTTGACGGCAAGGCATTGAATCGTCGCGCAATCGCATGCGCGGCTACTCGCCGCTCATTAATAATTCATTAATGTGTCGCGCGCCGCACGCGCGTCGGCAAAAAAAAGAGCCGGACGTTCGCCCGGCTCCCGTAGCATCCGATTGATCGTGAAATCAATTCGCCATCGCCTTCACGCGCGCGGTGAGGCGCGACACTTTGCGCGACGCCGTGTTCTTGTGAATGATGCCCTTCTGGGCCGCCCGCATGACAAGCGGGGCGGCGGACGAAAGCGCCGAAGCCGCCGCCGTCGAGTCGCCGCTCGCGATCGCTTCCTCGACCCTGCGGAGATAGGTGCGCATCTGGCCGCGACGTGCGCGGCGCACCGCCGTGCGGCGGGCGATCTTGCGAACGGCCTTCTTGGCCGAACTCGTATTAGCCATGGTCTGATCCCTTAAGGCGGCCGGTCCGGCCAAGCCGATTTCCAAATAATGGAGCCCGGCTCTGACGCGAGAACCGGGCGACGGCGGTTAGATATTCAGAAAACCGGCTCGCGTCAACGCCCCCGGCGCCCCTACCGGTTCCGGAACTGCGGCGGGCGCTTTTCGACGAAGGCGGACATGCCCTCCTTCTTGTCTTCCAGGGCGAACATCGAATGGAAAACGCGGCGCTCGAAGCGGATGCCCTCAGTCAGCGTCATTTCGTAGCTGCGGTTGACGGTTTCCTTGGTCATCATGGTCGTCGGACGCGAGAAGCCGGCAATCGCCTGGGCCGTCTTGATCGCTTCGGCGACCAGGTCGTCCGCCGGCACGATCCGAGACACGAGTCCGGACCGTTCCGCCTCGGCGGCATCCATCATGCGGCCGGTCAGGCACATTTCCATGGCCTTGGACTTGCCGACGAACCGCGTGAGGCGCTGTGTGCCGCCGACGCCCGGCATGACGCCGAGCTTGATTTCCGGCTGCCCGAACTTGGCTGTGTCCGCAGCCAGGATGAAGTCACACATCATGGCGAGTTCGCACCCGCCGCCAAGCGCGAAGCCAGCGACGGCGGCGATGATCGGCTTGCGAATCCGCGTGACGCCTTCCCAGGATGCGATGAAATCCGCCAGATAGGCGTCCATGTAGCTTTTCGGCAGCATTTCCTTGATGTCGGCGCCGGCGGCGAACGCCTTGGCGGAGCCGGTGATCACCATGCAGCCGATGTCGTCCGCCTTGTCGAAGGCGGTTAGCGCGACATTGAGTTCGTCGATCAGTTCGGAATTGAGCGCATTGAGCGCCTGCGGGCGATTGAGGCGAACCAGCCCGACGTTGCCGTTGGTTTCGACAATGATGTTGGAATAGGTCAAGGACGCCTCCGTGAATTGGCGGCCGGCGGCCTGTTGCGGTCGCCGCCCGCTCGGAGCCCTTATAGACCTTCAAACAGCGCCGTCGACAGATAACGTTCGGCAAAGGACGGGATGATGATGACAATGTTTTTGCCGGCCATTTCAGGCCGTGACCCGATTTCGACCGCTGCGGCGATCGCGGCGCCGGACGAGATGCCCACCGGGACGCCTTCGAGGCGGGCGACGACGCGAGCGTGATCAAAGGCCGTTTGATTGCCGACTTTTGCGACCTCATCGATGACCGACCGGTCGAGCACTGCGGGGACAAAGCCGGCGCCAATGCCCTGGATCTTGTGCGACCCCGGCTGTCCCCCTGAGAGCACGGGTGAATCCTCGGGTTCGACGGCGACGATCCTCAGATTTGGATTGCGGGCCTTGAGAATCTGCCCGACGCCGGTGATCGTGCCCCCCGTTCCGACGCCGGAAACGAACACGTCCACCTTGCCATTGGTATCGTTCCAGATTTCCTCGGCGGTGGTGCGGCGGTGAATGTCTGGATTGGCGGGATTTTCGAATTGCTGCGGGATCACGGCGTCGGCAATCGTCTTGGCGAGCTCGTCAGCCTTAGCGATCGCACCTTTCATACCCTGCGCCGCCGGCGTCAGTTCGAGCTCTGCTCCCAGGAGAGCGAGCATCTTCCTCCGCTCGATCGACATCGATTCCGGCATGACGAGGATGAGTCGGTAGCCACGCGCCGCCGCGACAAAGGCGAGCGCAATCCCGGTATTGCCGGAGGTCGGCTCGACGAGGGTCGTCTTGCCCGGCGCGATCTTGCCGGCAGCCTCCATCGCCGCGATCATATTGTAGCCGATCCTGTCCTTTACGCTGGCCAACGGATTGAAGAACTCGAGCTTTGCCAGAAGGTTGGCCTTTATGCCTTTCTCTCGCGCAAGGCGGTCGAGACGGACGAGCGGGGTGTCGCCAATCGTGTCGACGATCGATGCGTAGATCTTGCCGCGGCCTGGCTGGCGTCCGGTTTCGTTCTGGGTCATGTCATGCCTCTTGCAATGGCGCCGCTTGTTCGGGGCCTTTTGATCGGATCGATTGAAGCGCGGAGCGCCGGTCAGTTCAACGGCGTTTCAGAAAGAGATAGAGCAATAACTATCTCAACATCAGTTCGTTGGCGGCAGTTTCGTTCCCGTAGACCCGAAACCCCCGTCGCCACGCTGCGTTTCCGACAATTGCGGGACCACTTCGAGCCTGGCCTTGGCGACGGGCGCCACAACGAGCTGGGCGATACGCATTCCGCGTTCCAGGTTGAAAGGCGCCTTGCCGGCGTTGAAAAGCAGGACTTTGAGCTCGCCGCGATAATCGCTGTCGATGGTTCCCGGAGAATTGAGGACGGTCACGCCGTGTTTGACCGCTAGTCCTGAACGCGGCCGGACTTGCGCCTCGTATCCGGCGGGAAGCTCGATTGCAAATCCGGTCGGCACGAGCAGCCGCCCTCCCGCGGGGATGGCTGCATTGCTCGACGCATCGAGCGCGCAAAGCAGGTCGAGGCCCGCCGCTTCGGCCGATTGATAGGCGGGCGGATCGAGGTCGTGCGCATGCGGCAGCCGCGCGATACGGACGACAATTTCCTCGGATTTGATCATGTCCTGTCGTCCAGCTGCTTTGCCAGGAGGGCGGCAAGCCTTGTTGCGATCTCCGCTTTGCTTGCCTGCGGCCAAGGTTCCGCGCCGGCGGCGTCGACAATCACAACCCGGTTGCGATCTCCGCCGAAAATTTCCTGTTCCGCGCCGACATCATTGGCGACGATGAGGTCGCATTTCTTGCGTGCAAGCTTGGCCTGCGCGTTCGGCACAAGATTTTCGGTCTCGGCGGCGAAGCCGACGACGAGGTTCGGGCGACCGGTCGTCATCTGCGCGACCGTGGCAAGAATATCTGGATTTTCAACGAGTTCGAGCATCGGCGGGCCGTCGGAGCCCTTTTTTGTCTTTTGTGTCCCCGCATTCTTCACCCGCCAGTCCGCGACGGCGGCCGCGGAAACGAAAATATCGGCCGGCAGGGCCGCCTTCACCGCGTCGAGCATTTCGACCGCGGATTCAACCGAATTGACCCTTACGCCGGCTGGCGTCGCGAGGTCGACCGGACCGGAAACGAGGATTGTCTCGGCGCCCGCCGTCGCGAGGGCGGCGGCAATCGCATAACCTTGTTTGCCGGAGGACTTGTTGCTGATGTAGCGAACCGGGTCGATCGGCTCGCGCGTTGGACCCGCTGTCACGATCGCACGACGACCGGCGAGCGGGCGCGAAGCGGGCGCCTTCGGCGATCCTGTCGACCTAACGGCGATCAACTTCTCCAGCGCCGCGACAATTTCCAGCGGTTCGAGCATCCGCCCCGGGCCGAATTCGCCGCATGCCATTTCGCCCTCGGCTGGGCCAAAGACCGAGCAGCCCGCGGATTTCAAGGCTGCGACATTGCGCTGCGTCGCCGCATGCAACCACATCCGGACATTCATCGCCGGCACGAAGATCGGCGCCTTGTCGGTGGCGAGCAGCAAGGTCGAGGCGAGATCATCGGCAAGACCGTTTGCCGCCTTCGCCATGAGATCAGCAGTCGCCGGAGCGGCCAGCACGAGGTCGGAAGCGCGTGACAGCTGGATATGACCCATCTCGGTTTCGTCGGTCAGCGAGAAGAGATCGTCATAGACCTGGCGGCCCGAAAGGCTGGCGACGGACAGGGGCGTCACGAACTGCTTGGCCGCTTTGGTCAGAACCGCAGTGACAATGACGTTGCGTTCCCGCAATCGCCTGATCAAGTCGAGCGTCTTGTATGCGGCGATCCCACCACTCACGATCAGAAGGATATGTTTGCCGGAGAGGTTGGACATTGCGACTCTCCACGTCAGCGCAAAAGGGCGAACATCGCGGCCGCAGCCAAAAGCCAGAGCGGAATGGTCTGCCATCTCGAAGCAGTGGGCGCCGCGACCTTCTGCGGCCTTGTTTCATTGCGCAGATGTTCGGTCAGCGTGTCGATACGTTCAAGCATTTCCGGCGCGCGCGCCAAAGCTTGCACCGCAGCGCCCAGCGCCTCACCCGCGTCGCGCACCTTTCCCGACGGGCCGAGATTGTCTTCGATCCACGCCCGGATGACTGGCTCGGCTGTCGTCCACATATTCAGGTTCGGATCGAGTGTGCGCGCGACGCCTTCGACCACCACCATCGTCTTCTGCAGCAGAACCAATTCTGTCCGCGTCGACATGTCGAACAAGGCCGTGATCTCGAATAGAAGCGTCAGGACGCGCGCCATCGAAATCTGATCGGCCGTCCGGGAATGGATCGGCTCGCCGACAGCGCGGATCGCCTGCGCGAACTCTTCGACTGCATGGACGCGCGGCACGTAACCCGCGTCGAAATGCACGATCGCGACACGCCTGTAGTCGCGCGTGATGAAGCCGAACAATATTTCCGCGAGAAACCTCCGCTGGGCGGCGTTGAGGCGACCCATGATCCCGAAGTCAACAGCAACGATCCGACCCTCGGCATCGATGAAAAGGTTTCCCTGATGCATGTCGGCATGAAAGAAACCATCGCGCACCGCGTGCCGAAGAAATGATTGGATGACATGTGCGCCGAGCTTCGGCAGGTCGAGGCCGGCGTCGCGCAGTGTATCAATATCCGAGAGCGGGACGCCTTCGATCCATTCGGTCGTGAGGACGTCCCGTCCCGTCCGGTTCCAGTCGACATCCGGTGTCCGGAAGTCCGGATCGCCAGCAGTATTCTCCCGAAACTCGGAGGCCGCCGCCGCTTCGAGCCGCAGGTCCATTTCCAGGCGGACGCTGCGCGTCAGGGTCTCGACCACCTCGACCAGCCGCAGCCGGCGTGCTTCGGCCGTCATGCGTTCGGCAAGTTGCGCCGCATACATCATGTCGCCGAGGTCACGCCTGAAACGGGCGTCGATGCCGGGCCGGAGTATCTTGACGGCGACTTCGCGGCCGCCGTCGGCCTCGGACGTCTTCGCCCGGTGGACCTGAGCAATTGAAGCTGCCGCGACCGGCGGACCGAATTCCGCGAAGATGTCGGACAGAGGTTGCCCAAGCGTACGCTCGATAGCCGCAACGGCCTCTGATTGCGGGAAAGGCTCCATCCGATCCTGCAATTGTTCGAGGCTGCGCGCCGTCGCAAGGCCGACGATATCCGGTCGGGTGGCAAGGAACTGCCCGAGTTTCACATAGGACGGCCCCAAGCGCGCCATGGCCCGCGCCAGGGAATCGGGGCGGCTCGCCGTTCCGACTCGCGCCAGCTTGCGAAAAAGAAAAAAGACCGGTTGGCCGGCCGGCGGCACGAGGCTCGGATCGACGTCCAGAAAGACGCCTTCGCGCCCGAGAATGAACCCGGCGCGCGCGAGGCGCAGAATGTGCAGGAGGCCCATCATCACGTGCGGCGCCCGGACCTAGAGATTCCAGCCGCTGTGAATAGCGACCACGCCGCCTGTCAGGCGCTCGAATGACGCGCGTCGGAAGCCCGCCTGCGCAATCATGTCGCGGAATTCTTCGGCCTTCGGGAATTTTCGGATCGATTCGACGAGATATCGGTAGGGGTGAGCGTCGCCGGTCACGACCTCGCCGAGCTTCGGCACGATGCGAAATGAAAACTGGTCATAAATCCGCTCGACCAGCGGGAGATCGACTTGCGAAAACTCCAGGCAGAGAAACCGGCCGCCCTTCTTGAGCACGCGCCGCGCCTCGGCAAGCGCCTTCGGTATGCGCGGCACGTTCCGGATGCCGAACGCGATCGTATAGACATCGAAGGTCGCGTCGGGAAACGGCAGTTCCTCGGCATTCGCCTCGACTGTCTCGACCCGGTCCTCATAGCCAAGTTCACGGGCGCGGCGGCGACAAACCGCGAGCATGTCGGCATTGATGTCGACGACGGTCGAGCGTGCCTCCCGCAGGCCTTGCTCCGCAATCCGAAAGGCGATGTCGCCCGTCCCACCGGCGACATCGATATGCCGCCACGGCCGCGACCGGGACGGATGGGCCATGGCGACAAAAACATTCTTCCATTCCCGATGGAGGCCGGCCGACATCAAGTCGTTCATAAGGTCGTAGCGGTCGGCGACCTTGTGAAACACATCGTCCACGAGAGCCTGTTTTGCGCCGACGGGCACGCGCTCGAAACCGAAGTCGGCGTTTTCGTGATCGGCTGGCCGGGAAGCTGGTGTCGCGCTCATCGAGATATCCTTGTCCGGCGGGACAATACCGTTTCCGCGGCGCTATATCTACGCGGCCAGCGGTCGCGACTGACCGAGGGTTAATCGGGTCACTGGACAGGACGCATGCCGGAATTGCCGGAAGTGGAAACGACGCGTCGAGGTTTGGCGCCCGCTATGGAAGGCAAGGCCATTTCCCGGGTCATCCTGAACCGGCCGGATCTCCGGTTTCCGATACAATCGGATTTCCGGGCGCGCCTTGCCGGCCGGACCGTCGAGCGGATCGACCGCCGCGCGAAATATCTCCTGTTGCGGCTGTCAGGCGGCGATGTTCTCGTCGCCCATCTCGGCATGAGCGGTTCGTTTCGCATCGAGGCTGCGCGCGCGCCGCTCGCGACGGCGACGCTCTATCGGGAAATCCCTCGGCTTGCCGCGCACGACCACGTGATCTTCGAGATGTCCGAAGGCGCGCGCATTGTCTACAACGATCCGCGCCGCTTCGGATTCATGTTCGTCGCCGCGGACGCGGACCTCGAACATCATCCGCGCATGCGCGGCATCGGGGTCGAGCCGCTCGAACCGCCGCTGGAACCGTCGACCCTCGACAGGTTGTTCGAGGGAGCGGGAACGAGTCTGAAGGCGGCGCTCCTCGACCAGAAGCGCATTGCCGGCCTTGGCAATATCTATGTCTGCGAGGCGCTGCACAGGGCGGGACTGTCGCCTCTGCGTCGCGCCGCCACACTTTCCGGCGGGGACCAGTTCGCGCGCACTGCGCGCCGCAGGCTTGCATCGGCCATCTGCAACGTTCTCTCCGACGCCATCGAAGCCGGCGGGTCATCTCTGAAAGATTTCTCCGGCGCCGATGGCAAGCCCGGCTACTTCCAGCACGCCTTTCGTGTCTACGATCGCGAAGGCGCCGCTTGTCCGAAACGTGGTTGCAAGGGGGCAATCGAACGTGTCGTTCAATCCGGACGGTCGACATTCTATTGTCGGACCTGTCAGCGCTGATCTCGCATGATCAGCGACTTTGGAAGCGTAGCGACTCACGACCGGCTTGGTTAAGATCGCGCAATGCGGCTCTTTCGAAGCATCGAGAACGCGCGGCCCCAAAGCGGCGTCATCGAACTCCGACACGACGGCGAGACCTACCGGGTTCAGCTGCGGCGTGTCGATACGGCGCGCCGCTTCATTCTTCGTGTGCGCGGCGCAACGCGCGATGCCGTGCTCACCATGCCGCGGCGCGCGTCATTGAAAGATGCTGCTGAATTTGCCGAGCGCAATGCCGCTTGGGTCGGCGTGCGGCTTCGGCGACTCCCGCAGCAAGTGGGATTTGTCGATGGCGTCGTTTTTCCTTTGCGGGGCGCGCCGACCCGCATCGTTCACGCGCCGGGCGCGCGCGGGGTCGTCTGGCTTACGGCTGGCGAGACGGGCGAGCAAAAACTCTATGTTGCAGGCGATGGCGCGCATATCGATCGACGCCTTCGCGATTGGCTGAAAACTCAGGCGCGGATCGAACTGGTCGCGGCGGTCGGCCACTATGCGCAAACGATCGGAAAATCGATGCCGCCGATCACCTTGAAAGATACGACGACGCGCTGGGGTTCATGCTCGGCGAGCGGCGCTCTGAATTTTTCCTGGCGCCTGATCCTCGCGCCGACCGATGTCCTGAAATATCTCGCGGCGCACGAAGTCTGCCACCTCGTGCACATGAACCATTCGGCTCGGTTCTGGAAATTGTGCCGATCGATTTGCCCGGAGACGGATGCCGCCGAAGCGTGGTTGAAGGCTCACGGCCTTGACCTCTATCGGTACGGGGCAAAGAGAGTCGGCGGCGCGACGAGGCCGGTCACGTTCTGACAAAGGTCAGATACGCCGAAGCGCGGCCTTCACGCCGCGCCTTCTTCTCGTAGCGTGTCGGCGCCCAACCTTCCCAAGGCGTCAGCCAATCTTTCGGGTTGGCCGCGAGCCACGAAAATTCCTTCGATCGCCGGAAGTGCGCGAGGGTCCATGCGCAATAATCGTCAATGTCCGTTGCAAACCGAAATTCGCAACCGGGCTTCAGGACACGAGCGGCTGCGGCAAGAAATTCGTCAGAGACGATCCGTCGCTTGTGGTGTCGCCGCTTTGGCCAGGGATCGGGATACAGCAACTCGATTCTGTCGAGTGACTGATCTGGGAGGGCGACAAGCAGATCGCGGGCGTCGCCGCTGTGGATCCGCACGTTGGTCAGGCCGCCGTCGTTGATTGCGGAAACCGCCTTCGCAACGCCGTTGAGAAATGGTTCACATCCCAGGAAGGCGATATCGGGTCTCTGCGCGGCCTGCTCGACGAGACGCTCGCCGTCGCCGAATCCAATTTCGAGGCGCAGTTCCGTTCGTGAAAACGGAAATAGGACGTCGAGCGAAACGGGCTTCGAAAGATCGACGGCCACCGACGGGAGGAAATCCGCCATCAGCCCATCCTGGCGCTGGCGAAGTTTCTTCCCTTTTCGGCGGCCGTATAACTTGTGCAAGCGGTTGATCTATCCCGGACCTATCAGAAATAGGCCTTCAGCTTGTCGGCGAGATCCGTGCGCTCCCAGGAGAAGCCGCCGTCGGCGTCGGGCTGGCGACCGAAATGGCCGTAGGACGATGTGCGCGCGTAGATTGGACGGTTGAGCTGGAGATGCTCGCGGATGCCTCGCGGCGACAGCTTCATCGCCTGCATCAGCACCTGCTCCAGCTTGCCTTCGTCGACCTGGCCGGTGCCATGGAGGTCCGCGTATATCGACAGCGGCTCCGCCACGCCGATGGCGTAGGAGAGCTGCAGGGTGCAGCGATCTGCAAGACCGGCCGCGACCACGTTCTTGGCGAGATAACGCGCGGCATAGGCGGCGGAACGGTCGACCTTGGTCGGGTCCTTGCCCGAGAATGCGCCGCCGCCGTGCGGGGCCGCGCCGCCGTAGGTGTCGACGATGATCTTGCGGCCGGTCAGGCCGCAGTCGCCGTCCGGTCCGCCGATGAAGAATTTGCCAGTCGGGTTGATGTGCCAGATGGTCGAGGCGTCGATCCAGCCGTCGGGCAGCGCCTTGCGAACGAAGGGTTCGACAATTGCGCGAACGTCGCCGGATGACAGGTTTTCATCGACATGCTGATGCGAAACCACGATCTGGGAAACGCCGACCGGCTTTCCGTCCTCATAGCGGACGGTCACCTGGCTCTTGGCGTCCGGGCCGAGCTTGGGCTCAGCGCCAGAGTGACGGGCTTGGGCGAGCGCGTGGAGAATCTTCTGCGCATATTGCAGTGGCGCCGGCATCAGGTCCGGCGTCTCACGGCAGGCATAGCCGAACATGATGCCCTGGTCGCCCGCGCCTTCGTCCTTGTTCCCGGCAGCGTCGACGCCCTGCGCGATATCGGCAGACTGCGCATGCAGCAGCACCTCAACCTCGGCGTTCTTCCAGTGGAAGCCATCCTGCTCGTAACCGATGTCCTTGATCGCCTTGCGTGCGACATCCTCGATTTCGGCCTTCGAAATTTCCGGACCGCGAACTTCGCCGGCAATGACGACCCGATTGGTCGTAGCCAGCGTCTCGCACGCCACACGGATCTGATACGGATCGATTCCGGCGGCGGCGCCGCGGGAAAAGAAGAGATCGACGACTTCGTCGGAAATCCGGTCGCAAACCTTGTCGGGATGGCCTTCCGAAACGGATTCGCTGGTGAACAGGTAATTCTTGCGGGCCAACCCAGCCTCCTGATGTCGCGCGGCCGCCCCGGCAGCCGAAAGCTGGCGCCTTCTGACAGTCCGCGTTCGTTTCGTCAAGCGACTTGGCCCATTTCGTTCGTTTTGACGAACGCAACCTAGCCGCGGTCGGAATCCGCAATGGCTGTCACGAGATCAATCAGCCTCCGGCGAAGTTTTGAACTCTTGATCCGCGCGAAGGCGCGATTGAGAGCAATCCCGTCGGTCGTGTCTTCAATACCTGTTGGCGGCAGCGCGGACTGTCGCTCGGAAAATCCCGATTCCACACCTTTGGTCGCAGGAAGTCCCTCGAAGAAATACGCGGGATCGACCTTGAGGAACGCGCTTATCTGAAACAGCTGGCCGGCGCCGATGCGGTTCGAGCCCTTTTCGTATTTTTGAACTTGCTGAAATGACACGCCAAGGTGGTCGCCCAGCTTCTCCTGGCTAATGCGAAGGAACGAGCGGCGAAGCCTGATCCTGTTCCCGACGTGCGTGTCGATAGAGGAAAGCTGCTGTTCGGCCGTCATAATCCCTGTTCCATTCGTAATGGCCGGCGGCCGATAGTCGCCGCAAACAGAATTTCAGCCGAACAAGGTCACATCCTGCGACGTCCGGCAAGTGACACAAGAAAGAAGACGAAATAAATCGCTGCGACCGGTGCGATCGGATGTCGGCTGAACAAAGTCGGAGCGATCGGTTTCGGCAGCGCGCTATCGAGTATGCCCGCGACGCCGAGCGGTATTTCTTTGATCATGCGGCCGTAGGGGTCGACGACCGCAGAGATTCCCGTATTCGCCGCGCGCACCAGCGGAAGCCCCTCTTCGACCGAACGCAAGCGCGCTTGAGCGAGATGCTGATAAGGCCCCGACGTTAGTCCGAACCATCCGTCATTGGTGACGTTGAGCAGGAAAGCTGGTCGTCGCTCCTCACGGTCCGACCGGATGTTCGGGGTTACTTCTCCGGGGAATATGGCTTCGTAGCAGATGAGCGGCTGGAAGGGCGGAAGCCCGGGGACGCTCATCAGCCTTCGGGCCGCGCCCGCTGTGAAGCCGCCCGGCAGGGCGATGAACTGCCGCAGACCGATTGCCCGGAGGAAGCGCGAGGCCGGCAGATACTCGCCGAAGGGCACCAGATGGACCTTGTCCGCGCTGTCGATGATCGAGCCGGTTCCATCGACAGCCAACAGGGAATTGTAGGCCCGTCCGTTCGTCGACGAACCCGCATCCATGCGAATTGCGCCCGTCAGCAGGATCGTATGATTGCCGAGCGTCGCCGCGATCATGTTCAGCGCCTGTGGCTCACGGCTGAGCACAAAGGGAAACGCCGATTCCGGCCAGATGAGGTGGGTGACGTTGACCAGCCCGGCCACGGAAGGCGACGTGGATCGGTCCGAGAGGTCGAGATAGCGCTTGAGGATTTCCGGGCCGGCCGCAGGCCGGAACTTGGCGTCTTGCGGGAGGTTCGGCTGCATGATCCGCAGCCTGACGTTTGGCGTCATCTGCACGGCGGCGCTATCGAGCCGCAGCGCGCCGTAACCGACGATAGTCAGGAGGCCGAGACCAGCAATTACGAGGGGCGCAAAGCGCCGGCTCGGCGCCGCCACGTCCGTCAACATCGCTGGAGCCGCGAAGATCGCGATGACAACGGGCGTCAGTCCATACAGACCGACAATCGAAGCGCTCTGGGCGAGGACGGGATATTGCCCGAACGCCATCCCGAACTCGTTCCAGGGAAAGCCCGTGAAAAGATAACCCCGGGAGAGCTCCGCAAGTCCGAGGCCGAAGGCCAATGCCATGACCCGGGCAGCGCTCGCGCTCCAGAAAACGAGCGCTATGGCGAAGCCGATGGCCGGAAAGAATGCGAGGATGGCCGGAAGGCCGAGAACGCCGAGCGGCAGCGCCCAGGCGAACCGATCGGGTTCCACGAGAAAGGCCGCGCCGAGCCAATACAGGCCGGCGACGAAATAGCCGAAACCCAGAAACCAGCCGGCCACAGCCGCCGACCGATACCGGATGCGTTGAAGCCCCTGCCCGCCTTTCGCGCCGCACCCGTCCAGCAACCAGACCGCGACCGACATCGTCACGAGCAGCGCGGGAACAAACCCGACCGGCGGCATAGCGAGGGCGCCAATAGCGCCAGCCGCGAATGCTATCGCGTAGCGACGCCAACCGTCGGCAAGCATCACGAAATGCGCCAGACGGTTCATGTCACGCAAACGCCCGCGGCCCGGCGGGTTCGGCGCCGCGGCATCGCGCTTCCCGCGGAGGCCAATTGGAGCGTGGCGTCATTGCGCCGGGCCTTGTCCTGGGTCTCGAAGGCGGGCCGATTCCGCCGGGTCGTTCGAATCGGGCTCGATCAAGCGTATACGAACACGTGTGATCCGTCGTGGGTCCGCGTCCACGATCTCGAATTCCAATCCCTGGTCGGCCAGGCGGATGATCTCGCCGCGAGCGGGAACTCGTCCCGCTGCGGATGCGATCAGACCGCCGATCGTATCCACGTCGTCAGATTCGGCCATCGCCGTAACGTCGATCCCGGTCCGCTCGGACACGACGGCAGGATCCGCGCGCGCGTCAACCAGGAATTCCTTATCCGCGATCTGCTCGACCCGAGGCTCTTCTTCGTAATCATGCTCGTCTTCGATATCGCCGACGATCATTTCGACCACGTCTTCGATCGAGACGAGGCCATCCGTCCCGCCATATTCGTCGATCACCAGGGCCATGTGAGTCCGGCTCGCCTGCATCTTGACCAGAAGATCCAGCGCCGGCATCGACGGCGGCACGAAGAGCACCGGCCGGATGACGCTCGAATGTGTCAACTGCGTCGACAGATCAAGCGCGCCGACAGCGGCCAGCCTTTGGCTTCGCTTGTCGAGCGACTCGAATTCGGTCTCAGGTGAAACAATCGTTCCTTCCGTCGTCGGACGCTTGCGCCGCCGCATTCCCAGTTCGACCGCGCCGGCAAGATAGTCGACGAAATCACGGATGTGGATCATGCCACGCGGGTCGTCGAGCGTTTCGCCGTGAACCGGCAGACGAGAATGACCGGCGGTGCGAAACACCGTCAGTACTTCAGCGAGTGTCGCCGTGATCGCGACCGCGACGATGTCGGCCCTTGGAATCATGATGTCGCGAACGCGATGCTCGTGCAGTTCGAGGACGTTGCGAAGGATGACGCGTTCCTGGGGCGAGAAATCGTCCGAATTCTGCGGCTGCTCCAGCGCATCTTCGATGTCGTCGCGCAGTGAGGCGGGCGAGAGGCCGAGAAGATTTCGCATACGATCCAGCAGCGTCGTGCGCCCCGGATGCGAGTCGTTGTCGCGTCTGGCGTCGCTCATCGGGCGGCCCGCTTTGCTCCGTGTTCGGCCTCGTAAGGGTCGGCTATGCCGAGCCCGGCCAATATCTCTTGTTCGAGGCTTTCCATTTCTTCCGCGTCATCGTCTGCCTCGTGATCGAATCCAAGAAGATGGAGATACCCGTGGACAGTCAGATGCGCGAGATGATGCGCAAACAGCTTTCCTTCATCGGTCGCCTCACGCGACACTGTTTCGTATGCAATGGCTATATCGCCGAGATGGTCCTGCGCGGTAGACGAAGCGGACGGGAATGAAAGGACATTCGTGGCGGAATCCTTGCCACGCCATTGCCCGTTCAGGCGACGAATCTCGGCGTCATCACACAAGAGAATGCTGACTTCGGCGTCGGTCGGCTCGAAAAGCGCCTCCGTCGCCGCGATAGCTCGTCGGATGACTTCCTCCGCCTCCGGCTGCGACCAGAGCGGGGAAGAAACGACGATATCTGTTTGCGCGCTCATTTGCGTTCTGCAGGAAACATCGCCGGATCGCGTTCCGCTTTCCCATAAGCGTCGACGATTCGCCGCACGAGATCGTGTCGGACCACGTCGCCTTCGAGGAATTTCACGTGGCCGACGCCTTCGATCTGACGAAGCAACTGCACGGCCTGGTTCAATCCTGAACGCTGTCCGGTCGGCAGATCGGTCTGCGATGGGTCGCCGTTCACGATCATGCGCGACCCCTCGCCGAGCCGTGTCAAGAACATCTTCATCTGCATGGTTGTCGCGTTCTGGGCTTCGTCAAGCAACACGCAGGCGTTGCTCAACGTTCTGCCACGCATAAAGGCCAAAGGCGCAACCTCGATCATGCCAGTCTGCATGCCGCGCTCGACCATTCGCGCGTCCATGAAATCATGAAGGGCGTCGTAGATCGGCCGCAGATAGGGATCGACCTTCTCGCGCATGTCGCCCGGCAGGAAACCCAGGCGTTCACCGGCTTCGACCGCCGGCCGCGACAGGACGATCCGCTCGACGACGCCTTGCTCGAGCAGCGACACGGCATGGCCGACCGCAAGCCAGGTCTTGCCTGTGCCGGCCGGTCCCTCGGCGAATACCAGTTCGAATTTCTTGAGGGCGCGCAGATAGACGCTCTGCGCATTGTTTCGCGCGCGCACGCTCGGGCGCTTTCGAGTACGAATTTCCTCGAAGCCGTGTGGTTCGACATCCGCGTCGTCTGGAAAGAGCGAACCCTGCAGCAGGGTTTCCTCTAGCGCGCCGTCGACTTCGCCGAGCGAGATTGCGTTTCCGGCCGCAGCGCGCGAATAGAGCCGTTCGAGCGTTCGGCGCGCCTGATCAACGCTGGAGACCCCGCCTTTCAGCGTCACGTGATTGCCGTTTGCGGCCGCGACGATCCCCAGCCGCCGTTCAATCTTCGCGAGATTGTGGTCGTATTGGCCGAACACGGTCGAGGCGTGACGATTGTCGCCGAATGTCAGCGTGATCTCTGTGTCGCCCTTGGCGCTCAAGGGTTCGAAGTCCCCGCGCTGTCCCGCGCCGCTCCGCCCGTTCAATTGCGAGCCTCCCCGCCCTGTCCTTGTTCGATCGCGCCGAAAAGCGAATGAGATCCCGGCCGCTCAATGGTGCAGCGTCGTGTTGATCCTATCAGGTCGTTCGGTCCGTTCACCTGCACACTCTGCAGATAAGGCGAGCGGCCGACGATCTGCCCATCGTGGCGACCGGGCTTCTCGAAGAGAACGTCGAGACTTCGGCCGACGCAATTCGCGTTGAAAGCCGCGGCCTGCGCGTCGAGCAGACCCTGCAATTCGGCAAGGCGCTCTTTCTTGACGGTCTCGTGGATTTGGTCGCCGAGTTCCGCGCCAGGCGTTCCGGGCCGCGTCGAATATTTGAACGAGAAGGCGCTTGCGAACCCGACCTCTTCTACGAGGCGCATCGTCGCGCGGAAATCCTCGTCGGTTTCACCTGGAAATCCGACGATGAAATCCGACGACAGCGCGATATCAGCACGCGCCGCGCGAAGTGTCTCGATCAGCGCCACATAGTCGCGCGCCGTATGCCGTCGGTTCATCGCGCGCAGGATGCGATCCGAACCGCTCTGGACCGGAAGATGCAGATACGGCATGACCTTCGGCAGATCGCGGTGCGCGGCGATCAGATCGTCGCTCATGTCGAGCGGATGGCTGGTAGTGTAGCGCAGCCTCTCGAGACCTTCGATCGCCGACAATCGTTCGAACAGTCGCGCCAGCGTCCAGACGCCATCCCGCCCTTCCCAGCGATAGCCGTTCACATTCTGACCAAGCAGCGTGATGTCCTTCACGCCGGCTCCGGCCAGTCGCTCGGCTTCCGTGACGACGTCGGGCGTAGCGCGCGAAATTTCAGCGCCGCGCGTATAGGGGACGACACAGAAGCTGCAGAACTTGTCGCAACCCTCCTGGATCGTGACGAAAGCGGAGACCTTGCCGCGATCCAGACCGCCATCGGACCTTCGCAGATCGCGAAATTTCTCGTCTGTCTCGAAGTCGATGAAAAGGGGACGTTCGCCGCGTCGCGCCTTTTCGAGGGCTTCGGGCAACCGATGGTAGGATTGCGGACCAAGAACAAAATCGACTGAAGCTTCGCGACGCAGGATTTCGGCGCCCTCCGCCTGCGCGACGCATCCTGCGA
Source organism: Methylobacteriaceae bacterium (assembly GCA_020638135.1). GTDB lineage: Bacteria > Pseudomonadota > Alphaproteobacteria > Rhizobiales > Beijerinckiaceae > JAJXWB01. The sequence continues at coordinate 38,335 of JACKJE010000009.1, read as the reverse complement.
CGCCGATCAGCAGCGGTCGCCCCGCCTCGGCGCGCTCATGCTTGATCTGCCGGATTTGGCCGAGTTCCGAAAACACTTTGTCGGCGGCTTTTTCGCGGATGTGGCAGGTATTGAGGACGATCACCTCGGCTTCGGCCGGTGTGTCGACCGCAGCGTGACCCTGGCGATCCAATAGTCCTGCGATCCGGGAGGAGTCGTAGACGTTCATCTGGCAGCCGTAGGACTTGACGTAGCCGCCTCCCGCCGCCTTTGACCCCTTGCTCACGCCTTTCCGGTCCTCGTGTAACGTCGCCCGATCCGGGCATGCTGAGGTCGCTTATACGACCTGGCGGCCGGAAAGAACATAAGCCGATCGGTCCTCCCGGACTCGCTCCATGATTTCAACACGAAACGCCGCGCGGATTGCTGCGGCGGCTTCGCGCGTAACGACCTTTCGGTCCGTCGCCCGATCGAACCGGATCGATGGAAGAAACCGGATTCTGCATTTTGTGCGGCCGCCATGCACGAGGTCGATCAGATGCGGGGCGAAATCCGTGTCGCCATACCAGGCGACGCAGGCTCGCCCGGCCCGGCCAAGCGGCAGTCCGCCGCCGCGGGTGTAGGCGATCACGACCGGCATGACATGGACAACCGTAATTTCCGGCCGCCGGAGCAGGAGATCGCGCGCCGCCGCGAAATGCGAGGAATTGAACGTCCGCAGGCGGGTGCCGTCTCCGGTCGTCGCCTCGGGAAACAGCGCGACGATCTGCCGGCGCTCCATCGACAGGGCCATTTGCCGGTTAACCTCCGGTATTTGCCGTTTCCGCCCGCGCTCGACGAATAGCGTACCGTAGGCGCGCGCCAGAGCGCCGAGAACCGGCCAAGTGGCGAGATCGTGCCGCGCCAGAAACACGATGTCCTTCCGGCTTCCGAGCGCCAGCACATCAGTCCAGGAAATATGATTTGCAACCAGCAGGATAGGACCGTCGTCGGGAATAGTTCCGTCCGCCTCGACGTCGATGCCGAGCGCCTTGCAGGCCAGCCGGCAAAAGCCCTTTCGGAACCATTGCTTGGCCCGCCGCGTCGCGCGTTCGGGCGTCGACGCCAGCGCAAGGCCGAGGGCGAGCGCCAGGGCGATCAGAATGCCGATGGAAATGAGTCGCAGCGTGGCCATGGGTCGGTCTTGCCCGCGTCACAAGACGATTGCGCGACGGTCATGCTAGAGATCCAGCTTAAGGATGAGAGCGTTGGCTTTGGAGCCATCGGCTTTGGCGTAATAGGCCGAGCGGCGACCGACCTGCCGGAAGCCAAATCGCCGATAGAGCGCCAGCGCCGGCAGGTTGGTTTCGTCGACTTCCAGGAACACACCCGCCGCGCCGGCCCTCGCCAGGCGCGACAGATGGTGGCTCAGCAGCGCCGTCGCCAGCCCACTGGCGCGGGCGGCCGGCTCTACCGCGATCGTGAGGATTTCCGCCTCGTCGGCGGCAACGCGCGAGAGCACGAAACCCTGAAAGTCTGAGGCCTCGCCGACGCCGTCCGCGACGACAGAAGGGCTCGTCAGAAGGCTTTCAAATTCGGAAACGGACCAAGGCTTTGCGAAGGCAGAGGCATGAATGCGGGCGCATCGCCTCGCCGCGGCCGCGGAAAGCGAACGGCAGGATTTGCGAAGGGCCGCAGCGCCAAACACTCAAGCCACCGGAAGGGCGGCCGACACGGACGCCGTCACGTCCGGCGCCTTGAGGTAGAGCGGGCGTGGCGGCGCTGAACCCGGATCGGCCGCAGCGCCAAGACGCGCGACAAAAGCAATGTCGGGCGCTTTGGCGTCCGAGACGACCTCGGCCGCGACGCCCATCGACCAGGCCTCAATCGCAAGGGCCGCGGCGCTCGATCCCGCCAGCCGAAGCGGGCCTGACCCCATCGCGCGCACAGCCTCGCGCGGCGCTGCAATACGGGGCGCGATGATCGGGGCGCCGCCGGCCAAGGCGGCGACGTAAATTCGGCCGTGCCGCGCGTCGATGGCGGCGGCGGCCACTCCATCGCTCCATTCCAGCATGATCGGGGCGACATAGGCCGACAGGGTCGAGACCCCGACGACGGGAACTCCGACCGCCAGTCCGATTGCGCGGGCGGCGGAAATTCCAACTCTGATTCCGGTGAACGAGCCAGGCCCGACCGTAACGGCGATTCGCTCGATCAATGAAGGGCCGCCGCGGTCGGCTATGACTCGATCGACTAGCGGAATGATCGCCTGATCATGTCCGCGATCCAGCCAAATCGTCTCGCGAGCCAGGACTTCGTTCGAAACGGCGTCGAACAGGCAGGCGGACGCCGCGCCGAGAGCCGTGTCGATGGCGAGAATCTTCATTGGCCTATGGTGACGAGATTCCCGGCCGCGATCAACGCAATCCCTCAGACCTGCTCGACGGAGCGGACTTCCGGAAGAAAATGTTTGAGCAGATTCTGGATGCCGTGCTTCAGCGTCGCGGTTGAAGACGGGCAGCCTGAGCAGGCGCCCTTCATCGCGAGATAGACGACGCCGTCCTTGAACCCGCGAAACCGGATATCGCCGCCATCGCCGGCGACGGCGGGCCGGACCCGCGTGTCCAGCAGATCCTTGATCTGCTCGACCGTATCGGAATCGGCAGTGTCGTAGAACTCGTCCTCGTCGTCGTGCTCGGCGCGACCTGCCGCGAACACCGGAGCGCCCGAGACGAAATGCTCCATGATCACGCCGAGAATGCTCGGCTTGAGATGCTGCCATTCGCCTGCGCTTTTCGTCACGGAGATGAAATCGCCGCCGAGAAATACCTGCGACACGCCGTCCACCGAAAATAATGCGGCGGCGAGCGGCGAACCCTGGGCCTCCGCCACGGATCGGAACTCGGCGAGGCGGGCGCCGGCGACCTCGCGTCCAGGCAGGAATTTCAGGGTGGCTGGATTGGGGGTGGGTTCGGTCTGGATGAACATAGTCGACTTTACCTTCGCGCGGCGCTCTGCCTGCAAGATATGGCCTTGAAGGCCGATTTCAATCAAACGCCAGGGCCGACCTTGGGGTCAACGGACAAATCCGAGGATATCCTTGACGGCCGTCATGTTGCGGGACGCTATCTCGCGAGCGCGATCGGCGCCTTTACGGAGCACGTCGTCAATATAGGCGTGGTCGGCCTGCAACCGCTTCATCTCCGCGCCAACCGGCCCGAGCCTTGCGACCGCCAGATCGACCAATGCGGCCTTGAAGCTCGAGAAATTCTGTCCGCCGAATTGCCCCAGTACGTCGTCCTTCGTCACACCCTGCAGCGCAGCGAATACGCCCACGAGATTTTCTGCTTCCGGTCGGCCGGCAAGGCCCGCGCTCTCGGAGGGGAGCGCGTCCGGATCGGTCTTGGCCTTCCGGATCTTCTGGGCGATCTGATCGGCGTCGTCCGAAAGGTTGATGCGCGAATATTCGGACGGGTCCGACTTGGACATTTTCTTCGAACCGTCCCGAAGGCTCATCACGCGGGTTGCTGGCCCCTGAATAATCGGCTCCGGCAAGGGGAAGAAGGCGTCGCCATGCCCGAGCCGCTCGATCGAGCCGGCGAAGTCATTGTTGAATTTCTGCGCGATGTCGCGCGTCAGCTCCAGATGCTGCTTCTGGTCCTCGCCAACAGGCACGTGGGTCGCGCGATAGACCAGAATGTCGGCGGCCATCAGGTTCGGATAGGCATAGAGGCCGACCGAGGCGTTTTCGCGATCCTTGCCGGCCTTTTCTTTGAACTGGGTCATCCGGTTGAGCCAGCCCAGCCGCGAGACGCAATTGAAGACCCAGGCGAGTTCCGCGTGGCCGGACACCTGACTTTGATTGAACACTATATTTTTCTTGGGATCGATGCCGGAGGCGAGGAAGGCGGCCGTCACCTCGCGCGTATGCATGGCGAGCTCCGCCGGATCCTGCGGCACCGTAATCGCATGCATATCTACGACGCAGTAGATGCAATCGTACTTGGCTTGCATCTCCACGAATTTTACGAGCGCGCCGAGGTAGTTCCCGAGATGGAAATTGCCGGTCGGCTGAACGCCAGAAAAGACCAGTTGAGGAAAGGCAGCCATAAACCCGAGCTCCAGAAAGGCGCACGGGTCTTATCGCAGGCGCGCCGACCGAGCAAACCCCTGACGTTGCATCAGAGAATGAAACGGCTCAGATCGACATTGCGCGCGAGATCGCCGATCGACCGCTCGACATAGGCCGCGTCGATCACGATCGTCTCCCCGGAGATGTCCGGCGCGTTGAAACTTGCCTCTTCGAGGATGCGCTCCATGACGGTCTGCAGGCGGCGCGCGCCGATGTTCTCGACGGTTTCGTTGATGCGGGCGGCGAAGCCGGCGATCGAGGCGATCCCGTCGGGCATGAAGTCCAGGGTCACGCCCTCGGTCTCCATCAAGGCCCGATATTGCTTGGGAAGACAGGCCTCGGTCTCGTTGAGGATACGAACGAAATCCGCCTCCGACAAAGACGCCAGTTCGACGCGGATCGGCAAACGGCCCTGCAGCTCCGGCAGGAGATCGGAGGGTTTTGACAGGTGGAATGCGCCGGAGCCGATGAATAGAATGTGGTCGGTCCGCACGGCGCCGTGTTTCGTGGCGACAGTCGTCCCTTCGATGAGCGGCAGCAGATCGCGTTGCACGCCCTCACGCGAGACGTCTCCGCCGCGCCCTTCCCGCACGCAGATTTTGTCGATTTCGTCGATAAAGACGATGCCGTGATTCTCGGTCTCCCGGATCGCGTCCTGCACGATCTGGTCGTTGTCGACGAGTTTTTCGGCTTCATCCGCGATCAACGGTTCGCGCGCCTCGCGCACCTTGAGCCGGCGCCGCGTCGGTTTGGCGCCCTTGCCGAACAGGTCGCCGAGAGAGATCGCCCCGACCGCGCCGGGCATGTTTGGGAGTTCGAAGACCGGCGTCGACGAGCCCGACGCTGTCGTCTCAATTTCGACGTCCTTGTCATCGAGTTCGCCGGCGCGCAACATCCGCCTGAAGGAATCGCGGGTCGACTGGGCGGCATTGGCCCCGACGAGCGCCGTGACCATGCGTTCCTCCGCGGCGGTTTCCGCGCGCGCCCGGACTGACGCCCGCTGCTTTTCCTTGCCGAGCGAAATAGCGACTTCGACGAGATCGCGAACGATCTGTTCGACGTCGCGGCCGACGTAGCCGACTTCGGTGAACTTGGTCGCCTCGACCTTCAGAAACGGCGCTTGGGCGAGCTTGGCGAGGCGGCGGGCGATTTCGGTCTTGCCGCAGCCGGTCGGGCCGATCATCAGGATGTTCTTCGGCAGCACCTCTTCGCGCATCTGGCCCTCGAGCTTGGACCGCCGCCAACGATTGCGCAGGGCTATCGCCACGGCCCGCTTGGCCTCTGCCTGGCCGACGATGTAGCGGTCGAGTTCGGAAACGATCTCACGCGGCGAAAAATCGGTCATACCAAGCCCTTGTTTTCAGACGGAATCGATCGATTCGACGACGATGTTGCGGTTTGTGTAGACGCAGATGTCGGCCGCAATCTCCAATGCGCGCCGCGCAATGGCTTCGGAATCCATCGGTCCGTCGATCAGCGCGCGCGCTGCGGCGAGCGCATAGTTTCCCCCCGATCCGATCGCCATGACCGACCCATGAGGCCCGCCCTCGGGCTCAAGGACGTCGCCTGTTCCCGACAGAAGGAAGGCGGAGGAACTATCCGCAACGAGCATCATGGCCTCCAGTCGGCGCAGATAGCGGTCGGTCCGCCAATCCTTCGCCATTTCGATCGTGGCGCGCATCAACTGCCCCGAAAACTGCTCCAGCTTGGCTTCGAGACGCTCGAAGAGGGTAAACGCGTCCGCTGTCGCGCCAGCAAATCCGGAGATCACATTGCCCTTGCCGAGGCGGCGCACCTTGCGGGCATTGCCCTTCACGACCGTCTGGCCGAGCGAGACCTGGCCATCGCCGGCGATCGTCGTGCGGCCGTCCTTGCGGACCAGAACAATCGTTGTCGCGTGCCAGCGCAGTTGATCCTGGCTCATGCCATCCACCCTCTCATCCCGCCTTGGCGCCAAGAATTTGCCAAATCCGGCCTGCTTCCACCGCCCGCCATGCGCCGCGAGCGTGGCAAACTCTAGAAATACAGGCTAGAAGACGCCGGAGCATTCACGGGGCTACGGATATGCGTCGCGCGACCGTTCAGCGCAAGACCAAGGAAACCGACATTTCCCTGACCATCGCGCTCGATGGTTCGGGCAAGTCGGCCATTTCGACGGGCGTCGGCTTTTTCGACCACATGCTGGATCAAATCGCCCGTCACGGTCTGTTCGATCTCGAAATTTCCGCGCAGGGCGACCTGCACATAGATGACCACCACACGGTCGAAGATGTTGGAATCGCGCTTGGTCAGGCGATCAGGCAGGCTCTCGGCGACCGGAAAGGCATACGCCGGTACGCGGCCGCCTATGTGCCGATGGACGAAGCCCTGACGCGCGCCGCCATTGACCTGTCTGGCCGCGCGTTTCTCGTGTTCGAGGCGCAATTTCCCACGCCCAAGATCGGAACCTTCGACACCGAACTGGTACGGGAATTCTTCCAGGCGCTGGCCGGGAACTGCGGCGCGAACATGCACATCGACAACATTCGCGGGGCTAACAGCCACCACATCGCGGAATCCTGTTTCAAGGCGTTGGCCCGCGCCTTGCGTGAGGCGGTTGAGATCGATCCGCGGCAATCCGATGCGATCCCCTCGACGAAAGGCGTCCTGTAGTCAGATGGCTGCCACGCACACACTTTTCACGGTTCATGCCGGCCCTGCCGATCCGGCGCCGCCGCAATTGGTGCCGTATCGGTTTTCCTGGGCCGGTTTCTGGCTCGGGCCGTTTTGGCTTGTCGCCAATAGCTTGTGGCGGCGGGCGGCGCTCGTTCTGGTTCTCGCCGCGGGACTGGGACTGGCGTTCCAGGCCGGCAAGTTAAGCGGAATCGTCGCAGTTGTCGCTTGGTTGCCTGTGGCGATCTCGATCGGTCTCGACGGGCATGAATGGCGTCGGCAGGCCTTGACGCGCCGCGGCGCCCCTGTCGCCGGATTGGCTTATGGGTCGGATGGGGCGGACGCCTTCGCGCGGGCGGCCTTTCGTATGCCTGCCGAAGGGGCCGGATCGTGACCGTCGCGCTGGTTGATTACGGTTCCGGCAATCTGCACTCCGCGCGCAAGGCCTTCGAGAGAGCGGCGCGCGAGTGCGGCCTGTCGGCGTCGAGCATCACGGTCACGGCAGATCCGGACGTCGTTCGGCTCGCCGACCGCGTCGTGCTGCCCGGCGTTGGCGCATTCGCCGATTGCCGCAACGGGCTGACCGCTGTCGCCGGCATGACCGAGGCGTTGAGCGAGGCCGCGATCAACCGGGCGCGGCCCTTCCTCGGCATTTGCGTCGGTATGCAGCTTCTGGCGACGCGCGGGCTCGAATACGAAACCGTGGACGGCTTGGACTGGATTGGCGGCGATGTCGTGCAGATCGAGCCGGCCGACGCGTCGCTCAAGGTCCCGCACATGGGCTGGAACACGCTGACCGCCCGACGCGCACATCCTTTGCTGAAAGAACTGCCGTTGGGCGAAACGGGGCTCCACGCCTACTTCGTGCATTCCTATCACTTCAAGCCGCGTGAACCGCAGGCCGTTATCGCCGAAACGGATTACGGCGGTCCTCTGACGGCCATGATCGGGCGCGACAATATCGCCGGCGTACAGTTTCATCCCGAAAAGAGCCAGTCGCTCGGGTTGAAGCTCATCTCGAACTTTCTGCGGTGGTCGCCGTGATCCTGTTTCCAGCTATCGACCTGAAAAATGGCGAGTGTGTCCGTCTTGTCCACGGCGACATGGACAAGGCGACGGTATTCAACGTCGACCCGGTCGCTCAGGCCGTCGATTTCGAACAGCTCGGCTTTGAATACCTGCATGTAGTGGACCTCGACGGCGCATTCGCCGGCCGGCCGGTGAACGCCCAGGCCGTGGAAGGCATGCTGGCGCGCCTCAAGATTCCCGTGCAACTCGGTGGCGGAATCCGCGACCTGCGCACGATCGAGGGATGGCTCGGAAAGGGAGTCACGCGCGTTATCATCGGCACGGCGGCGGTTCGCGACCCGAGCCTCGTCCGGGAGGCGGCCCGACTCTATCCGGGACGGATCGCGGTCGGCGTCGACGCCCGCGAAGGTCTTGTCGCAATTGAAGGATGGGCCCGCACGTCCACCGCGACGGCCGTCGACATCGGTCGACGCTTCGAGGACGCTGGCGTCGCCGCCATCATCTACACGGACATCATGCGCGACGGCGTCATGCTCGGGCTCAATATCGAGGCGACCCTCGCGCTGGCCGAGGCGGTCTCGATCCCCGTCATCGCATCGGGCGGCCTTGCCTCGCTCGACGACGTGCGTCGCCTTCTGATGCCCGACTGCGCCCGCCTTGCCGGCGCGATCTCGGGCCGGGCGCTCTACGACGGCCGCCTGCGGGCCGACGAGGCGCTCGCGCTGATCAAGCAATCCCGCGAGAACGTCCGTGCTTAAGAAGCGTCTCATTCCTTGCCTCGACGTCAAGGACGGGCGCGTCGTCAAGGGCGTCAATTTCGTCGATCTGCGCGATGCCGGCGATCCCGTGGAATGCGCGATAGCCTATGACGCTGCCGGCGCCGACGAACTGTGCTTCCTGGACATCACCGCGACGCATGAAAATCGCGGCATCATTTTCGACGTGGTGCAGCGGACCGCGGAAGCGTGCTTCATGCCCCTGACGGTCGGCGGCGGCGTCCGGGCGACTGACGATATCCGCAAATTGCTGCTAGCCGGCGCGGACAAGGTCTCGATCAATTCCGCCGCTGTCGCAAATCGAGCATTCGTTCGCGACGCCGCCGAAAAATTCGGCAGTCAGTGCATCGTCGTGGCGATAGACGCCAAACGCGTCGGCGACCATTGGGAAATTTTCACGCACGGCGGTCGCAAGCCGACAGGGATCGATGCGGTCGCCTATGCGCGGGAAGTCGTGTCGCTCGGCGCCGGCGAGATCCTGTTGACCTCGATGGATCGTGACGGGACGAAGAGTGGCTTCGATCTCGAGCTGACCCGCGCGATCGCCGACGCCGTGACCGTGCCGGTGATCGCCTCCGGCGGCGTCGGCGAGCTCGAGCATCTGGTCGAGGGCGTCCGTCAGGGTCACGCCTCCGCCGTTCTGGCGGCCTCGATATTCCACTTCGGGACGTTTTCGATTCGCGAAGCGAAGGATTATATGGCGCGCGCCGGCCTGCCGATGCGTCTGGACGCCTCCGCCTCCGATACGTTCACATTGGAACGTCTTCGCGACATCGTCGCCGCGCGCGCTGCTTCGAACGACGCGGCTTCATATACCCGCAAGCTCATCGAGGGCGGAATCCCGCGCATTTCGAAGAAATTTGGGGAGGAGGCGGTCGAAGCGGTCATTGCCGCCTGCTCAGGCGATGCGCGCGAACTCGTTTCGGAGAGCGCGGACCTACTCTACCATCTGATGGTTCTGCTGCACGCAAAAGGCATTGCGCTGGAAGACGTTTTCGCGGAACTTCAGCGGCGGACGCGACAATCCGGCCTTCAGGAAAAAGCCTCGCGCAAGAACCGTTCTAACGAAGGTTGAGAGTGCGGAGTGACATGGACGAGCGGGTCTGCCCTATCCAGGCGAACGGAACCCTTTCGCCGTATCGCCATTTCTCGCGGAATGAGTGGGCCGCCCTGCGCGCCGACACGCCCCTGACGCTGACGATCGAGGATCTGACAAAACTTCAATCGATCAACGATCCGATGTCGGTCGAGGAAGTTGTCGCGATCTACCTGCCGCTTTCGCGCCTTCTGGCGCTCTATGTTGCAGCCACCCAGGGGTTGTTCAAGGCGACGCAACGCTTCCTCGGGGCCGAGGATGGCAAGGTTCCCTATATCATCGGCGTCGCAGGTTCGGTCGCTGCGGGCAAGTCCACGACCGCGCGCGTCTTGCAGGCGCTTCTGTCGCGCTGGCCTAACACGCCGAAGGTCCAGCTCGTGACCACCGACGGGTTCCTCTACCCGAATGCGGTCCTCGAACGCGACGGACTGATGGAGAAGAAGGGCTTTCCCGAGAGCTACGACCAGACCACGCTCATCCGCTTCCTGTCCGACGTCAAGGCCGGCCAGGAGCGTGTCGAGGCGCCGATCTATTCGCATCTGACATATGATGTCATCGCCGGCGAAACAGTCACTGTCGATCGCCCTGATATTCTCATTGTGGAGGGCGTGAACGTCCTGCAGCCGAGCCGATTGTCGCGCGACGCGAACGAAACGCCGTTCGTATCCGACTTTTTCGATTTCTCGGTCTATCTGCATGCCGAGGACGCGATCCTCGAACGGTGGTACGTCGACCGCTTCATGCGCCTCCGCGAAACGGCGTTTCGTGACCCACAATCCTATTTCCGCAAATACGCGGATCTGAGCGATGACGAGGCGATGGAGGTCGCGACCGCCATCTGGTCGCGCATCAACTTGCGCAATTTGCACGAGAACATATTTCCCACCCGCGCCCGCGCCAGCCTGGTGCTGACCAAAGGCGTCTCGCACAGAATTGAACAGGTCGCGCTGCGCAAACTCTGAAACGCGGCGTCATCGACCGAGTTTGATGCGCGTCCATTCGCGCGTGATGATCTTCTGGACGTCGGCTTCTTTCGTCGAGACGGTAAAGAGCTTCTGCGCCATTGCGTCATCAGGATAGATAGAGCGGTTGTCGGCGATCGCGGCGGGCAGGAGCGGCCTGGCGGCCAAAACCGGATTGGCAAAATTCGTCACTCCTGTATTGCGCGCGGCAATTTCCGGGCGCAGCAGAAAATCGATGAATTTATGCGCTTCGGCGACGTGCTGCGCGTCCTTGGGAATTGCGAGCGCGTCGATCGACATCAGCGTGCCTTCACGTGGGATGACATAGGCGATGTCCACGCCTGCGCCGGCTTCGCGCGCGCGGTTGCGGGCCTGGAAGCTGTCGCCCGCCCAACCGATCGCAACGCAAATATCGCCATTCGCAAGGGCGTTGATGTATTCCGACGAGTGGAATTTGCGAACATAAGATCGGACACGGCTGATCACCGCGCCCGCGTGGCGGACGCCAGCCGCATCGCGCAATTCCGGCGACTGGCCGGCATATTTGGCCGCGATTGCGAGAATGTCTTCCGGGCTGTCGAGGAAATAGACGCCGCAATCCGCAAGCTTCTTCATGTTTTCCGGCTTGAACACGATATCCCACGTGTCCATGGCCTTGTCGCCCAGGCGCTCTTTCACTTTCGCTACATTGTAGGCAATGCCGGTGGTAAACCACATGTAAGGCACGGAATATTCATTGCCCTGATCATAGACCGCGAGACGCGATGCGATCTTGGGATCGACGCCCTTGAGGTTGGGAAGCAGGGCCTTGTTGAGTTTCTGAAAGACGCCGGCCTTGATCTGGCGCTGCAGGAATGTCGCGGACGGAACGACGATATCGTAGCCGGTTCCACCGGCCAGCAGGCGCGTTTCCAGGATCTCATTGGAATCGTAGGTGTCGTAGACCACCCGAATTCCGGTTTCCTTTGTAAATTCCTCGAGCGCCTTCTGATCGATATAATCAGTCCAGTTGGCGACATTCAGCGTTGATTCCGCGCTTGCGGCTGACGCGCCGAGCAGCGGCGCCAGGCAAACGGTGAACAGAATTGCGCATTTTGAGAACCGATGTATCAGGGAGAGCATGTTCATGACGCGATCCTATTCGCCTCGGCCCATATGTCGATTGCCAATACATGACTGATGCGGACATTCAATTCCGGCCGGTGGCGGAGCGCGCGCCGGCCATCGCGCGGGGCGTTTGCCGGCTGCTCGCCTCGGCCGGCTGCTCGACCGTGATGGAAATGCGCCTTCCGGATGGACGGCGGGCCGACATAATGGCGATGCTGCCGGATGGGACGATCCATATTGTCGAGATAAAGTCGGGCGTCGCTGATTTCCGCAGCGACCGAAAATGGCCGGACTACCAGGAGTTCTGCGACGCGCTGTATTTCGCCATCGATCTTGCGACGCCGCCGGAAATCATTCCGGACGCCGTCGGGTTGATCGTGGCGGATGACTACGGCGCCCAGATCGCACGGAATGGCATGGAGCATCGACTGTCGGCCGCGCGCCGCAAGGCGGTGACCCTGCGATTTGCGAGAACGGCGGCCGACCGTCTGCTCGCGATTCACGATCCGATGTGCCGGTCCGCGTTCTGAGTGGTTCAGCGCGGCGCGCGTTTGGCCAGAATGCGCTGCAATGTCCGACGGTGCATGCTCAGGCGACGCGCCGTCTCGGAAACGTTGCGGCCGCACAATTCATAGACGCGCTGGATGTGCTCCCAACGCACGCGGTCGGCGGACATCGGATTTTCCGGCAATTGCGCGTGATCGGGCGTGATGGAGCGCAAGGCCGCATCGATGTCGTCGGCGTCGGCAGGCTTGGCGAGATAGTCGAACGCGCCCAGTTTCACGGCGGTCACGGCTGTCGCAATATTTCCATAGCCCGTGAGGATCACGCCGCGCGCCTCCGGCCGGCGCGCCTTGAGTTCGGAAATAATGTCGAGGCCGTTTCCGTCGCCGAGTCGCATGTCGATAACGGCGAATGCAGGTGGCGACGCATCGACAGCTTTCAGGCCTTCGGCCACCGAATTTGCCGTTTGCACCTGATAGCCGCGCGCCTCCATGGCGCGGGCCAGCCGGCCGAGAAAGGCGGAATCGTCGTCGACGATCAGCAGCGAGCGGTCATCCGGCAGGCTGTCGCTGATCGCATGACGGGAATCCGGGAGAGGCCCCTCGTTGGTCATAGCCGCTCTATCCGGGTTTGACGGATTGCCGTCAAGAGACGTATCGGCGAGGCCTCAGCGCGCATCGTATGCCAACCGAACGCCGCCATGAACATAAACCCAATGAAAACAGATTATTGTGGCGATCAGGTTCGCGCTTTGGATGCATGACAATCTAGTATGCGCTTGTCCGGTCGCGTTCGAATTCCGATCGTGGCCAGCAAATCTGCACGACAGCGCCGGTTTCGGCGTCGGGCTTGTTTGCAATGCGAACGCTGGCGCCGGAGCGCTCCAGCAGGGTCTTGGCGATAAAAAGGCCAAGACCGAGACCGGTCGTCTCGTCGATCTTCGCTCGCCGCTCCGCCGCGCGCGTCGTCACATAGGGCTCGCCGAGGCTTGAGAGTATTTCGGGGGCAAATCCCGGCCCGTCGTCGACGATTGTCACGATCACCTCGGACGACGTCCATTCGGCCCTCGCCTCCACCGCGGACCGGGCGAAGTCGACAGCATTCTCGACCAGATTGCCCAACCCATAGAGCACGCCGGGACTGCGGGCGCACACCGGCTCGGGAGCAAGACCGTTCATTGCCACCGTAACCGTCACATCGAAATTGCGATGAGGCTGCACGACTTCTTCCAGCAGGACGTTGAGTGTCATGTTGGTGAGCATGCTTCCGGGATCGTCGCCGAGCGAGGTGAGCTTGCCCAGGATCTCGCGGCACCGTCGAACCTGCTGCGACAGAAGATCGAGGTCGTCCGGCGTGGGCGGCGTCTGGGGATTCTTGGTCCATTCCTTGGCGACAAGCGCGATCGTGGCAAGCGGCGTCCCCAACTCATGCGCCGCCGCCGCGGCCAACCCGTCGAGCTGGCTGAGATGCTGCTCGCGGGCGAGCACGAGTTCGGTCGCCGCCAGCGCGTCCGACAGAAGCCGGGCTTCCTCCGCGACTCGTCCCGCGTAGAGCGACGCGAATATGCCCGCAAGCCCCAACGCGACCCAGATGCCGGCGCGATAGATCGGCGGGAGGCTGAGCGCGGCGCCCTCGATCCAGGGCATCGGTCGATGGTTGAAGGCGAGGACGAACGCAAGTCCGATCATCAGCGCAACGAGATAGGCGGCTTGGGCTCGTCGCAACGAAACCGCGCCGATGACGACCGGCGCCAGCGCGAGGACGACGAAAGGATTGTCGAGACCGCCGGTCAGGTACAGCAGCGAGGCGAGCTGAAGCAGGTCGAACGTAAGAAGCGCCGTCGCAGGCCCTTCGGCAAGGCGATGGTTTCGCTCGAATCTCAGGCGCAGTCCGATGTTCAGCGCCGCTGAAGCCCCGACCGCGAGGAGGCACAGGACGATCGGCAAAGGAAAACCAAGGCCGAAATGCACAAACAGAATCGCAACGAGCTGACCGGCGACCGCCAGCCAGCGCAGGCGGACGAGCGTGTCGACGCGCAGCCGACGCGCGCTCTGGCCGAGATCGACGATTGAGAGATCGGACATGGCGGCACAATCGCGATTTGCGAATGCGATGACAATTGGCCGCGAGACGATAATCTGGCGACGCTATGCCGCAGCCGGGGAGGACCACACGATGGCGCAGGAAGCAAAGCCCGGCCGCGACTGGAAGGAGGCCGTGTCGCCCGACGAGGCGGCGCGCCATGAAGCCTTTGCGGCTCTCCTCGCTTCGCTGCAGGCCAAACGCAGCGCGAAATATGGCGCCGGACGCGCCCTGCATCGCAAGGGTCTTCTGGCCTTGTCGGCGAGTCTCGAAATTCTCCCGGATCTCCCGGACTATTGTCGCGCCGGCCTTTTCGCGCAGCCGGCCGCCTACGAAGCGCGTGTGCGGCTCTCCAACGGCGGCATGGATATCCAGTCGAACGCCAGGCCGGACATACGGGGTTTTGCCATCTCGGTTCGCGGCGTAAGCGGGCCCGGCGCGCTCGGGGGCGACGCGACGCGACAAGACTTCCTCCTCATCAATCAGGATTCCTTCAGTTCGACGACCAGCGCTGAATTCATGACGCTCGTCGAAGCGGCTTCGCGCAGTCAGGCTGCGGTCCTGTTCGCAATGCTGCGAAAATTCGGGCTTGCCGGAGGCTTGTCCCGCCTACGCCGTCTGGCGGGCGCGTTGGGCAAGCCGTTTCATGGCTTCGCCGGCGAGCGTTTCAATTCCGTCGCGCCGATTTCCTGCGGCGCCTACGCCGTCCGCGTGTTGCTCGACCCCTGCGCGCCGCATCAGCGCGGCGCGGCGGATCCTGTCGATGACATGCGCGCGCTGCTTTCTGACGGACCGGTCGTCTACGATCTGAAGCTGCAATTCTACGTGGATGAGGCAACCACGCCGATCGAGGATCCGACGCAGGTCTGGCCGGAGGACAGCGCTCCGATCGCAACGGTCGCGCGTCTGACAGTCTTTCCCGAGCAGCAGGCGCCCGCGGGCTTCGCGGCGGAAGTCGAGCGTGCGTCCTTCGATCCCTGGGCGGCGCTTGCCGAGCACCGACCGCTGGGCGAGATCATGCGCGCGCGCAAGGTCGCCTATTATGCGAGCCAGCAGGCGCGCAACGCGATCTGAACGTCAGGCCGCCGCGTCTTTCGCCCGTTCCGCCCGTTTGCGGTCGTTGGGATCGAGCATCGCCTTGCGCAGCCGGATCGACTTCGGCGTCACCTCGACGCGTTCGTCGTCCTCGATATAAGCGAGCGCCTTTTCCAGCGTCATCTTGATCGGCGGCGTCAGACGCACGGCCTCGTCCTTCGACTGCGTGCGGATGTTGGTGAGCTGCTTGCCCTTGAGCACGTTGATCTCGAGGTCGTTGTCGCGGGTATGTTCGCCCACGATCATGCCGCGATAGACCTTCCAGCCGGGCTCGATCATCATCGGGCCACGGTCTTCGAGCTTCCACATGGCGTAGGCGACCGCCTCGCCCTGATCGTTGGAGATCAGCACGCCGTTGCGCTGGCCCTGAATGTCGCCGCGATGCGGCGCATATTCGTGGAACAGGCGGTTCATGATCGCCGTGCCGCGCGTGTCGGCCAGGAGTTCCCCTGATAGCCGATCAGCCCACGCGTCGGGGCGTAAAAGACGAGGCGCAGCCGGTTGCCGCCGACGGACGCATCTCGACCATCTCGCCCTTGCGCTCGGCCATCTCTGCACGACGACGCCGGAATGCTCCTCGTCGACGTCGATCACGACCTCTCGATCGGCTCCAGCAATTCGCCTCTTCGGGCGCTTGAACACGACCTGCGGGCGCGAGACGCCGAGCTCGAAACCCTCGCGCCGCATCGTCTCGATCAGGATGCCGAGCTGCAATTCGCCAGGCCGGACACGATATAGGCGTCGCCTTCCGGCGAATCCTCGACCCAGCGCCACATTGCCTTCGGCTTCCTTGTACAGCCGCGCGCGGATCATACGGCTCGTGACCTTGTCGCCTTCCGTGCCTGGCGAGCGGCGAATCGTTGACGAGGAAGGTCATTGAGAGCGTCGGCGGATCGATCGGCTGTGCCTGCAGCGGCTCGGTGACTTCCAGCGCGCAGAGCGTGTCGGCGACGTTGAATTTCTCGAGTCCGGCGATCGCGACGATATCGCCCGCCTCCGCCTCGTCGATCGGCTGACGCTCGATGCCGCGGAAGGCGAGAATTTTCGACACACGGCCCTGTTCGACCACATTGCCGTTGCGGTCCAGCACCTTCACGGGTTGGTTCGGCTTGACCGAGCCCGCGAAGACGCGGCCGGTGATGATACGGCCGAGATAGGGATTGGCTTCGAGCAACGTGCCGAGCAGGCGAAAGCCACCCTCCTCGATGATGGGCGCGTGGACATGCTTCACCACGAGGTCGAGCAGAGGCGCCATGCCCTGGTCGGTCGGACCCTCGGGCGAGTCCGCCATCCAGCCCTGCTTGGCCGAGCCATAGATGATCGGAAAATCGAGCTGTTCGTCGGTCGCGTCCAGCGCGGCGAACAGGTCGAACACCTCGTTGACGACTTCGTTGACGCGCGCGTCGGGCTTGTCGACCTTGTTGATGCATACGATCGGCTTGAGGCCGATCTTCAGCGCCTTGCCGACGACGAACTTGGTCTGCGGCATCGGGCCTTCGGCCGCGTCGACCAGCACGATCGCGCCATCGACCATCGACAGGATGCGTTCGACCTCGCCGCCGAAATCGGCGTGGCCCGGCGTGTCGACGATATTGATGCGAATATCCTCCAGGCGATCGAGGTCGCCTTGGCCATGATCGTGATGCCGCGCTCTTTTTCGAGATCGTTGGAATCCATCACGCGTTCGGCCACGCGCTGGTTCTCGCGAAAAGCGCCGGACTGCTGGAGGAGCCGGTCCACAAGCGTGGTCTTGCCATGGTCGACGTGCGCGATGATCGCGATATTGCGGAGCTTCATGGATCTGCCGTGTGAAAGAGGTCGCGGGCGCCGGAAGTCGCGCCGTGCTGCGTTGCGGCGCCTTGTACCCTAAGCGGACCGGGAAGGGAATATCATTCGCCGAGCGCGATCCGCGACACCTCGACCGGGCGGGCAGGCTGTTTGAGAATCTGAGCCCGACGCTCCCTGATGGCGTCGCGCGCCTGGTCGAGCGCGAGGCCGAACGCCGCCATCGCGTGGCTGTCGAGCCCCTTCATCCTTCGGTTTGCCAGGCTTGAGGCAAGAATCTCGTCCGCCTCCCGCTCGAGTTCGTCGAGTTCATCGAGCCGATTCGAGCTTCGCGCGCCCTTGAGAATCTCGAGCAGCCGCTCCAGCAAGCGGTCGAATTCATTGTGTCGGTTGTCGAGATTCGGGTCGCGACGGCGGCGAGGCCGGACCCGAGCACGCTGAGCGCCATGGCTCCTAAATAAATGAAATCGCTATATTTATCGAAAAAATCTTTCTCTTCGTCATCCAGGTAGGCCGCTGCGCCCGGGTGGACCGGCATCGCGGCGCCCTTGTCGGTCGCCGGCGCTTCGATCTGGTTTGCGAGCTTGTCCAGTCTGGCGATCGCCAAGCGCTCCGAAAACAGCCGCCGCATCACGTCCGCCGCGACCGAATCCTTCAGGGTCGCGCGCGCCATCAGCCGCACCGTCACGCCGACCGTCTCGAAAGTCTCGGCCGGGCGCGGCGGATCGCCGCCGAACGCGCCCCGCACCACCTCGGTCGAGTCCAGTGCGCTGGACCGTTGGGCCATCGCCTTGGCCTCGGCGATCGGGAGAAATTTTGCGGAGCCGGAAGCCTTGGCGACTGCGGAGACCGCTTCGGTTGAAATCTCGGCGGTCGCCGGGCCGACGACGAACAGCACGTCGACATGCCTTGTCCTGACGGCTTCCGCGATCGCCTTGCGCTCGATGATCTCGTGGCGGACCAGGCTTGGATCGATCTCGTATTGCGCCAGGATCGTGTCGAACAAGGTGGCGTTGCCGACGCCTGTCGCGGTGCTCCGGACGATGCCGACCGTCTTTCCCTTCAATTCCGGCACCGATGCGATCGCATCGTCGCCGCGCGCGATCAGGAGCGCGGGATTGCGGTGCAGGATGACCAGCGTCTGTCCATTGGGCGGAACGGAAATATCCGATCGTACGACCGCGAGGTCGACGTTTTCGGATTGCAGCGCAGCCGAACTCGCGCCTGCCGTGCCGACGGGAACGACATGAAACCTGACATTGTCGCGCGAGACCGAAAAGACGCGGCCGATAGCGTCGACCAGCTTGTGGTCGTCGGTTCCTTGCGCGACGGCGACGCGCAAAGTCGTCGGACGCAGGAAAGCATAGTTGAGCGTGGCCGCCGCGCCAGCCAGCGCAAGGCCGAGAGCCGAGGCTATATAAAGTCCGCGAAGCATTCTCTTCTTTCCGCTCGACGACGCTGGACAATATAGGCGATTAAGCCCGAATTACGACGCCGCGGACGGATCCGGGGCAGGCGCTGGCGTCCAATCGCTGCATCAATCGATCTTCAACAGGCGTCGCGCGCCGAGCGTCAGCAGCAGTATGGCCAAAGCGGAAAATGCGACATCGGATAGAAAATGCGCGCCTAACATCATCCGCAAGACAGAGACGGCGAGACCGAAACCCAGAGCCGCGCTTACGGCTACGAGTCGAACGCCGGGCGGCGCGAGCAGGGCGGGCGCCGACGTCCAGAATGCGCTCGCCGCCTCTCCGGACGCGAACGAACAATTCGTCCGACAAGCCCCGTCGAATCTGTAAAACGGCCGAAACGGCGCCGCCGCGCCGGCGACCTCGGAAGTGTGTAGCGGCCGCGGACGGTGGGAGTAGTTCTTGAGGCCGGCGTTTACGAGCAGGCCTGAACCGATTGCGAGGACGGAGACGACATAGACCGCGCGGCGGATTTTGGCGCCCCTCTGCTCTGGAACGCGCATTGCCGATGTCAAAAATCCGGCGACGAGGCCGGCGCAAAGCAGCAGGGGAGCGCCGCGCCCGGCTTCCCGCAGGATGGATGCGAACGGCCTCAAGGGTGATTCCGGCGCCAGAATCATGAGCCGCGCGGTTGCCAGATCGATCTCCGGCCAAATGGCGGTCGCAATGAGCGCGAGGGCCGCCGCTACGCAACTTTGAACGAGCAATCGCGTTTCAGCATGCCGGTATGGGCATCGGCGACCATCTCCGACATGATGGGACGGCGAGGCGCCCATGACCGTTTCCCTGAATTTCTGGTTCGATTTCGCCAGCACCTATTCATACCCCGCCGCGATGCGGATCGAGGAATGGGCGCGTGAGCGCGATCTCTCTGTGGCCTGGCGGCCCATTCTGCTGGGACCGATATTCGCGGACCAAGGTTGGCGCAATTCGCCCTTCAACATCTATCCGGCGAAAGGCCGCTACATGTGGCGCGATCTCGAGCGCATCTGCGCCGCCGAAGGGCTTCCCTTTGTTCGACCGGACCCGTTTCCGCAGAATTCGCTCCTCGCCGCGCGGGTCGCGACCGCCCTTGATGGAGCGGCGCGCGCCAAATTCTGCCGTGCGATCTTTGCCGAGGAATTCGGGCAGGGCCGATCGATCGACGGCGAGGATTTCGTCGCCGGCGTCCTGCGGGATCAAGGCCTGCCGGCCGAGATGCTGGCCCGCGCCGCCGAACCGGGGATCAAAGCGGCCTTGAAGGACAGCGTCGGGGAAGCGCGCGCGCTCGGCATTTTCGGCGCGCCGTCGTTCACGGCGCGGGACGGCGAATTGTTTTGGGGTTTCGATCGATTGACGGCGGCGCTGGATTGGGCGCGCGCGCGCGCGTAGATAGGCCGGATGTCACTCGAAACCGCAGAAATCGAACGTTACGCACGGCATATCGTTCTGCGCGACGTGGGGGGGCCGGGTCAGCTCAAGCTGAAGGCGGCGCGCGTCCTCGTCATCGGCGCGGGCGGTCTCGGCGCGCCGCTGATCCAGTATCTGGCGGCGGCCGGCGTCGGCGCGATCGGCATTGCCGACGACGATGTCGTGTCGCTCTCCAATCTCCAGCGGCAGGTGCTGCACGGCGAGCCCGATCTCGGTCGGCCCAAGGTCGACAGCGCCGCGGATGCAATTGCGCGCCTCAATCCGCATGTGCGGATCGAGCGCCACGCCTTGCGTGTCGCGCCTGAAAATGTGCGCGATCTCGTCCGCGCTTACAACCTTGTCGCTGACGGTTCGGACAATTTCGCGACGCGTTACCTGGTGTCGGACGCTTGTTTCTACGAGGCTAAGCCGCTGGTGACGGCGGCTGTCGGGCCGTTCGACGCTTCCTGACGACGCTCCGGCCTTTCGAAAAGAGCACTGAGGGCAAGCCGAACCCGACCTATCGCTGCCTGTTTCCGGAGCCGCCGGAGCCTGGGACGGTGCCAACCTGCGCGGAAGCGGGCGTTCTCGGCGCGCTCACCGGCATCGTCGGCTCGATGATGGCGCTGGAGGTCATTCGCGAGATCGTCGGTTTCGGGGAGGGGCTGGTCTGCCTCCTCCTGTTCGACGCGCGCGCGATGCGGTTCGAGTCGCTCGCCTATGGTTGGGACGAGGACAATCCGCTAAACGGCCTTACTTCGCCGCGATGACCGCGATCTCGACCTTGTAGGGCGGCGCGGCGAGCTTGGCCTCGACCGTAGCGCGCGCCGGCGTATGGCCTGCCACGACCCAGGTATCCCAAACCTTGTTCATCTCGGGGAAGGTCGCCATGTCCACGAGATAGATCGTCGCTGACAGGATTTTGGTCTTGTCGGAGCTGGCCTGCGCGAGCAGCGAGTCGATCGTCTCCAGGATTTCCCGGGTCTGCGCCTCCACCGATTCGCCCGCCGTCTTATTGGCGACCTGGCCCGCCAGATAGACCGTGTCGCCATGGACGACGGCCTGGCTCATGCGGGGGCCGACGGCGATGCGGGTGATGCTCATGCTGGGCCTCTTGCTGCTCGGCTCTTCGGCCAGCGGACCGGTCGCGGGGCCGCTACGCTTCGAACCCATTGAATTCGCTGGCGGAGGGAGCGGGATTCGAACCCGCGATACGGTTTCCCGTATACACACTTTCCAGGCGTGCGCCTTCAACCACTCGGCCACCCCTCCAGTGCGCGAGGGCGTATATCAGGTTCGTGGCGGGCGCAAGTTCTGGCGTGGGAGACGGATCGCGTGGAGAAAATCGATGTAGCCGTGGTCGGCGCCGGCGTGATCGGTCTCGCGATCGCGCGCGCCCTGGCTATGGCTGGCCGTGAAGTCATTGTCCTCGAGGCCGCCGACGCCATCGGAACCGAAACCAGTTCGCGCAATTCCGAGGTGATTCACGCCGGCATCTACTACGCTCCCGGCGGCCTCAAGGCGCGGCTCTGCGTCGAGGGACGGGACAAGCTGTACCGATTCTGCGAGGCGCACGGCGTGCCGCACAAGCGCCTCGGCAAGCTGATCGTCGCAACCGCAGAAGGCCAACAGGTCCGGCTGGCAAAGATCGCCGACGGCGCGCGCGCCTGTGGTGTCGACGATCTGCGTCCGCTCTCGCGCGTCGAGGCTCTGGCGCTGGAGCCGGAGCTCGCCTGCGTCTCGGCCTTGTTGTCGCCCTCGACCGGCATCGTCGATTCGCATGTGCTCATGCTGGCGTTGCAGGGTGAAGCGGAGGCGCATGGCGCGCAGTTTGTCTTTCGGACTGGCGTCCAGTCCGGCTGGATCGAAGATGATGAGATAGTCTTGAGGACGCGCGGCGAGGACGGCGAAGAACTCGACCTGAAAGCCGCCCTTGTCGTCAACGCCGCCGGGCACGGAGCGATTTCGCTCGCTCGCGCCGTCGAGGGCATGCCGCCGGCGCACATCCCGCGCCAGTTTTTTGCGCGGGGTTGCTATTTCTCGATGGCGCGCAAATCGCCGTTTTCCCGGCTCGTCTATCCCGTGCCGGTCGATGGCGGTCTCGGTGCATCTGACGCTCGACATGGGCGGCGCCGCGCGGTTCGGGCCCGACGTTCAGTGGATCGATGGGCTCGACCACACGGTCGATCCGCATCGCGCCAACGCCTTCTATGCGGAAATCCGGCGCTACTGGCCCGCGCTCGCCGAGGACGCGCTCCAGCCCGCTTATGCCGGGATCAGGCCGAAAATTTCGGGGCCGGGCGAACCGGCAGCCGATTTCATGATCGAAGGCCCGCGCGACCACGGCATTGCGGGCCTCGTCAATCTCTTCGGGATCGAGAGTCCCGGCCTGACAGCGAGTCTCGCTATTGCCGATCACGTTGCAGCGCTGGCGCAAGGGTGAAACGAAAAAAGCGCCGGCCGGAGCCGACGCCTTAATTCTCCATGCCGTGTGGCGAGAAAAGATCAGAAGATCTCGAACAGGCCAGCTGCGCCCTGGCCGCCGCCGATGCACATGGTCACGACAGCGAGCTTGCCGCCGCGGCGCTTGCCCTCGATCAGCGCATGGCCGGTCAGGCGCGCGCCAGACACGCCATAGGGATGGCCGACCGCGATTGCGCCGCCGTCGACGTTGAGCTTGTCATCGGGGATGCCGAGCTTGTCGCGGCAGTAGAGGACCTGCACGGCGAAGGCCTCGTTCAGCTCCCACAGGTCGATGTCGGACACCTTGAGCCCCGCCTTGGCGAGAAGCTTCGGAATGGCGAAGACCGGGCCGATGCCCATTTCGTCCGGCTCGCAGCCCGCGACCGCAAAGCCGCGGAAGGCGCCGAGCGGTTTGAGGCCGCGTTTTTCGGCGAGCTTGGAATTCATCACCACCACGGCCGCGCCGCCGTCCGAGAACTGGCTTGCGTTGCCGGCCGCGATCACGCCGCCTTCGAATACCGGCTTGATGCCGGCGACCGCTTCATAGGTCGTGCCCGGACGGATGCCCTCGTCCGCGTCGATCGTCACTTCCTTGTCAGTGACTTGTGCCGTGTTCTTGTCGGTCACCTTCATGATGGTCGTGACAGGCACGATCTCGTCCTTGAATTTGCCGGCGACCAGCGCGGCATGGGCGCGCTGCTGCGAGCGGGCGCCGTACTGGTCCTGCACGTCGCGCGCGATGTTGTAGCGCTTGGCGACCTGCTCGGCGGTCTGCAGCATGGTCCAGTAGATTTCCGGCTTGTGCTTCACCAGCCACGGGTCCTTGCCGTGCGCCTTGTTGGCTTCATTCTGCACGAGCGATATCGACTCGACGCCGCCCGCGACGAGAATGTCGCTCTCGCCGGCAATGATACGCTGTGCGGCGGTCGCGATCGTCTGCAGGCCCGAGGAGCAGAAGCGGTTGATTGTCATGCCGGGCACCGAAACCGGGCAGCCTGCGCGCAGCGCTATCTGGCGCGCGATATTGCCTCCGGTCGCGCCTTCCGGCGTCGCGCAGCCCATCACCACATCCTCAACCTCCGCCGGGTCGATGCCGGCGCGCTCGATTGCCGCCTTGACGGCATAGCCGCCGAGCGACGCGCCATGTGTGGCGTTGAAGGCGCCCTTCCAGGATTTTGCGAGACCGGTGCGGGCGGTCGAGACGATGACGGCTTCTGTCATGGACATTTCCTCAGTGGTTGAAGATTTGGAACGGGCCCTTGCACTAGATTTCGCCCTGCGGAACCATTTTCTCTTCTTCGCCTGCTCGAGAGGTCACGGCATGCCGGGCGGCCCAGTTTCGCTCATCAGGCTATCGCAGGCGCCAGAGGGGAAGCAATGGCGGAGCGAAAAATTCTTTACAATGTAAATTTTATCACTCACCCTCCCGCTGTCCGAAATCTCCCGCGTCGGCCCGAATGCGTCCGCAATTGACCGAAACTGAAATCGCCGATTTCCGTCGACGTCTGTGCGACGTCGCCGAGCGGCTGTTCGTCGAGCGCGGCGTCGAGGGCGTTACCATGCGCCATATCGCCGAGCGGCTCGAATGCAGCGCGATGACGCCCTACCGCTACTTTCGAAACAAGAACGAAATCTTCGCTGCGGTCCGCGCCGCCGCGCTCGATCGTTTCTCCGAGCGGCTGGAAGCTGCGCGCCGCACCTTCGGCAGCCCATCGAGACGCGGTCGCGCAGTCGGCGACGCCTATCTGCAATTTGCGATCGAGGAGCCAGGCGCCTACCGGCTGATCTTCGATCTCTCGCAGCCGGAAGAAACGAGCTATCCGGAGCTTGCGGCCGCCAATGCCCGATCGCGCAAGACCATGACCGACTACATGGAGGATCTCGTCGCCGCCGGCGTGATGGACGGCGATCCCAAGACGCTTGGGCTCATCTATTGGGCGGGCGCGCACGGGCTCGTGAATCTCTACATGGCCGGCAAGATCGGCGAAGCCGAACTGCGCGTTCTGCACCGCCAGATGACGCAGACGCTTGCGCGCGGCGCGCGCAAGACAGCCGAGCAGCGCCCAAGCCGCACACGCGCTTCATGAAATCCCGAAATCAGAAGGAAAGAAACGCATGTCCATACCGGATTCCATTCGCAAGCGGCTTCGCCTGCCGGTCATCGGCTCGCCGCTCTTCATCATCTCCAACCCGGATATGGTGATCGCCCAGTGCAAGGCGGGCATCATCGGATCTTTTCCGGCGCTCAACGCCCGTCCGGGCCCGGTGCTGGAAGAATGGCTGAAGCGGATCACGAGCGAACTCGCCGAATATGACGCGAAGAATCCCGACCGCCCATCCGCGCCCTTCGCGGTCAACCAGATCGTGCACAAGTCCAACGACCGGCTGCAGCACGACATCGACATGTGCGTGAAATACAAGGTCCCGGTCATCATCACGTCGCTCGGCGCGCAGGAGAGCCTCAACAAGGCGATCCATTCATACGGCGGCATCGTTCTTCACGATGTGATCAACCAGAAATTCGCCCACAAGGCGATCGAGAAAGGCGCGGATGGCCTGATCCTCGTCGCCGCCGGCGCCGGCGGCCATGCCGGCGTGCAATCTCCCTTCGCCTTCGTGCGCGAGACGCGCGAATGGTTCGATGGACCGATCGCGCTGTCGGGCTCGATCGCCACCGGCGAGGCCGTGCTTGCGGCGGAAGCTTTGGGCGCCGATTTCGGCTATATCGGCTCGGCTTTCATCGCCACGAAGGAAGCCAACGCCAGCGATCCGCACAAGCAGGCGATCGTCGACGCGAGCGCGGAAGACATCGTCTACACGAACCTGTTCACCGGCGTGCACGGCAACTACCTGCGTCCCTCGATCGTCAACGCCGGCCTCGATCCGGACGACCTGCCCGTTTCCGATCCCTCGAAGATGAACTTCGGCTCGGGCGGCAACACCAAGGCCAAGGCCTGGAAGGATATCTGGGGTTCGGGACAGGGCATCGGCGCGGTCAAGGCGGTCGTTCCGGTGGCCGAGATGGTCGATCGGCTCGAACGCGAATATCTGGCGGCCAAGAAGCGCATCTTGGCCTGAGCGGCGCGCTCTGGCGCCATTCCGACCGCGACCCTAGATTGTCCGTGACCCCCTTTAGGACTTGTGGCAGGAGACCAGCGCCCGATGAGTGTCGACTTCACCCTCAACGGGCATCCAGCGTCGCTGCAATCGCCGCCGGATACGCCGTTGCTCTGGGCATTGCGGGACGAGAAGAACCTGGTCGGCGTCAAGTTCGGTTGCGGCGCGGGGCTCTGCGGCGCCTGCACGGTCCACGTGGACGGTCAGCAGGTCCGCTCCTGCGCGACGCCGGTCGGCGATGTCGCCGGCAAGAGCGTGACAACAATCGAGGGCCTTTCCGGCGACATCGCAAAAGCGGTGACTGAGGCCTGGATTCGCGCGCAGGCGCCGCAATGCGGCTATTGCCAGCCGGGCTTCGTCATGGCCGCCGCCAGCGTCATCGCCGCCGATCCCAAACAGACGGCGGAACAGGCGCTTGCACAGATCACCAATCTGTGTCGTTGCGGAACCTACGACGCGATCCGCCTGGCGGTCGGATATGCGCTCGCCTCGTTGAACGGCGCGGCGGATATGCGCGACGGGGGAGCGGCGCGATGAGCGAGCACAAGGGATCGACCGTCGGCCGGATCGCGCGGCGCAGCTTCCTCGTCGGCGCCGGCGTCGTCGGCGGCGGCCTGCTCGTCGGCGCAGGTTTCATCGCCGGGCGGCTCGGTTCGGTCGACGGCTTCGCGCTCCCGGCGGGCGAAGGCGAAACGAGTTTCGGCGCCTGGTTGAGACTCGCGCGCGACGGCCGTGTCGAGGTCGCCGTCCCCATCAGGACATGGGCCAGGGCATATATGCGCTGGCCGTGATGTTGGCCGCCGAGGGCCTCAAGCTGCCGCTCGAAGCGGTTCGCGCCATTCCTGCGCCGATCGAAGCGCGTTACGCCAATCCGGTCATGCTGCTCGACGGTCTCCCCTTCGACGAAGCCTCCGAAGGTCCGGTCAAGCACGCAGTGGTCTGGACATTCGACAAGATCCTGCGCGTGCTCGGCATGCAAGGCACGGGCGGCTCGACGTCCACGCGCAATATCGGCGAGCAGATTCGACGCGCCTCCGCCTGCATGCACGACATGCTTGCCCGCGCCGCCTCCACGAAGTTTCACGTTCCGGCCGGCGATCTCAAGAATGTCGGCGGCGCTTTCCTGACGCCGGACGGCCGCACCGCGACCTATGCGGAGCTTGCGGCCGAGGCCGGCCGTCTGAAGCCGAACGATATCCAGCCGCCGCCACTCGGGCCCGGCGTCTATGTCGGCAAGGGCGCGCCACGCTTCGACGTGCCGCTGAAGACCTATGGCGAGGCGAAATACGGCATCGATACGCGCCAGCCGGGCCAGCTCTATGCGGCGATCAGGCATTCGCCCGCATTGGCGGACGGCTCGCGCGCGCCTCCATACCGGTGAACGTCCCGGGTGTGCGCGGCCTCGTCGAGGGCAGGGATTACGTCGCCGTCGTCGCCGAAACCTATGCCGCCGCCGCCGCCGGACTCGAGAAGGCCAACGTGACGTGGGACGATTCGAATGCGTCGAGCGTCTCGACGAAAGACGTTTTCGCGGCCTATCGCGCCGCCCTGGACAAGGGCGTCGAGTTCAAGCCGCGCTGGGTGGTCGATTCCGCGGGCGATGTCGCAAGGGCGAGCGGCAAGGAGATCAAGGCGACCTACGATGCGCCCTTCCTCGCGCACGCCACGATGGAGCCCATGAACGCGACCGCCTGGGTGACCGAGACCGACGCAAAGGTCTGGGCCGGGCACCAGTCGGCATCGCTCGTGCAATTGATGGCGGCAAAGGCCGCAAACCTGCCGAGCGACAAGGTCGAGGTCTTCACGCCCTTCCTCGGCGGCGGCTTCGGACGGCGCGCCGATCTCGACTACATCGTCAAGGCCGTCGAGATCGCCGGCCGGTTCAAGGGGACGCCCGTCCAGACGATCTGGTCGCGCCCCGAAGATATTCGCGACGACGTCTATCGACCCGCCGCCATGGCCGACATTTCCGCGCGCGTCGATGGCGAGGGACTGCCGACGAGCTTCCTCTACCGGATCGCCGTTCCCTCGGTCACCGACCAGTTTGTCGCGCGCGCCCTGCCGTCGGCCAAGGGGGGAATGATGGCGGACCGCACGACGGTCGATGGCGCCCTGTTCCCCTTTTACGGCCTGCCCACGCGTTCGATCGAAAATTTCACCGTCGACCTCGGCATTCCCGTCGGGTTCTGGCGGTCGGTCGGCTTCAGCCTCAATTGTTTCTTCGTCGAATGTTTCATCGACGAACTGGCCGCCGCCGCCTCGATCAATCCGCTCGCCTACCGGGAGAAACTCCTGGCGCGGGCCGGCGCCTACGAGCCGGCCCGCCGCGCCGCGCGCGTGCTGGAGAAGATGGCCGCATTCGACAAGGCAAATCCGCTGCCGCCAGCGAAGGATGACGTAAAGACCGGCCGCGGCTTCGCGCTGACGGCCAGTTTCCATTCCTTCGTCGGCGAGATCGCGGATGTCGAGGTCGACAAGGGCGAGATCAAGGTGCGCCGTGTGCACGCCGTGGTCGATTGCGGCTTCGCGATCGATCCGCCCAATGTCATGGCCCAGGTGCGCAGCGGCATCAATTATGGCCTCACCGCCGCCCTCTACGGGCGCGTCGACTTCGACAACGGCAAGGTCGTCCCGACCAATTTCGACACCTATCCGTTGTTGTCGCTGGAGGCCGCGCCGAGCATCAGCGTCGAGATCGTCAACTCCGGCGCCGCACTCGGCGGCGTCGGCGAAATCGGGACGCCCGCGATCGCGCCGGCGGTCGCAAACGCTGTGTTTGCGGCGACGGGCCAGCGGTTGCGCTCGCTTCCGCTAACTATCGGACGCGCTTGAGAGCGGCCCCGCTTTCAAAGAAAACGCGAAAATCTTTCCCGCCCGGCCTGCTTCCCCTTTTCGTGTGCGCGCCTTACAAAACTGGCATGCCAGTTTGTGAGGAAACGCGATGACCGGCTCTTACGTTCGCCACGGCGCAATCGAGATCGACGAGGTCCTGCACAAGTTCGTCGAAACCGAGGCTCTGCCGGGAACGGGCCTTTCGCCCAGGGCATTCTGGGACGGTCTCGAAAAGATCCTCGTCGACCTCGCGCCGCGTAACAAGGCGCTGCTGGCGAAACGCGACGACCTGCAGGCGAAGATCGATGCGTGGCACCTCGCGCGCAAGGGCAAGACCTTCAATGCCGCCGAATACAAGGCCCTCCTGACCGAGATCGGCTATCTTGTTCCGGCGGGCGCGGATTTCGCGATCGCGACCAAAAATGTCGACGACGAGATCGCTCGCCTCGCCGGCCCCCAGCTCGTCGTGCCCGTCACCAATGCGCGCTACGCGCTCAACGCCGCCAATGCGCGCTGGGGCTCGCTTTACGACGCGCTCTATGGCACCGACGCCCTGCCGGGCCGCGAAAACGCCAAGCCCGGCTACGATCCCTCGCGCGGCGCGCAGGTGATCGCCTGGGCGCGCAAATTCCTCGATGACAGCGTTCCGCTGGCGCAGGGCTCGCACGCAGACGCTGCGGCTTACACGGTCGAGAACGACGCACTGGTCGTCACGCTGACGGGCGGCGCGAAAACCGGCCTGAAGAACACGGCCGAATTCGCCGGCTTTACTGGCGACGCCGCAGCGCCAAAGTCCATCCTGCTGGTCCAGAACGGCCTGCATATCGAGGTGGTGATCGACCGCGCCCACCCGATCGGCAAGGACGATGCCGCCGGCGTTTCGGACGTCGTCATCGAGTCCGCGCTGACCACCATTCAGGATTGCGAGGATTCGGTCGCCTGTGTCGACGCCGAGGACAAGGTCGGCGCCTATCGCAACTGGCTCGGCCTGATGAAGGGCGATCTTGTCGACACCTTCGACAAGGGCGGCAAGACGATGACACGCCGCCTCAACGCCGATCGCATCTTCACCGCGCCGAACGGGTCGCAGAAGAAGCTGCATGGCCGCTCGCTGCTACTCGTGCGCAACGTCGGCCATCTCATGACCATCGACGCCGTCAAGGTGAATGGCGCCGACGCGCCCGAAGGCATCATCGACGGCATGGTGACAAGCGCGATCGCGCTGCACGACCTCAAAGGTTCGGGCGCGCTGAAGAACAGCCGTGCGGGCTCGGTCTACATCGTCAAGCCGAAGATGCATGGGCCCGAGGAAGTGGCGTTTGCCAACGAATTGTTCGATCGCATCGAGGATGTCCTCGGTCTGCCGCGTCACACCCTCAAAATGGGCATCATGGACGAAGAGCGCCGCACCTCGGTGAATCTCAAGGAATGCATCCGCGCTGCCAAGGATCGCGTGGTCTTCATCAACACGGGATTCCTTGACCGCACCGGCGACGAAATCCACACCTCGATGGAGGCCGGCGCGATGGTGCGCAAGGTCGACATGAAGAACCAGAAATGGATTTCGGCCTACGAGGATTCCAATGTCGACATCGGTCTGCGCGCCGGCCTGCGCGGTAAAGCGCAGATCGGCAAGGGCATGTGGGCCATGCCCGACCTGATGGCCGACATGCTGCGCATCAAGATCGGCCATCCCAGGGCTGGCGCGAACACGGCCTGGGTGCCCTCGCCGACGGCCGCTACGCTGCACGCCACGCACTATCATCAGGTCGACGTCGCCAGGACGCAGGAAGAAATCGCCAAGCGCAAGCCGGCGTCGGTCGACGACATTCTCACGATCCCGCTTGCCGATCGGCCGAACTGGTCGCCCGACGACGTGCAGTCCGAACTCGACAATAATGCGCAGGGCATTCTGGGTTATGTCGTGCGCTGGATCGACCAGGGCGTCGGCTGTTCGAAAGTGCCCGACATTCACGATGTCGGCCTGATGGAGGATCGGGCGACGCTGCGCATTTCCTCGCAGCACATCGCCAACTGGCTGCATCATGGAATCTGCGGCGAAGATCAGGTCATGGCGACCATGAAAAAGATGGCCGCGGTCGTCGATCGCCAGAACGCGGACGACCCGCTCTATCAGCCCATGGCGCCGGCTTTCGAAGGCGTCGCCTTCAAGGCCGCCTGCGACCTCGTGTTCAAGGGCCGCGCACAGCCCTCGGGCTATACCGAGCCGGTGTTGCACGCGCGTCGCCGCGAGAAAAAAGCGCAGGGCTGAGGGGTCAAAAATTACCCTTCGTTAACCGTGCTTAATGCATGGAAAGGGCAATGTCGCTGCTCTTCCATCATCCGCTGTGTCCGCATTCGCGTTTCATCCGTCTGGCGCTTGCCGAATACGGGCTCGATGCGGATTTGTTCGAAGAAAAAGTACATGAGCGGCGTCAGGACTTCCTGCTGATCGATCCCGCCGGCCGTACGCCGGTGCTGGTCGCTGACGGCGGCCTCGTTGTTCCCGGCGCGGGCCCGATCGCCGAATGGATCGACGAAGCCTACGGCCCGAATACGCCGGCCGCCCGGCTGATGCCGGGCGACATCGCCGGCCGCGTCGAGACGCGACGGCTGATGGACTGGTTCAACGGCAAGATGTTTGCGGAAGTGACGGATTGGCTCGTCACCCAGAAGGTCTACAAGCGCTTCATGCCCTCGAAGGCCGGCGGCGGGGCGCCCGACATGACGCTGGTGCGCGCCGCACGCGCCAATATCCGGCATCACCTCGCCTATATCGGTTTTCTCGTCTCCGAGCGGAACTGGCTTGCCGGCCCGCGCATGACTTACGCCGATCTCGCGGCGGCCGCGCATATTTCGGTCGCCGACTATCTCGGCGACGTGCCCTGGGACGAGGACGAGCTCGCCAAGGCCTGGTACCAGAAGATCAAGTCGCGCCCCTCCTTCCGCGCGCTGCTTGCCGATCGCGTGATCGGCATGGCGCCGAGCGAAGTCTACGCCGACCTCGATTTCTGAAGATCACCGCAGGCTTGCATTCGCCGCGCGTGGCGCCATCGTGCGTAGATGACGCTTTCCGAGATCATACGCGCCGAGGCGCGCGCGCTCGGGTTCGACGACTGCCGCGTGCTGCGTGTCGCCGAAGCGCCACGCCTTGTTGACAAGTTGTCAGCGTGGCTCGCCGAAGGCTGCGAAGGCGACATGACGTGGATGCGCGAGACGATGGAGCGCCGCGCCGATCCGCGCGCGCTCTGGGCGCAAGCGCGGTCGATCGTCATGCTGACGATGAATTACGGACCGGATCGCGACCCGCTCGAAAATCTCGCGCATGCCGATCGCGCGAATATTTCGGTCTATGCGCGTCACCGCGACTACCACGACATCGTCAAGGGCAAACTCAAACTGCTTGCATCGAAACTCGTCGCGCGCGCCGGCGGCGACGTGAAAGTCTTCGTCGACACGGCGCCCGTCATGGAAAAGCCGCTCGCCGAACGTGCAGGCCTCGGCTGGCAGGGCAAGCACACCAATCTCGTGTCGCGCCGCTTCGGATCGTGGCTGTTTCTCGGCTCGATCTTCACCACGCTCGACCTGCAGGCCGACGAGGCCGAAACCGATCATTGCGGCGTCTGCGACGCCTGCATCCGCGCCTGCCCGACGCAAGCCATCGTTGCGCCTTATCGCCTCGATGCGCGGCGCTGCATCTCGTATCTGACGATCGAACACAAAGGCGCGATACCGCATGAGTTCCGCGAAAGCATGGGCAATCGCATCTACGGTTGCGACGATTGCCTCGCCGTCTGCCCCTGGAACAAATTCGCTTCAACCACACGGGAAACAAAGCTCGCGGCGCGCAACGATCTGCTATCGCCATCGCTTGGACGGTTTCTCGCAATGGACGAGGTCGAGTTTCGGACCTTCTTTTCGGCAAACCCGGTCAAGCGTATCGGACATGCTCGCTTCCTGAGAAACGTTCTCGTCGCCGCGGGCAATTCGGGCGACGTTAGGCTCGCGACGCTTGTTGCGGCGCGGGTCGTTCACGCTTCGCCTGTCGTGCGAGGCGCGGCGATCTGGGCGCTCGCACGCATCGACCCGTCGCGTCTCGACGATTTCGCGCGACAATTCCGTTCGCTTGAGATGGACCCCGAAGTCTGCGACGAATGGCGCCGTGCGTCACACACGACGAGCGGCGTCAAGACATGAGACTCTTCGTATTCGGGATCGGCTATTCCGTCGCGGCCTACCTGAAGGCGCACAGGCCGGACTGGACGCATGTCGCGGGCACGGTGCGCACGGATGAGAGGGCGTCGCGGCTCGAACGGGAACTAGCCGGACTTAAGGCTTACGTCTTCGACGGAAATGGACGCGATCGGGAAATTGAGACCGAGATCGCGAGGGCCGATGCGCTGCTCGTCTCGGTCCCCGCGCAGGGCGGCGATCCCGCGCTACGGGTCTATCGCGACGCTATCGACGCCTCGAATCTCGGTCGCATCGTCTACCTCTCGACGCTCGGCGTCTATGGCGACGCAGCGGGCGGCTGGGTCGACGAGACGACGCCGATCGATCCGGCGGTGACGCGCGGCGAAGCACGCGCTTCCGCCGAGATCGAATGGCTCGAGCTCGCCAATGCGTCGCGAAAAATCTTCGTGCTGCGACTTGCTGGCATTTACGGGCCGGGCCGCAACGCCATCGCCAGTCTGCGCGCGGGAACGGCGCGACGTATCGTCAAGCCGGGCCAGGTCTTCAATCGCATTCACGTCGAGGATATTTCACGCGCGATCGCAGCCTGCATGGCGACCGATCTGCCCGGCGGAATCGTCAACGTCTGCGATGACGAACCTGCGCCGCCGCAGGATGTGATCGCCTATGCCGCCGATCTCGTCGGCATCGCGCCGCCGCCGGAAATTCCCTTCGAACAGGCGCGCCTCTCGCCAATGGCGGCTACGTTCTGGGCGACCTGCAAGCGCGTTTCCAATCGCAAGCTGCGGCAGGACATCGGCGTCGATCTCGCCTATCCCACCTATCGCGAAGGACTGCGCGCGCTTCTACCAGACGGTTAGCGCCAGACCGTAGCCTCGTTCGCCTCGCTTTCCTCGAGAGCCTGCGCCTCGGCCACGGCGATCGCCGTCATATTGACGATGCCGCGCGCGGTGACGCTTGGCGTCAGCACATGCGCCGGTCGCGCGGCGCCGATCAGGATCGGCCCGACAGGAAGCGCGTCGGCCGCCACCTTCACCATCTGAAATGCGATGTTCGCCGAATCGAGATTCGGCATGATCAGGAGATTGGCCTCTCCCTTGAGCCGCGAATGCGGCATGACGAAATTCCGGATGGTCTGCGAGAGCGCGGTGTCGGCCTGCATCTCGCCGTCGATCTCGAGTTTCGGCGCACGCGCCTGAACGAGTTCGAGCGCCGCGCGCATCTTGAAGGCCGACGGCGAATCCGAGCCGCCGAAATCCGAATCGCAGACGAGCGCGATCTTCGGCGCCATGCCGAAGCGCCGCAGATGCTCTGCGCACAGGATCGCCATGTCGGCGATCTCCGCCGCCGATGGATTCTGGCGCACATGCGTGTCGGCGACGAACAGCGCGCCGCGCGACGTGATCAGCAGGCTCAGCGCGGAGAAGTCATGAACGCCGGGAGCGAGCCCTACGATGTCCTTGATGTAGCGCAGGCGTGAGGGGAACCGGCCTTCGAGGCCGCAGATCATCGCCTCGCAGTCGCCGCGCCGCAGCGCCAGCGCGCCAATGACGGTCGTGTTGGTGCGAACGAGCGCGCGCGCGGCGTCCGGCGTGATGCCCTTGCGGCCCGCGACGTCGAGATAGCTCGCGACATAGTCGCGATAGCGGGGATCGTCCTGCGGATCGACCAGCTCGAAATCGCGGCCGGGCTTGATCGTCAGGCCGAAGCGTTCGATCCGGCGCGCGATCTGCGCCGGTCGGCCAACCAGGATCGGCACGCCGATGCCGTCTTCGAGCACGACCTGCGTCGCGCGCAGCACGCGCTCGTCTTCGCCGTCGCAGAACAGAACGCGCTTGGGCGATGAACGGGCCTTCTCGATGATCGGCTTCATGATCAGGCCAGAGCGGAACACGAAGCGCGAGAGCTGCTCCTCATAGCCCTTGAAATCGACGATCGGCTTGTGCGCGACGCCGGTCGCCATCGCCGAACGCGCCACTTCTGGCGCTATGCGCAGGATGAGACGCGGATCGAAGGGCGAGGGAATGAGCGAATTCGGGCCGAAGGTCGGCGCCTCCTGGCCATAGGCGCGCGCCACGACATCCGACGGCGCCTCGCGCGCCAGCGCGGCGATTGCGCGCACGGCGGCGAGCTTCATCTCTTCGTTGATCGCGGTCGCGCGCACATCCAGCGCGCCCCGAAACATGTAGGGGAAGCACAGGACATTGTTGACCTGATTGGGATAGTCCGACCGGCCTGTGCAGATCATCGCGTCGGCGCGCGCGGCGAGCGCGTCTTCCGGCATGATTTCCGGATTGGGGTTGGCGAGCGCGAGAATGAGCGGCTTTTCCGCCATCTGCTTCACCATCTCGGGCTTCAGCACGCCGCCGGCCGACAGACCGAGGAACACGTCCGCGCCGCCGATCACATCGGCGAGGGTGCGCGCTTCCGTTTTCTGCGCGAACACCGCCTTCCAGCGGTCCATCAATTTCTCGCGGCCCTCGTAGACGACGCCCTCGAGATCGCTGACGAAGATGTTTTCGCGTCGTGCGCCAAGCGACACGAGAAGATTGAGGCAGGCGAGCGCAGCAGCGCCGGCCCCGGAGGCGACGATCTTCACCTGATCGATCTTCTTGCCGGCCAGCTCCAGCGCGTTGACGGTCGCCGCGCCGACGATGATCGCTGTGCCGTGCTGGTCGTCATGGAAGACCGGAATATTCATCCGCTCGCGCAGGCGCGCCTCGATCTCGAAACAGTCCGGGCCCTTGATGTCCTCGAGATTGATGCCGCCGAAGGTCGGTTCGAGCGCCGCCACGACGTCCACGCAGCGGTCGATCTCCCTCGCGTCGATCTCGATGTCGAAGACGTCGATGCCGGCGAATTTCTTGAACAGGACGGCCTTGCCTTCCATCACGGGCTTGGAGGCGAGGGGGCCGATGTCGCCGAGGCCGAGCACGGCGGTGCCGTTGCTGACCACCGCGACGAGATTTTGCCGCGCGGTCAGCTCGGCCGCCTGCGCCGGGTCTTCGGCGATGGCCTCGCAGGCGACCGCCACGCCGGGTGAATAGGCGAGCGCGAGGTCGCGCTGGTTGCCGAGCGGCTTGGTCGCCTTGATCTCCAGTTTCCCGGGTTTCGGCAGGCGGTGATAGACGAGCGCCCCGCTGCGCAGGTCCTCGGACATTTTCGACGCCATCGATTTTCTCCCGGGGCCACGTCTTGAGCGCGGCGGTTGTCAGACTTGAACCAAATATTAGCTCGAACGCGGCCGTTCGAGAAAAGCTTCGACCTGCCCGCGTGTCGGCGCATCGGCGCCCGGTCGCGTGCAGCATAGCGCGGCGGCGGCGTTGGCAAAGCCGAACAGCGCCCGAATTTGCTCGGCGCCGATGTCCGGCAATCGACCAAGGACGTCCGATTCGGCGGCGCGCGACAGGAAGGCGGCCATGAACGTGTCGCCCGCGCCGACTGTATCCACGACCGAAACGGCAAATCCGGGATGATGAATTGCGCGACCGCGGGCAAAGAGACTCGCGCCATCGCCGCCCTGCGTCAGGATTGCGATCGGGCCGCGCGTCGACCAGCGCGCGGCCATGTCGAGCGGATCGTCGTCGGGGAACAGCCAAAGAAGGTCTTCGTCGCTCGCCTTCACGATTTCGACCTGCGCGAGCCGCTCTTCCACGAGCAGCCGCGTCTTTTCGCGCGTCGGAAGCAGGCCAGGTCGGATGTTGATGTCGATGCTGCGGGTGGCCCGTCCCTTCGCCGCATCGAGCGCGCTTGCGACCGCCGCGCCCCAGGCGCCGACAACAGCCGAGAAGGACGAGACGTGCAGATGCGCGGCGCCCGCGAGCCAATCTTCCGGCAGGTCCGGCGGCGCATGGGCGGTGTCGGCGAGATGGATCGAATAGCGGGCGTTCCGCGCCTCGGAACCGCGTTCGACGAGCGATAAGGGGCTCGGCCGGTCGTCGCGCGAGACGAGATCAGTCGCCACGCCGGCCGCTTCCAGCGCCGCCGCCATCCGCCGCCCCTGCTCGTCCCGCGACAGGCGGCCGACGAAAGCAGCGGGCGCGCCGAGCCGACCGAGCGCCAGCGCGACATTGTAGGACGAGCCGCCGGAAACCGGCCGCCAAAGCTCGTCGCCGGCCGGCAGAACGTCGACCAGGGCTTCGCCCATGGACAGGATGTGCTTGCGCATGTCCCTTCGTAGCGCCCTGGAGCAAAAAAGGCAGACCCGATTTTCGCGAAACATTTGCGCAGGGCTTTTGGCGATCGAAATTCCGCCCTCGCGGCAGCCCTCGAAAAATGGCAAGAGGCTGGCATGACGGCGCCCGCCCTCACTCGCCTTTCCGCCTTCGACGCGCGCTGCCCGCGGGTGCGGCGCGTGGTCCTCGCCGACTATCGGTCCTATCCCGCGCTCGATCTCGATCTCGACGCGGCCGTCGTCGCGCTGACCGGCGAAAACGGCGCGGGCAAGACCAATGTTCTGGAGGCTCTGTCCCTGTTCACGGCCGGACGCGGCCTGCGCCGCGCCGAATTTTCCGAATGCGTGCGGTCGGGCGGATCGGGCGGTTTTTCGGTTTCGATCCTGCTGCAGGATGATCTCGGCCAAACGCGGCTCGGCACGGGGCTCGAGCCCGCAGGCGAGGGAGCGGGCGTCCGCAAATGCCGGATCGACGGCGCTCCCGTCGGGTCGCCGCGCGATTTTGCCGAGCGGTTGCGCATCGTCTGGATGACGCCGGCCATGGACGGGCTGTTCGCTGGCTCGGCCGGCGAGCGGCGGCGTTTTCTCGACCGGCTCGTGCTGACGGTCGACCCCGCGCATGGGTCGCGCGTCGCCGCTCTGGAACGCGCCCTGCGCAACCGCAACCGGCTTCTGGAGACAGGCGGCGAACCGGCCTGGCTCGACGCCGCCGAGCGCGAGGTCGCCGAACTCGGAGTCGCCGTCACTGCCGCCCGACTGGAAACCGTGTCGCGGTTGGCCGCGCTGGTCCAATCCGAACGCGACGATTCCTCGCCCTTCCCCTGGGCGGATTTCGCGCTCGCCGGCGAGGTCGAGGCTTTGGTCGCGGCCCATTCGGCGCTGGAGGCCGAAGACCGCTATCGCGCCCTGCTGGCGTCGGGACGTGGACGAGACGCCGCCGCCGGCCGCACGCTCGTCGGCCCGCAGGCGAGCGATCTCGTCGTGCGCCATGGCCCCAAGGGCGTCGAGGCCCGCGCCTGCTCGACCGGCGAGCAGAAGGCGCTGTTGACCGGACTGGTTCTCGCCCATGCGCGACTGGTGACGGCCGTCAGCGGCATGGCGCCGCTGGTGCTGCTGGACGAGATCGCCGCCCATTTCGATCCCGTCCGTCGCCGCGCGCTCTACGAGGAACTGGCGCGGCTCGGCGGCCAGGCCTGGCTCACCGGCGCCGATCCCGCCGCTTTCGCCGACCTCGCAGGGCGCGCGCAGATCCTGCGCGTCACGCCCGGCCGGATCGAGGGCTGAGATTTTGTCCCCTGAAACCGCGTCGCGCGCCCGCGCGCTTCTCAAATCCGTCTTCGGCTACGACGATTTCCGACCCGGTCAGCAGGAAATCATTTCCGCCGTTCTGGCGGGCGGCCCGGTGCTGGCGATCATGCCGACCGGCTCCGGCAAGTCCATGTGCTACCAGCTGCCGGCGCTGATCGAGGAGCGGCTGACCGTCGTCGTCTCGCCGCTGATAGCGCTGATGCGCGATCAG
>JACKJE010000008.1 GCA_020638135.1 Methylobacteriaceae bacterium | reverse complement strand
GCGCGGTGGCGACGCGCGCGCCGATGTCGCGCACGCGGTCGACCGGCAGCGGCGACTTCTCGAATTCCGGCAACAGCGAGGTCCCCTCGACATATTCCATGACGAGGTAGGGCTGGCGCGAAAAATCGCCGACCGCCACACAGCGCGGCGAATGCGGGCCGGAGAGCTGCGGCAGGATCATCTGCTCCATTTCGAAGCCGACGATCGCGGTGGCGTCGTCGCCGTCGAGGATGAGCGGCGTCTTGAGCACGATGGGATAATCGATGTCGTCGCGCGTCACGCGCCACAGCGAGGCCATGCCGCCGACATGCAGCTTCTCGCCGATAAGAAAGCCGTCGACGTAGGTTCCCGTCTTCAGAACATCGCGACCCATCTTCAGCGCCCTACGAACAGTCGCGCCGAGAGGATGGCCGGCAGGCCGGCGTTCTTGATCTTCTGCGCGGCGCGCTCGATGTCATAGGGCGCGCGGCAGAAGCTGATTGTGCGGCGCGCGTCGTCGTACATCGCGTAAGCCGCCGTCGGAATCTGGTCGCGCGGCTGGCCGACGGAGCCAAGAACGGCAAGCCAGCGTCGCGACGCCGAGAGCGGCACGGCGATCGAGGTCTGCGGGGTGAAGAGAACGGCAGGTTTCATCGAGGCCATATTGTAGAGTTGCGGCACGTGCACATGCCCGCAGAACGTGACATGCGCGTCGCATGACCGTATCGAGCGCTCTGCCACCGCGGGATTGTTGACGTAGATCCAGGCCGCCGGATTGGACGCTTCGGAATGGGTGTAGAGCGTGTCGCCCTCGCGATGCGTGCGTGGCAATTCGGCCAGATATTGTTTCTGCGCCATGTCGAGCTTGCCGCGCGTCCATTCGATCGAGGCGCGGGCATATTCGTTCATGCCGCCGAGCGTGCCGGTCACCGCCTCGTCGTGATTGCCGAGCAGGACGATAGCGCCCTTGTCCTGCATGCCGCGCACGACATCGACGACATAAGAGGGGTCCGCGCCATAGCCCACGAGATCGCCGAGGATGATGTATCGCTCGGCGCCCTGCCGCCTTGCATGATTGAGGCAGGCGTCGAATGCCTCGCGATTGCCGTGAATATCCGACATCAGCGCAATCAACATCGTGCGGCCGCTTCTCCCCTGCGACGGGCGTTTCTTGCGGCGCCCGATGAAACAGCATAGCGCACGGATCGCGTGCGCGCGCAATAATCAGAACAGCGAGCCCTGCCCGGCGGGCGGCCGGGCCGAACGCGCCGGCTTCTTCGGAGCGGAATCGCCGTCGGCGGTCGCGTGCCTTTCGCCGTCCGACAATTGCAGGATCAGTCTCTGACCAGGCGAAATCGCATCGGCCGATCGCAAGGGATTGCGATTTTCGTCGCGCACCAGCGCGAACCCCCGCGCGAGAACATTCTCGTAGCCGAGCGAGGCGCGCAGCTTTTCGAGCGTCGCGAGCTTGTCGCGGCGCTGCGCGATCAGGCGCGCGAAGGCCGGCGCAAGCCGACCGTGCCATGTGGCCAGCGCTTCGCGACGCCGCGCGATCTGGTCGCGGCCGCGGACCATGCGATTTTCCATGGCGCGGTCGAGACGTCGGCTCATGTCCGCGAGCGCGTCGGCGCGCTTGGCAAGGACGGCGGGGCGAGCGAGACCGAGCCGGTCGGCCACGCGATTGAACTCGCCGCGCCGCTGGTTGAGTTCGGCGCGCGGCGAGTGATCGGCGAGCACGCGGGCGAGCGAATCGAGGCGGATCCTGCGGCGCGCGACGAGATCGCGCATGTCCTTGCGCAGGCTGGAGGCCGCCGCGTCGAGCGACTGGCGGCGGGCGCCCAGAATATCGTCCGGCGTCGGCAGCACGCGGGCGAGCGCGCGCAACTCGCTGGCGCGCGTATCAATCAGCCGCGTCTGCGCATGGGCGAGGCGGCGGGCGAGTTCGGTCTGTTGCGCCAGGAGATCGACGCGCACGGGCACGACCTTTTCGGCCGCGCCGGTCGGCGTCGGCGCGCGCAGGTCGGCGGCGTGATCGATCAGCGTCGTATCGGTCTCGTGGCCGATCGCCGAGACGAGCGGGATCAGGCTCTCGGCCGCCGCGCGGACGACGATCTCCTCGTTAAAAGCCCAGAGGTCTTCGAGAGAGCCGCCGCCGCGCGCGACGATGAGTACGTCCGGGCGGCGGATCGGCCCGTCCTCGGGCAAAGCGTTGAAGCCGCGAATCGCGGCGGCGACCTCGCCGGCCGCCGTCTCGCCCTGCACGCGCACCGGCCAGACGATCACGTCGCGCGGAAAGCGGTCGCGGATGCGGTGGAGAATGTCGCGGATGACGGCGCCGGTCGGCGAGGTGACGACGCCGATCGTCCGGGGCAGAAAAGGCAGAAGCTGTTTTCGCGCGGCGTCGAACAGGCCTTCGGCGGCGAGCCGCTTGCGGCGCTCCTCGAGCTGGGCGAGCAACGCGCCAACACCGGCCGGTTCGATCGCTTCGATGACGATCTGGTAGGAGGACTTGCCCGGAAAGGTCGTGAGCTTGCCGGTCGCGATGACCTCGAGCCCCTCCTCCGGCTTGGTCCGCAGCCGCGAAAAGACGCCCTTCCAGACGACCGCGTCGAGGCGGGCGTTCTGGTCCTTCAGGCTGAAATAGGCGTGGCCTGAGGAATGCTGGCCGCGGTAGTTCGAAATCTCGCCGCGCACACGCACGAGGCCGAATCGATCCTCGACCGTGCGCTTCAGCGCGGCGGCGAGTTCGGAGACGGAGAGTTCGGGAGCGTTGCCGGCAGGCGATTCAGCCATCGCGCCATTATGGCCGAGGGGGCGGGCGACCGCCACACGCTATTTTTATCCGGATCATATTGACTGATATTTTTATCCTGATATAAATTCCCCATGACAACCCAGTCGATATTCGTGGCCTTTGTCGGCCACAGCCTGATCGCCCGTGGCCCCGCCGCCGCCATAGCCCGCGCGGCCCACGCCGCCCAGGGCGACGCGGCGGCGCTTCTGATCTTCGACGCCGCGACCAGCGCGCCGCTGGACCTCGACCTGCGCGGCTCCGCCGACGAAGCCGCTGCGCGCGCCGAGCAGATGTTCGCTCCCGAAGCTACACGCGGCCGCGGACGGCCGAAGCTCGGCGTGGTTGCGCATGAGGTGACATTGCTGCCGCGGCACTGGGACTGGCTTCGCGCGCAGCCGGGCGGCGCCTCGATCGCGCTGCGCAAACTCGTGGAGGCCGCGACCCGTGACCCGCGTCAGGAAGCGCGGCGCGCGCAGGAGGCGGCCTACAAGTTCATGCACGCGATCGGCGGCGACCTGCCCGACTTCGAGGAGGCGGCGCGTGCCCTGTTTGCGCGCGACGGCGAGACCTTCGCAGCGCGGCTCGCCATCTGGCCGCAGGACATTCGCGCTCACGCGCTGGCGCTGGCGCAACCGGCCTTCGTCCAACCGGGGACGACGCCATGACCGACATTCACTTCATCATCGGCTCGACGGGCGCCGGCAAGACGACCTATGCCCGCGCGCTCGCCGCCGAGCAGAGCGCCCTGCCCTTTTCCATCGACGAGTGGATGCAGGGTCTGTTCGCGCCCGACCTGAAGGGCGCGAGCTTCGCGGCAATGAACGAGCGTGTCGAACGCGCCCGCCGGCAGATGTGGGACGTCGCCGGCAGGGTGCAAACATTGGGCGTGCCGTCGGTGTTCGACACGGGACTGCTCACGCGCGCCTCGCGGGACCAGGCGCGCGCCGAAGCCGCAAGACGGGGCCTTTCGACGCGTTTCCATTATATCGCGGCGCCGGCTGAAACCCGGTGGGCGCGCGTTGCCGCACGAAACGCGGCGCGCGACAGCGGCTTCGCCTTCGAGGTCACGCGGCCGATGTTCGATTTCATCGAGACGATCTGGCAGACGCCCGACGCCGAAGAGCGTGCGGCGCGGGGCTTCACGCTCGTTGGCTCGGAGAGCGCGGCCTGAGCGCTCATTCCGGCAGCGGGAAGCCCTTTTTCGCGAGTTCCCTGAGACGCGCGAGCGGGACCTCGCATTCGTAGGCGCCCTCGGCATAGGAGCCGATGGAATAGTGCTCGAACACGATGGTCGCGCCCCCGGCCGAGAAATTCCAGGTGTCGAGGCTCGACAGGGTCTCGTCGATATTCGCGCGCAATTGCTTCAACTCGTCGCCCTTGGGCTCGTCCATGCCTCGCTTGATCTTTTCGGGCGTGATTTTCGCCAGGCAGCCGTCGGCCAGCTTTGCGCGCGCCGCCCCGTCGAAGGCGTCGGCGAACGCGAGCTTGCGGCCGCTCTGCGTGTCGATGTTGAGGCCGACGGTGGTCGGATTGCCGTGCGCGCCGCCGGAAAATCCGTAGCCCTCGATGCGCGCCGAGATCAGGCGCGGCGACAGCCATGTGACGCGCATCCAGACGTCGTGCGAAAAGGTCTGGCCGCGCTCGATTTCGCTTCGGTCGGTCGGAATGTCCTTCAACATTTTCGCGACCTGCGCATTGAAGGTCCTTTCGCCCGGCGTTT
Source organism: Methylobacteriaceae bacterium (assembly GCA_020638135.1). Classification (GTDB taxonomy): domain Bacteria; phylum Pseudomonadota; class Alphaproteobacteria; order Rhizobiales; family Beijerinckiaceae; genus JAJXWB01. The sequence goes on along the minus strand of JACKJE010000008.1, from coordinate 130,713 downwards.
TCGGCTCCACGAACCTGAGCAGTTCGACGTCGATCTCCCAGTCGCGCGGCTTGCCGGGTTTTGCGACGATGACCGGCTGCAGCGCCGAGGCGACGCCCGGCCCGCCCTCCGGCATTGCGTCGAAGAAAGCGCGGCGCTGGTCGGTTTCTTTCGTCAGGCATTGCGCATAGCCCGCCTTGTCCGCCTCGCAGCTGTAGCCGCGCCGCTTGATCCACGCGCGCTGCGAAACGAGCAGCGCCTCGCGTTCGGGCGGGCTCATGCGCCCGCGCAACGCATTATAGGCGGCGACCATAGCCTCGTCGGCCGCTACCGCCTGCGGGGAAGCGCAGATCGCCTTGTCGACGTCGCCGCGCGCCGCCTTGCAGTCCATGGCGGCTGCGGGGGCGGCGATCACAATGGCGGCCGCCGTCAGACAAATCGTACGCATCGCATCCCCCAAACCTATGATGGTCCACTTCTTTTGTAGCTCTCATGCCCGCCCTTGTCGCGGGCGTCCGCGCCTGCATGGCCGGGCGCGTCCTGACATTTCCCGTCGCGCCTGATATGAGGCGGCGAAATTCCGGGAAGGCGGCCATGAACGTTTTGCTGATCGGCTCCGGCGGGCGCGAACATGCGCTCGCCAATGCGCTGGCCGCGAGCCCGCGCCTGACCAGACTTTTCTGCGCGCCCGGCAATCCCGGCATCGCCGCGGTGGCGGAATGCGTGACGGTAGACACGGCCGACCACGCGGCGGTGGTCAATTTCTGCAGGCTGATGAAAATCGATCTCGTCGTGGTCGGGCCGGAGCTGCCGCTGGTCGAAGGCATTGTCGATTCGCTGGAGGCGGCAGGGATCGCGGCTTTCGGCCCTTCGAAGGCGGCGGCCCAGCTCGAAGGCTCCAAGGGCTTCACCAAGGACCTATGCGCGCGCGCGAACATTCCGACCGGCGCCTATGGGCGCTTTGTCGATCGCGACAGCGCGCTGGCCTATGTGCGCAAGCACGGCGCGCCAATCGTGGTGAAGGCCGACGGGCTAGCCGCCGGCAAGGGCGTCGTCGTCGCCATGACGCTGGCCGAGGCGGAGGCCGCCGTCGCCGCCTGCTTTGAGGGCGCCTTCGGCGCGGCGGGCGCGGAAGTCGTGGTGGAGGAATTTCTCGAAGGCGAGGAAGCTTCGTTCTTCGCTTTGTGCGACGGGTCGCGTGCGCTGGCGCTGGCGTCGGCGCAGGACCACAAGCGCGTCGGCGAAGGCGACACGGGGCCGAACACCGGCGGAATGGGCGCCTATTCGCCGGCGCCGGTCGTGACGGATGCGATCGCACAGCGCGTGATGGCCGAAATCGTCGAGCCGACCGTGCGCGCGATGGCGGAAGCGGGCATGCCGTTCAAGGGCGTGCTGTTCGCCGGCCTGATGATCGGCAAGGACGGGCCGAAGCTGATCGAGTTCAACACGCGCTTCGGCGATCCGGAAACGCAGGTGATCCTGCCGCGCGTCGCCGACGATCTGCTGATGCTTCTGGATTCTTGCGCGCGTGGAAGGCTTGACGCGGCGCGCGTGAACCTGAAGCCGGTGAGCGCGCTGACCGTCGTGCTGGCCGCCAAGGGCTACCCGGCTGCGCCGCGGAAGGGCGGGGAGATCATCGGCATAGACAAGGCGAACGCGCTGGAAGGCGTCGTCGTGACGCACGCCGGCACCAAGCGCTCGGGCGAAAAACTCCTCGCCAATGGCGGGCGCGTGCTCAATGTGACGGGGTTCGGGCCGGATGTGCGCGCGGCGCGCGAGCGCGCTTATGCGGGCGTCGCACAGATCGACTTCGCCGACGGGTTCTGCCGGCAGGACATCGGCTGGCGGGCGCTATAGGCTTTCGCCATGCGTATTGCCGTCATTGCGAGGAGTGAAACGACGAAGCAATCCAGCGCCGGATCGTGGCTCTGGAGTGCTTCGCGGAGCCTGTCATCGGGCGCGCTTCGCGCGACCCGTTGGCTCCAATGACGACTCTCCTCTGCGCCGCCCCTATTCCGCCGCAGCCCGCGCCTCTTCCTCCTCCTCGTCGCGCCGCTTGCGCGAGAACTTGTCCATCAGCAGATAGATCACCGGCGTCGTGTAGAGCGTCAGGATCTGCGACAGCACCAGACCGCCGACGATGGTGATGCCGAGCGGGCGGCGCAGTTCCGCGCCGGCGCCGGTCGCCAGCGCCAGCGGCAGCGCGCCGAACAGCGCGGCCAGCGTTGTCATCATGATCGGGCGGAACCGTTCGAGCGCGGCTTCATAGGCGGCCTCCGCCGCGTTCAGCCCTTTCTCGCGCTGCGCCTGCACGGCGAAATCGACGAGCATGATGCCGTTCTTCTTGACGATGCCGATCAGCAGAATGATGCCGATGAAGGCGATCAGCGTCAGCTCCGAGCCGAACAGCATCAGCGCCAGCAGCGCGCCGAGACCGGCCGACGGCAAGGTCGACAGGATCGTCACCGGATGGATCAGGCTCTCGTAGAGAATGCCGAGGATGAGGTACACGGCAAGCAGCGCGATCACGATCAGCATGCCCTGCCCGCCCGACGACGAGCGGAAGTCGCGCGCTTCGCCCGCAAATTCGGTGCGCAGGTTGTCGGGTGGATTCATCTCCGCCACCGCCTTGTCCACCGCCTGCGTCGCCGCCTGCAGCGTGGCGCCGGGCGCGAGATTGAAGCTGATGGTGATCGCCGGGAACGAGCCCTGGTGATTGACCTGCAGCGACATGGCCGAGCGCTCGATGCGCGCGACCGCGCTGAGCGGCACCTGATGGCGCGCCGGTACGGCGAAATTCGAGGTCGCGGGCGGCGTCTGAACGGTGGCGGAGGCCGAGACGAACAGGCCCGACAGGTCCGTCGGATCGCGCTGGCGCGCGGCGAGGCTTTCCACGATCACGCGATACTGGTTGCGCTGCGTGTAGATGATCGCGCTCTGGCGCTGCCCGAAGGCCGTGTTGAGCGCCGTATCGATATCCTGGATGCGCACGCCGTAGCGCGCCGCCGCCTGCCGGTCGATCACGACATTGGCGCGCAATCCGCCGCGCTCGCGATCGGTCGTCACATCGGCAAGCTCAGGCAATTTCCGCAGCCGCTCCACGATTTTCGGCGTCCATTCCGCGAGTTCGTCGAGCGAGGGATCCCACAGCGTGAACTGATACTGCGACTTGCTCTCGCGTCCGCCCGCGCGCACGTCCTGCACCGGGAACATGAAGACCGTGATGCCGGGCATGCGCGCCAGCTTGCCGCGCAGCCGGTTGATCACGTCGCGCGACGATCCCGAGCGCACGCCCTGCGGCTTCAGAGCGATGAAGATGCGCCCCTGGCTGAACGAGCGCGTGCCGCCGATGAAGGAGGCGACGTTCTGCACGTCCGCATCCGCGGTGATCATATCGACCGCGCGCTGCTGATAGGCGGCCATCGCGCTGAAGGACACGTCCGCCGAACCTTCCGTGAAGCTGAAAATCAGCCCCGTGTCGTCCTGCGGAATATAGCCCTTGGGCACGATGCGATAGAGCTGCACGGTCAGCCCGATCACGCCCGCGATGACGACAAGCGACATCCAGGGATGGCCGATCGCCGCCTTGAGGCCGCGCCCGTAGCCGGCGACGATGCGCGCCAGCGCGCCTTCCACCAGCCTGTCGAGCCATGTGTGGCGCTCATGTTCGGGCCGCTTCATGTAGCGCGCGCAGATCATCGGCGTCACGCTCAGCGAGACGAAGGTCGAGACCGCGATGGCGAACACCAGGGTCATCGAGAATTCGCGGAACAGTTTGCCGGGAATGCCCGGCAGGAAGATCAGCGGAATGAAGGCCGCCGCCAGCGACAGGCTGATCGAGACGACGGTGAAGCCGATTTGTCGCGCCCCGTCGAGCGCGGCGGCGACCGGCCGCTTGCCCATCTCCAGATTGCGATAGACATTCTCGATCATCACGATCGCATCGTCGACGACGAATCCGACCGCGACGATCACCGCCATCAGCGAAATATTGTCGATCGAGAAATTCGCCGCATACATGCAGGCAAACGTGCCGGCCAGCGACAACGGCACAGTCACGCCGGCCGCGATCGTCGGCGCCGCGCGCCGCACGAACAGCAGCACGACCGCCATCACGAGCGCGATGCTCACCATCAACGTGAACTGGATTTCGTGAATGCTCGCGCGGATCGTCGTCGTGCGATCGGTCAGCGTGGTGATGTCGATGCTCGCCGGAATCCAGCGCTTGACCTCGGGCAGCAGCGCCTTCACGCGGTCGACCGTGTCGATCACATTGGCGTCGGGCTGTTTGGTGATGAACAGCAGCACCGCCGGCTTCTTGTTGAACCAGCCGGCCGAACGCGTGTTGCGCACCGAGCGGTCGATGGTCGCGATATCGGCGAGCCGCACCGGGCCGTTCGACGTGCGGATCACGATCTTGCGATAATCGTCGGGCGAGGACAGCTGGTCGTCGGTCGCATAGCTGCCGGCGCGCGCCGCGCCTTCCCAGGAGCCGACGGGACCATGCGCATCGGCCGCCGACACCGCGCCGGCGATCGTATCGAGACCGACGCCCATGGACGCAAGCCGCGCGGGATCGACCTGGATGCGGATCGCCGGCTGTTCGGCGCCGTTCACCTGCACTTCGGCGACGCCTTCGACCTGGCTCAGCTTTTGCGCGATCACCGTGTCGGCGGCGTCGTAGAGCGCGCTCGCCGGCAGGCTGTCGGATGTCAGCGCCAGGATCAGCACCGGCATGGCCGCGGGATTGGCCTTGCGGAATTGCGGCGGCGCCGGCAGGTCGGACGGCAGATCGCCGATGGCGGCGTTGATCGCCGATTGCACGTCCTGCGCGGCCTTGTCGATCGGCCGCTTGAGATCGAATTGCACCGTCACCACGGTGCCGCCGAGCGAACTGACCGACGTCAGTTCGGCGACGCTGGCGATTTCCGACAGGCGCCGTTCGAGCGGCGCGGCGACGCTCGCCGCCATGGTCGCGGGATCGGCGCCGGGCCGGGTCGCAATGATACGGATCGTCGGAAAATCGATCGAGGGCAGGCTCGAGACCGGCAGGAAGAAATAGGCGACCAGGCCCGTGAGAAACAGGCCGACCGCCATCAGCGTGGTCGCGACGGGACGCCGGATGAAGGGCGTCGAAATGCTCACGCCTCGCCCTCCCTGAGTTCGCGCTCGAATTCATGCTGCTCGGCGCTGGTGCGCCCGCCGAGCCGCAGGCGCAGCCGCTCGACCGCGAGATAGACGACCGGCGTCGTGTACAGCGTCAGCAATTGGCTGAGCAGCAGGCCGCCGATGATGGTGACGCCGAGCGGGATGCGCAGCTCGCTGCCGACGCCCGAGGCGAAAGCGAGCGGCACCGCGCCGAACAGCGCGGCCAGCGTCGTCATCATGATCGGCCGGAAGCGCAAGAGGCAGGCGCGCAGAATCGAGTCGCGCGGGCTCAGGCCCTCGTGCCGTTCGGCCTCCAGCGCGAAGTCGATCATCATGATCGCATTCTTCTTCACGATGCCCATCAGCAGCACGATGCCGATCAGCGCGACGACGGAAAGATTATTGCCTGTCAGCCGCAGCGCCAGCAGCGCGCCGACGCCCGCCGACGGTAGGGTGGTGAGGATGGTGAAGGGATGGGCGTAGCTCTCGTAGAGCATGCCGAGCACGAGATAGATGGTGACGACGGCCGCCAGCAGCAGCCAGGGTTCGCTCGCCAGCGACTTGCGAAATTCCGCGGCGTCGCCGGAAAAGGCGCCGGTGATCGAACCGGGCATGCCGACATCGCTCTCCGCCTGCTTGATCGCCTCGACGGCCTGGCCGAGCGACGCGCCGCGCGCAATGTCGAAGCTAAGCGTGGCGGCAGGGAACTGGTCCTGATGCGCGACCGCGAGCGGCGCCTCGGTCGCTTCGAAGCGCGCCACCGCCGACAGCGGCGTCTGCACGCCGCCCGCCGAGCCCGATACGTAAAGTTTCTGCAAGGCGCCGGGATCCTGCTGGTAGACCGGATCGGCTTCCAGGATCACGCGATACTGGTTCGATTGCGCATAGATGGTCGAAACCTGCCGCTGGCCGAAGGCGTTGTTGAGCGCATCGTCGATGTTCTGCGCGGTCACGCCGAGGCGGCCCGCCGCATCACGGTCGATGTGGATCATCGTGCGCAGGCCGCCTTCCTGCGTCTCTTCCGCGAGATTGCGCAGGATCGGCGAGGCGCGCAGCCGCTCCGCGATCTTGCGCGCCCAGTCCGCGACTTCATCGGCGTCCGCGCCGGTCAGCGTGTACAGATATTGCGACCGGCTCGCGCGCGTGGCGATCTGGATGTCCTGCACCGGCTTGACGTAGAGATTGGCGCCGATCTCGTTCGCCTTGGCGCGCAGCCGCTCGGCGATTTCGAGCGCGCCCGTCTTGCGCTCGTCGCGCGGCGTCAGCGTCACGGCGAGGCGCCCGACATTCGGCGTGGCGTTGAGCGCGCCGACGCCGAGCACGCTGACGACGCCGCGTACGTCAGGATCGCTGCGGAAAATTGCCGACGCCTTTTCCTGCAACTGCGTCATCTGCGCGAAGGAGGCGTCGGGCGCGGCCTCCACCACCACGTCGAGCAGGCTGTTGTCCTGCAGCGGCAAGAACCCCTTGGGCGCGACGACATAGAGCCAGATCGTCAGCCCCAGTGTGCCGACGGTCAGCGCCAGCATCAGGAATTCGCGGTCGATCGCCCAGCGCAGCGTGCGTTCGTAGACGCGCAGCATCCAGCCCGTCGCCTCCTCGGCCTCGCGGCTCGCCTCGCCGGTTTCGCTCTTCGGCTTCAGCAGCCGGCCGCACATCATCGGCGTCAGCGTCAGCGACACGATCGCGGAAACCACGACCGCGATCGACAGCGTCAGCGCGAATTCGCGGAACATGCGGCCGACGAGCCCGGTCATGAACAGGAGCGGGATGAACACGGCGATCAGCGAAACGGTGAGCGAGATGACGGTGAAGCCGATCTCGCGCGCGCCCGCATAGGCGGCGCGCAGCGGCTTCATGCCGCCCTCCATCTTGCGCACGATATTCTCGATCATCACGATCGCGTCGTCGACGATGAATCCCGTGCCGATGGTCAGCGCCATCAGCGAGAGATTGTCGAGACTGAAGCCCGCCAGATACATCACGCCGAATGTCGCCACGATCGACAGCGGCAAGGCCACGGCCGCGATCAGCGTCGCGCGCAGCGTGCGCAGGAACAGGAGCACGACCAGCACGACCAGCACGGTCGCGAGCACCAGCGTGAATTGCACGTCGGCGATCGAGGCGCGGATCGCGTCCGTGCGGTCGTGCACCGCCTTCAGCTCCACGCCCGCCGGCAGCGCGCGCGCCAGCCGCGGCAGCTCCTTTTTCAAGAGGTCGACGGTCGCGATGATATTGGCGCCGGGCTGGCGCTGCACGTCGATGACGACCGCGGGCTCGCCCTGATACCAGCCGCCGGTGCGCGAATTTTCGAGCCCCTCGATCACTTGCGCCACATCGCGCAGAATGATCGGCGCGTCGTTGCGATAGGCGACCACGACCTTCTTGTAGGCCTCGGCCGACAGGATCTGGTCGTTGGCGTCGATCGTATAGCTTTGCCGCGCGCCGTCGAGCGAGCCCTTGGCGCCGGCGACATTGGCGCCGACAATCGCGAGCCGCAGGTCCTCGAGGCCGAGGCGATTGGCGCCGAGCCGCCCGAGATCGGCCTGGATGCGGATCGCCGGCTTGATGCCGCCCTCGATCGACACATGGCCGACGCCGGAAATCTCGCTGAGACGCGGCCCGATCAGCGTATCGGCGATGTCGCTCATCGCCCGCAGCGACGCGCTCTTCGATGTCAGCGCCAGGATCATGATCGGCGAATCCGCCGGATTCACTTTCGAATAGACGGGCGGATAGGGAAGATTGCGCGGCAGCGTGGAGGCCGACGCGTTGATCGCGGATTGCACGTCCTGCGCGGCGGCGTCGATATCGCGGTCGAGATCGAATTGCAGCGTGATCTGCGACAGGCCGAAGGACGATTGCGACGACATGGTCGCCAGCGCCGGAATCTGACCGAACTGCCGCTCGAGCGAGGCCGTCACCAGCGAAGCGACGATGTCCGGATTGGCGCCGGGCAGCTGCGTCGTCACCTGGATGGTCGGAAAGTCGACCTGCGGCAGCGGCGAGACCGGCAGGCGCGAATAGCCGAGCAGGCCAGCCAGCAGCACGGCGATGCCAAGCAATGAGGTGGCGACGGGCCGCGCGATAAAAGGGGCGGAGACGTTCATGGCCGGACGCCCCCGCCGCTCACTGTCCGGCCGGCGCGCCGCCGCCCTGTCTGCGCCGGCGGCCGCGTTCGCCGCCGCCCTGCCCCTCGCCACGTGGCGGCGCGCCGGCGGCGGGCGAAGCCTCCGGCGCCGGCGTCTCGTTGCGCGCTTCGCCGCCCGCGCGCGGAACATCGATCACGCGCACTTTCGCGCCGTCGCGCAACCGCGCGAAGCCCGATGTCGCGACCTTGGCCGGCGGCGCGAGGCCGGACTGGATCACGGCCACGCGCTCGTTCTGCAGGCCGACGACGACCGGCGTCTGCGTCGCCGTCTCGTCCGGCTTCACCACATAGACGAAGGCGCCGTTCGGCCCGCGCTGTACGGCGGCTGTCGGCGCGACGATCGCGTTCTTCAGCACGTCGACCGTCACGCGGATATTGACGAACTGGCCCGGCCACAGCGCAAGATCGGCATTGTCGAACACGGCTTTGATCTTCACCGTGCCGGTCGCCGGATCGACCTGGTTGTCGACCACGATCACCTGCCCGCGCGCCACGGCGTTCGTCATGCCGGAATCGAAGGCCTGCGCATCGAGCGGCCCGCGCGCCAGCGCGCCCGTCACCGCGCGCAGGTTCTGCTGCGCCAGCGTGAAGACGACGGCGATCGGCTTGACCTGCGTGATGACGACAATGCCATTCGTGCCATTCGCCTGCACGATATTGCCGGGGTCGACGAGACGGATGCCGGTGCGCCCGTCGAGCGGCGAGCGGATCGTCGTATAGCCGAGGATCGCCTTGGTATTGTCGATCGTCGCCTGGTCGGCGCGCACCTGCGCGGTCAGCTGCGCGACCAGAGCGCGCTGCGTGTCGGCCTGCTGCTTCGGACTGAAATTGCCCTGCGCGAGTTTGGTGTAGCGTTCCAGATCGATCTTCGCGTTGGCAAGCTGCGCCTCGTCCTGCGCCTTCTTGGCGACGGCCTGATCATATTGCGCCTGATAGGTGGTCGGATCGATGCGCGCGAGCACGTCGCCCGCTTTCACGTCCTGGCCTTCCTTGAAATTCACCTCGATCAGCTTGCCCTCGACCTGCGAGCGCACGGTCACCGTGTTCAACGCCTGCGCCGTGCCGATCGCGTCGAGCGTGACGGGCACGTCGGCGTTGCGCAGATCGAAGGCGGTGATGACGACGGGTCCGTCGAAGCCGCCGCGCCGACCGCCCATCGCCGGCCCGCCGCCGCCAGGGCCGCCACCGCCTCCAGGACCGCCGCCTCCCGGCGTGAACGTCTCCTGCTGTTCCTTCTGCGCGGGCAGTTTGATGTAGCCCATGCGCCAGCCGGCGTAGGCGAGCACGGCGATCAGCGCGACGAAGAGCGAAAATTTCTTCACGGGAGAATGCCCTTCGGGTCGCGGAACGCCGCCTGCTCCTCGAGGCGCGCCAGCTCGCGCTTGACGTCCGACCAGCCGCCGCCGAGCGCCTGGTAGAGCGACACCAGCGACTGGAAGCGCGCGATGCGCGTCTGCGCCACGAGGTCGAGATTCTGGAACAATGTCGTCTGCGTCGTCGACAGCGTGACCACGTCGATCGTGCCTTCCTGCAACCGTTTGATCGCCGCATTGTAGGCGCGCCGCGAGGCGGCCGCGGCGGCCTGCTGCAGGCGCTCGCGCTGCGTATTCTTCTGCACGGCGATCAGCGCGTTCTCGACGTCGGAGAAGGCGGTGATGATCTGCTTGTGATAGAGCTGCAGCAGTTCGGCATATTTGCCGCGTTGCAGGTCGAGCTGGCTCTGCAGATTGCGCCCGTCGGTGATCGGCCGCGCCAGTTGCGCGGCATAGCTCCACGCCACCGCCTCCGGCCGCAGCAGGAATTTCAGCAATTGCGCCTGCACGCCATAGCCCCCGGTCAGCGTGATCGACGGGAACATGGCCGCGCGCGCCGCGGAGACGGAAAGCTCGCTCGCCGCCACCTTGGTTTCGGCTTCCACGATGTCGGGCCGGCGCAGCAGCAATTGCGAGGGCAGGCCCGGCTGCACGCGCGGCGCGCGCAGGCTCGAAAGACTGCCGCCCTTGATGTCGATCAGCTCCGGCGCCTGGCCGACGAGAACCGCGATCAGGTTCCTGGTCTGCGCGACCTGCTGCTCGAGCGTCGGAATGTTGGCGCGCTGCGTGGCGAGCACGCTTTCCTGCTGCGCGAGATCGAGTTCGGACGCCGTGCCGACCGCCACGCGCGCCTTGATCGCCCGCAGCACTTCGGAGGCGATGCGCACATTGTCGCGCGCGATGCGCAGGCGGTCCTGCGCGCCGAGCACCGCGAAATAGGAATTGACCAGCGAGGCGAGCGTGGCGATCTGCACGACCGCGCGATCGTAGCGGCTGGCTTCGGCGAGCAGTCGCGCCGCGCTCGAAGCGTCGCGGTTCTTGCCCCAGAAATCGATCTCGTAGCTGGCGTTCAGCCCGAGCACGTTGAGCGAGCGATAGGAACCGCTGAAATGATAGGTTCCGTCGCTGGCCTTGGGCGGCAGCATGCTCGACGCCGTGCCAGGCGAACGCGCGCGCTGCGACGAATCGTTCATCGTCACCAGCGGAAACAGCGCGACCGAGGAAATCTTCGCCTGCGCATCCGCCTGCGCGATGCGCGCGACCGCGGCGGCTATGTCGAGATTGTCGGCGAGCGCCCGGTCGACCAGCGCGGACAATTCGCGCGACCCGAACGTATCCGCCCAGCGGTCGGGAACGGGATCGGCCGGCTTTTCGGCCGCCGCCCGGAATTTGGGCGGATCCGGAATTTCGAACGACGGCTTCTTCCAGTCGAGGTCGCAGCCGGCGACGGCAAGGCCGGCCGGCACAACCGCGGCCAGACGCAACGCGCGGGCGCTATGGAACAAACCTCGGAACAGCAAAGACTTTTTCCAACAGACCCGCACAACCGCCCGTCCGCCCGGCCAGACGGCGGCAAGCGCCCCGCAGACTTATCCGAATCCACGCGCACTGAATAGTTAAGGACAGTTAAGGGTTGAACTTTGGCGGAGCAATTGTGTCTGCCTTGCAACCGCCGTCTCGCGGGCGTTTGATCTGATCGAAATGGAAGCTCGACCCGATCCCATGGACCTCTGGCTGTGGCCGTTTCGCGTCGGTCTCGACATGCTCGGCGGTGGAGCGACGCCCGCGCACATCGACTGGGCGACCCCGAACGAGGTTGTCGCCGATTTCACCACCATGCGGCTGCGCGCCTTTGTGTCGCAGGGCGCGGCGCCCGTCATCGTCGTCGCGCCCTATGCGGTCCACGACGCCGGCCTCGCCGATCTCGCGCCCGGCCACAGCGTGATCGAGCGGCTGGCGGCGGAAGGCTTTGGTCCGGTCCTGCTGACGGAGTGGAAATCCGCGACCTCGGCGACGCGCGGCCTGTCGACCGACGCCTATCTCGCCGACCTCAACGCGGCTGTCGATCTGGCGCCGCCCGCACCCATTCTCGTCGGCCTGTGCCAGGGCGGCTGGCTGTCGCTCGCCTATGCCGCCGCCTTTCCGGGCAAGGTCGGCAAGCTCGTCGCCGCCGGCGCGCCGGTCGACACGTCCTGCCCGTCCGAAATTGCCCGATCCGCGCGAAACGTCTCGCCCGATATGGTCGAGGAGCTGATCGCGGCCGGCGGCGGGCTGGTGTCGGGCCGCGCCACGCTCGGCGCCTTCCGCGTGCTCGGCAGCGCGGAGCTGGACGCGCGCGAGGTTCTTCAGGTCGCCGACGCCGCCGCGCCCGAGCTGATCGCGCGCTATCAGGCCTGGGACGCGCGCACCGTCGACCTGCCCGGCCGCTATTACGCCGACGTGCTCAACTGGATTTTCCGCGACAACCGGCTGGCGGCGGGCGATTTCCCGGTGTTCGGCCGGCCGGCGCCGCTCTCGCGCGTCACCGCGCCGGTCTTCGCGCTGGCGGGCGGCCGCGACGCCGTCGCCCCGCCGGCGCAGGTGTTCGCCGCTCTCGATCTCGTCGCGACGCCGGCGGCCCACAAGGCGCAAAAACTCGCCGATTGCGGGCACCTGTCGCTGTTCATGGGCGCCCGCACACTGGCGCGCGAATGGGTGGAGATCGCCGCGTGGATGCGTGGCTGAGGATCAGGGCAGCCGGTGGAACGCCTGTTCCGCGTAGATCAGCGGACGGGCGTCGTGCGAGGCGGCCTCGACCACCTCGCCGATAACGATCGTATGCGAGCCGTAATCGTGGACATGCGCCAGCTTGCAGTCGAAATGCGCGACGGCGCCAACCAGAACCGGCCCGGCCGGCCCCGTGTCGACCCACTGGCCCAGCGCAAACCGCCGCTCGTGCGGCGTCGCGGGCGAGGCGAAGGCGGCGGCGAGTTCGCTCTGGTCCTGCGCCAGCACATTGGCGGCGAAGACCCGGTTCTGAGGATCCGCCTGAGCGTCGTCAGATCCTTGCGGATGCACACCAGCACCGAGGGCGGCTCGAGCGACAGCGAGCAGAAGCTCGACACCGTGATGCCGCCGCGGCCCGCCGGTCCATGCGTCGTCGACCGCGACGCCGGCTGCCGTGCGGCGCATGGCGTCGCGGAACCGGTCGACCAGATCGGGCGTTGAAATCCTGCGTTTGGCGGCGAGCATCGCGTCCATCCGTGCCGCCGGCCCCCGGCGTCCCATCACTGGAACATATATGTATCATATCGCCTATTTCGACCGTCCCGGCCATTACCTGCGCGCCACGCTGCCTTCAAGCGCCCGTTCTGGCGCGATCATCTGCCGGCCGACTGGTGGATGAGCGACGCTCGACGGCTGCTGCATCTCATGACGAGAGCGCCCGCAACAATCTCGAGCGCTACGGCATGCTCGCCTTCCTGATTGCCCCGGCAACGCGGCCCTGTCGCTTGCCAACGAGAGCGACGAGCGCATCGAGCAGATGTGTCTCGACGCGCTGCCGGCCTCGCTCGGCGATGCGCGCGATCATTTCATCGAGGGCCGCATCCATCGCTGGATGGCCTCGGTCAACGCCATCCCCGGCGGCAAGCGGGTCCGCCGCCGCATCGAAACCTGCATTCCCCAAGTGGCGTGGCGTTTGAGGTGAAGATCGCCTGTATCCGAGCGCTAGACAAGGATTTTCGCCGCAAGCGGCACCTGCGGTCGCGCAGACTGCTGATCTGACGGATCAGACCGCGAAGCCGCTGTTTCTTGCCCAGGGCGGCGTTTTTCAGCGCAGCGGACAGATCTGTCCAGCCGCTTTCGTTCAGTTTGAGCGTGGATCGCGATCATGCGCATAGCGGTGGCGTCGCAATCGGCGGATAGCGGCGAGGATGGCGCGTACCATCGTGCCGGTGACAGCGACCTCGGCCAGCTGGAAGGTGATGGTGCGGGCGTGACGGACCACACGTGCCCCGATCTTGATCAGCTTCAGTTGCAGGCTGGTCAACGACCAGTCGGCCATGGCCCGGGCAGCCTGATGCAGCGCAGAAGGTGGCCAGGTTGTACGCCAGGGCGCAGTTGCAGCCGCACCTCATTGTCGCGGAACTTCCGGCACGACAGCCGCGTCCAGCGAAAGCGTATTTGCCTCTTTGATGTGCTGCTCGGCGGTGCGCGCTGGTTGTAGAACCGCACCACCAGTCCGGCTCCATCGGCAGGTTGTGACGATGAAGCCGACACGCGGGAACAGTTCGCCCGGATGCCATTCGATCTTGGCGATCACCCGGCGTTCCTTGTCCCAGGACGCCGCCTGATACTCGAATTCCTCGAAGAACCGCTTGACCTTGGTCAGTGACGGCCGCCCGACAGGGCGCGTTAGCCGATGCGCGATCTTGTCCTGAGGACCGCGTTTGCGGGCAGCCGGATGGCGTAGAAGAACCGCGCTTCTTCAATCGCTCATAGATCGCCGGATCGCGTAGGCAGCATCGGCCCGGAAGAACCTGCCACCAGGTCGCGCTCCGCGTAGCGCGCAATGACGGGTCGAACATCACGCCAGCCATCGGCGCTGTGGACGTTGCCATGGCGCAGGGCGCAGCGTTCCAGCATCCGAACTGGTTGAACAGAAAGTTGGGGTGATCAGCTACAGCGAAATGGTTCAGGGCAGCCGGTGGAACGCCTGTTCCGCGTAGATCAGCGGACGGGCGTCGTGCGAGGCGGCCTCGACCACCTCGCCGATAACGATCGTATGCGAGCCGTAATCGTGGACATGCGCCAGCTTGCAGTCGAAATGCGCGACGGCGCCAACCAGAACCGGCCCGGCCGGCCCCGTGTCGACCCACTGGCCCAGCGCAAACCGCCGCTCGTGCGGCGTCGCGGGCGAGGCGAAGGCGGCGGCGAGTTCGCTCTGGTCCTGCGCCAGCACATTGGCGGCGAAGACCCGGTTCTTGAGGATCCGCCCGAGCGTCGTCGAATCCTTGCGGATGCACACCAGCACCGAGGGCGGCTCGAGCGACAGCGAGCAGAAGCTCGACACCGTGATGCCGCCGCGGCCCGCCGGTCCATGCGTCGTCACGACCGCGACGCCGGCCGCCGTGCGGCGCATGGCGTCGCGGAACCGGTCGACCAGATCGGGCGTTGAAATCCTGCGTTTGGCGGCGAGCATCGCGTCCATCCGTGCCGCCGGCCCCCCGGCGTCCCCATCACTTTGGAACATATATGTTTCCCAGCCGTGAAGACGAGTTCGGCTTCACCCACGCTCCAGTATGACATGCGCGACCGTCCCGGAGGGCGCATAGCCCGTCTGCCGGTAGCCGAGCGCCGGCAGGTCGAGGCCGGCGAACAGGGCTTCGCCCTGCCCGAGCAGAACCGGCGTCTGCGCCAGATGCAGCCGGTCGATCAGGCCCGCCCGCAGATATTGCCGGATCGTGGCGACCCCGCCGCCGATCCGCACATCCCTGTCTCCGGCCGCCGCCTTGGCCCGGTCGAGCGCCGCCTCGATCCCCCCGGTCACGAAATGGAAGGTCGTCCCGCCCTTCATCGCGATCGGATCGCGTGGAAAATGCGTCAGGACGAAGACGGGCGTGCGATAGGGCGGCTCCTCGCCCCACCAGCCCTTCCAGCTCTCGTCCGGCCACGGTCCGCGCACCGGGCCGAACATGTTGCGGCCGAGAATCCACGCGCCGACATTGGCGAAGCCTGCCGCCGCGAAATCGTCGTCGATCCCGGTCTCGCCCGCGCCCGTCCCGTGCATCTTCTGGAAGGTGCGCGTGGCGAAGGCCCAGTCGAACAGTTTCAGCCCGCCGACGCCGATCGGATTGTCGATGTCCTGACCGAGCGCGGCGGAAAACCCGTCGAGCGACACCGAAAAGCTGGCGACGCGCACCTGTCCCATGAGACCTCCCCGATATTCCCTGGACGCCGGGCGCGCTCCCGCCGCGCGCCATTGGCGCCGCAGCGCGTTACGCGCATGCTGGACATAATAGGGAGGAAACCATGTCCGTCGATCTCGCCCGCGCCGCCGCCGATCTCGAGCGCCTCTTGAAAATCCGCTCGATCCCCTTCTGCATGAAGCTTTACGAGAACAGGGCCGACATGGAGGCGATCCCGCGCATCCGCCGGCCGAAGGCGGTGCATACGCTCGACCAGATCGTGGCGCAGGGCGCCCGCCTCGGCTGGACGGTCGGCATTACCGCCGACGATCTGGTCGGCGCGCAATGCCGCGCCGTGGTCGGGCTCGGCGGCGCCAAGACCGACGAGTGGAAGTCGGGCAGGCACATGACCGGCGTCTGGTTTTCCACCATCGAGGACGCCACCCAGCACCAGGTCGCCATGCATTGCGTGCCGGACGGCCAATACGAAGCCCTCGTCGTCTCGCCGCTCGCGGCGGGCCGCGTGCAAGACCCCGACATCGCGCTGTTCTACGCCACGCCCGGCGCGATGATGTATTTCATCAACGGCCTGCAATGGGCGGGCTACAAGCGCTTCGACTGGTCCGTCGTCGGCGAGAGCGCCTGCGCGGATTCATGGGGCCGCGCCCTGACGAAGCGCGAACCCTCGCTCTCCATCCCCTGCTTCGCCGAACGCCGCTACGGCGGCGTGCTCGACGACGAAATGCTGATGGCGCTCCCGCCCGACATGCTCGCCAAGGCGATCGCCGGCATGGAGGCGCTCGCCAAAAACGGCTTCCGCTACCCCTTCCCGCAATATGGCGTGCAGCAGGACGTGCGGGATGGAATGGCGGTGAGCTATCCCGACCGGAAGAAGGGGTAGGCGCCCCTTCCAATGAACGAAGTGGGCGCTGCGCGCCCTCCTTCTCCCGCTGGCGGGAGAAGGTGGCCCTCGCGTCAGCGAGGGTCGGATGAGGGGCCTCGCGATTGCGATGAGACGATGGCGAGGACAGCGCGGCGGATTTCGCCGAGTACGAAATCACCGGCGGGAATAACAAGCTCATTGGCAAACCGCAGGATGTGATAGCCGCGTCGCCGCAATTCGGCGTCGCGCGCAGAATCATGCGATTTCTGCTCGATGCTGTCGTGCCCGGGACCGTCGAGTTCGACGATCAGACGATGCTCGACGCACAGAAAATCGACGACGAAACGAGCGATCGGAACCTGCCGTCGAAATTTCAGACCATCGAGGCGGCCGCCGCGCAAGTCGCGCCAGAGAATGATCTCGGCGGCCGCCATATCGCGGCGAAGGCGCCGAGCGAACGCGGTCTGTCTGGCGCCGACGCGAGCGGGCACGGCTCATGGTCGGATGCCGGCGCTTTTCCTGCAAGAGCATCGAGGCGGCGCGGACCCTCATCCGACCCTTGCTTCGCAAGGGCCACCTTCTCCCGCGGGCGGGAGAAGGAGGGCGCCTCCGGTCGGGAGCCGTCGCCCCTTGTCGCCTACCCTCACGGAGCGCGCACAAATTCGTCTCTTGATTATTTTCCTATTCTATGTTTCAATCCCCCATCCCTGTCCGCCGAGGATGCATCCGGAGCGGTCTTGATGTGTGGACGGGGAGCGGCGCTCGCGCTGTGCGGAAACACCGATCCGCGCACCCGGGTGCGCCTTTGCGAGGCGGGACGCTCAAGGCGGCTCGCCCGGCCCGGCCCGGCAGCACGACCGGGGGCGATCTGATCGCAGGCCAGGCTGACGGTTAATAAGCGGCTTGCCGCCAAGGCTTGCGCGCCCAAGACGGCAGTCAGGACCCAGAGCGGGGCAAGGCGTAGAAGACGCCGCGTCGGGACTGATGTCGCCGGCACA
Source organism: Methylobacteriaceae bacterium (assembly GCA_020638135.1). Taxonomy (GTDB): domain Bacteria; phylum Pseudomonadota; class Alphaproteobacteria; order Rhizobiales; family Beijerinckiaceae; genus JAJXWB01. The sequence continues at coordinate 113,353 of JACKJE010000008.1, read as the reverse complement.
TAAAAACTAGAGAACCCGGCGACATCAGTCCCGGCCCTCGAACGGTTCATCACCCGGCCGCAAGGCGCGGGCGCCTTGGCGCGCGTGTGGGCGCGTCCCCTCCCCCTTGATGGGGAGGGCCAGGGTGGGGGGTCGGGCGACCTTGCGAAAGCGCCCGAATTGGGACGATGCAAACCTCGCGAGGTTTCCCGACCCCCTCCCGACGAGAGCCTGCGCCCGGGCGTGCGCAAGCGCGACCCGGGTGGCGAGGGAAGACCTGGGCGCCGGCGCCCTCTGCAACAGCGCCGCCCTTCCGCCACACCCCTGCAAATTCCGCTCCGCCGCCTTCAAATCGGCCCAATCGGACGCTGTGCTGGCGGCTCGAACATCGGGGCCGACGCCATGACACTCGCCTTTTCCTCCGCCGCCGCGCCGCCGTCCGCGCGTCGCTGGGCTATCCCCGCCGCGCTCACGGTCGCGCTCTGCCTCGGCGGGCCGGCCACGTGGTTCGCAATGGGCTCCGCCAGCGGGCCGGAGCCGAAAATGTCCGCCCGGCTCGACGCCGGCCCGGTCGAAAAGCGCGAACTCGCCTTTTTCCCGCGCGAGCGCGCCGCCGACGACAGCCTGCGCAGCTTCAAGCCCGGCAAGGCCTGGGCGATCGAGCCGCCGGCGCCGCTCGACATGGCGCCGACGCCGGTCGCACAGGACAAGCCGGAAGCGTTGGCGCGCGCGAAACTCGCCGCCGCGCCGCTTCCGCCGGTCCGTCCGGCGAGCTTCGCCAAGGCGGCGCCAGAGAAGACCGCGCCGGCGCCGCGCTTCGCCGATCGCCCGGCCGACCGGCGCGTCGCCTCGAGCGGCGGCCTGCATCTGCCCGGCTTCGTGCCGACCGGCGCGGACGTTATGAAACGGATCGGCGGGCTGGGCGCGAGCATGCGCGATTCGATCGGCTCGGTCGGCTCCTCGCTCGGCAAGCTGATGCGGATTTCGTCGCGGTAGACGGGCGCGCTAGAGCATATTCCGCAAGAGTTGCAGACTGTTGCGACATGGATATGCGGAGAAAAAGCCTAGCCGAGCAGGAAGCGCAGCATGCCGCGGCGCGGCCGGGCGGCTGACCGCAATTCGTCGATCGAGGCCTTCTTGCCGAGCTGCGGCGCGCGCGCCCGCACCCGGCCTTCCTCCTCGTCCGGCTGGACGAAGCGGATACCGAGATCGACGCCCTTGCGCCAGACGATTTCGCCGCGCGCCTCGTATTCGCCGAAGCGGATCTTGAACTGCCGCGGGATGGCGGTTTCGGCGGCCACCATAAGGCGCGCGCCGGTGGAGGAGAGGTCCTTGATCGCGACCTCGACCGAGCGTCCGCCGGAATCGTACACACGCGCGCGCGCCTGTGTTGGGGTCCTGTGCCCCAATCGGCGACCATGCGTGCCGTTCTTGCTCATGATTCTCGGCGCTCCCACACGCTTCGGAGAGCAAAATTAATTGACGCGCATTAACAACTGATGAAGCGGGAACTTCGGTAATTCGCTCGAATGCCTGATTTTCGCGTGGATTCGGGCGCTCCTGTTCAGGCGCTTTTGGCCGGCATGGCGCGCGCCTTCAGGTCGAAGGCGGGATCGGCCGCTTCCTGCGGGCTCAGCGACGCCCCAGCGGCAATCAGGCGCCGCGCGATCATGTGGTCGGCGGCCCGGTTGACCGATTCGACCACACGCAGCCGTCCGCCGGAAAATCCAAAGACCGAAAAACTGCGGCTTGCCGGATCGCCGCGCGTGACGAACGTGTCGCAGCCCATGTTGAGGCCGGCGATCTGCAGCTTCAGGTCGCCCTGGTCGGACCAGAACCACGGCAGCGCGTCGTACCGCGCCTCCTTGCCGACGATCTTGCGGGCGACGACGCGCGCCTGGTCGGTGGCGTTCTGCACCGATTCCAGCCGGAAAACCCGCCCGGCGTAGGCGTTGGGATGAGCGCAGCAATCGCCGATCGCCGAAATATGCGGGTCCGACGTCGTCAGCGCCTCGTCGACCACGACGCCATTGTCGACGACGAGGCCGGCGGCGGACGCGAGCTGTTCATTGGCGAGAATGCCGATACCGACCAGCACCAGGTCGGCCGGCAGGCGCCGGCCGTCGCTCAGATGCACGGCCTTCACGCGACCGTTCGCGCCTTCGATCGACCCAACGCCCGCGCCCAGATGCAGATTTACGCCGAAGCCGCGGTGCGCGTCGGCATAGAAATCGGAGATGGTCTGCGACACCGCCCGGCCCATCACGCGCGGCGCGATCTCGACGACCTGCACCTCCGCGCCCTTGGCGGCGGCCGTCGCGGCAAATTCGAGGCCGATGAAGCCGGCGCCGATGACGACGACGTGCTTAGCGTTTTCCAGCCTGGCCTTCAGTTGCGCGGCGTCGTTGATGTCGCGCAGGGCGAGCACGCCGTCGAGTTCCGCGCCGGCGAAGGTCGCGGGTCGCGCCAGCGCTCCGGTCGCCAGGATCAGGTGCTCGTAGGCCAAAGCTTCGCCCGAGGCGAGCCGCGCGATCCGCCCGGCGCGATCGATCGCGGCGACGCTCTCGCCGAGGCGCAGGTCGATCTGCTTTTCCGGGTAATAGGCCGGCCCGCGCAGGATCAGCGATTCCGCCGTCGCCTCGCCTTTGATGAAGGCTTTCGACAGCGGTGGGCGCTGGTAGGGCGCGTTCGGATCGTCGGAAACGAGTGTGATCGGCCCCGCATAGCCCTCCTCGCGCAACGAAGCGGCGGCCTGCACGCCGCCGTGGCCGGCCCCGACGATGACGATCCCCGCCGCTGCGCTCATGATGTCCCTCCGCCCGTTTCATCGGCTCGCCGTCCATGCCATGGCGACGGGAGCGCGTCGAGGCGCCGCGGCGTCGCGCTGCACAGAATGGAATTCCGTGACGGATTTTGGAACGCGTCATGGGAGCCATGCCGCAGCAGCGTGGCGGCCGGACTCACGAAAAGCTACGCAGGGTTTCCCGTTTCGAGCCAGCTGAAGATGCCGCACGCCTTCTGGATATTGCTTCTCGCGAAAATGACGACGACCGCGATCATCGTCGTCGCCGCGTCCAAGGTCGTCGAGCGCGCTGGCCCCTTCCTCGGCGCCATGGTCGCAACCCTGCCGATCTCCGCCGGCCCGTCGTACATTTTTCTGGCGGCCGAGCATGGCGCCGATTTCGTCCATCGCGCCGCGCTGACCAGCCTCGCCACCAATGCCGCGACGTTTGGCTTCGGCGCGCTCTACGCCCTGCTCGCCCGCAGGCGGCCGCTGTGGCTCGCGCTCGGTATTTCCTTCGGGCTGTGGATTGTGGCCGCCTTCGCCATCGTGACGACGAACTGGACGTTTGCGACCGCTGGCCTGCTGAATGTCGCCGTTTTCGTCCCCTCCTACATCGCGACCCGCGCCTGCCGCGCGACCGCGCCGCGCCGCGCGCCTGTCGCACGCTGGTGGGACATCCCGTTTCGCGCGGCAATGGTGATGATCCTCGTCGGCTTCACCGTCGTCGTCGGCCGCTTGCTCGGCGCAGCCGCGGCCGGCGTCGCCGCGCTGGTGCCGATCGTGATGTTCTCGCTCGCCATCATCCTGCAACCGCGTATCGGCGGCGAAGGCGCGAGCGCGGTCCTCGCCAATACACTCATCGGTCTCGTCGGCTTCGGCGCAGCCGTGGCGGCGCTCTACGCCACGGCGCTACCGCTCGGCGCGCCGCTGGCGTTGGCAATCGCGCTGGCGATCTGCGTCGGCTGGAACGCGAGCCTCGCCCTCGTACGCCATATTCCAATACGTCGCGCGGCGAAAACCTGATCGCTTGCGCGGTCGCCGTCTGCACGTATGCTAACAATCCAAACGCGCGCGGAGACCACCATGGCTCAGGAAGCGACCACCGAGACGGCCGGCAAGCTCGTCATCCGCAATATCGGCCTCATCCTGTCCGGCGCGCTGGAGCGCCCCATTCTCGACGGCGACGCGATCGTCGCGATCGACGGCAAGATCGCAGGCGTCGGCCGCCTCAAGGATCTTGATACCGAGGGCGCGCGTACGATCGTCGACGCCAACGGCTGCACACTCGCGCCGGGCCTGATCGACAGCCATGTGCACCCCGTCGCCGGCGACTGGACGCCGCGCCAGAGCCAGCTCAACTGGATCGATTCCTCGATGCATGGCGGCGTCACGACGATGATTTCGGCGGGCGAAGTGCATACGCCCGGCCGCGCGCGCGACATTGTCGGGCTGAAGGCGATGGCGATCGCCGCGCAGCGCGCCTACACGAATTTCCGCCCCGGCGGCGTCAAGCTGCACGCCGGCGCGCCGGTCATCGAGAACGGTATGGTCGAGAGCGATTTCGCCGAACTCGCTTCGGCCGGCGTGAAACTGCTCGGCGAGATCGGCCTCGGCGGCGTCAAGGACGGGCCGACCGGGCGCAAGATGGTGGAATGGGCGCGCAAATATGGCATCCAGTCGACGATCCACACTGGCGGCCCCTCGATCCCCGGCTCCGGCCTGATCGACAAGGACATCGTGCTCGAGACCGACGCCGACATCGTCGGCCATATCAACGGCGGCCATACCGCCCTGCCCGACGATCAGATCCGCTGCATCTGCGAGGGCTGCAAGCGCGGCCTCGAACTCGTGCACAACGGCAACGAGCGCTCGGCGCTGTTCACGCTGCGCACGGCGCGCGAGATGAACGAACTCGCGCGCGTCATTCTCGGAACCGATGGGCCCGCCGGCTCCGGCGTTCAACCGCTCGGCATATTGCGCATGGTCTCGATGCTGTCCTCGCTCGGCGATGTGCCGGCAGAAATCGCATTCTGCTTCGCGACTGGAAACACCGCGCGCATGCGCAGTCTCGATTGCGGGCTGATCGAAATCGACCGCGCCGCCGATTTCACGCTGATGGACAAGGCGCAGCACTCGCCAGCCGGCTCGTTGCTCGAGAGCGTGCGCCTCGGCGATCTGCCGGGCGTCGGCATGGTGATCATCGACGGGCTGGTGCGCGCCGGCCGCAGCCGCAACACGCCGCCGGCGACACGCATACCCGAAATTGTCGCGGGCTGAGCTGAGCGCTACCGGATACGGTCGAGCAGAGCGAGCAATGTCGCCCGCTCCCGCGCATCCAGCGGCCCGACCGTCTCCTCGGTAATCGCGGCGGCGACCGGCATTGCGCGTTGCACGAAATCGCGACCGCGTTCCGACAGGTCGATCGTCAGCCGCCTGTTGTCGGCAGGATCGGCGCTGGCGACGATCAGACCGCGGGCGAGCAGGCGATCGACCACGCCCTTGATCGTCGCCGCGTCCATCGCGACATGACGGCCCAGAAGATTTTGCGAACAACCGCCGATTTCGTGCAGCTTCGCCAAAGTCGCCCATTGGGTGGGCGTCACATCCTCGAGCATCATGCGCGCGAAAATCGCCGTGTGCCTCTGCTGCGCCTGACGCAACAGAAACCCGATCTGCCGGTCGAGCGCATAGCCGCCGGCCTCCGCGCTTGCGACTTTGGCCGCTGCCTCCACCGGAATATCTGCCGTGTTGCTCATCGTTCTCTCGCGCAAATCAGCGTGCAACATCGACCTTCCCCCGCGCCTTGACAAGCCGCGGGGCGCGCTTGACTATTTGTGCACGAACGATTGACGCCACAAGCCGACGCCATGCTTGCGGCCTCATGCGGAAAGCGGGTTGGCATGTTGCATCGACCGCAATCGACAGCCGAAGCGCTCGACCTGCTCGCCATGGAAGGCGCGACGATTATCGCCGGCGGCACCGATATTTTCCCCGCGCATGTCGATCGCCCCCCGCCAAAGCGGCTTGTCGATATTTCACGGATACCCGGATTGCGGGGCATAAGGCGTGAGGGACGCGCGCTTCGCATCGGCGCGGCGACCACCTGGACCGACATCGCGCGCGCCGACCTGCCGTCCGCCTTCGACATGCTTCGACAGGGGGCGCGCGAAATCGGCGCAGTACAGATTCAGAATCGCGCGACGATAGGCGGCAACCTGTGCAACGCTTCGCCCGCCGCGGACGGCGTTCCGCCTCTGCTGGCGCTCGACGCTCAGGTCGAACTCGTCTCGCCGCGAGGAGCGAGAGTTTTGGCGCTCGATGAATTCCTGATCGGAAACCGGCGCACGGCGCGCGCGTCCAACGAAATCATGACGGCCATTCTGCTGCGCGACGATTTTGTCACGGCGCGATCCACGTTCCGGAAGCTAGGCGCACGCCGCCATCTCGTGATTTCCATCGTGATGGTCGCGGCGCTTCTCGACATTGACTCCAACAATCACGTGCAAACAGCGCGCATCGCGGTCGGCGCGGCCTCCGCAGTCGCGCGCCGTCTCGACGGTCTCGAACAAAGGCTTGTCGGCGCGCGCGCGGATAATGCGATTGGCGACATCGTCTCGACCGAAGATTTTGGCAGTTTGAGCCCGATCGACGATTTGCGCGCAACCGCCGCTTATCGGCGCGAGGCTGCAGCCGAACTCGTTCGACGCGCGCTCGTCGAACTCACGAGCGCGCGTCATGAATGAAGCGACACGCCGCATCGCCTTGCGCATCAATGGCGAACAAAGATCGCTGACCGGCTCGGGCGTCGAGAGGCTGTCGACTGTACTGCGTGAGGAATTCGAACTGAAAGGCACAAAAATCGGCTGCGAAGCGGGCGATTGCGGCGCCTGCACCGTTCTTGTTGATGGCGAACCGGTCTGCGCCTGCCTGGTCGCCGTCGGCCAGGTCGAGGGCGCAGCGATTGTGACAATCGAGGGCGTCGCTGCCGGCACAAAATCGGGCGCGAGACTGCTCGACGCCTTTCACGCCGCGGGCGCCGCGCAATGCGGCGCGTGTACGCCGGGCATGATCATTTCGGCCGCGGCGCTACTCGACGCAACGCCGCGTCCGAGCGATCCGGAGATCGATACGGCATTGGCCGGAGTGCTGTGCCGTTGCACCGGCTACGCCAAGATTTTCGATGCGGTGCATCTGGCGGCTGCAGATGGCGCCGCCAGCGCGGACACTGGCCACGGCTTCGTCGGCGAACGCGTCGCGCGCCTCGATGGCCGCGCAAAAGTCGAGGGTCGCGAAGCTTTCGGCGCCGATTCCATCCCGCGGGACGCGCTCTACCTGCGCGCCATCCGCTCGCCGCATCACCGCGCGCGCTTCTTGTTCGGCGATCTTGCAGCCTTTCGGGCCGGCAACCCCGGCGTCGCACGCATTCTGACGGCGGATGACATCCCGGGCCGCAATCTGCACGGCGTCATCCCGCCTTTCGCGGACCAGCCTGTGTTCGCCGTCGGCGAAACACGCTTCAAGGGCGAAGCTATCGCTGCGATCATCGGCGCGCGAGCGGCGATCGACGCGCTGGACCTCTCCGAATTTCCGGTTACGTGGGAAGCGATGCCGCCTGCGCTGACGATCGACGAAGCGCTGTCGACCGACGCCTCTTTGCTCCATACGACGCGCACGGGCAATATTCTCGTGCACGGCCATGTCGAGAAAGGCGACGTGACGGCGACGCAAACCCCAGGCCTCGTTTCCGTCGACGGCGAATTCGAGACGGGCTTCGTCGAACATGCGTATATCGAGCCGGAAGCCGGCTTTGCGCGCCGCATCGGCGACCGCATCGAAATTGCCGCCTGCACGCAAGCGCCCTACATGGACCGCGACGATGTCGCCGCGATCCTCGGTATCGCGCCGGAAGATGTGCGGATCATCCCGACCGCGGTCGGCGGCGGATTCGGCTCGAAGCTCGATCTCTCGGTCCAACCGTACATTGCGGTCGCCGCATGGACGATGGACCACCCCGTCGCAATGATCTATTCGCGCCCGGAATCGATTGCGACGACCACAAAACGTCATCCATCGCGGATCAGCTCGCGCATATCGGCCGGCCGCGACGGCAAACTGGCGGCGATCGATTTCGCGGCGGACTTCAACACCGGCGCTTATGCGAGCTGGGGGCCGACCGTGGCCAATCGCGTGCCGGTCCATGCGTCCGGTCCCTATTTCGTGCCGAACTATCGCGCGCGAACCCGCGCAATTCATACGAATTGCGCGCCGTCCGGCGCTTTCCGCGGCTTCGGCGTGCCGCAGATGGCGATCGCGCAGGAGCAATTGCTCGATGCCCTCGCCGCGCAACTCGAGATGGATCCGCTTGAACTGCGCATTCTCAACGCGCTCGCCGGCGACACACCGACAGCGACTGGCCAATTGCTCGGCGAAGGCATCGCCTTCCGGCAATGCCTTGAGGCCTTGCGCGAGCCCTGGCGGACCGCGCGCAGCGAGGCCGATGCGTTCAATGCGAACGCCAGAGGACCGGCGCGTCGCGGCGTCGGCGTCGCCGGCATGTGGTACGGCTGCGGCAACACGTCCCTGCCCAATCCCTCCAAGATCAGGATCGGTTTGAAGCCCGACGGACGGTTCGCGCTGCATCAGGGGGCGGTCGATATCGGCCAGGGCTCGAACACGGTCATTACGCAGATCGCGGCGAGCGCGCTCGGCATCGGTATCGAATATTTCGACCTGATCGGCGGCGACACCGACCTGACGCCGGATTGCGGCAAGACCTCCGCGTCACGCCAGACATTCGTCACGGGCCGCGCGGCCGAAGCCGCGGCGCGCGCGTTGCGAACTGTGATCCTGCGCCTCGCGAATGTCTCGGACGTCGCGGAGATCAAGCTCGACGGCGCGCGAATCGAAATTGTCGACAAGGGACGGCGGCACGCAATCGAATTGTCCGCGCTACGTCCGGACAACTATGGTTATCTTCTCACGGCGGAAGAAAGTTTCGATCCGCCGACGACGCCGCTCGACGCCAAGGGCCAGGGATCGCCCTACGCGCTTTATGGCTTCGGCGCGCATATGGCGGAAATCGAGGTCGATATCAGGCTCGGGACGGTCAAGGTGCGCAATATCGTGGCCGCCCACGACGTCGGGCGCGCAATCAATCCGACACTCCTAGAAGGCCAGATCGAGGGCGGCGTGCTGCAGGGCCTCGGTCTCGCGCTGATGGAGGAATTCCATCCCGGTCGCGGCGAGAACCTGCACGACTACCTGATCCCGACGATCGGCGACGCGCCTGCAATCCGCACCATCCTGATCGAGACGCCAAACGCCATCGGCCCGTTCGGCGCCAAGGGCATCGGCGAGCAGGCGCTTATCCCGACCGCGCCAGCGATCTTCAACGCCATTCGCCATGCGACCGGCGTCGTCATCCATCGTGCGCCGGCGACGCCCGACCGCCTTCTCGCCGCAATCAGGCGACAACAGGGTGGCTAGACCTCAACGCAGGCCGTCCTCGCCTTTGATCTCCTCTTTCTTCAAGCCGCCGACACGCGGCAGCGGACGACCGGAATCCGTGAGCGCAATCGCAACGATGATTTCATCGGCGCGCGGCGCGTCGACGATGCGGACTTCCATCCCGTCGAAATGACTGCGCACGAATGCCGCGTCCTTGTGGCCCAGCGGAATGTCGAGCGCGACGCCTGGCCCGCCGCGCTTTTTCGAGGAGGGGATCAGCGCCGCGCCCTTGCCCAGCGCCTTGCGCACTGGCGCGCCGAGTTTGGGATGGAGGATCGCCGCGGCATGTTCGAGCTCGCCGTTCTCGCCGACGGCGGCCGCCTTGCCGTAGCTCTCGACCTTGCCGCCCTCGATCCCGAGCGCGGCAATCGCCTTTGCCGTCAACAAAGCGCCGAGCGCCTCGCCGATATCGGAGAGTTCCGAGAGATCCTCGACATAGCGACCCGCCGCCGGATTCGCGATGACGGCAACCGCCGCCGCGCGGCGCGTCGGCGGCGAGACGTCTCGTCCCATTTCCGTCCGTGTTTCCTCGACAATCGTCACGAGCTTGCGAATGTTTGGCGCCATGTGCGCTCCTCCCGGTCATTCGACTGACTCCCGTCAGTCGCTCGATGAATGTCGACGACAGGCGATCGCGCGGCAAGACGTCCGACAACGCGCGTCGCGCCGCGCAATCGTATCGAGGCCGCGATGATCGCGCCCGTCACGATGAGACGCCGCGCTTCTACTTCGCCGCTGTCGAGCGCGTCCACGACCTCACGGTCAGACAATGGTCCGACCGACCTCGTGACCAGCCGGCCGCCGAGATCGGATTGCGGATCGATATCGTTCGCCGGCGCCCGAACGATCGCCCGATGATCCGGAAGATCGACCGCATTGGCGATCAGCGTGGCCGCAGCGTCCGCGCCGGCTGCATCGGCGGCAAGCACGGTTGCAGCGTCAGCGATGCCGAACGAAAAACTGCGCCCCCGCCAGCCGCTGGTCGCGAGGCCCCCGACGCCGTGCGAACGATCGATCGCGGCGGCGCCGAACACGCTCGGCTGATCCGGCCTGTCCACGATCCCGACCTTCAGTGTCGCGTCTTCAGACAGATGCACGGCGATATCGCCGCCATTATTGACATAGGCGCGCCGCAACGATGCGGCCCGCGTCATGACCGCAAGGATTTCGTCGGCGACAGCGCCGGCCACAGCCGCCATGGGCGTGATGAATCTGTTCTCGCTCAACGGGCGTGTCGCCGCATCCATGCGCCTGGCGACGGCGCCGATGGGAGGCGCCGCCGCCTCGTGCAAGCTCGACCGCAGCCACGGCAATTCCGCGCATAGTTCGTCTAGGACGCCCGCAAACCGCGCGGTCGCCGCCGCAAACGCATCGCGTCTCGCCTGTGCCGCGCCATCGGCGAAGATGACCAGATCGATCGGGCCATCGTTGAGATGCAGGCGCCCGTCGTCGAGCCATCCGACTTGAACGCGGGCGTTCATGGGAGACGCGCCGTCCAATGCAGCGGCCAGGGCAAGGTCGGATCGAAGGGCTCGCGCAGCTTGCCCTCGTCGCGCAGGACGTCCGCCAGCGCGCGCACATGGTCGACATGTCCGCCGAGCGCCGAATAATCTTCGAGCGACATCGTGAATTCGATCGGCGCGACGATCGCCGGCGTCGGAACGTAGCCGAACGAATTGGCCGGCAACAAAGTCACGTCGACCATGAAAGTGATGCCGCCGCCCGGCCATACATAGACCGGCGCGCCGCCGGCCGTTACTCGCGTTAGCGTCGACTTGACGGATTGCGTCAGTCGCACCGGATTCTCGGTCACGCCGGCGCGCAGCGATCCGCCCGCGCCGGCCATGAAGAGGACGGTGCACAAGGCCGGCTCGCAATTCTCCTTGATGCGCGCAACCGATTCCGACAAGACCTGCGGCAAATCCCGAGCGACCGGCTTCAGGCTCTCGTCGAGCTCGTAGTACGCAAATTGCTCGCCGGTCGTCGACACCATCAGCATGCGCAGGCCCGGACGTGCGCCTTTGGCGCGATCGAAGCCCTGGATGATGTCGAGCGGATCGGAAATATTTGTGCCGCCCCAGCCGACCCCGGGATCAGCGACCTGGAAATAGCGGCCGGGCGTCGACTTGCGGCCCCGCAGGCGAATGCCGGTCGCTTCGACGCCGAGCAGTTTGCCGGCCTGATGTTCTGACAGCACGCCGGTGATGTGATCGTCGACGACCACGACCTCGTCGACCTTGCCGAACCATTGCTTTGCAAACATGCCGATCGTCGCCGAGCCGCAGCCTACGCGCATGCGCTCCTCGCGCACGCCATTGACGATCGGCGCGGCGCCGGCCTGCACGATCACGCTGGCGCCGTCATCGATCGTCAATTCGACTGGCTGGCCGTTGGCGAGATCCATCAGCGTGCGGCAGGTGACGCGTCCCTCGTTCTTGCCGCCATGGGTCAGGTGGTTGACGCCGCCGAGCGAGAGCATCTGCGAGCCGTATTCGCCCGTCGTGACATGTCCGACGGGTTCGCCCTCGGCCCGCACGAGGCTGCACTCGCCCCCGAGATGCCGATCCGTGTCGATCTTCACCTTCAGGCCGCAATACGAATAGATGCCTTCTGTGACGACAGTCACGACATCGACGCCAGCGACCGTCGAGGACACGATGAAAGGCGCCGGTTTGTAATCGGGATAAGTCGTTCCCGCGCCGACAGCCGTGACGAAGGTCGCATCGCTGTCGACGATCTCGCCATCCCATTCTGCAGCCGCCGCCAGAAATCGCTTCACGCGACCGCCGCCGCCAATGGTACGCTCCAGCAGGACATGCGGATCGGTGCGGACGAGCACTCCATGGGCATTGGCGTAACGATCGCAGGCGCCAGCCGCGCCGGGCTTGATGATGCACATGACGGGACACGCGTCGCACCGAACTCTTGCATCGGCGAGCGCTGTCATGGCGCATCCTTTCGTGGGTCGGTTTCCGATTTACAGCCGAACCAAAACCGTTAGTATGCAAATACTCGACCTGTCGCTCACCGTCTGTCAAGCGATCAAACGCGCGGCGCAGACACGCGACGATTGGGCATGTCGGCACCGCTTGCACAAGCGGCCCTGAAACACGACATTGCATCGTGCCCGGGATTCGGTGGTTCAAAATCTTGAAGTAGCTCGCGGACAAGGAGGCAGGAATGAAGGCCAAGCTGCTGGGTGGCGTGATCGCCGCCGCCGTTCTGTCGTTCAACTCGCTCGCTTCGGCGCAAACCCCGATACGGATCGGCGAAGTCAACAGCTACAAGGCGTTCGCGGCCTTTCTCGAACCCTATAAGCGCGGCATGGAGCTGGCGGTCGAACAGGTGAACGCCGCCGGCGGCGTCGCGGGCCGCAAGATCGAGGTGATTGCGCGCGACGACAACGCCAATCCCGGCGACGCCGTGCGAATGGCGGAAGAGCTCGTCTCCGCCGAGAAAGTCGACCTTCTGGCGGGCGGCTTTCTCTCGCACATCGGCGTCGCACTGGGCGACTTCGCCAAGCAGCGAAAGATTGTCTACCTCGCCTCCGAGCCGCTGACCGACAAGATCGTCTGGCAGGGCGGCAATCGCTACACCTTCAGGCTGCGCCCCTCGACTTACATGCAGTCGGCCATGCTCGTTCCCGAGGCGGCCAAACTCGGCAAGAAGCGCTGGGCCTTCGTCTATCCGAACTACGAATACGGCCAGTCGGCCGTCGCCACCTTCAAGGCGTTGCTGAAAGCTGCACAGCCCGGCGTCGAATTTGTCAACGATCAGGCGACGCCGCTCGGCAAGATCGACGCAGGCGCGGTCACGCAGGCGCTGGCAGACGCAAAGCCCGACGCGATCTTCAACGTCCTGTTCGGCGCCGATCTCGCCAAATTTGTCCGCGAAGGGTCGACGCGCGGGCTTTTCCAGTCGACGTCCGTCGTCAGCCTGCTGACCGGCGAACCCGAATATCTTGATCCCCTCAAGGATGAGGCGCCGAAGGACTGGATCGTCACCGGCTATCCCTGGTATGCGATCACAACCCCGGAACATAAGGCGTTCCTCGACGCCTATCAGAAGAAGTACAATGATTATCCGCGGCTCGGCTCGATTGTCGGCTATTCGACGATCAAGGCGATCGCCGCCGCGATCGCCAAGGCTGGCGGCGCGAATACGGACAAGCTGGTCCAGGCCTTCTCCGGATTGCAGTTCGAATCGCCGCTCGGCAAGGCGACGTTCCGTGCCATCGACCATCAATCGACTATGGGCGCCTACGTCGGCCGCACGGCGGTCAAGGACGGAAAGGGCGTGATGGTCGACTTCGCCTATCGCGACGGCGCGGCTTTTCAGCCGAGCGACGCAGAGGTGAAAAAGTTGCGCCCGGCCGACTGACCGCGTCGCGCAGACAGCGTCAATGCGGATCGCGGCCGGATGAGCCTGTCAGGACTTTTCGTTCAAGCCCTGAACGGGCTGGCGGCCGCCTCGACGCTGTTCCTGCTCGCGTCTGGTCTATCGCTGATTTTCGGCGTCACGCGCATTGTCAATTTCGCGCATGGCTCGTTCTACATGCTGGGCGCCTATGTCGCGTGGTCGCTGACCGACCGCCTGCAGGGCGCCATCGGGTTTTGGTTCTCGATCATCGCCGGCGCCGCCGCGATCGGCGTCATCGGCATGATCGTCGAACTGACGATCATGCGACGCATTTACCGCGCGCCTGAACTCTTCCAGTTGCTGGCGACCTTTGCGCTGACACTCGTCATCAAGGATGCGACGCTCGCCCTGTGGGGCGCCGAAGACCTTCTCGGGCCGCGCGCCCCCGGCCTTGCCGGCGCGATCACAATTCTCGATCGACGCGTGCCGCAATATGACCTAGCGCTGATCGCCTCCGGTCCTCTGGTGCTGCTTGCGCTGCAACTGTTGCTGACGCGTACACGCTGGGGCGTACTCGTGCGCGCCGCGACGCAGGATCGCCAAATGGTCGCTGCGCTCGGCGTCAATCAGGCCGTACTGTTTACGAGCGTCTTCGCGCTCGGCGCGGCGCTCGCGGGACTGGGCGGCGCGCTGCAGCTGCCGCGCGAGCCGGCGGGCCTGTCGATGGACATGACAGCGATCGGCGACGCTTTTGTCGTCGTTGTCGTCGGCGGCATGGGCTCCATCCCCGGCGCATTCGTCGCCGCGCTGCTGATCGCCGAAGTCAAGGCGCTGTGCATTGCGCTGGGCGACTGGCAAACGCCGCTCGGCTTCATTGTCGCATTCCCGAAATTCACTCTGGTCGCCGAATTCGCAGTCATGGCGATCGTGCTTATCCTCAGGCCATGGGGCCTCATGGGGCGACCTGACACGACCATTCGCCCGCAAGGCTCGACGAGCTCACTGCTAACACAACCAGGCACAAGACAGTCCTGGTTCATCGCCGGCTTCGCATTGCTATTGTTCGCCGCGCCTCTCCTCGTCGAGGCGCGGTCCTACACGCTCGTGTTCGGTATCGATGTGCTGACAGCCGTCCTGTTCGCCGCCTCGCTTCACTTTCTCATGGGGCCCGGCGGCATGCATTCGTTCGGCCACGCCGCCTATTTCGGCCTTGGCGCCTATGCCGCCGCCCTGTGCGCCAAGGCGCTGAACTGGCCGATGTGGGCCGCCTTGGTCGCTGCGCCTGCGGGCGGCCTGATCGGCGCGATCTTGTTCGGCTGGTTTTGCGTCCGCTTGTCTGGCGTCTATCTTGCCATGCTGACCCTCGCTTTCAGCCAGATCGTGTGGTCGGTCGTCTATCAATGGGATGGGCTGACCGGCGGCAGCAACGGCATTGTCGGCGTCTGGCCGTCGTCCTGGTACTCCTCGAAAGCCGCCTTTTATTGTCTGGCCGTGATAGTATGCGGAGGCGCGACCCTGCTGCTGCGACGCATCCTCTTTGCGCCATTCGGCTACGCCATGCGTGCGGCCCGCGATTCGGTCGCGCGCAGCGAGGCGATCGGGCTCGACGTCCGCCGCATTCAATGGATCGCCTTTTCGATCGCGGGCGCCTTCGCCGGGCTCGCCGGCGGCCTGTTCGCCTTTTCCAAGGGCAGCATTTCCCCTGAGACACTCGGCGTCAGCCGTTCGATCGACGGTCTCGTCATGGTGCTGCTCGGCGGCGTCGACACCATATCCGGCCCGATTGTCGGCGCGGCTGTCTTTCTCTTCCTGCAGGACCAGATCGCACGCCATGTGGAATACTGGCGCGCCATCCTCGGCCTGTTCATTCTCGCGCTGGTCCTGCTGTTCCCGGCCGGCATTGTCGGCACGATCCGCGCATGGACGCTGCGCCGATGAGCCTGCTGTCGATCGAAGGATTGTCGAAGAGTTTCGGCGGCGTGCATGCTGTTTCCAATGTGGCGTTCTCGCTCGCGGCCGGCGAGATGCTCGCCATGATCGGCCCGAACGGCGCCGGCAAGTCCACTTGCTTCAACATGATCAACGGTCAGATTCAGCCCGACGCCGGACGGATCTTGCTCGACGGCGAGGAAATCGTCGGACGTCCGCCGCATGAGATCTGGCGGCGCGGCGTCGGCCGCACGTTCCAGGTCGCGGCGACCTTTGCCTCCATGACCGTTCTGGAAAACGTGCAACTGGCGTCGATGTCGCATGCCGGCGCCGTTCGGCGTTTCTGGCGGCCGATGGCGCTTTATCCGGTTGAACAGGCGCGCGACCTCCTCGATCAGGTCGGCATGTGCGAACAGGCGGATCGGCCTTGCGGCGATCTCGCCTATGGCGATGTGAAGCGCGTCGAACTGGCGATTGCACTGGCGAACGATCCGAAATTGCTGTTGATGGACGAACCGACCGCCGGCATGGCGCCGAAGGAGCGCATCGCGATCATGACACTGACGCGCGACCTCGCGCGTCGTCGCGGTATCGGCGTTCTCTTCACCGAACATTCGATGGACGCCGTCTTCGGCTTTTCCGACCGCCTGCTGGTGCTGGCGCGCGGACGCCTGATCGCGCAGGGAACGCCGGACGAAGTGCGCAACGATCCCGCGGCGCGCAGCGCCTATTTCGGCTCCGATCGCGCGTTTGAAGGAATTCGGACGTGACCGAGCCGTTTCTCGTCGTCAGTGGGCTCGACGCGTTTTATGGCGCCGCCCAGATATTATTTTCGGTCGGCTTCGAACTCGCGCCCGGCGAGGTCGTCGCGCTCATGGGCCGCAACGGCGCCGGCAAGACGACGACGCTCGAATCGATCATGGGCCTCGTCGCACGCCGCACCGGCTCGATCGTCTTTCGCGGGCGTGAACTGGTGCGGCTGCGCCCTTACGAAATCGCGCGACTGGGTCTCGGATTCGTGCCGGAGGACCGGCGGATATTCACCGACCTCACCGTGCTGGAGAATCTCGAAGTCGGGCGACGGCGGCCGATGCAATCAAGCGAAACCGCATCCGAACCCTGGACGCCGGAACGCCTGTTCCAGCTCTTTCCCAACCTGGCGGAGGCGCGCAATCGCTCGGCCGGCCGCATGTCGGGCGGCGAGCAGCAGATGCTGACGATCGCGCGCACCCTGATGGGCAATCCGCTCGCCATCCTGCTGGACGAACCGTCCGAGGGCATCGCGCCGATCATCGTCGACCAGATGATCGGTATGATCGCCGAACTGAAGCGCTCCGGCGTCGCCATACTGGTGTCAGAACAAAACCTGCCGTTCGCTGCCGCCGTCGCCGATCGCGCCTATATCCTGGAGCACGGCCAGATCAAATTCACCGACGACATCAGATCGCTTATCCAGAACGAAGAAGCGCGGCGCGCCTATCTCGAGCTGTGACCGCCATCGGTCGACGCAACGAACACGGCCGTCCACTGCCCACGCATGCGCCGGATTTCCTGCAACTTGCCGAAGCCCTCGACGACCTCGCCCGGCCTGACTTCGATCCGTCCCGCCGTCCCTTCGATGATCACGTGATCTTTGAAGACCTCTTTCAATGAAGATTGTCGTCTATCCAATTGAATCGTCGCGGTCGGCGCATAGTCGATCGGATCTGGCGATCGATCGCTCGGCGGAAGGGCGACGACGGTGCGGCCGCCAACGCCGAAGGACGCGATCCGCTCGTCCAGCGCGCGCGTCGGCTTCGCGAACAGCGCCATGTGCTCCACCCCATGAATCCGCGGCACGCCGTCATTGCGTTCGACCGAGACGACGGCGAAGGTCGCTACGATGCCAGCCAGCACAACGCCCGCGACGGTCAATCCGCGTTCGTCGTTGCGCGCTCGCCGGGCTCGTAGTGGATCGTCGTTCATTTCGTCGGCCCCGCGATCCTGCCGTAGACATGCTCGCTGAATGTGTAGACCTGCGCACCGATGAATGACCCGCTGATCATCATCGCGACGAAGACGGCGATGATCTTCGGCACGAAGGTCAAGGTCGCCTCCTGGATTTGCGTCAGCGCCTGAAAAAGCGCGACGACGACGCCGACCAGCATGGCCGCTCCGACCGCCGGCGCCGACGCGAGCAGGACGGTGGCCAGCGCCATCCGCATCAGATCGAGCGCGTCGACCTCGTTCACGCGGCAATCGTCACGTCCGATGTGATCGGCAGTCGGACGCCATTGTCCAACGTCGCCACGAGACCATCGCTGAAGATCGACACGGCGACGACCACGCCGGACACCGAACCATCTGCCGAAGTCAGCGACCGGCCAATTAGCGCCTCTGCATCGGTCAGAGCCGTATTCTGCAGAATCTGGTCGAGCTTGTTGTTCGTCTGCACCGCCTGTTCGACACTCGAAAAGGTCGCGAGCTGCGAGACCCATTGCGTCGAATCGGTCGGGCTGGTCGGATCTTGATGTTTCATCTGCGCCATCAGGAGCTGCAGGAAATCGTTGTATCCCAGCGTGGACCGGGAGCTTGTTCCGGCATTCGGCGTCGTCGTCTGCGCGCCGGCCGCCATCAGAGCGTTCAATTGCATTGCGACGTCGCCTCCTTCTCCGTTCGACCCACCTGTTCGCGATGCGCCTCTTCCGACCTGTAGAGCTCGCGCGCGACGCGCAACGCCTCGAAGAACCGTTCGGACTCCAGAAGAACGCAGATATTTTGCAGGTTCATGCGTCGCCCGTGTTCCATCTCGACGTTCAATAAATCATCAAGCATGCGGTAAACTGACGTCCGGATCGCGACCGCCGCGCTCGGATCCATGAGCGTCATCTGAATTGCGAAATAGACCTGCCGCAGCGGCGTCGTCGCCTGCCCCGGTTGCATGACATGCGACTCCAGCAGGAAGGTCACATCGTTGAGGAGTTGGAGCGAAACGCGCCGGTCCACGCTGAAAACCGCGCCATTGACATAGATTTTTTCCCCGGCGCGCAGAGATATCTTCATGTTTTCGCTTTCAGACCTTCGCGGATCGCGGCATTCACATCGATCAACGTGTCGAGATCGCCGTGCCCCTCCTCCCGCAGCCGCGACGACGTCGCGAATATCCAGCGTCCGATCGCGGCGACATTGCGCCGTACGTCCGCGGGAAGCGCATTCTCCGGATCCGCCACGTCGCGAATGAATACCAGCCACAACGCCTCGAGCGTATCGAGCGCATCGATCAGACCCGCACCGGCGGCGCCGGACTCGCGCGCGATCTTCAACCGACCGATAACGTGATCGAGCGCCTCGTATTCCCTGCGTCGGGCGGCTGCCTGATCATCGGACACGACATCTGCATATAGACCGCGATACATCGGCCGCCTCAAATGAAATTGACCAGACTGAGCTGCGCCAGCTTGCTCGTGACCTGATAGCTCGCCTGCAATTGGGCGCTCAGAGTCGAGATGCGCACCGACACTTCGGCGGGATCCACCGATTCGAATTCATCGAGGCGGCCCTTGAAGGCGACCTGGCGCGACGTCACTTCATTGCTCGCGTCATCGATCATGTTCTGCTTGATGCCTGTCTCCGCCTGCATCGTCGCGAGTTCGGACAATGCGCCGCCGAGCTTCGCGGCGGCGCTCGCAACCACCGTCTGCGCTGTCCGTGCATCGAGCGATTGAAGTCCGAGCCCCGCAACCATCGTCAGGGCCCCCAGAAGATCGCGGATCCCCTGCTCATTTGCCGTCGTGGAATTCTCGATCGAAATCGTCTCCGAGATTCGGGCCTCCGGCGATGCGTCCGAGGCGTTGGACCAGACACTCGTCCAGTTCGCGTCGTCGAACAGGCCGGAAAATTCGGTGTCGAGGAAGGATTGCATCTGGTCCGACGAGATCGCGCCATTGGCGGCATCTCCTGGATTAGCGCCGAACTTCGCCTGGAACGCCGCGTTTATCGCAGCGGCCGGACCGCCAGCGAAGAGGTTTAGCGCCTTGCCGGCGCCGAGGCCGGTGAACAGATAGGCGCCATCGAAGGTCGAGTTGACGATAGAGATCGCCTGATCGATCGCAGCGCGCGCTTCCTCGGTCAGTGTGCCGGCGTCCACTGTTCCGGCGCCAGCGCCCAGGACCTTTTGCTGCATCGATTGTGCAAGACTGGTCAGCGATCCCAGCGCAACCTGCGTCGCGTCGAGACGGGCCGACGCTACTCTGTTGGCGTCGAGAATCGCTTGGCTCTTTCCGATCTGTCCGCGAAGCTGGGCTGCAACAATCGACCGCGAACCGAGCGCCTTGCCGATGTCGGCGCGCCGCCCGCTCGATAGCTCGTCCTGCGCCGTCGCCAGTTCGCTCTGCAACCTCGCTATCGAAGCGCGCGATCTCGCGCTGAGCGTCGCGTTGAAAATGATCATCCGAGTCACCGCACCGCGCTGAACAGGGCGGCATACATGCTGTCGACCATCGCCATCATTTTCGCGGCCGCCTGATAGGAATTCTCGAGGTCCAGCATTTTCGACATCTGGTCGTCGATACTGACGCCCGTCACGTTCGTCAGCGCGGCCGTCGTCTGCGTCAGCACGGCATTGGCGTCCGTCGATTTCTCCAGTGTTGTCTGGCGCGCGCCCTCGAGCCACGCCTGCGACTGCGTCGCCAGATCGCTGACGTTGAGGCGGGCAGGCAGCGCCGCCGCCGCAAAAGTCTGGGGCGCATCCAACGCATCGACCAGTGCGTAGAGTCCGGACGAATAAGACGCAGAGCCCGAGCTGTTGGAAATATAGCCGACGCCGCCGATGCCGCCGTCGCGCAGCAACGTCGCATCGCCTCGGACGATCGGATCGACGCGAATGCTTGCCGCAATTCCGGGCGAGCCGTTGACGGGAAGCGCCGGGCCGCCCGTCCAGGCAAAGAGACCGGTCCGCGTCGGGGCGGCGCTCGCGTCCTGCGAGAAGGCGTTGATCAATCCGACCGCTGTCTCGTCGAGTTGCGATTGTAGCACAACCGTATAGCGGTCGCGAACTTCGGCCAGTCCAAAGAGCGCGCCGCCGCGCACCGGCATGGTTGCCGACGGCCCGGTAATCGCGACGCCGTCTATATAGACTGCATTGCCGCTCGTCCCGGCGACAAACGTCGACGTCGGCTCCATCGAAACGGCGCGCGGCATTTCCTGGAATAGCGCCACTCCGGAATCCGTGTAGATTGACATGTCGCCGTTCGGACCCGTCACCGTCGAAATCGAGACCTCCTTCGCAAGGTCGCCGAGGATGGCATCGCGGCGGTCCTGCAGATCGGACGTGTCCTGACCGGTCGCACGGCTGGCCAAGATCGCACGGTTTGCCGAGTCGAACGCCTTGAGCAGCGAATTGATTGTCGAAACCGAAGCCGCCATCTCGCTGTCGGCCTGCGCCCGGACATCCTGAACTTGCGAACTCGCCTGATTGAGCGATGTCGCGAGGGAATCGGCTGCCTGAACCGCCGCCGCCAACCCTGCCGTATTCTGCGGCGCAGACGCAGCCTGCAGCAGCGCCGCGTTCAGCGCGGAAATCCTTCCGGCCGGCGACGTTTCGTTCGCCGGATCTCCCATGATGGTCTGTAGGGAGTCGAGAGCCTTGGCGACGACACCGAGCCCCTGGGACGAAGAACTCGCCTCGAGCGTCGCGCGCTGCAACGACTCGTCCGTTGCGCGCATGACGCGCGTGGTGTTTGAAGCACCGGACGACGACGGTTCGACGAGGACGATCTTCCGCACATATCCTTTGACATCCGCGCCGGATACGTTGCGCGACACCGTCGTCGTCTGGAACGCATTGGTCGACAGGGCCGATTGCGCTGATCGAAAGGCGGCCTGAAGGCTCATGAGTTTTGCTCCTGCCAGTCGGGCGCCATCAGACCTTCAAATTGACCAGCACGTCAGCCATGTCGGTTGCGACCTGAAATGCCTTGGAATCCGCAGAATAGGCGCGCTGTGTCTCGATCATGTCCGTCAGCTCGGACGCAATGTCGACCGTGGAGCTTTCCAACGCCGACGAAACGAGCGCGCCGAAGGTGCCCGTATTGGCCGAGCCGACCACCACGTCTCCGGAACGCGATGTGACGTCGTACACGTTTCCCGACAGCGGTTGCAGATTGTCCGGGCTCGCGACGGTCGCAAGACGGATTTCGCCGAGATTCGCGCGGGCGCCATTCTGGTAGACGGCATATACGGCGCCGTCCGTATCGACCGCGATCTGGCTGAATGGCGTCGGCGCATTGCCGTTCACTGAGGCGCTGTTGACGGAATAGGGCGCGCCCAATTGCGTCATCATCCCGATGTCCAGCGTCATCGACTGGCCGTTGGGCACGGATATGCTGAACTGTCCCGGCGACGGGACCGACAGCGCTCCGGTCGCGCCGTCGAATTGCAGGCTTTGGACTGCCAACGGACCGGACGAATATGGAAATCCCGCCGTACTGGCTGCCGCATGATCGAACACCGCTGCTTCCCACGCATTGGCGCCCGTCTTGGTCAGATAGACATCGAGCGTCACCTTCGCGCCGAGATTGTCGTAGACGACGAGTGACGACTTCGATGTCCACTGGGCGGCTACCGAATTGGCCGAAGGAAGGTTCGAGGCCGGTACGATATCCGCATCCGCCGCAAGGTTCGCGGAAAAGACACCGCTCGTGGTCGGCGTCGCCATCAGGCCGGTCGAGTTGATCTTCAACAGCGACATGCCGGAAAATCCCACGGCGTCGCTTGCGCCTGCCGAAACGCCCATGAGGCGAAATCCGCCCGCATTGACCAGATATCCGTTCGCATCGAGACGAAACGACCCCTCGCGCGTCAGATGCGGAGCGCCATTTGGCCCCGCGACGACGAAATAGCCGCCGCCCTGAATGGCTAGATCAGTCGAATTCGACGTGCCGACCAGCGCGCCCTGCTGGCTGATCCCATACCGGATGCGCGTATCCACCGCGCCGGATCCATATTGCATCAGACCGTCAGTGATGAGCATCGTCTTGAATTGCGCTGACGCCGCCTTGTAACCGATCGTATCGGCATTCGCGATATTGTCAGAAAGCGCGGACAGCCGGATCGACTGCGCGTTCATGCCGGACACGCTGGTGCGCATCGCGCCGAAAATAGACATGTGGATCTCCAGGGTTTTGAGGCGCCTCACGCCCTGCCGAATTGTGAATTCGCCGAAGCCTGGAGTTTCGGATTCGACAGCGCGGCGGCGAACTCTCGGCTTACGGTTTCATTCCCGCTTGGTCGCTGCTCGACGAGGCAATATCCAAGGAACCGTTTGGAATCGATCGGGTCGTAACCGATCCGCTCCCGCAGTTTCTTACGCAATTTGCTGACGTGGCTCTCAACCACGTTCTCCTCGACTTCATCGTCGAACAATCCATAGATCGAGTGGAATATCTGCGATTTGGTCACACGGCGCCCGCGGTGTGACGCGAGAAACTCCAAAATGCGGCGTTCGCGGCGGGGCAGCGGAAACGCGTCGCCATCGACCTCCGGATCCCTGCCATCGAAGAACACACGGATCTGTCCGGCCGCGACAGCTTCTGCCCGTGCTTCTGACCGTCGCTGGATCGCCCGCATCCTCGCGAGGATTTCTCTGACATGAACCGGCTTGCGCACGACGTCGTCGACGCCACTGGCAAACAGGTCCAGCGTCTTTTCGAGCATGCTGAAATCGCTCAGCGCGATAACCGCTGCCTGGCAGCGACCACGAATCAGACGCATGCTCCAGGCGCGCTCCGAAGAATCTCCGAGCAGAAAGCATTCAACCGACATCAACTCCGCTTTTGTCGCGCCCGCCAGCCACGCCTCGAATTCGTGTGGCCGAAAATTCACGAGAACAATTCCCTCCCGTTCGAACTGCGTCCTGAACGCAGCCGCAACCTCGCTTCTGGCTTCGACAAAAATGATCATTTCCCGCCTCTCAGGATCCGCCGCACAGACTGTCGGCGGGGCTCTCCAACAAAAATTACGTATATAATGGTTAATAATTCGTTAATTTAATATTCTATTCAACTATTACGTAACGTAATACGCTTACGTTGCGTATCTTTTACTTGTTTCATGCCTAACGTTTCTACCGACAAAAACGTCGCGAGGACGGAGTCCATCCACCCATCCCCGCCGCGATCATGTTGCGGATTACCGTGCAAACATACCTATGCTGCGCAGGCAGATTGCCGGGTCCGGCGTGATATCTCGCCACCGCCCGGGTCCAGTTCGCTTCCCGTGCATAGAGCGTTCTGAGATAGCTCGCGCCATATTCGACATTGCGGCGTGGATCGAACATTTCCTCGAGAGAAGCAAAACGCTCGCGGTGGAACTTCATGTTGATCTGCATGCAGCCGACGTCAATCAATGTGACGCTGGACCGTTGAGCTTCGCGTACAATGCGCAGTGCCTCCGTCAGATCGTTCGGATAGCGCGACGCGCCCTCGATGTTCAGAGCCAGCGGCTTCAGCCCGTCTCTTCGGCCGGTCTCCGTAAGCGCGACGGCGTAGAGCACGGCGAGCGGAATCTGAAATCGCATGGACGCACGGGCCATTTCACTCTCACAAACGCCCCGCGCAATCGCGACGCGGTCGGCGCCGATCGCGCGATCAGAGCACGAGGCCGCGACCAGAACCGCGACGAATATTCGCCGCGTCGCTCGTAGAACGTTTCCCCCTGCCCTCATTGTCGACCTCAAGCACCCCGAAGTCTTCGCCTCGATTCGAAGAGGCGCCATCCCGCCAGGCTGACCTCGGCCTTTGCCCAGAATTGGGCTCACTCCCCACGGACGCCGACCATGGAGGCTGGTCAGGATAGGAAGCGATGGATACCTCGGCGCGCATACCGATTGCAGATCGCAGACCATCCTCCAGAGCTCCCCGATCGGACCTGATCAGGCGCGCGTCCCCTGAGGACGCGACGATCTCGACATGCGCCCTGTCGTCTTTGATCGAGATTTCGACACCGACATCGTCGCCCGTCTCCGATTGCACGAGGAGACTGAGATGTTGGGTCTTGTCCACACTGACAACGCCACGCTCCCGAACGGTAAACGCCGGACGCGTCGAGGTCGCTTTCTCATCTCCGATGTCGTCCGCGGACGTTTCCTGCAGTCGATCGCCCCCGTTCCCCTCGGAAGCGCGCGTCATCTCGTCGAAACTCCGGACGAGGCAATCAGATCTCTCGACATTCGTCTGATCACGCGTTTCTGGCTCCAGGGACAAACGCGGCCAGGTAGCGCGGCTCCTCGTCACGTCCGCGCGAGCTTCAAGCAGTGCTTCATCCGTGCGCCCGTCTCCGGATAGGGTGTCCGCAGCGCGTCGCAGGTCGCCGGCGCGTCCGGCTCGGGGCTCGATCGAAATTAGATCGGCCCGCGCCGTGCGCCGCACGCCCGCCCCTTTTCCGGGCAAGACGCCAATGACCGACGGCGCGGTTTCGACAATATCGCCATCTGCAGGATCGTTGGACGCATTTCGTTGCCACATGTCCTGCTGTGTCCCTGCCTCGACAATTGAGGCGAGATCGCCGCCGCAGGTCCGAAACGCGGCATGCGGCAAACAATCATTCTGGCGTACGTCGTCGCCATTGCTATCGTCGCCGCACACATGCGACGCGAGCCACAGGGCGTCGCTCACCGGCACACTCATCTGCCCGGCGGCCGGACCGACGATGCCATTGAACTGATCCGTCACCTCGATCTGACCGGTCGCGTTCGATGTCTCCCCGTCCATTCCGCGCGGCACAGCGCTGCACACCTGGATTACGGCCAGGCGCTCGACGGCGATCGCATTCACGAGTTCGGCCGGCGCCGTCGATCCTTGTCGTTCACCCGCCGGTCGGCGCACACGCTGCGAAATATGCGCATCGAACCGCTCATCGCCCGACAGCGCCCCATCGGACGCCCCGCTGCACCCTGGACGGATCGGCCGCCTTCCCACGGCTTGCAACCGGCAGCTCGTACCGGCGTCGTCCTGTGTAACGCGCGCTCGCATCTAACGATCACTCGAAAGAATCAGATCAACTTCGGAAATCCGCCTGCGAACTTTTTTCACCTCTTGGGTCTCGTCATCCGCCTTTGGCCCGCTGACCGCTTCAATCTTGGGCGATTGGCTCGAATAGACATATGCGCTGACAACCCAAGCGCAAGCGCGAAGCAGCCGATCTTCATCTGACGCGCCCTCCCAGTGCGACATAGCAAGGTCGGCGCCTCCCTCCGTTTCCGCACGTCCGTAGATCGACGCGATTTCGCGATATAAGTCACACCTCCAACGAACTGCGGCGTCTTCGGTCTGACCTTTGCAGACTGCTTCCGTCGCCGTCAGAGCGCCGCGCTGATCCCCGCGTAGCAGCGAAGACCGCGCAAGGCGCATCGCCAGTCGCGTCCGGGCGGTCGCAGGCAACGACTCGATAGCGTCCATGAACTCCCGCCGCGCGGCGGCATCGGTCGCGGTCCACATGTCCTCGACAAGCCGCTCGAGCCTCTGCAGAAAATTTTCTGCATAGTAGGAATTTGCAAAGCGCCCGAGATAGCGATGCACGATGCGGGCGACGCGTCGCGCGTCAGCCTCGCTATCAAGCAGAAACAATTGCTGCCGCAGGGCGGCTTCCTCGATCAATCCGCCGGGCGAAAGAATTTGCGCTGCCATCAGCTTCTCACTAGCGCGCGCGCGATCGCGTTTCGCAAGAACACGCGCTTGCGCCAGCGCGAGGGCGCCCGCCAGCTCAGCCGGCGCCTCGCGTGGGTCCACCGCTTCGAGCCCTTCCCTCGCATCTCTATTATCGGCGACGGAAAATTCGAGCGCCTTCCCAAGAAGCGCGGCTTCCGCTCGGTCCTTGGTCGCCGCCACGACTGCCTTCCTGACGCCTTGCGCATCTCCGCCGGTCAACAGAAAATACGCGACCGCGTTGCGGTCGCGCTCATCTTTCCAATCGATTTGCTCACTATTGACTGTCTCGGCAAAACGGATTGCCGCATTGGCGATCTGATCAGCGACTTGTTCCTTTCCAAAAGCAGAACGATCCTGAAAGTCCTGCAGGTCCCGCATCAATTCGTAGGCGGGTTGCCGCTCGGTCGCATTCGCCCCGACGCCCGCCGCGAGTGTCAACCCGATTGCTATCGTGACTGCTCTGAGCATCGTCATGGCGTCCGACGAAGCAGAATTTCGATGCGCCGATTCTCCGGCGCCTGCGGCGATGATGCATTCTTCAATTTTCGATCCGCATGACCTTCCACCCGCTCGATCCGCCGCTCGTCGAAACCCGAACGAACGAGGCCGACGAATGCCGTTTGCGCCCGCGCGAAAGATAACGTCCAATTGTCCGACGTACCTCTTCGGTAGGGCCGCGCGTCGGTATGACCACGCACAACGACAGTGCCTCTCGTCGCTTTGAGGGCGTCGGCAATCGCCGACAGAACATGTGTCAGTCTTCCCTCCGGTTGCGATGAACCGATCGCAAACGTGCCGAGATCTGCTCCATCCGTCAGGCTGATCAATATGCCGTCCGCAACCGCGCTGACCTCGATCAAGCCTTTCAGGTCCGCGACCCGCTCCTCGCCAAGCCTGGCGTCGATCGCTTTTCTCAGTGAACCCGCCTCGGATTCTTCCTTTTCCTTCGTGTCGCCGTTCCTCTTGCCGCCGACCACCGGCGCCACACTCGCGTGTCGGCGACGCATTCCGGCGAACGGATCGGCGAATTCGTCTTGCATCCGCGTCGCCGTGTCGTACACAGGCTTATGCGCATCGCCAGCATCTTTCGCCTCCAACTCGGGCTCATTCCCGCTCTCACTCCTGTCGGTGGCGGTCTGTTTGGATGCCGCCTCCGCGCCGGACTTCGCATCGCCGCTGTGACGCCCCGCCGCGGACGCGTCGAAATCGACTTCGCGTGGATCGTTTAGGCCCTTTCTTGCAGGCGTTGTGTCGGACAGGCGAATAGGGTTGAAATAGCGCGCCAATGAGCTCCGCGTCTGCTTCGTCGTCGAATTGACGATCCACAGAACGAGAAAGAACGCCATCATTGCCGTCATGAAGTCGGCGAAGGCGACCTTCCAGACGCCGCCATGATGGTCGTCGTGGTCGCCGTCGCCACGGCGGCGAACGATGACAATTTCATGCGGAGCGTCGCGTTCAGTTTCCGACATTGCGACCCTCGACGAATTCCGTCAGAACGCGTTGCGCCCAACTGCCGAAGTCAACGTTGACGACCGTGTCTCCGATCGCCGCTTCCATTTCATCGCCCTCGCTCGGATGGAATACAGCCTTGACGCCGGCCTTGCCGAGGCATTCGAGAACGAATTGTTCCTCGGACGCCGGCCCCGACACCTTCATCTCGGTTACGAACCCGTCGGCCACCGTCTCCTGAAGAAATTGGAGAAACGACGCCCGGATGCGAACGCGTTGCATCTCGTCGATGAAGGGCGCAAGCGCCCGCACCAGCCCCGTCGACAGGCGCTCCTCCAGCCGCGCGCGGCCGGCCGCCGCTTCTTTGCTGATCATGTTCTGCCATTCGACGCTCCGCCGCTCGCGTATCATCTGCACCTCGCTGGCGGCCACCGCCAGGGCCTGCTCGACGAGGATGCTTGATCGGACCAACGCATCCTCCAGGCCGCGCTCATAGGCCGCTGTCTCCGCGATCGCCCGCGGTTCTTCCTCGACAAATCCTAGCCCCGACGGCGCGCGACATCCGCCGGTATCCTGACGAACATCGCGAAGATGGGCGATCAGCACGTCACGCTTCACCGCGCGCCTCCGCCCGCAACCATCCCTTGATCACTTGCGCGGCTTGTTCTTCGTCGGCCTCGACAAGCATTTCGAGCCTCTTTTGCGCACGCTTGCGCTGGCTCTCGACCACTTCGCCCGTCGCGCTTTCGGTCACGGCAGCACCACCCGCGGTCGGGCCCGCAATTTCGCGAACATCGTCGGCGGCGATCTGCAGGGCGGACGCATTGCGCGGCTCGGTCGTCTGCTTAAGCAAGCGCGAGGCCACACCGCCCGCGACGAGCGCAACGACCACAATCGCAAGCGCGTTGAGAACGGCTCCGAATTGACGCCCAACCATTGCCAGAAATCCGGGTTCGCCGACCGGCGCCATATCGGTCGCGCCGTCAGAGAATTCGATCGCCGCCAGCTTGATCGTATCCCCCCGCTCCCGACTGAAACCAACTGCTGTCGAAGCCAGCTCCGTCAACTCGCCGAGTCGCTTGTCCAGCAGGCTCTCGCCTTTCTCGCCAAGCCGCGCGAGAAGCGCCGCCTTATTGATCAGCACAGCGACGCTCATCCGCTCGATTGCGTAGCTCGTCCCGACGGTCTGGACAGATTTCGAAGAAATCTCGTAGTTGGTAAGCTCTTCTTTCTTGCTGTTTTCCTCATTCGAAACCTTCCCGTCGGCCTTGGCTTTGTCGTTCGGGATATTGCGCTCGACGGATGCGGGCAGCTGACTATTTGAATTGTGAGCCGCCTGATTCTCCTTGATGACTCTTATCGAGCGCTCGACCCGAGATTCGGGATTGAAAATCGTCTCGTTCACTTGGCGCTTGTCTGTATTGAGCCGCAGCGCGACGCTCACATTGAGATTTCTGACGCCGACGACGGGCGCGAGCGTCTGTCGAATGTTGTCCTGCAACGTATCGGACAGGCTTTTCTCGACGCCGAGCGCGTTCAGCGGACCGGCCGCCTCACTCTCGCCCCCCGAGGCAAGCACGGTTCCATCCGCGTTCAGGACGGTTACCGCATCAATGGCGAGTCCCGGCGTAGCCGAAGACACCAGGCGCCTGATAGCTTGCGCGAGACTTCTCTCGGCGGAAGATGACAACCGAACGACAACAGACGCGCTGGCGGCCTGCTTCGCGTGACGAAATCCGCCATCGTCTTGCGGCGCAATGTGAACCCGGGCGGCTCGCACGCCCTGCATCGTTTGAATGCTTCGCGCCAGCTCTCCCTCAAGCGCCCTTACTCGCGTAACTTCTTGCATGAATGACGTCAGACCTAACGATCCGAGCTTGTCGAACAGTTCGTAGCCGGCGGTCGCGCTGCGCGGCAAACCACGCTCCGCGAGCACCATTCGCGCACGCGACGCCTGACCATTTTCGACCAGCAATGTTCCGCCATCGGACGTCACGTCGAACGGAACGTTGGTTTCGCGCAGCACGCCCGTAATGCGCGCTAGGTCCTGTGCATCAAGACCGCTATAGAGAACTTCGAATGCGGGACGGGTTGCAAAGTAGCTCGCCAGCGCGATCGCCGCCGCGAGGCCCACGCCGACGAGCCCGAGTTGCCAAAGCCGCCGCGGTCCGAGCTGGCCGAGCGATTTCAGCACCTTTTGGACTTCAGCAAGAAGCATAACGGCGTCTCCCGCGCATAGGGCGACGATCGAGCGTCAACCTTGCGCGGGAGTTGCCGGGGTCCTGGCCGTCAGCCGAACAGTTTCAGAATCATCTGCGAATTCTGGTTGGCGATCGCGAGCGACTGAACGCCGAGCTGCTGCTGCGTCTGCAAGGCTTGCAGGCGCGTCGAGGCTTCGTTCATGTCGGCATCGACCAACGCGCTCACGCCATTGGCCAGGGCGTCCGACATCGCGGAAACGAAGTTCTGTTGCAGCGAGACACGCGTCTGCGTAGCGCCGATCTTCGCCGCATAGTCCTGAAGCGAAGCGAGCGTCTTGTCGGCGTCCGCAATGAACGTGTCGAGCGACGCGCTCGTGGTTGACGACGAGACAGACAGCGCCGTGAAATCGGTCCCGGTGCCGGTCGCGGTGCCCGTGCCGCCCTCGAGAATGCCGGACGACGCCGTGGCGCCGGTCCCCGTGCCCGTGAGCGCGGCGGCTGTCAGCGTGATTTTGCCGACAGACGTCGCGCCCGTCGCATCGCGGTCAAAGGACGACACGAGGTCCAGCGACGATTTCGATCCGTCGAACAGGTTCACCCCGGAATAGGTCGACGAATTGACGATCGACGTCAGCTGCTTCGTCGCCTGGGTGATGTCTGTGCCGATCTTGTCGAGGTCTGCGCCGGGCTGCTTCGCCGTCACGAGATCGTTCTTGATCTGGTTCATCACCGAGATCACGTTGTTGACCGCAGAATTCGTGAAACTCAGCATGGCGGCGCTCTGCGCCAGCGACGTCTTGACGGCGCCGAGGGCCCCGTTGTCGGACTTCATCGTCGATGCGATCGACCAGTACGACGCATTGTCGGCGGAGCTCCCGACCTTCAACCCCGTTGATATCTGGTTCTGTGTCGTCTGCAGACTTTTCTGCGTCGCCGCCAGGTTCTGGAGGGCGGTCAACGCGGACGAATTGGTGAGAATACTGGACATACGATCGTCCCTTTGGGTAGCTGCTTTCGGAGGGGACATGCCGTCACGAACGGCTTGACAGTATTGCTTCATGCACTTGGCGCGGCGATTTGATACGGCGCCAATCTGTCCTCAGCAGGTCATACCGCCAAGAAGTTGCGCTTTTCCTAAAGCACAACCGTCGTTACGCACCGTAAGATCGTACCAAACCGCTGACGAGCAGACTCCAGCCATCGATCAGAACAAAGAACAGCACCTTGATCGGCAATCCGATGACGGAGGGCGGTAGCATCATCATGCCCATGGACATGGTGATCGTCGCGACGATGAGATCGATGACGAGGAAGGGCAAGGCGACCAGAAAGCCGATTTCGAAACCGCGACGCAGTTCGGAGATCATGAAGGCGGGGACGAGGATCGTGATATCCGGCGCCGCGCCATCGACGTTCCCGATTCTTCCGGGCCGCAGATTCTGCAAGAGCCTGACGTCGCTTTCGCGGACATTCGCGGCCATGAATTCGCGAAATGGTCCGACGATCCGATCCGCTGCTTCCTTCTCGTCGATTTTTTGCTCGACAAGCGGCTGCACGCCCTCCCGCCACGCTTTCTCGAACGTCGGCGACATTACGAAGAAGGTCAGGAACAGCGCCAGACTGACCAGAACGACATTGCCCGGCGTATTCTGCAAGCCGAGGCCTGACCTCAAGAACGAAAGCGCCACGACAAAACGCGTGAAGCTCGTTGTCATGACCAGTAGACTCGGCGCGATCGACAATACCGAGAGTATGGCGACGATCTGGACGATCCGTCCGGACATCGACCCGCCCGTCTTGCCCAGCAATAATTCGGGCGCCTGAGCGCTGGCCACGCCCGGATGAGCAAGCAGGAGAACGAGCGCGAAAAGGACAACAATCGACTTGCAATATCTCATTGGACGACCAGGGTCTGGATCAAAACGGACTCGGCGCCAGCGCCAATCCTGAAGCGCGCGCGATCGAGTAAGTCCGCCCGCAATCGGCGTAGTCCATTGGCGCCCTCGATCTGTTGGGCCGTCATGCTCCGCAGGAAGTCTGTCGTATCGGAAACGAATTCCGCGACGCGCTGATCGAATTTCGGATCTGCCTTCCCGGTGACGACGAGCGCGAGTTCCACGCGCACCCATGCGCCTGCAGGCGCAGCAAGATTCGTGACGATCGGCCTGATGTCGTGCAGCCTCTTCGCGGAGATCGCCTCCGCATGGCTTGCGCCGTGGCCATGCGTCGCCTGCGGCTCTGCCGATTGCGCGGGTTTGCGAACAAGATCGCCCCACCAGCCCCCCGCCGCTCCCAAGGCGATCGCAATGCATGAACACACCAGCGCGGCAAGGACGGTTGGCATATCGACCCGAGCCCGTCAGAACGGTCGGACAATGTCGACGATTTGATGCAGCAGGCCTGGTTGCTGGACCTCGCTGAGACGACCCCTTCCCCCGTAGGAAATGCGCGCCTCCGCGACCTTGTCATATGTGATCGTGTTGTCGCGACTGACATCCCGCGGCCGCACGATTCCCGACACCTTGAGTTCACGCAATTCGTTGTTGACACGAATTTCCTGCGACCCGCTGATCAACAGATTGCCGTTCGGCAGCAATTCGGTGACGATCGCCGCGACCGACACCTGGATTTTTTCGGATCGTCCGATATTGCCCTGTCCCTTCGACGTCGACGTCGTACCGGCGTTGATGGACCCGTTCGCCTGTCCGCTCAGAATCGGAAAAGCGATCACACCGTCGACCGCGCTCTTGAAGAGAGACTCGCTCGAGCGGTCGGTCGAATTTCCGAGGATCGCGCTGTCGTTGATGGCGATCACCACGGTAATGAGATCTCCGATCCGCGCCGCTCTCGCATCCCGGAACAGATCGCCGCCACGGTCGTCCCACAACGAGCGTTGCGGTCCGGAATAGGTCGCCCGTGTATCGGCGATCTGTTGAATGTCCGCGTTGGCGCTCAATCCCGCGCCTACCGCCGTCAATCGCGGCGCCCGTCCTATGTCGCGCGGATCAACGGCGCAGCCACCAGCCAGGGTCACAACCACAATGCAAATAGCCCTCATCAAGATCCGCTCTTCCCGAGCCGCGATCCGGCATCCATTCGTTTGAGGGCTCCGTCGGCCAGCCGCGCCGCTCGATCCGATCCCATCTCGTTCAGGATCGCACTCGCCGCGCGCGCATTGAGCTTCATGATGATCGCGCTCGCCGTTTCTTCGCTCATCGCCGCGAGTTGTTGCGCCGCGGCCTCCGGTTTCATTTTCGCGTAGGTCTCCACGAGGCTGTCACGCGCCGACGTCCACAATTTCTCACGCTTCTCGACCCAGCCGCGCGCTTCTTGCGAAAGCTTTGCGAGCGATGCGGACTTGTCGACGACTTCTTTTTCGAGGTCCTGCAATTGCCGGCGCTGCCGGGCCACGCGCGCTTCAGCAGCGCCGGCGGTCATGTTTCCGCAATAAGTTCGGGCAATTTCCATCAGTTCTTCATCACTTGCGCGCGGCTTCGGCCTAACCATCGTAGCAGCCGATGGCGCTTGTGATTGATCCATTGTTTCCCCACTGGCGGTCGTCATCGCGCCGTTGGCGCGATTGTTCACGACATCGTCGCCGCTCCGCGTCGCAGCGCTATCTATCTTGCCGGCTACGGGATTCGGCTTTCTATGCCGCGAACCCGCGATGACCCTTGCCGTGCTTCGCGCGCGTGCGTTTCGCACATGCATCTTCGGCGTCGACGACTTCTTCTTGACCGTGATTTGAACTTCTTGCGCGATGCCCGGCTTGCCCTGGCCCGCCGCTGGCGCAGACGAAGCGCAGATCGACGCGGCCAGAACGGCGATGCTCGTCGCGAACCTGAACCTCGGTGAAAAGCCAAGACGCTCTACCGGCACGGCGCGCTCCATTCACGAGGCGCATTCTCCGCCGTCCGGCTTGCACGAAGCTGACCTCACTGAACGACGATGTCTGCCTGCAGCGCGCCCGCCGATTTGATCGCCTGCAAGATCGAAATAATGCCGGCGGGCTTGAGCCCGATTTGATTGAGCCCGCGAATGAGCGATTTGAGGCTTGCCCCGGACAGAACCGCAAATTGCCCGCCGTCCTGACCAATGGAGACGGCTGTTTCGCTCGTGACGACGGTCTGGCCCTGCGACCGCGGATTGGGTTGAGACACGTTTGGCGTCTCCGTAATTCGCACCGATAGCGCGCCATGCGTAACCGCCACTGTGGATACCTGCACGTCGGCGCCCACGACAACAGTGCCGGACCTGGCGTCGATCACGACCCGCGCGGGAATATCCGGCTCTATAAGCAGATCGCCGATATCCGCGATCAATCGCGACGGCGGCGTATTAGGCGGCCTGATCAACTCGATGGAGCGGCTGTCGCGCTCTCTGGCGACCCGGATCGAATAGCGCCGTTTGGCATAAAGGTTGATCGCATCCGCGATCTTGACCGCCGTCTTGAAATCAGCGTTCCGCAATTCCAGCAAGATATGCTCGTCGTCCGGACCGACAGGCGCGGCGTCACGCTCGACGACCCCGCCATTCGCGATCCGTCCGGTCGTCGGAACGCCCTGCGCAACGCTTTCCGATCGGCCCGCTTCGGCAAATCCCGTCACCGACAGCGGTCCTTGCGCCGATGCATAGACAATTCCATCTGGCCCCACCAGCGGCGTCATGATCAGCGTGCCGCCGACAAGCGACGTCGCATCCCCCATTGACGACACTGTCACGTCCAGCCGCGTCCCGATCCGCGCATAGGATGGAATATCGCCCGAAACGATGACCGCAGCGACATTGCGCGTCCTCATGGCGCCTGACTTTACCGCAATCCCCATTCGATCGAGCATCGATTGCAGGGATTGTTCCGTAAAGACTGAATTTCGCAGGGAATCGCCCGTTCCTTGCAGCCCGACGACCAACCCGTAGCCGACGACCCTGCTTTCCCGAGGCCCACGGACCGCCGTTATGTCCTTCAACCTGACCTTGCCTGACGCTTCGCCACAGACAAGACAGAGGATGATCAGGAAAAGACGACTCAGCATCACTTGCCCACCAGAACTTTGCCCGCGCTGCTGACCGTTCCCGTGACGGCGAGACCGCTTTCGACATTTCGCACCCTGATGGCTTCGCCCGCGCGCGCCGATTGCAGGGCAAGGCCGGACGCAACAATCGAAATTCCCGGTTGCTCGTAGATCAATTGCACAAGGCTGCCATTGACGATCGTATAGCGGTCTTCCAGGTAGGCAGCGCCGATCGGCCTGCCTGGAAACAAGGTGCGCTTCGCTACACGCCCGACCGCCTCGCCTCGTGTCTTGATGGCATTGCTCAGTTCGTCGAGTTCAAACGCCCCCTCACCGAGCATATTTTCGCGGATGATTTCGCCCGGGTAGATTGCGCCCCTTGGCGTCGGCGCTATCGTCTCGTCGGCCCATGCGCTTGTCGCCACGCCCACGATACCGACAAGCGCAATAAGTCCACGCGACGACATGACTTCATCTCATATTTTTCGAGATCGTGCTCGCCATGTCATCCACGGCCTGAATGACCTTCGAATTCATCTCGTAGGCGCGCTGCGCCGAAATCAGATCTGTTATCTCCTTGACCGGATCGACATTCGAGCTCTCGAGGTAGCCCTGATTGATTATGCCGAATCCCACATCCGCCGGGGCGCCGTTCACGGCCGGACCGGACGCCGCAGTATCCCGAAAAAGATTGCTGCCGAGCGGCTCGAGCCCCGCTTCGTTCGTGAAGGTCGAGATCGTCAGCTGACCGATCTGCTGCGGTGTTGCCTGACCAGCAATCGTAGCGGTGACCAGTCCCGACTGGCTGATATTGATGGCGGTCGCGTTTTGCGGAATCTGGATTGACGGAATGAGCGCATAGCCATCCGCCGTCACAACCTGCCCTTGCGCATTTGTGCTAAACGATCCATCGCGTGTGTAGACCGTCTGCCCGTCGCCGCCCTGAACCTGAAACCAGCCGCGACCATTGATCGCAAAATCGAGCTTGTTGCCGGTATTCGTCAGCGCGCCTTGAATGTTGAGGTTTCGGACAGCGGCGGTGCGAACGCCGAGACCGATCTGCGCGCCCTCGGGAACTGTCGCATCCCTGCCCCGGTTGGATACGCCCTGCAGACGCTCGGCCTGATACAGAAGGTCCGTGAATTCCGCACGCGCGCGTTTGAAGGCGGTCGTATTGCTATTCGCAATATTGTTGGCGATAACCTCGACATTGAGCTGCTGCGCGCTCATGCCGGTCGCTGCAATCGTCAAAGCCCGCATTTTCCCACCTCAGATTGGCATCCGGCTGATCTCTTGCAGAGCCGCGACCGCTTTGTCGCGGACGGCAAGCGCGACCTGTAGATCCTGCTCGGCTTGCATCAGGCTCTCGACGACCTCCCTTGCCGACGCCTTCCCCTGTATCGCCGCCGCGCCCACCTTCTCCGCAGCGTGGATCGACTGCGACGCAGATGTTGCG
Source organism: Methylobacteriaceae bacterium (assembly GCA_020638135.1). Lineage (GTDB taxonomy): Bacteria > Pseudomonadota > Alphaproteobacteria > Rhizobiales > Beijerinckiaceae > JAJXWB01. Next base: position 76,991 of record JACKJE010000008.1, on the reverse strand, counting down.
ACCTCCGACAGAACCTCGCGAAAGTCCGGACCGGCGCCCCCTTTTGCTTCACCCCGACCACTCGTCGCAAATGCGCTGGATGCAGCCCGCATCAACCCGTCAGCTGCCCCCAGACCCAGCAATATCGGCATCATTTCAGCGCCTCACGTCTTCAGCAGGTCAAGGGTCATTGTAAATAGCTCCCGGGCCTGCCGGATGACCTGCAGATCGGCCTGATACCCGTGATTCGCCTCCCTGAAATCCGCCAGCTCGAGAACCGGATCGACATTCGGCATCTTCACCTCGCCCTTGCTGTTTGCGGCAGGACTGCCCGGATCGCGAACTATTCGAAACGGCGATTCGTCCAACCCGATCTTCCGGATCGCAACGTAGCGAACGCCGTCGACGCGCGACTTGTCATCGCCGAATGTCACGGTTTTGCGCCGATATGGATCCTCCGAGGCAGTGGCAGCGGTCGTTTGCGCATTCGCAATATTTTCAGAGAGAATGCGCATTCGCGTGGCTTGCGCGTACAAGCCGGAACTCGCCACGCGTATCGACGTCTGCAGCGGATCGATCATCACTTACGCCTTTGCCGCTGAGGTCAACAGCCGATGCATCGATTTCACAATGCTCGCATTGACCGCATAGGCCTGCCGCACCTCGTTCGCGAGCACGAGCTGCTGATCCAGCGATACGGTGTTGCCCGAATGGGACGTCTCCGGCGACTTCTGGAAACGCTTTCCTATCGGGCGCGCTTCATCGCTCGCCAGGCGCATGTGCCGCGCACTCGTCGCCGTCACATCAAGGCTTGTCCGCTCGAGCGTCTCGGCGAACGGCAGAACGTCGACGGCGCGATAACCCGGAGATGACACATGTGCAATGTTCTCGGCGATCACGCTTTGCCGCGCCATGAGCCAACGCGCCTGCCTGTTGGCAAGTTGAAAGATCGATACGTCCTGCAAGGCGCTCCCCGTCACTTGCTTGAGACTAGTCCGCCTTCGCTTGCCCGGAACTTGCGTCAATGCGCCTGCGTCGCGCGACGCGTCGCAAGAAAATTAATGATCTCGGCGACCGCCTTGTAGAACTCAGGAGGAATAAGTTGGCCAACCTCGACGCTGCGGTACAATGCCCGCGCCAATTCTGGCTGCTCGATGATCGGAATTTGTTGTTGCTCGGCCTCTCCCCGGATCTTGAGCGCGAGCAATTCCTGCCCTTTCGCCACCACCACCGGGGCGGCGCTCGCCTCATCGCGCACATAACGAAGCGCCACCGCGTAGTGCGTCGGATTTGCGATCACCATCGTCGCCCGGCTCACTTCGTTCAACATCCGCCGCCTGGCGCGATCTAACGCCAGAGACCGCATGCGCGTCCGCACCAGTGGATCGCCTTCCGCCTGCTTTCGTTCATCCACGACCTCCTGCCGCGACATCCTCAGCTTCTTCCTCCATTCCAGCCTTGACAGTACGAAATCGCCAATCGCGAAGCAGAGTGTCATAAGACTGACCGCTACGGCGATCTTCTCCAACGCGCGTACCGCTTCGACCCCCGTGTCCCGAACGTCGCGATAGCCGCCGCCCGACAGGCCCATCACAACATTCTTGACGACAGCGCCCGCAATCACCGTCGCCACCAGAATCTTGACCAGAGACTTTGCAAACTCAGCCAGACCCTTCCGGCCGAAGAGCCGGCTGACGCCCGCACGCGGCGAGAGCCGTGACCAGTCGACACGCAGTCGTCGCCACACGACCCGCGGCCGTTGTGGCCCGGCGCCAACCAAGGCTGACGTCAGAAAGAGCGCCAGAATGATTTTCGCCAGGACATCCCCGATTGCTGGCCCGATCGCAAACACGATTCCTGCGGCATCGCCGCCATTCCCGACGCGAATGTCCCACAATCGTCCGATCGGCAGAGCTAACGCTACGACGCCGTCAGCGATTCCTGCATGATGCAAGACTACAAGTGCGACATAGACGCCAAGAAGCGAGCCGAGGAGCGCTAGATCGCGCGAGACCGGAGTATCGCCGCGTTCGATGGCGTCAGCGATCTTCTTTTCGCTCGGTTCGTGTTCCCTGCTTTCGTCGTCAGGCTTCTCCGTCACGCCGCCCCATCCGCCGCGCGGTCGATCGCGCCGCTAGGCAGCGTTATCGCTCCGGCCCCTGAGAGCCGGAGGGCTGTGTCGACGATTAGGCGCCGCGCGGCAATGATGTCGCGTTGCGGCGCGGCGCTTTCACTGGCCAGTTCCGATTCCGCCATTCGTCGGGCGCGGGCGCCGAGACTGCCTAACGTCGCCTCGATCAACTCCGGCGATGCTCCCTGCAATGCGAGGACAATTCTCTCCGTCGGCATGCCGTCGAACAGCAAGAGCCGGTCCTTTTGCGACAAGCCTGTTATCTCGTCGAACTTGAACACGAGCGCGCGGACATTGTTCGCGCTTTCCGGAGCGACGACCGACAAATAGGAGAAAAAATCGTCGGACGCTCTCGCATCAAGACGATTGACGATATCGGCGACACGTTTTGGCGCATTGCCATCAGCGCGCGTTCCGCCGCGCTGGGCCACTTCGCCGAGCAACGCCTCTTCGAGAAATTGCATGGCGAGCGGCGCGATCGGCGCCGATGTCAACATGCAGGTCAGAACCCGAGGTCGGCGTGTCTCGTCGAAATGGCCGAGAATCTCGGTCGCTTGTTCCGCCCCGAGCTTGTTCAACACCGCAGCGCAGAGCCATGGCGATTCCAGCGACAGACTTTCGGCCAGACGCTCGCCGTCCATTCGGCGGACCTCTTCCCAGACATCGATCAGCACGGGCGCTCCATCGCCGCTGATCATCTCGGCCACTTCATCAGGTGGAAGCGACCCAGCGACAAGATCCTGCGCTTCCGTAAGCGTACCGATAACCTCTGGCCCAATGGCATAAGCCTCCGAAAAATCGTCGAGCATACGTTCAAGCGATGCGCGATCGACGATCCCGAGCGTCGCGGCGGCGCGAGCGATGTTGCGTACCTCGTCTTTGTCGAGATGTTGAAGCAACTTCGGCGCGGATTCCTTGCCGAGGACGATCAGCAGCGCCGCGGCTCTCTGCGCCCCGCTCAACTGCCTTCGATCGCCCCCCTTCCGTCGCTCGATTTCAATCATGCTGGAGATCGCCCGCTGTCCTGCCGCTCGACGAAGTCGACGATTTTGATGACGAAGCGCGGCGACGGCTCTTCACTGACTGAAATATGCCCCCTGCAAATGACACGATCATTGATGGCTATCTCGACCGGTTCGCCGATCCTGCGATCGAGCGTCACCAAAGATCCAGGACGAAGTCGCGTCACATCCCGAATTGGCATCGTCACGCTTCCCAACACAATCCTGAGAGTCAGGGGAATCGAATCGACTATCGCCCCAACTCCGTCGCGCATGAGAAATTGCCCGCCCTGATTTCCCTCGGGCTCGGATATCCTAGCGAATTCAACTTGCCGATCACTCATCCCTGTCATCCATGCACGCCGCTGTCGTCGCCAAGCAAATGAAGGACGAAGAATTCCGCGTCCCGCGCGATCTCGCACCGAAACAACGACCTGCCGTTCCCGCTCAGCGTGGCGGTCGTCTGCGGAGTGGACTGGAGATCGATGACGGAGCCTAGTCGCCATGTCCGAATCTCGGCTGGCGTAACTGCACGATCATCGAATATCGCGCTCAACCTTATGTCGGCGGACGCGACATTGCTCTCAAGGCGCAGTTGCAGGTCACGGTCTCGCTCGACTGCGCCTTGCGAACCTTCATCATTCGCTGTCGCGATGAGAAGAGAAACGTCGTCCGTCGCCAGCAGGAATTCCACGCGAGCAGCACGCACATCGACCCGGATCGACGTCCGCGCGCCATCCGGCAACGACGGCGCGCTCTGCATTTTGGCGGGCGTCAAGCTTGGTTCCGCGTCTCGAGCGATCTCTTGCCCGCTTGTCGACGAGGCCGCTTCGCAAAATTTGTCAATCAGCCTTTCGAGCACGCGCATGACGACATGACGCGCCAGCGGACCGCGGGCGCTTGCCGGCCCGTCCTGAACGATTAGAGTCCTCGCGCCGAACAGGGCGTCGCAAAGCACGGCCAGCTCGGCGTCTCTTACAACGCACTCGACAGGAGCGCTTAGGCCCGCCACCGGCCGGGAAATCGAAAACAATTCGCTCTCCTCCGACATCGCGCAATCGGTTGCATCGACCTGAAGCTCTTTCTCGCAAAACGCGGCAAGAAGAACTTCGATCTCTGCCTTGAGCCGGCCGAGCCTAGCTTCGGCGCTTCCGCCGTCGGCCCGGGCCGGTATCCACGGCGACAAAGATCCGGCATCGCAATCCCCTTCGGAAACGTCCACGTTCACGCAGCCTCCGCAGTGCGCGCCGGTCCGGAGCTCATTTCGTTTTCCACGTCGTCGATCGACGGACGTTCGCTCGATGGAATGGTCTTCCGCCCGTGCTCAACGGCGATTTGCGGCAGCGCGCCATTCATGAACGCCAGCAACGATTGCTTGACGATGACATAGACCCGTACCTGCTTCTCCCTCGTTCCCTTGATCTTTGCGCCAAGCGGCGTGACGATTCCATACGAAATGAAGATGCCGGCAAATGTACCGACGAGAGCGGCGCCGATCAGCCCGCCCAGCATCTCCGGCGATTGATCGAGCGCGCCCATCGCCTTGATGACGCCGAGCACAGCGGCGACGATCCCGAGCGCGGGCAGCGCCTCGGAGACGGCCGTCAGGGCCTGATAGGGCTTCAATTTGTCCTTCGACACCGTGTGAAGTTCCTCATCCATCAGCGCCTCGATCTCGTGCGTCCGCGCATTGCCGATGATGATCAGGCGACAATAGTCACAGATGAACGAGGTCAGGTCCTTGTTCGCGAGGACTTTCGGGAAACTCACAAAGATCGACGATTCCGAGGGATTGTCGACATGCTTTTCCACTTCCGCTCTGGACTTGGCGCGCAGTTCGCGCATCAGGGCCGCCAGAACGCCGAGCACATCCAGATAGTCGCGCGGCTTGGGTTGCCGGTCGAGGATCGCCTCGACGATAGCGGCCCCGGTGTCTCGAATCGTCTTCATCGTGTTCGCAATGATGAAAGTTCCGAACGCCGATCCTCCAATGATGACGAATTCCCACGGCTGCCAGATGACGATCAGATGTCCGCCGAGCGCCGCGAAACCGCCCAATATCGATCCAAGCGCGACGACGAGACCGATAGCGAAATTCAAACTGTTTCTCCGAAGGCTTCTCTCGCAAGACAGACGTGCGTCACCTTGCGCGAAACTGTCCGTCCTCGCGCAAGCCACGCGCAAGTTTTCCGAGCGCTGATGCGCACGGATCCACTCCGCGCAATGCCGGGACTACGAATCTGTCGACGACGCTCTACATCGACGCTGCGGCGCAACTCGCATTGACACGCCGCCTGGATTCTCTCGCGTCAAACCTGGCGAACGCGAACACCACGGGGTTCCTGGGCGACGGCCTGAAATTCGACTCGGTTCTATCGGCGACCGGAGCCACGAATGTCGCCTTCCCCATCGCCGGAGCTGACTATATTTCCCTGGCGCCCGGCGCCGCGCACCGAACGGGAAATCCGCTCGATGTAGCCGTTCGCGGCGAAGGCTGGCTTTCCGTCATGACGCCGGATGGTCCCGCCTACACGCGAGATGGACGCCTTTTCGTCGACCCCGCCGGCGAAGTCCGATCCGTCAACGGCTATCCATTTCTCGACTCCGGCGGCGCGCCCATGAATATCGATCCATCCGGCGGCGAAATATCGATTGCCGTCGACGGTTCGGTGCACCAGCGCGGCAAGGCCGTCGCCTCCATCGGCATTTTCACTCTCGACGCCGCCGCCCGTCTGCGCCGGTACGACAATTCCGCAGTTCTCTCCGATCGGGAGGCGACGCCGGCCGGCAATTTCGCGAAGAACGGCCTGATGCAAGGCTATCTGCAGCGAAGCAATATCGATCCGTTGACTGAAATGTCGCGCCTCATCGAAATCCAGCGCGCGTTCGACCATATCTCCGCCTGCCTGAGCATGACCGACAACGCCCAGCAGGACTCGATCCGTTCGCTTGGCTCCCAGGCATGACCGTTCTGGCAAGGGGCGACGACGCGCTTACACGCTTCATCCGCCTGATCGAAGACTTCCATCCGACACGTGACGCGCTTGCCGTCGGCGGAACAATAACGGAAATCGGACAAGGCAGCTGCCGCGTCGTCGGATTGAGAGAATTTGCCTCGATTCAGGACGTACTCGTCGAACGCGGCGCAACCACGCCATGCGCCGAGGTGCTTCATGTCTCCTCGGAAGCAGCCTCGGCCGCTCTCTATCAGGCAGACGCATCCCTCAAGATCGGAACGCGTCTCCTTCGCCGCGGGCCCTTGTCGATTGCGCCGGGCAGCGGCTGGCTCGGACGTGTGGTCAATGCGCTCGGTGCGCCGATCGACGGACGCGGCGATCTCGCGCGCGGACCAATGGAGCGCGCCATCGCGACGAGCGCTCCGCCAGCTCTGGCCCGACGGCTTCTGTCGCAAAGCGTATCGACTGGCGTCAAGACGATCGATCTGTTTACGCCCCTGTGTGTCGGACAGCGGCTCGGTATCTTCGCGGGATCTGGCGTCGGGAAGTCGACGCTGCTGGGAATGCTGACGACCGCCAATCACTTCAACGTCGTCGTGGTCGGGCTGGTCGGCGAACGCGGCCGCGAGGTTCGCGAATTCATCGAACTCATTCCGGAGGCGCGCCGCAACAATATGATCATCGTCGTGTCGACCGGCGACGAGAGCGCGCTCCTTCGACGGATGGCCGCGCGCACGGCCATGACGGTCGCCGAACATTTTCGCGATCAGGGCGATTCGGTTCTGCTGGTCCTCGATTCCGTGACGCGATTCGCCCTGGCATGCCGCGAGATCGCGATCGCCTCCGGCGAACCGCCGGTCTCGCGCGGCTTTCCTCCCAGCGTATTCGCCGACCTGCCGCGCCTGCTCGAGCGCGCTGGTCCGGGTCCTGCAGGCGCCGGCGATATCACCGGCGTATTTTCGGTTCTGATCGACGGCGACGATCACAACGATCCAATCGCCGACGCCGTGCGCGGGATTGTCGACGGCCATGTCGTCCTCGACCGCACGGTCGCTGCGCAAGGCCGCTATCCCGCGATCAACATTCCAATGTCCGTGTCCCGGCTTGCGCATGTCGCGCTATCCGCCGACCGTCAGGCATTCGCAAATCGGCTCCGTGGTCTCGTCGCACGGTTCGAGGAATCGCGCGACCTGCGCCAGATGGGCGGCTACCAGCCGGGCGTCGACTCGGAACTCGACGCTGCGGTCGCGATCGTTCCGCCGCTGTACGCGACCCTCAACCAGTCCGGAGCTGATCCAGCTTGTCCTGACGCGTTCAAGGATGTCGCAGAAGCCCTGAAGCGCCAGAGCGCCAGCGTCGAGCCGTCGGTCCGATGAAGCAGTCGCGGGCAGCTTTCGACGCCCCCATTGCGAAAGAGCGCGCGAACTCTCTCGACGTTCTCTTTGCGACAGGGATCGTCCTGATCCTGTCGATTTTCTTCCTGCCGACGCCTCCGGTCCTGATCGACATCGGCCTCGCCCTGTCAATTTCAATCTCGGTCCTGATACTCATGGTCGCCTTGTGGATCGAGAAGCCTCTCGAATTCTCCGCTTTCCCGACCATCCTGCTCGTCTCCACCATGTTGCGGCTCTCGCTCAACATCGCAACGACGCGCCTCATCCTGTCGCACGGCTCCGAAGGCGTGTCGGCGGCAGGCTATGTCATCGGCGGATTTGCGCGACTGGTAATGAGCGGCGATTTCGTTATCGGCATCGTCGTGTTCACGATTTTGATCACCGTCAATTTTCTGGTCATCACGAAAGGCGCGACGCGAATTGCCGAGGTCGGCGCCCGTTTCACGCTCGACGCGATCCCCGGCAAGCAGATGGCCATCGACGCGGATCTATCGGCCGGCCTCATCGACGACAAGGAGGCGCAGACGCGGCGGCGCGAACTCGAGGAGGAGAGCGCATTCTTCGGGTCGATGGACGGCGCGTCGAAATTCGTGCGCGGCGACGCCGTCGCCGGCCTGATCATCCTGGCCGTGAACATCTTCGGCGGCATCCTCATCGGCATTACGCGTCATGGCATGACGCCGACCGACGCCGTCAACATCTTCACCAAGCTTTCGGTCGGCGACGGGCTCGTGTCGCAAATCCCCGCGCTCATCGTGTCCCTGGCCGCCGGCCTGCTGGTCTCGAAGGGCGGCACGCGCGGCTCGGCCGATCAGGCTGTGGTCGGCCAGCTCACGCGTCACCCCCGCGCCTTGTTCCTCGCCGGCGGTTTGATGTCCGTGCTGGCGCTCATTCCCGGCCTGCCCTTCGTACCATTCGCCCTGCTCGGCGCGCTGCTCGCGTTCAGCGGCGTCGCGATCCCAAGACATTTCGCCAGGATTTCAGCGACGGAGCGGGCGCGCGCGGACGAGGCGCGGCAGAAGGCCGCCGATGCCGAAAGCGACTCGGTCAAGGAATATCTGCGGGCGACCGAGATCGAATTGTGCATCGGCCAGCAACTGGCGGCGCGCGTCGTCCCGACCTTCGAGGAAATGTCGCACCGCGTCGCCAAGATGCGCCGGAAATTTGCGCAACGGTACGGCTTCGTCATTCCCGACATCAAGCTGTCGAATTCGCTGGACCTGCCGCCGCGCGCCTACCAGATCCGCATCCACGGCGCGGTGGTCGCCTCCGTCGAGATTCCCGTCGGGGACAGCCTGATCATCTTTGGCGACGGACCGAAGCCGGATCTGATCGGCGAACTGACACGCGAACCGGCATTCGGCATGAACGCCATGTGGATTTCGCCATCCTTCGTGGCCGAGGCCCGGCGCGCCGGCTACGAGCCGATCGACAACATCTCCGTCATTCTCACGCACCTCTCCGAAGTGCTTCGCGGCAATCTTTCGCAGCTCTTTTCCTATCGCGACATGCGCGCCCTTCTCGACAATGTCGAACCCGAGTACCGCAAGCTTCTGGACGAAATCTGTCCGTCGCAGATTTCGTACTCAGGACTCCAGAGCGTGTTCAAGAACCTCCTCGCCGAGCGCATCTCGATACGCAGTCTCAATCTGATTCTCGAGGCAATCGCCGAAGTCGTCCCATATCTGCGGCGCGTCGAACAGATCGTCGAACACGTAAGAATCCGGATTGCTCCGCAGATCTGCAACGAGATTCTCGTCGGCGGCGTTCTCCATGTCGTCCGAACGGGCGCGCGATGGGATCAGGCCTTTCACCAGCACCTCAAGCGCGATTCGAAAGGCGAAGCGCTCGAATTCGACATCGATCCTACGTTGATCGAAAAATTTCAGACCGAGGCGAGCGCGGCGCTCGGGCCCCATCTCGATCGGGGCCATGCCATCGCGCTGGTCGCCACGCCCGAAATCCGCCCCTACCTGCGCATGATCACGGAACGCATGTTTCCCAACGTGCCGGTCCTCTCGACGCTCGAATTGGCGCGAGGCGTGAACATCAAGACCCTCGGTTCGGTCTCTTGATCCGCCTCGACGAACTCAGCCTTGTCGCTGGATTTCTGGTGTTCTGCCGCATCGGCCTCTGCCTCTCCTTCGCGCCGGGTTTTTCGAGCCCCCGCATCCCCGTGCGGGTCCGGCTTCTGGTCGCGATCGGCCTCAGCATCGCTCTGAGCCCACCGATCATTGCGACCATAGGGCCGCGCACATTCAAGCTGGATACCTTCGACATGGCGTCTTACATCATCCGGGAATCGGCGGTCGGCGCAGCCATGGGACTGTTGGCCCGAACCGTCTTTGCTTCCCTGGAGACCATGTTCACGGCCGCCTCGTTCGCGATCGGCGCGAGTTCGTCGTTCGCTCCCCGGATCGATGAATCCGAGAGCATTCCCGAATTCGCGTCACTCGTGCTTTTCGCAACGACGACATTGCTGTTCGTGACAGATCTTCACTGGGAGATCATTCGCGCCGTCTACGAATCCTATGCGGCTGTTCCGCTTGGAAGCGCGATCGCCCCGCAATTCGCGCTTGCGCGAATTTCGGACACCCTGTCTTTCGGTTTCTCGATCGGCTTTCGCCTGGCCTCGCCATTTCTCATCTATGGAATCGTCTCCAACTTCGCCTTTGCGCTGGTCAACAAGATCACGCCGCAGATCGCGATCTATTTCGTGGCCGCGCCGATCGTTCTGTTCGGCGGCCTCGTCCTCCTGTCCATCGCCTGGGTCGATATTTCGACGCAGTTCCTGGCGGACTTCCGACACTGGCTCGGACGAATGTAGGCCATGCGCGACCGGCACGTTCGATTGGCGCGCGTCGTCCGGCTCTTCGACGTTCTGCAAAACTCCATTCAGGCGCGCCGCGCTCGGCTGGCCGGCGAGACGGCGGCGCTCGACAGACAGGAACAAGCGATCCTCGACCTGCTGGGCGCGCCCGAGGGCTGTAACGAAAGGCTGCAGCATATGGCGTCACGCCGTCTCGCGTCGATCGCGCGCGAGCGCATGGAAATCGTCGCGCGGCTCGACGCCGAGAACGAACAGCGTCTTGCCGCCGAGAAACGCGCCCGCGCCGCCGCGCGCGCGCTCGGGAGAATTCGAAGCGAGTTCGAGGATCAAGCGCAACGACGAAGTCTGGAAGAAATCCGGCTCGGCTCGGCAAGCGCGTCAGCTTGCGGCAAGCCCGACGAGACTAAGCTCTGATCCTTCGGAGCTTTCATGTGCTAGCGGTCTCAGGCGACATCATCTCGGAAGTTGCGGCGGCCGCCGATCCGCAACGCGCGCTGGCGGCCCGGCGCAGACTCGAATCTTTCGCATCCCAAGACGCCGGCGAATTCGCGAAGCTGGTCGATCCCGGAGATCGACATATTCCAAGACCCGCCACGGGCGCCGCGCCAACTGTCGCGCAGGGTGTGAAGAAGGCGCTGGCAAGGCAGGACGAATCCAGCGATCCGTCCGCAATGGCCTACCGCGCGCTGGGCGGCGTGCTGCTGCAGAAAACCTTCGAGACGCTCATGCCGAAGCTCGGCGCGGCAATGGGGTCGAAGAGCTCCGCTTCGGCTGTCTGGACCTCGATGCTTGCGCAACAACTCGCGGATTGCGTGTCGGCGTCCGTGTTTCGCGCCTCGCACGCCGGCGGGAACGCCCCCGCGTTACGCGTGGCCGCCCCGCCAAGCGGAACGATGCCGCTGCCGACGCTGGAGACCTGAGTCATGAATCATCCGCCCGGCGGCAGGATCGACGAGAACGACAGCGCGGAACCGCCACGCGACGGCCTGCTTCGCGTGATCCGTCGCACGCAGGCCACGATCGACGAGGAAACGGCGGCCCTGTCGAGCGGCGGCCGTATTGACCACGGCGAATTTCGTCACCGCAAAGATTTGTGCCTGCTCGAACTGTCGCGTCGCGCGCCCGCATTCGTGCGCCCGTTGCGCGATGCGGAAGTGATCGCGGCGCTACGCGACCTGAAGGACGCGATCATCCGCAACCAGAAGACGCTGCGCTGTCACGTCAATGCGGCCCGGCAGGTATCGGCGATCATTATGAAGGCGATCGCGGAAGAGGAATCCGACCGCACCTATTCGGCCGCCGCGTCGCGTAGGGGCGCGGTCTATTGATCAAGCCGCTCCTTCTGGCGCTTTGGGTCTCCATCCTCACCCTGTCGACCAGTTTCGGCGTCGCTCGCTGGAAGGCGCAGCGCGCGCAATCCGCTGCGGCAAAGGCCCCTCAGGCGCTCGAACAGCGTAAGACCCGCATCATCAATGTTCCCATTCTCGCGGCAGGACATGTGCAAGGCTATGTCGTCGCTCAATTCGCCTATACCGGCGAAGCCGCCGCATTGAAGGCGGCCACGGTCGCGCCGGACGGCGTCATTCTCGACGAGGCGTTCCGTCTTCTCTACGCCGAGGAAAAGGTGGACTTCCGCAAGCTGCAACGCGCCGATCTCACCAGAATCATCGACACACTCAGAGCCCGCGTCACCGAGCGCGTGCCACCGGAACTGGTGCGGGAAATCCTCGTCCAGGAATTCAACTACGTCTCTAAGGACGAGATTCGCAAATGAGGGCCAAGGGTTCGGCGACAACTACACGCTTGCGACGGGCGGGCGTTTTCGCCGGCGCCTTCGGCTGGGCGGCGCTCATCGCTCTGGCGGTCTCCAGGCTGACGCTCGGCGCGCCGCGCGACGACGGCGCGCTCGCCGTCGCTCTCGTCATCGCCGTCGCCCTGCTCATGACCGGCGCAACCCTGCTCATTCTCGATGCGCTGCGCGCCGGCTTCGGCGCGCTGGATTCGTTTTTCGCCGCCGCCCTCGCTCGCTCTGCGCAACGCCGCGACGAACCGGCGCGGCCACCACCGCCGGCGCGGTCGCGGCGTGGCGTGATCGGCGATCGTCCTTTCATCGAGCATGACGACGGGTCCGTCATCGTCGATACGCTGCTCGGACCGCGTCTTTTTCCCTCGCTGGCCGACGCTCAGGACTTCGTCGGGTCCTGAGGTCGGCCTGCGGTGCGCGGTCTATTCCGCCGCCTCGAGCTTCGGCACGCCGATGATCGCCTTGGTCTCGAGGAATTCGGCGAAGGCGTGGTCGCCCCATTCGCGACCATTGCCGGACTGCTTGTAGCCGCCGAACGGCGCCATCATGTCTGGACCGGCGCCGTTGAGCGACACCTGGCCCGCGCGCATCCGCGAAGCCACCGCGCGCACCTTCTCGAAATCTCCGCCCGAGACATAGGCCGCAAGGCCATATTCCGTATCGTTGCCGATCTGCACGGCCTGGTCGACATTGTCATAGGGCATGATCGAGAGGACCGGCCCGAAGATTTCTTCCCTGGCGATCGTCATATCAGGCGTCACGTCGGCGAAGATCGTCGGCTTGACGTAATAGCCCTTGTCCAGCCCTTCCGGCTTGCCGGGGCCGCCGGCGACCAGCGTCGCGCCTTCCTCGATGCCCTTCTTGATCAGGCCCTGGATCTTGTTCCACTGGACCTCGGAGACGACGGGTCCCATCTGCGCATTGCCGTTGGGATCGCCGACCGTGGTCGCTTCCGCCGCCGCCTTGGCGATGGCGACGACTTCCGCCATCTTCGATTTCGGCGCCAGCATGCGCGTCGGCGCGTTGCAGGACTGGCCGGAATTGGTCATCACCGAGCGCACGCCGCCAGTGATCGCCGTCTTCATGTCGGCGTCTTCGAGGATGATGTTCGGGCTCTTGCCGCCGAGTTCCTGATGCACGCGCTTGATCGTCGGCGCGGCGTTCTTGGCGACCTCGATACCCGCGCGGGTCGAGCCGGTGAAGGACACCATGTCGACGCCCGGATGCGACGAGATGGCGGCGCCGACGCCCAGCCCGTCGCCATTGATCATGTTGAACACGCCGGCCGGCACGCCAGCCGCGTCCATGATCTCGGCGAAAATCTGCGCCGAGAAGGGCGCGATCTCGGAAGGCTTCAGCACCATGGTGCAGCCGACCGCCAGCGCCAGCGCGACCTTGCAGGCGATCTGGTTGAGCGGCCAGTTCCACGGCGTGATGAAACCACAGACGCCGATCGGCTCCTTGACGATCAGCGTCGTGCCGCGCTGCGGCTCCTCGAACTTGTAGGTCTTGAGCACGTTGAGCGCCGTGCCGAAATGCGCCGCGCCCATGGCCGCCTGCGCGCGCTGCGCCAGCCACACCGGGGCGCCCATTTCTTCCGTAATGGCCTTGGCCATATCCTCGTGGCGCTTCTTCAACTCCGCCATGATGCGCATGAACAGGTCCATGCGTTCTTCGCGCGAGGTCTGCGACCAGCTCTCGAAAGCCTTGCGGGCGGCCTTGACGGCGCGGTCCACATCCTCGGCGCCGCCGAGCGAAATGCGGCCGGCGACGGCTTCGGTGGCCGGATTGATGACGTCGAGCGTCTTCGCCGCAACCGGATCCACCCATTTGCCGTCGATGTAGAACTTCAGATAGTCGCGCATGTTTCGCTCCCGTGAATTCTTGCTCGGCCTCGGCCGGCGTCGGGCGACACAATAGCGTCTCGACGTCGCAGGCCAAGCCCCGCGCTCAAATCTCGACACGCATTTCGCAGCGCGGTAGGCATCGCCCATGCCCGCGTCCAGCACCGACAGCCCCGCCGAACCGGCGCAAGGCGATTTCGCCGCCGTCGCCTTCGCTGGCGGCGGCGCCCGCTGCTACTGGCAGGGCGGCTTCTGGGACGCTCTGACCGCGCTGCGCCCGCAAAGGCCGCGTTTCGTCGTCGGCGTCTCCGCCGGCGCATTCCAGGCATGCTTTTCGCTCATCGGCGCCGGCGACCGCGTGCGCGAGCGGGTCTTTCGCGCCTGCGCCGAGACGCGCAGCGGCCTCGACTGGACGCAGCTGGCGCGCGGCCGTTCGCCCTTTCTGGTCGGCGACCTGTATCGCGCCCTGATCGCGGAAACCTTTGGCGAAGCCGAACTCGCCGCCTTGCGCCGCGCGCCCGAAATCCTCATCCAGGTCGCCCATCCCCCCGCCTGGATGCCGGGGGCGCTCGCGGCGCTCTCCTCGATCGGCGCCTATCAGGTCGAGAAGACGATCACCGGCGCCGCCCATTCGCGCGCCGGCCTCTACCTCGGCCTTAAGCCCGACTGGCTGTCGACCCATGCCGCGCGCTCTCCGTCCGAACTCGCCGACGCCCTGATGGCGACGGCCGCCGTCCCGCCGTTCATGCCGATCGGCCAGGTCAATGGCCGCGCGGCGCTCGATGGCGGCCTGGTCGACAATCCCCCGCTGATCCGGCTGGCGGAGGCTGAAGCCGCGGCGCCCGCACACTCGTGCTCTCGACGCGCTCCGCCCGGCCGCTCGAATCGACCGCGCTGCGCACGGTCGTGCGCCCGTCCGAACCGATCCGCGTCAACAAGTTCACGGTGACCGACGCCGCCGGCCTCAATGCCGCCTACCAACTGGGCCTCAACGACGGCGCGACCTTCGCCAAAGGGCTCGCGGCGGGCGAACCTTGACACCCGGCAAGGGCGCGGCCTATATCGCCGCGCTCGACAGCGAAGCCTTCAGGCGCGCCGTCGCGTGGCGGAGTAGCTCAGCCGGCTAGAGCAGAGGAATCATAATCCTTGTGTCGGGGGTTCGAGTCCCTCCTCCGCTACCATTCTTCCCCCCAACTCGACTGCAATCGATATCCTCCGGCATAATGGGCGCAACAAGCGGCTGCACAGCCGCGTCGCGCTCGCAGCGTGACGATGCGCGCCGCCCCGGAGGGAGCCATGCCCAGATTTGCCGCCAATCTCTCCATGATGTTCACGGAGCACGATTTCCTCGACCGATTCGACGCGGCGGCGGCGGCAGGCTTCGAGGCGGTCGAATATCTGTTCCCCTACGACCATTCGCCAGACGACATCGCCGCGCGGCTGACGCGCAACAATCTGACGCAGGCCCTGTTCAACCTGCCGCCCGGCGATTTCGCGGCGGGCGAGCGCGGGCTTGCGGCGCTGAAGGGGCGCGCCGAGGAATTCAAGACGAGCGTCGACCGTGCGCTCGACTATGCGGCGGCGACCGGCGTCAAGCGCCTGCACATGATGGCGGGCCTCGCCTCCTCCGCCGACGTGAAGGCCCTGGTCACCTATCAGGGCGCGCTCGAACTCGCCGCGCGCGCCTGGCCGACGCCGGCCTCGATCTGCTGATCGAACCGATCAACCGGCGCAACATGCCTGGCTATTTCCTCGACGATTTCGATTTGGCGGAAAAGATCATCGCCGACGCCGGCATGCCCAACGTCAAGCTGCAATTCGACATCTACCATCGCCAGATCATGCACGGCGACGTGACGATGGCGCTGCGCCGCCTGATGCCGATCGTCGGCCACGTACAGATCGCCAGCGTTCCCTCGCGAAACGAGCCTGATGGCGAGGAACTGAACTATCCCTTCCTGTTCGCGGAACTCGATCGTCTCGGCTACGATGGCTATGTCGGCTGCGAATACAATCCGCGCGGGCCGACGGTCGACGGGCTCGCCTGGTTCAAGCCCTACGGCCGGAGCTGAACTATGCCGATCCTGCTCGGCGCGGTCGCCGACGATTACACGGGCGCCTCCGACCTCGCCAACACCTTCTCCAAGAACGGCCTGCGCACCGTGCAGACGATTGGCGCGCCGCCGGACGAACTACCGCTGCCCGATGTCGACGCCGTCGTGGTCGCACTGAAGATCCGCTCGGTCGCCGCCGCCGAGGCCGTGAGCGCGGCGCGAAATGCGCGCGCGTGGCTGACAGCGCGCGGCGCGCGCCATGTCATGTACAAGATCTGCTCGACCTTCGATTCGACCGACGCCGGCAATATCGGCCCGGTGACGGAAGCGTTCCGGGCGGACGCGAAAGCCGGCGCCGTCATCGTCACGCCCGCCTTTCCCGAGACCGGCCGCTCCGTCTATCTCGGTCATCTCTTCGTCAATGGCGAACTGCTGAGCGAGAGCCCGCTGAAGGATCATCCGCTCAATCCGATGCACGACGCCAATCTCGCGCGTGTGCTGGCGCGGCAGTCGAAAGCGCCGGTCGGCCTCGTCGATCTCGCGACGGTTTCGCGCGGCGCCGACGCCGTGGCTGCAGCGCTCGCCGACATGAGCGCGAAGGGTTTTGGCGCGGCGATCGCCGACGCCGTCTTCGAATCCGATCTCGAGACGCTCGGCCGCGCCGCGCTGCAATCGCCCGTATCGACCGGCGCATCCGGCCTCGGCCTCGGCCTCGCGCGCGCGCTGGCGACCAGCGGCGCCAAGCACGAAGCGAAGCTCGATCCCGTCGGCGGGCTCAGCGCCATCGTCGCGGGCTCCTGCTCGAAGGCGACGCTGGAGCAGCTCGCCATCGCCGAAAAATCCATGCCCGTGCTGCGTCTCGACACCGATGCGCTGATGCAGGGCGACGCGGAGATTTCACGCGCCCTCGCCTGGGCCGGCGAACGCATCGCACAAGGCCCGCTCGCCATCGCCGCCAGCGCCGCGCCCGACGCTGTTGCGCGCGTACAGGCGAAATATGGACGCGACGCGGCCGGCCACGCGATCGAACAGGCGACGTCGCGCATCGCGACCGAACTCGTGTCGCGCGGCGTGAAGCGGCTGGTGATCGCCGGCGGCGAGACCTCAGGCGCCGCGGTCGACCGTCTGCAGATTCCAGCCTTCCTGGTCGGCCCGGAAATCGCGCCCGGCGTGCCGGTGCTGCGCACGGTCGGCGGCCCGCACGGCGCGCTGCAACTCGCGTTGAAGTCCGGCAATTTCGGCGGGCCGGATTTCTTTGCCCGCGCGCTGGGGATGATGGGATAGCGCTCTCCCTCTCCCCGCTGGCGGGGAGAAGGCGCCAACGACCAGCGCGGCGCAAACGCAAACATCCCCGCCATCCCACCGGACGCAGGGTTGCACATCCATTTCGCCCCGGAGGGCGCGGGACGCCCGCCTTCCGGCAGGAGGCCGGCAAGGCCTTGTGAGCAGGAAGGGAGAGCTCAAATCCGATCGGCCCGCTGAATGGCGAGCGTCCCCGGCGACAGGATTGCTCCCGCGCCTTTCACGCGAAGTTTGAGGCTTGCTCCTGGCGCACCCCCGGAGGACGACCCTGTATCTAACCTCCGCTAGCCGTTACGCGAGGGCGACGCGTCGGGATGGCCTGGCTTGGGCCGCCGCGCGCGGGCTCATCATGCCCGCAAACGCGGCCTTCGCTCCCCGAGCGGCCGGCATGTTGAAGGCCGGCTTCCGCGGACGTTTCCGATCAGGAAAACGTCCTGAACGCTACAAGAGCGTCCGTTGCACGAAGACGTCTCATCTATGCATATTTTCCTATCACTGTCAAGGCGGGCCCGCTTGATCACGCGGGCGGCGCCGGTCAATGTCGCGCCACAATCGAACCGGAGCGAAGCGCAGATGAAATGGATCTTTCGGACGCTCGGCGTTCTCACGCTTGTCATCGGCGTGCTCGTCGCGATCATGGTCGGGCGCGCGTCGCGTGACGGTAGGACCAGGACCATCATCGCATCGGCGCCGAAGATCGAGGTCGATACGGACGCCGCGGCCAGGCGTCTCGCCGGCGCCGTGCGTTTCAGGACGATTTCCTGGGACGGCAAGCCCGATGCGAGCGCCGACGAATTTCTCGCGCTGCACGACTATCTCGAAAAATCCTATCCCGCCGCGCATCGCGTGCTGAAGCGCGAAAAAGTCGGCCAGTTCAGCCTGCTCTACACCTGGCAGGGCTCCGACGCCGCGCTGAAGCCGATCATGCTGATGGCGCATCAGGACGTCGTGCCGATCGCGCCGGGCACCGAGAAGAACTGGGCGCACGAACCCTTCAGCGGCGACATCGCCGACGGCTTCGTCTGGGGCCGCGGCGCCTGGGATGACAAGAGCAATCTGCTCGCTGTGCTGGAAGCGGTCGAGAAACTGGCGAGCGCGGGCGCGCAGCCCAAGCGCACGATCTACATCGCGTCGGGCCACGACGAGGAAGTCGGCGGCCCGCGCGGCGCGACGCAGATCGCGAAACTGCTCGATCAGCGCGGCGTGAAACTGGAATTCGTGATCGACGAAGGCATGATCGTCACGTCCGGCGTCATCCCGGGCGTCGCAAAGCCGATCGCGCTGATCGGCCTTGCGGAAAAGGGATCGACGACCGTGTCGATCGCCGCGGAAGGCGCGCCCGGCCATTCGTCGATGCCGCCGGCCGCTAGCCGCATCGGCGAGGTGGCGCAAGCGCTCGCCAAACTCGAGGCGCATCAGATGCCCTCGCGTCTCGAGGGCGTGGCGCGCGCCTCGCTGGAAGCGCTCGCGCCCGAAATGGGCGGGCTCAACCGTCTCGTTCTCTCCAATCTCTGGATCGCCGCGCCTCTGGCGCGCAAGGCTCTGGAAAAGTCGCCGGCCTCCGCGGCGATGATGCGCACCTCGACCGCGCTGACCGTCTTCAACGCCGGTGAGAAATCGAACGTTCTGCCGGGCAAGGCGGAAGCGATCGTCAATTTCCGCAACGCGCCCGGCGACAGCATCGAGAGCGTGCTGCATCACGTGCGCTATACGATCGGCAATCCGCTGCTGAAAGTCGCGGCGGTCGGCGTCAGCCGCGAGGCGTCGCCTGTCTCGCCGGCCGACAGCGACGCCTACAGGCTGATCGAGCGCACGATCCGCGAGACCATGCCGGAAGCCGTCGTCGCGCCGGGCCTCGTGATCGCCGGCACGGATTCGCGGCAGATGAGCGGGCTGACGACCAATGTCTACCGCTTCGTGCCTGTTCGTGCGGGCCCGGGCGATCTCGCGCGCTTCCACGGCACCAACGAGCGTATCGGCGTGGACAATTATGCCGAGATCATCCGCTTCTTCCATCGCCTGATCAGCGTTTCGGCGATCGAGGGGAAATGAAGGGCGCTCTCCCCTTGCCCGTGAAACGGGAGAGGGTGGCCCCTGCGCAGCAGGGGTCGGGTGAGGGCCTCGCGATCGCAACGATCATTGCCGTTTCGGCGCCGCCCTCATCCGTCATGCTTCGCATGACGCCTTCTCCCGCTTCGCGGGAGAAGGGAGCATCGATCACATCCGCTCGATGATGACCGCCGGCGCCATGCCGCCGGCCGCGCACATCGTCACGAGGCCGAACTGCTTGCCGCGCCGCTCGAGTTCGTCGAGCACCGTGCCGATCAGGATCGCGCCGGTCGCGCCGATCGGATGGCCGAGCGCGATGGAGCCGCCGTTGACGTTCACTTTTTCACGATCCAGATCGAGGTCGCGCATGAATTTTTCCGCCACGACCGCGAAGGCTTCGTTGATCTCCCAGAGGTCGATGTCCTCCTTCTTGAGACCGGCTTTCTCGAGCACTTTCTTCGCGGCCGGCACCGGCGCGTTCAGCATCAGTTCCGGGCTGTCGCCCATATTCGCCATCGCGCGGATTTTCGCGCGCGGCTTCATGCCGTGGGCCTTCGCATAATCCGAGGAGGCGAGCAGCACCGCGCCAGATCCATCGACCACGCCCGAGGAATTGCCGGCGTGATGCTTGTACTCGATCTCGAGGTCCGGATAGGCCTGCTTGATCAGCGACAGATAGGTCGTGCCCCTCTCGTCGAGCGGCGCATTGGCGAGCGCGGGGAAGGCCGCCTTGAGCGCGGCAAGGCCCTCGCGCGTCGTCTGCGGACGCGGATATTCGTCGCGGTCAAGCGCCAGCGTGCCGTCTTCCTTGTAGACCGGCACGAGCGACTTGCTGAAGCGCCCTTCCCTGATCGCGACATCGGCGCGCTGCTGCGAGATGTAGCCCACTTCATCAAGAGCTTCGCGCGAAATCCCTTCGAGCGTCGCAATCGCGTCGGCGCACACGCCCTGATGGGTCTGCGGGTGATGCAGGCGCAGGCGCATATTGCCCTGGTCCATGATCATCGGGCCGTCGCGGCGCCCCGTCATCGACATCATTTCCGTGCCGCCGCCGATGACGAGGTCTTCCATGCCGGAAATAATGCAGGCGGCGGCGAAATTCACCGCGCTGATGCCTGAGCCGCAGAAACGGTCGATGGTGATGCCCGACGCTTTCACGTCGTAGCCGGCGTCGAGCGCCGACATGCGGCCGAGATCGCCGCCCTGCTGGCCGACCTGCGAAGCCGTGCCCCAGATGATGTCGCCGACTTCCTTCGTGTCGAGCTTGTTGCGCTCGGCGATGGCCTTGAGCACGGTCGAGCCGAGCTGCTGCGGATGCACGTCCCACAGCGCGCCCTTGCCGGCCTTGCCGATGCCGCGCGGCGTGCGGCACGCATCGATGATCCAGGCTTCGTTCATTGGGTGTTTCCTTTCGTGTTCTTGTCCGGAATTACCAATCCCTCATGCTGAGGAGCCGCCGAAGGCGGCGTCTCGAAGCATGCTCCAGTGGCGCCCTCGCCCTTCGAGACGCAATGCTGCGCATTGCTCCTCAGGGTGAGGGCTTTTTTGATGTTCACCGCGGCGCCATGCGGATCGCGCCGTCGAGGCGCACGTCCTCGCCGTTGAAATAGCCGCAGGTGATCATGGTGTGCGCGAGCTGCGCATATTCTTCGGCGCGGCCGAGGCGCTTGGGATGCGGCACCATGGCGGCGAGCCCCGCCTTCACGTTCTCCGGCGCGCGCGCCAAGAGCGGCGTGTCGAAAATGCCTGGCAGGATCGTGTTGCAGCGGATCTGCGAATCCGAGAGATCGCGCGCCACCACCAGCGTGATGCAGACGACGCCGGCCTTCGAGGCGGTATAGGCGACCTGGCCGATCTGGCCGTCCTCGGCAGCGACCGACGCGGTGTTGACGATCGCGCCGCGGTCGCCGCAGGGCAGCACCGGCAGGTTCAGCATGCCGGCGGCCGCCTTGGTGATGCAGCGGAACGTTCCGATCAGGTTGACATTGATGATGCGCTCGAAATTGTCGAGCGGATATTCCTTCGGCTTCTTGGTCTCGCGGTCGATCGAGGCGGTCTTCGACGCCCCGCCGCCGACGCCCGCGCAATTGACGAGAATGCGCTCCTGGCCGTTAGCGGCACGGGCCTTGGCGAAGCCCGCGTCGACGTCTTCAGTCGAGGCGACGTTGACCTTGCAGAAGACGCCGCCGACTTCCTTGGCGAGCTTTTCGCCGAGCTCTTCGTTGAGATCGAAGATAGCGCATTTAACGCCGTGCGCCGCCAGCATGCGGACCGTCGCCGCGCCGAGGCCCGAGGCGCCGCCAGTCACGACGGCCGAAATCTGGTTGTTGAGTTCCATCCCTGACTGCCTCCCGATGCGGATCACGATTTAATCGTCCGCTTAAATCGGCAGGCACAATACGCGAAAATCCGAAATGCGAAAGGCCCTTCCCGCATGGCGGTCATGAGCCCTGCGCGGCGGATTGGTTCGCTGAGCGGAACGGATCAGAAGATCAGCGTCGCGATCCAGTAGAACAGGGCGCCGATCAGCGCCGCCGCCGGCAGCGTGACGACCCAGGCGACGACAATGTTCTGCGCCACGCTCCAGCGCACCGCCGACATGCGCCGCGCTGCGCCGACGCCGATGATCGAACCGGTGATCGTATGCGTGGTCGAGACGGGAATGCCGAGCGCGGTCGCACCGAACAGGGTCAGCGCGCCGCCGGTTTCCGCGCAAAAACCCTGCACGGGCTGGAGCCGCGTGATGCGCGAGCCCATCGTGTGAACGATGCGCCAGCCACCGAACAAGGTGCCGAGGCCCATCGCTGTCTGGCAGGCGAGCACCACCCACAAGGGCACGTGGAATTGGCCGCCCGTCTGGCCGTGCGTGAACAGCAGCACCGCGATGATGCCCATGGTCTTCTGCGCGTCATTGCCGCCGTGGCCCAGCGAATAGAGCGAGGCCGAGACGAATTGCAGGCTGCGGAAATAGCGGTCGACCGCGACTGGCGAGGCTTTCACGAAAATCCAGGAGACCGCCAGCACCAGGAACAGCGCGAGGATGAAGCCGACCAGCGGCGAGCCGACGATGGCGACTGCCGTCTTGGTGAGGCCCGCCCAGACGATTGCCGACAGCCCGCCCTTGGCGACGCCCGCCCCGACCAGCCCACCGATCAGCGCATGCGAGGAACTGGAGGGAATGCCGGCCCACCAGGTGATCAGGTTCCACGAGATCGCGCCCATCAGCGCGCCGAAGATCAGGTGATCGTCGACGATCGAGGGCGCGACGATCCCGGTGCCCACGGTCTGCGCGACATGCAGGCCGAAGAACAGGAAGGCGATGAAATTGAAGAAGGCCGCCCAGGCTACCGCGAATTGCGGCCGCAGCACGCGCGTCGAGACGATTGTGGCGATGGAATTCGCGGCGTCGTGCAAGCCGTTCAGCAGGTCGAAGACCAGCGCGACGATGATGAGAAAGACGAGGACGGAGAGTGTGGCGGTCAAGGCGGCCGGCTCACATATGCTCGATCACGATATCGACGATCCGGTTGGCGATGTCCTCCAGCCGGTCTACCGCCTTTTCCAGATGGTCGTAGATCTCGCCGCCCACGACATAGGCCATCGGATCGGCGGTGCGGTGCGCCAGATAGAGCGCCTTCACGCCCTGGTCGTGTAACTCGTCGGCTTTTTCCTCGAGCTTGGCCATCTGGACGTTGAGCGCGGAAATCCGCGCATTGTTGGCGCGCATGTCCGGCAGCATGGCGACCATGCGCCCGACCAGCTCGGACGCCTCGACGATCACCTCGCCCATTTCGACCATCTTCGGCTCGAAGGAGCGCATGTCGAACAGGTCCATCTTCTTGGCGCAACGCTGGATCTGATCGATGGCGTCGTCGAGCGCGGTGCCGAGGCCGGCGACATCCGAGCGGTCGAACGGCGTGATGAAGGTGCGCCGCACCGCCAGCAGCATTTCGCGCATGATTTCGTCAGCAAGCCGTTCCTGTCGCCCAATCTCCGAGGCATGCGCCGCGAAATCGCCCTCCCTGCGCAACAGGCCGCGCAATTCGACGGCGCCCGCCGTCACCGTCGCCATGTGGCGCATGTACATGTCGAAGAAATTGTCTTCGCGGGGCATCAGCTTCTGAAACCAGCCGAGCATCGCAGCCCTCTTCATGACCATCGGGTGACAGTTTTGTGACGTCTGCCTAGGCGTTCGGACCGGCGCTGTCAAAGCCGCAGAACGCCGCATCAACAGGCGGATGGCGCCTCTGCGATTTTCACCATACGGAATTGTCGGACGACTTCCGCTGGCCCCGGTTCCCGCCTAGACTGGCGCCCAAGAAAACGGGAGGACAAAATGTATCCAGGCGTCTACGCCACGACGAAGGCCGATCAGCCGGCCATCATCATGGCTTCCTCCGGCGAGACGATCACCTATCGCGAACTGGAAGCGCGCGAGAACCGCCTTGCGCATCTCTTCCGCGCGCGTGGCATGAAGCGGCTCGATCACTACGCCGTCTTCATGGAGAACAATGCGCGCTACGTCGAATGCTGCGGCGTCGGCGAGCGTTCGGGCTATTACTTCACCTGCGTCAATTCCTTCCTGACGCCGGAGGAGCTCGCCTATATCGTCAACAATTGCGAGGCGAAGATCCTGATCACGTCGCAGGCCAAGCGGGACGTGGCGATGGAGGCGCTGAAGGATTGCCCGAAGGTCGAACTGACGCTGATCGTCGACGGCCCCGGCGACGGCGACAAAGTGCTGAACCTCGAGGAAGCCACGAAAAGATTTCCCTCGACGCCGATCGCAGACCAGTATCTCGGCACGGCCATGCTCTATTCCTCGGGCACAACGGGCCGGCCGAAGGGCATTCTGCGCCCCCTGCCCGAACAGCCGCCGGAGCAGCGCCTGCCGCTGTTCGAATTTCTCGACAACCTCTGGCGCTATCGCGAGGGCATGATCTACCTCTCGCCGGCGCCGCTCTATCATTCGGCGCCGCAGGCCGCGGTCAATCTCGCGATCTCCAAGGGCGCGAAGGTGATCGTGATGGAGCGCTTCGATCCCGAGCACTACCTGCAGTTGGTCGAGCAATACAAGGTCACGCACACGCAACTCGTGCCGACCATGTTCTCGCGCATGCTGAAACTGCCGGACGAGGTGCGCAAGAAATACGACGTGTCGTCGCTCGAGATCGCCATCCACGCCGCAGCCCCCTGCCCCGTGCAGGTGAAGGAACAGATGATCGAATGGTGGGGGCCGATCATCCACGAATATTACGGCGCGACCGAAGGCATGGGCTTCACCGCCTGCGACACGCCGCAATGGCTCGCCCACCGCGGCACCGTCGGCAAGTTGATCATGGGCGACCTGCATGTGCTCGACGAGGAGATGAATCCGGTGCCCAATGGCCAGTCCGGCACGCTCTGGTTCAAGTCGGGCTCGCCGTTCGAATATTTCAACGATCCCGAAAAGACCAAGGAGACGCGTTCGCCGGACGGCACGATGAGCACAGTCGGCGATGTCGGCTATGTCGACGATGACGGCTATCTCTATCTCACGGATCGCGCGACCTTCATGATCATCTCCGGCGGCGTGAACATCTATCCGCAGGAATGCGAGAACCTGCTGATCACCCATCCCAGGGTCGCCGACGCCGCCGTGTTCGGCGTGCCCAATGTCGATCTCGGCGAGGAGGTGAAGGCGGTCGTCCAGCCCATGCCCGGCGTCGCGATCGGACCGGAATTCGAGAAGGAGCTGATCGACTTCTGCGGCCAGCATCTGTCGCGCCAGAAGGTTCCGCGCTCCATCGACTTCGCCGAGGAGCTGCCGCGCCTGCCGACTGGCAAGCTCTACAAGCGCCTGCTGCGCGACCGCTACTGGGGCGACAAGAAGAGCAGGATCGTTTGAGGCGAAGCCTGCCCGCGGCGCGGGAGAAGGTG
Source organism: Methylobacteriaceae bacterium (assembly GCA_020638135.1). Classification (GTDB taxonomy): domain Bacteria; phylum Pseudomonadota; class Alphaproteobacteria; order Rhizobiales; family Beijerinckiaceae; genus JAJXWB01. The sequence continues at coordinate 51,727 of JACKJE010000008.1, read as the reverse complement.
TCGCGCCGAAGGCGTGACGGATGAGGGCGCCGCGGCAATCAACAGTGGTCGTCGCGGCGCCCTCACCCGACCCTGCTTCGCAGGGCCACCCTCTCCCGTTCCACGGGAGAGGGAGGATGACCACAGAGGGAGGACGTCATGAAAGCATCGATCACAGCGCTGGCGCTCGCCGCCGCACTCGCGTTCGCCGCGCCGGCGACCGCGCAGAAAAAATACGGGCCGCAGGGCGCGAACGACACCGAGATCAAGATTGGCCAGACCATGCCCTATTCGGGCCCCGTCTCGATCTACGGCATCATGGGCCGCGTGCATTCCGCCTACTTTCAGATGGTCAACGAAAAGGGCGGGATCAACGGGCGCAAGATCAACCTGATCTCGCTCGACGACGCCTACTCGCCGCCGAAGACCGTCGAGCAGACGCGCAAGCTGGTGGAGAGCGACGGCGTACTCTTCATGTTCGGCTCCTCGGGCACGGCCGGACAATCGGCGGTGCAGAAATATCTCAAGTCCAAGAAGGTGCCGCAGCTCATGCTGTCGACCGGCGCCTCGAAGTTCAACGATCCCCGGAATTTCCCATGGACGACGCCGATCCTGCAGGTCTATTCGACCGAGGGCGAGGTCTACGCGCAATATCTGATGGAGGAGAAGCCGGACGCCAAGGTCGCTATCCTGATGCAGAACGACGATTTCGGCCGCGACTACATCAAGGGCTTCAAGGCGAAACTTGGGCCCAAGGCCGCGACTATGATCGTCAAGGAGGCGACCTTCGAGGCGATCGATCCCACCGTCGATTCGCAGATCCTCGCGCTGAAGGCGAGCGGCGCCGACGTGCTGCTCGACGCCAGCCTCGGCAAGACGACCGCGCAGGTCATGAAGAAGCTGACCGAGATCGGCTGGAAGCCGCTGCACATCGTCGTGTCGAATTCGGTCGGCCAGCCGGTGCTGCGGGCCGCCGGCCTCGACAACGCCAAGGGCATCATGACCGCGAGCGGCACCAAGCGCTCCGGCGATCCGGCCAACGCCAACGATCCCGGCGTCGTCGCCTACAAGGCCTTCATGCAGAAATACCTGCCGGGCGAAGACCCGCTGAACGAAATCGGCTTCAGCGCCTATTCCTGGGTCGTGACGCTCGAAAAGCTTCTGCAGGCCTGCGGCGATGATCTGACCCCCGAGAATGTCGTCGCCAAGGCGACCAGCATGAAGAGCATCGCGGCGCCGGCGCTTCTCGACGGCGTCAGCTACTCCACGAAGCCGACCGACTATTCGCCGATCAAGAAACTGATGATCCAGACATTCGACGGCGCGAAATGGAACATCGTTCGCGCCGTCGAAGTTCACTAACGGGGACATCCAAGAGGAGGACGCCATGCTAGGCCTGATGCAGCAGCGCCCGCTGCTGATTTCCAACATCGTCGATTATGTCGCGACCTGGCACGCCAAGACCGAGATCGTCTCGCGCGATCCGCAGGGCGTCATCCACCGCTCGAACTATGGCGAAGTCGCCACGCGCGCCAAGCGCGTGGCGAACGCCCTCGTCAAGCTGGGCGTCGGCCATGGCGACCGCGTCGCCACGCTCGCCTGGAACTCGTGGCGCCATCTCGAACTCTATTACGGCGTCACCTGCTCCGGCCGCGTCCTGCACACGGTCAATCCCAGGCTGTTCCAGGAACAGCTCGTCTACATCATCGACCATGCCGACGACGGCTACGTCTTCTTCGATCTCGACTTCGTCGGCCTCGTCGAGCAACTCGCCCCGCACCTGCCGAAGGTGAAGGGATGGGTCGCGCTGTGCGACGCCAGGGACCTGCCCGCCGTCAAGGTCGGCAATCTCCTGTGCTACGAGACGCTGCTCGCCGAGGTCTCGCCCGACTATGTCTGGCCGCAGTTCGACGAGAACACCGCCTGCACGCTCTGCTACACCTCGGGCACGACCGGCAATCCGAAGGGCGTTCTCTACAGCCATCGCTCGACGCTGCTGCACGCTTTCGCCGCCTGCGCCGCCGACGGCATGGCCTTTTCGGCCAAGGATTCGATCCTGGTGATCGTGCCGCTGTTCCACGCCAACGCCTGGAGCATTCCCTTCTCCTGCGCCATGTGCGGGGCGAAACTGGTTCTGCCCGGGCCGAAGCTCGACCCCGAGAGCATCTACACGCTGCTCGAGCAGGAAGAATGCACCAAGGCTGGCGGCATTCCGACGATCTGGCTGAACTTCCTCGCCTGGCTCGACGCCAACAAGGGCAAGCTCGACCTGTCGAAACTGAAGCTGAAGATGATCTTCTCCGGCGGCACCGCCGCGCCGCGCGCCACCATCCAGAAGGTGCGCGACGACCTCGGCATCTTCCTGCTGCACGCCTGGGGCATGACCGAGACCAGCCCGATCGTCACGCTCGGCTCGCCGCTCGCCAAGCACGAGAATGCGACGCCGGACGAGATCGTCGACATGCAGGTCAAGCAGGGCCGCCAGGTCTGCGGCGTCGAATTGAAACTCGTCGGCAAGGACGGCGAGACGCTGCCGCACGACGGCCAGTCGATCGGCGAACTCAAGGTGCGCGGCAACTGGGTCATCTCGGGCTATTTCAAGGGCGAGGGCGGCAAGGTCGTCGACGACGACGGCTGGTTCGGCACCGGCGATGTCGCCACCATCGACCCCGACGGCTACGTGCAGCTCACCGATCGCCTCAAGGACGTCATCAAGTCCGGCGGCGAATGGATTTCCTCGATCGAAATCGAGAATCTCGCGCTGCTGCATCCCGACGTCTTCGAGGCCGCGGTCATCGCCATTCCGCATCCGACATGGCAGGAGCGCCCGCTGCTGCTCGTCCATCCCAAGCCCGGCGCCAATCCGACCAAGGAATCGATCCTCGACTTTCTGTCGACGCGCATCGCCAAATGGTGGATGCCGGAGGATGTCGTCTTCGTCGAGAGCCTGCCGCATACCGCGACCGGCAAGCTGCTCAAGACCGAGCTGCGCGCGAAATTCGGCGGCGCCGTCGCGGTGAAGGGCTGACGCCTCGTTGCGGCGTGAGGGGGTCGACGCCCTTCACGCCGCCCCACTCGCCGCGAACACCTGCGCCAACGCCTCGCGCGCGTCGTTCTGGATTTCGGCCAGATGTTCCGTCGAGCGAAAACTCTCGGCGTAGATCTTGTAGACGTCCTCCGTGCCGGAGGGGCGCGCCGCGAACCAGCCGTTTTCCGACACGACCTTCAGCCCGCCGAAATCCGCGCCATTGCCCGGCGCCTTGGTGAGTTTCGCCGTGATCGTTTCGCCCGCGAGCATCGTCGCGCCGAATTGATCCGGCGAGAGTTTCTTCAGCACATTCTTCTGCGCGGCGTTCGCCGGCGCGTCGATGCGCGCATAGAAGGGCGCGCCGAGGTCGCGCGTGATCGCGGCGTAATTCTCGCCGGGGTCCTTGCCCGTGCGCGCCGTGATCTCGGCCGCCAGCAGGCCGAGAATGATCCCGTCCTTGTCGGTCGTCCACACGGAGCCGTCGCGCCGCACGAACGAAGCGCCGGCGCTTTCCTCGCCGACGAAACCGAAATCGCCGCCGATCAAACCGTCGACGAACCATTTGAAGCCGACCGGCACCTCGACCATCTTGCGGTTCAGCCGCTGCGCGACGCGGTCGATGATCGACGACGACACCATCGTCTTGCCGATCGCCGCCTTGTCGCTCCACTCCGGGCGATGGCGGAACAGATAGTCGATCGCCGTCGCCAGATAATGGTTCGGGTTCATCAACCCGCTCGAGCGCGTCACGATGCCGTGCCTGTCAGCGTCGGTGTCATTGGCGAAGGCGACGTCGAATTTCGATTTCAGGTCGATCAGCTTGGCCATGGCGAAGGGCGAGGAGCAATCCATGCGGATCTTGCCGTCCCAGTCCTGCGGCGTGAATCGGAAGGTGGCGTCGACCAGATCGTTCACGATCGTCGCGTCGATCCTGTATTTCTCGATGATCGGCGCCCAGTAATGCACGGCCGCGCCGCCGAGCGGATCGATACCGATCTTCACGCCGGCCGAGCGGATCGCATCCATGTCGAGCACGGAAGCGAGATCGTTCACATAGGGCGTGATGTAGTCGCGCCGCTTGACGAAATCAGAGGCGAGCGCGCGCGCAAGAGTCACGTGCTTCACGCCGGCCATGCCCGCCGCCAGCATGGCGTTGGCGTTCTTCTCGATGACGGCGGTCACGTCGCCGTCGGCCGGCCCGCCGTTTGGCGGATTGTATTTGAACCCTCCGTCTTGCGGCGGATTATGCGAAGGCGTGATGACGACGCCGTCGGCGAGATGCGCCGTGCGTCCCCGATTGTAGGCGAGGATGGCGTGCGAGACGACGGGCGTCGGCGTGTAGCCGCTCTTCTCGTCGATGACAACGGTCACGTCATTGGCCGCAAACACTTCGAGCGCGCTGACGAGCGCCGGCGCGGACAGCGCATGCGTATCGGCGCCGACGAACAGCGGCCCGTCGATCCCTTTCGCGCGTCGGTAATCGCAGATGGCCTGCGAGGTCGCGAGAATGTGGTTCTCGTTGAACGCCGTATCGAAGGCCGAGCCGCGATGGCCCGAGGTGCCGAAAGCGACGCGCTGCGACGGCTCGGCCGGATCGGGCTTGGCCGCGAAATAGGCTGTGACGAGGCGTGAAACGTCGATCAGGTGGTGCGGGTCGGCGATCTGTCCGGCGCGCGGGTCGATATTGGCGGCCATGCGTGATTCCTTCAGGCTTCGGCCCCGAAAGGACCGCAAGCAGGCCGCCGATGCAAGCGCGCCGGCGCCGCAGGGCGAACGGAAGGTTACGCGCGCCCGCTCGCCTTAACGCTTCATCGCCGCATAGGCCTGCCGCTTGAAATCGAAAAAGAACGGGTTCCAGAAGGCCATGTAGCGCTGCGCCATGACGACGCCCGCGACATTCTGGCGTGGGTTGATGAACCAGTGCGTGCCGGCCACCCCGCCCCACTGGAATTCGCCAGCCGCCGACGGCGGATCGAGCGGACCTGGCTCGGCCGTCACCGCGCCGCCGAGACCGTAGGCCTTGCCGGGCATCGCGCCCAGCATCGCAAAGCGGATCCACTGGCCGCCCGGCAACTGGTTGCGCATCATCTCGTCGATCGTCTCGTCTTTGAGCAGACGAGGCCCGCCCGGCAGCAGCGCGCGTATAAGCGCGATCATGTCCGACATCGTCGTCACCAGCCCGCCGCCCCCCGAGAGGCGCGGAAGCGGCTGGAGATAGGCGCCGGGATAAGGCGAGTTCTCGAGTTTCGTCAGGCCGGGCTTCGTGGGATCGAGCAGGTCCGCCCCTTTGTAATAGCCGACGAGCCTGTCCTGCTTTTCCGGCGGCGCATAGAAACCGGTGTCGACCATGCCGAGCGGATCGAAAATGCGCGCCTTGATGAAGGCGTCGAAAGCCTGGCCCGAGACGACTTCCACGAGCCGCCCCAGCACGTCGGTGGCGACCGAATATTCCCAGTTCTCGCCGGGATGGAAGATCAGCGGCAGCTGCTCCAGCTGATCGATCATGTCGGCCAGCGGCGTCAAGGGATTGAGAACCTTGCGCGCGTTATAGGCTGTGAAAATCGGCGTTCCCGGATCGAAAATGCCGTAGCTCAGCCCCGCCTGATGCGACAGGAGATCGCGCACCGTGATCGAACGCCGCGCAGGCTCCGTGTCGCCGATATCGGCCGCGCCCGCCTTCAGCACGCGGCGGTTGCCGAGCTGCGGAATGTAGGCCTCGATCGGATCGTCGAGCCGCAGCTTGCCCTCCTCCACCAGCAGCATGATCGCGCAGGACGTGACCAGCTTGGTGTTGGAGAAGGCGCGAAAGATGTGGTCGAAGCGCAACGGCGCCTGCGTCTCGCGATCGGAAAAGCCCACCGCCTGCATGTCGACGATGTCGCGCCCCTCGAGCAGCGCCCACGACACGCCGGCGAGAATGTCGCCGTCGACATAGCGCTGCATGGCAGCGCGCACGGCTGCAAAATCGTAGTTCGACTTGATGGCGACGTGTTCGTTCACGGCGCGTCCTCCCTGAATTTGGCGACGAGTTTATGGGGGACGAAGACCGGAGCCAATACACGAATCCTCATCCTGAGGAGCGCTGCGTAGCAGCGCGTCTCGAAGGATGGCCGCACCGCGCATAATCCGGCCATGCTTCGAGACGCGGGCTCCGCCCGCTCCTCAGCATGAGGAATCGTGAAAACGCTCGCCTACGCGGGAAATCCCGCAAACACGCCATTGAGCTCTTTCGACGGCATGCCGCCGGCGAGCGGCGTGAACGAGCCGTCCCGAAGCTCCTTGGCGGCGGCGACGGTCGCCGCCCAGCCGACGCGGGCGAGCGCGCCGCCGATACTGATCCGCCGCACGCCGAGATCGGCGAGTTCGGCGAGCGTCATGGTCGGGTCGATCGCCAGCACGTTGAGCGACTTCGGCGCGACCGCCCGCGCCATCGCCGCAATATCTTCGCGCTTGCGCACGCCCGGCGCATACAGGCAATCGGCGCCGGCGTCCGCGAAGGCGACAAGGCTGTCGATGGCGCGCGTGATTTCGTCCGGCTCGATCAGCAGGATTTCCGTGCGCGCGACCAGCAGGACATCAGCGAGGCTGTCGACAATCGCGGCGCGCGCCGCGCGCAGCCGTTCGAGCGCCATCGCCGTGTCGTAGAGCCGCCCGCGCTCGAGATCGCGGTCTTCGATGGAAAGCCCGGAGACCCCCGCCTCGATCGCGAGCTGCACGCTCTCGGCGACGCCCTCGGGCGTGGCTGCGAAACCGGATTCGAAATCCGCATTGACCGGCACGTCGACGGCGGCGGAGAGCAGCGCGAGATGCGCGAGCGCGGCGGCGCGGCTGACGCGATAATCCGGCTGGCCGATCGTCCAGGCGAAGCCCGCGCTCGTCGAGGCGAGCGCCTTGAAACCGAGATGCTGCAGCATGCGCGCGCTGCCGGCGTCCCACGGATTGGGAATGACGAAGCATCCCTCGGCATGCAGCGCGCGAAACGCCGAGCGTTTCTCTTCGGTCGTCGTCATCGGCTGTCCTCCATGGCTCAAGATAGCGCACCGACACGCGCAAGCGAATCGGCGCCGGGACCGCCGGCCTCCGGCCGGCACATGCCGCGATGTCCCAACGCCGATTGATTGCGGCCGAAGGCTCGCGGTCCCGGCTGTGTTCTAGCCCCGCCGCGCCTGCGCCTTGGCGAGCGCCGCGGCCAGCGCGCCGCCGGCATCCTGCTTGCGCTCGGGCTGGCGCGCGAAACGCTCCTGGCCGCGCGTCATCTGGTCGCCCTGCCGCTGACCGGGCTTGCGCGGTTCGGCGGCGTCATCGAGCCGCATCGTCAATCCAATGCGCTTGCGCGGAACATCGACGTCGAGAACCTTCACCTTCACGATGTCGCCGGGCTTGGCGACTTCGCGCGGGTCTTTCACGAAGTTGCGGCTCATGGCGGAGACATGCACCAGCCCGTCCTGATGCACGCCGACATCGACGAAGGCGCCGAAGGCCGCGACATTCGTCACTACGCCCTCAAGGATCATGCCGGGCTTGAGATCGGAAATCGTCTCGACGCCTTCCCTGAAATCGGCGGTCTTGAAAGCCGGACGCGGATCGCGGCCCGGCTTCTCCAGCTCCTTGAAAATGTCGACCACGGTCGGCAGGCCGAAGGTCGCGTCGGTGAAATCGGCGGGCTTCAACGACGACAGGATCTTGGAATTGCCGATCAGCGTCGACACGTCGGCGCCCGCCTTTTGCGCGATGCGCCGTACGACCGGATAGGCTTCCGGATGCACGCCGGAGCGGTCGAGCGGGTCCTCGCCGCCATTGATGCGCAGGAAGCCGGCCGACAATTCGAACGCGCGCGCGCCGAGGCGCGGCACTTTCTTCAAAGCCGCGCGATTGCGGAACGAGCCCGCCTCGTTGCGATAGCTGACGATGGACTCCGCAAGGCTCTCGCCGACGCCCGACACGCGCGCCAAGAGTTTGGCCGACGCCGTATTCACGTCCACGCCCACCGCGTTGACGCAGTCTTCCACGACCGCGTCGAGCGAGCGATTGAGCTTGTGCTCGGCGACATCGTGCTGGTACTGGCCGACGCCGATCGCTTTTGGCTCGACCTTTACGAGTTCGGCGAGCGGGTCCTGCAGGCGCCGCGCGATCGACACCGCGCCGCGCAGCGTCACGTCGAGCTCCGGCAGTTCGGCAGCCGCATAGGCGGACGCCGAATAGACGGACGCGCCGGCCTCCGACACCACGACCTTCGTCGCCTTGATCTGCGGATGCTTCTTGAGGAGATCGGCGACCAGGCGATCCGTCTCGCGCGACGCCGTGCCATTGCCGATCGCGATGAGGTCGACATTGTGCCGGGCGCACAGCGCCGCGAGCGCGGCGAGGCTCTCGTCCCAGCGTCTCTGCGGTTCGTGCGGATAGATGGCGGTGGTCGCTGTCACCTTGCCGGTCGCGTCCACCAACGCGACTTTCACGCCGGTGCGGAAGCCGGGATCGAGCCCCATGGTCGCGCGCGCGCCGGCGGGCGCGGCCAGCAAGAGGTCGCGCAGGTTCGCGCCGAAGACCCGCACCGCCTCGTCTTCCGCGTGAGTCCACAGCCGCAGCCGCAGGTCGACCGCGAGTTGCATCTCGATCTTGGTGCGCCAGGCCCAGCGCACGCAATCGACAAGCCATTTGTCGCCGGGACGACCGCGGTCGGACACGCCAACGCGCGCAGCAATCGCGAGTTCATACGGGCCGGCAACGCGCGAAGCAGGGTCGGCCGCGGGGTCCGCGACCATGCGCAGGTCCAGAACTTCTTCGCGCTCGCCGCGCATGACCGCGAGGATGCGGTGCGAGGGCAGCTTTGTCAGCGGCTCCGAGAAATCGAAATAGTCGGCGAATTTTGCGCCGGCCTCGGCCTTGCCGTCGCGCACCTTGGTGGTGAGGACCCCGCGCTTCCAGAAGTCTTCGCGCAGACGGCCGATCAGTTCGGCGTCCTCGGCGAAGCGTTCGACCAGAATGGCGCGCGCGCCTTCCAGCGCCGCCTCCGGCGTCTCGACGGCTTCCGCCTTCACGAATCCCGCCGCTTGCGCCTTCGGATCGCGCTCGGGATGAGCCATCAGCGCGTCCGCCAGCGGCTCCAGCCCGTTCTCGCGCGCGATCTGCGCCTTGGTGCGGCGCTTGGGCTTGTAGGGCAGATAGATGTCTTCCAGCCGCGCCTTCGAGTCCGCCGCGTTGATCTGCGCCTCCAGCGCGGCGTCGAGCTTGCCTTGCGCCTTCACGCTGTCGAGGATGGCCGCGCGCCGCTCCTCCAGCTCGCGCAGATAGCGCAGGCGCTCTTCCAGATTGCGCAATTGCGTGTCGTCGAGCGCGCCGGTCGCCTCCTTGCGGTAGCGCGCGATGAAGGGAACGGTCGCCCCGCCGTCCAGAAGTTCGACTGCGGCGGACACCTGCCCCGTGGCGACGTTCAATTCCTCTGCGATACGCTGGCTGATCGATTTCATGGGCAGACCCGACTCGAATCTTTGGGGAGGCAAGTCGTAGGCGCCTCACGCGAAGGGGTCAAAATCGCCTGTGGACGATTCCGGTCGCACAAAAAGGCCGCGAAATAACCACGCCTTAACCGCGGCGGGTTAACCCTAACGGCAGTATTGCGTGTGCCTGGAACCTTCTCATGACCTTCGACGCCTGGATCGCCAAGATGCTCGACGCCCTCAAGGACGAGAGCGGCGGCAAGCCGGAGGCCCGGCGCAAGAAGCAGCGCAACACCAATCCGGTCATGATCCGCGAGGTGGCCGCCGACGGCCATCCGCAGCGCCCGCCGCTGCGGTTCGTCGAACCGCCGCGCCTGGGGCCCGCGCCCATTCCGCCGCCCGCGCCGGCGCCGCCGCAGACCTTCATCCCGCCGGGCCCGCTGGTCGCCATGGGCGCGTCGCTCGACATGGCCATGGCGCGCGTCGACAAGGCGACCGCGAAGGCCTCGAAATCCGTCGAGAAGGCCGGCCGCCTGTCGCCGCGCCCCGGCCTTGTCGCCAAGACCGCGACGGGCGACATCCGCTTCGCCCGCTCCTCGGCCGCCGAACTCGAACGCCGCAAGGAGGACTTGCGCCGCCTCGAGGCCGAGCGCCGCGCGCAGGACGAGGCCGATGCGGCCGCGCGCGTGGAGCGCCAGAGCCGCAAGCCCGGCTGGGTGCGCTTCACCCGCACGCCCGATCGCAAGCCGAAGAACCCGGCCGAGGCCGCCGCCGAGACATCGGCGGAGATCGTCGCCATCCTGCCGGCCGAAGCGCCGCTGCAGGCGGTCGCGCAGGCCGCCGACGCGGTCGCCCAACAGGGCCTCGCGACCGTCGCCACGGCGCCTGCGATCGAGCCGCTCGCCGCCCAGCCGGTCGAAATCGCCCATGCGACGCCGCGCCCGCTGATCGAAATCCTCATTCCCCGCTCGCCGGAAATGGCGCGCACCGAATTCTTTCTCGGCGACGCCGCGCAGCGCGTGGTGATCGAGGAATTCGACGCGCCGGATTTGCGCCGCGCGCCGCCCATGCCGCGCATCCACCCGCGCGAGACGCCGGAGCCGCGCAACGAATTACAACGGCTGGCGGCGCTTCTGGTGTTCGGCGCGTCGAACGATATCGATGACGACGATGACGAGGATGTGCGCGTCGCGCAGTTGAGAGAAGTCCCGAAAGCGCCTGCGCCGGAGGTTCGCGAGCAAAAACGCCGCGTGCGCGTCAAGGCCGGAACGCAGGCGGCGCCTGTCGCCCCTCAAACCGTCATTGCGAGCCCGACAGAAGTCGACTCTAGCCGACTTCGTCTGGAAGCGAAGCAATCCAGGGGCCGCGCCCCGGCTCTGGATTGCTTCGTCGCTGGCGCTTCTCGCAATGACGGTCGGGTCATCAGGTCAAAGACCAAGCGAGCCGCCGACTCCTACGACCATCCGTCCCTCGACCTCCTGCGCGAGCACGAGGAGAGCGACTTCGCCAATATGGCCCCGGAAATCCTTGACGAAAACGCCCGCGAACTCGAAGGCGTTCTGGACGATTTCGGTGTGAAGGGCGAGATCGTCAATGTTCGGCCGGGTCCGGTGGTGACGCTGTACGAGCTCGAGCCCGCGCCCGGCGTGAAGTCGAGCCGCGTCATCGGGCTCGCCGACGACATCGCCCGCTCCATGTCCGCCATTTCCGCCCGCGTCGCCGTCGTCCAGGGCCGCAACGCCATCGGCGTCGAACTGCCCAACCAGGACCGCGAGACCGTCTATCTGCGCGAACTCCTCGCTTCGGCGGACTTCGAAGGCTCAAAACACCGCCTCGCCATCGCGCTCGGCAAAACCATCGGCGGCGAGCCCGTCATCGTCGATCTCGCGCGCATGCCGCATCTGCTGGTCGCCGGCACCACCGGCTCCGGCAAGTCCGTCGCCATCAACACCATGATCCTGTCCCTGCTCTACCGCCTCAAGCCCGAGCAGTGCCGCCTCATCATGGTCGATCCGAAGATGCTGGAACTCTCCGTCTACGACGGTATCCCGCACCTCCTCACCCCCGTCGTCACCGACCCCAAGAAGGCCGTGGTGGCCTTGAAGTGGGCGGTCCGCGAGATGGAGGACCGCTACAAGAAAATGTCCAAGCTCGGCGTGCGCAACATCGACGGTTTTAACGCGCGCCTGGCCGAAGCCGCCCAGAAGAACGAGACGATCACGCGCACCGTCCAGACCGGCTTCGATCGCGCCACCGGCGAAGCCATCTACGAACAGGAGGACATGTCGCTCGAGCCCCTGCCCTACATCGTGGTGGTGGTCGACGAGATGGCCGATCTCATGATGGTCGCCGGCAAGGACATCGAGGGCGCGATCCAGCGCCTCGCCCAGATGGCGCGCGCCGCCGGCATCCATCTGATCATGGCCACCCAGCGCCCCTCGGTCGACGTCATCACCGGCACGATCAAGGCGAACTTCCCGACCCGCATCTCCTTCCAGGTCACCTCCAAGATCGACAGCCGCACGATCCTCGGCGAACAGGGCGCCGAACAGCTGCTCGGCCAGGGCGACATGCTCTACATGGCCGGCGGCGCGCGGATTTCGCGCGTGCACGGGCCCTTCGTGTCCGATCACGAGGTCGAAAAGGTCGTCGCGCACCTCAAGATGCAGGGCGCGCCCGACTATCTCGACGCGATCACGGCCGAAGACGAGGACGAGGACGGCGGCGAAGGCCCGGCCGCGTCAGGCGATTTCGGCGACGAGAGCGCCGACCTCTACGACCGCGCCGTCAACATCGTGCTGCGCGACCGCAAGTGCTCCGTCTCCTACATCCAGCGCCGCCTCTCCGTCGGCTACAACAAGGCCGCATCGCTGGTCGAGCGCATGGAGAAGGAAGGCCTCGTCGGACAGGCCAACCATGCCGGTAAACGCGAGATTCTGGTGGGAAATGGAGTTGATCGCGGCGCGTTCGACGATTGATCCGAATCCTAGGCCGTCATGGCCGGGCTTGACCCGGCCATCCCGGCGGATGTGTGCAGCGAACCGACGACGATGAGCCCAGCGGCCCGGCGTGGATGCCCGCGACAAGCGCGGGCATGACGGCCTTGTCCGGCTCTGCGCAATCAGTCGACCAGCGGCCTCACGCTCTCAGCGGCCCGCCGAGCGTGCGCCACATCGAGACGCCGCCCTGGAAATGGACGACATTCTCGAAACCGGCCTGCCTGAGATGGCGCAGCGCGCTGCCCGAGCGCGCGCCCGACAGGCAGATCAGCACGATCTTGCGGTCGCGCGGCAGATGCGCGGGATCGAAGCGCGACAGCGGCAGGTTCTTGGAGCCCGGCACGTGGCCGCCGCGATATTCGCGCTGCTCGCGCACGTCGATCAGCTCGACCGCGCCCGCGTCGAGTTCCTTGCGCAGGTCGTCGAAGCCGATGATGTGCGAGGGGCCGGACTCGTGCGTGCGGCCGAAGAGTTTCGAGAAGAACGACATTTCGCTTCCTATTCGGCGGCGGGCGCGGTGAATTGCGTATAAGCGTCGAGCGCATGGCTCGCATACATGGCCGACGGGCCGGCGCCCATGTAGATCGCCATGCCCAGCGTCTCCATCACCTCGTCGCGCGTCGCGCCCTGCTGCACGGCCGCCTTGACGTGGAAGGCGATGCAATCGTCGCAGCGCACCGCCACGGAGATGGCGAGCGCGATCAGCTCCTTCGTCTTGGTGTCGAGCGCCTTCGGCGTCAGCGCGGATTGCGCGATCGCCGCGAAAGCCTTCATCACCTCGGGCGCGCCGCCGCGCAGGTTCTTGAGGTCGGCCGAGAGCTTGCGCGTGGTTTCGGGCCAGTTGTCGATCATCGCTTCATCCTTTCGATGGGAAATTCGCTCAGCCGAATTTGAGGAACAGCATGGCGTAGGGTTTCTTGAGGCCCATCAGGGCGCGCTTGGCGCCGGCGGCGTCGCCGGAGGCGACGGCCTCTCGCAATGACTTGACCGCAGCCTTCGTCGCGCCGATCAGCTTGTCGAAATCCGTTGAGCCCTTGGCCTCCGGCGGCGGCGCGGCGGCGATCCGGTCGGCGAGATAGGCGAGCACGGCGGCCTCGCCGCGCAACGCGCCGAGCGCCGCCGGCGTCAGGTCGCCCTTCAGATGTTCGAGCGTCTTTTCCATTTCCTCGTGAAATTCGTTCATGCGGTCCGAGGACGTTGAGATGTTGTTGCGCACGCGCAGCGCGCCGAGCTGATCGCGGATCTTTTCCAGCGTCAGATGCGCGACGCCGAGCTGGCCGTCGGCGATCTGCTTGCTCGCTGTCGCGATGTCCTTGGCCGCCTCGCTCAGCGTCGGCGCGAATTGCGCGTCGTCGGCATATTGCGGCGGAGCGGCCTTGGCCCATTTCGCCTCCAGCTTGCTCCAGCCCTGCGACAGGGCGGCGACCGTCTTGGCGGATTCCTCGGGCTTGTTCTGGTTCGTGGCGAACAGGGCGTTGCGATAGATCGCGTAGACGCCGCGCAGATCGCTCTCGAATTCGGCGAAAGGCCCAGCCTGCGCGGCCCCGCTCGCCAGACAGGCCGCCAGCGCCGCGGCCAGGACCAGCCTTCCGCCAAACCGCTTGTACGTCGCGCCCATCCAGTTTCTCCACTGCGTTCCGTCGCCGCCCGCCAGACAGGCGCGCGGTTTCCCCGAACCCTCAAGACACATTATATACGTATATGCGAATATTTCAATATCATCGATATTCAAAACCGCCGGAGGCGGGGCGCCCAACGCGCATGGCCGATGGAAACGGGACCCCGCGCAACCGGCGACCCGATCCCCGCCGACGGCCGGTATTTGCAAAATGAATAGGCGTCCGACCCATTCGAATTAGACCGGCATCGCGCGCGCGCCTAGAAAACGGCCGACCAAGGAAGGAACGGAACGATGAAAGTCTGCGTGGCCGGCGCGAGCGGCGCCTTCGGCATCAAGCATCTCGATGCGATCAAGAATATTCCGGGCGTCGAGGTGACCTCGATCGTCGGCGGCCGTTCCGGCGATCTCGAAGGCTTCGCCAAGGAGCGCGGCATCGGGCACTGGACGCGCGACCTCGACGAAAGCCTCGCGCGCTCCGACGTCGACGCTGTCATCCTGTCGACGCCGACCCAGATGCATGCGGCCCAGGGCATCGCCTGCATGAAAGCCGGCAAGCATGTGCTGATCGAAATCCCGATGGCCGACAGCCTCGCCGATTCCGAGGCGCTGGTGCGCACCCAGAAGGAGACCGGCGTCGTCGGCATGGCCGGCCACGTGCGCCGCTTCAACCCGAGCCATCAGTGGATCCACAATCGCATCAAGAAGGGCGAGCTGAAGATCCAGCAGATGGACGTGCAGACTTACTTTTTCCGCCGCACCAACACCAATGCAACGGGCGCCGCGCGCTCCTGGACCGACCACCTGCTGTGGCACCACGCCTGCCACACCGTCGATCTCTTCCAGTACCAGACCGGCGAGGAGCCTCGAAGGTGATGGGCCTGGAAGGTCCGCACCATCCCAATCTCGGCATCGCCATGGACATGTCGATCGGCCTGAAGACGCCGTCCGGCGCGATCTGCACGCTCTCGCTGTCCTTCAACAACGACGGCCCGCTCGGCACCTTCTTCCGCTACATCTGCGACAACGGCACCTATATCGCGCGCTACGACGACCTCTACGACGGCAAGGAGAACAAGATCGATCTGTCCGGCGTCGCCGTGTCGAACAATGGCATCGAGCTGATCGACCGCGAATTCTTTTCCGCCATCAAGGACGGCCGCGAGCCGAATTCGAGCCTCGCGCAATGCCTGCCGGCGATGCGCACGCTGGATCGGATCGAGAAGCAGTTTTAGTCGTTATCCCCTTCTCCCCGTAAAACGGGGAGAAGGTGGCCGAAGGCCGGATGAGGGGCCGCGTCGACACGATAAAGGCGCGTAATATTCGCATCGCCCTCACCCCGGACCGAAGTCGGCAACAGCCGACTTCGTGTCGACCCCACTTTGCGGGGCCGCCCTCTCCCGCTCCGCAGGAGAGGGACTTACATTGCTCAGACCCGCGCAAACTCCAGCACCATCGGGCTGCGGAAGGTCGAGGACGGCATCCAGGGCAATTGCTGTTGCACGCGAGCATAGTTCGGCACGACCTTGTGGAACTCTTCCATGGCGATCTTGACCGACATGCGCGCGATGGCGGTGCCCAGGCAGGCGTGCACGGAGCCGCCGAAGCCCAGATGCCCGCGCGGCTTGCGCGAAATATCGTAAACGTCGGGGTTCTCGTATTTGCGCTCGTCGCGGTTGCCCGAGCCGTAGGCCAGGCACACGAAATCGCCGGCCTTCATCGTCTGGCCGTGCAACTCCGTATCCTTGGTCACGCAGCGACGAAAGCGCTGCGCCGACGTCGTTGAACCGCAACGATTCCTCGATCGCGTCGGCCAGAAGCTCAGGGTCCCTGACGCAGGCCGCGCGCGCATCCGCATAGTCCGCCATATTGAGCGCGAACATCGACATGAATCCGCCCAGCGACTCGATGCCCGCCATGATCAGCGTCGTCGTCGTCAGCAGCACTTCGCGCTCGTCGAGCCTGTCGCCGTCGATTTCGGCCGTCGAGAAATGCGAGATCAGGTCGTTCTGCGGATTGGCGCGGCGCTCCGCGATCACACCTGCCGCATAGTCGCGCATCCAGTCGGACGCCGCGATATGCTCCGGGCCTTTCGCGCGGGTCTTCGGATCGGTCTGCACCATCAGCACGGCCTTGTCGCGCACCGTGCGCTCGTCGCCCATCGGCAGGCCGAGCGCGGCAAACAGCACGCGCACGGTGAACTTGGAGGAGAAGTCCTCGATGAAGTCGAACTGCTTTTCCTTCGCCAGCGGCGCCGCGGCCTCCGCCGCGATCGCGCGGATCGGCTCGGCGAGCGCCTCGAGATTGCGCTTCATGAAAGCCTTCTGGATCAGGCCGCGCAGACGGTCGTGACGCGGCGGATCGGTCGTGCCGAGCGTCGCGCCGGCGCGGTTCGGCAGTTCCGTCATCAGATTGCCCTTGGCCGACGAATAGGTCTGCCAGTCGTTGAGCGCGCGCAGGATGTCGTCGTAGCGCGACAGGATCCACATGTCGGCTTCCTTGCTCCAGAAGCACGGAAATTCGTCGCGCAGCCGCTTGTAGTAGGGGAACGGATCGGAATCGATCGCAGGAGAATAGGGATCGAACGAGAACATGGGCGCCTCCCTGCGCTTGGGTTTCGTTGCGTTTGACCGATGTCATTTCTTTGCCAGCATGCGGCCTGCGACAAAATGGACGAGCGGCCTCTTTTTCTGTACTTTTCGGTCAAACAAGGCATCAAGGACGCCGGCTCCATGTGCGCTGCAGCAACGAAAGCGGGGCGGTCCGGCCGGAAGCCGCAACCGGCCGTCCCTGTATTTTCCCTCTATGGCGAAGGCGGCGCGGTCGCGCCTGAATTCATCCATGTCGAGGACATCCGCAGCCGCAGCGAGCGCTATCGCTGGGAGATTTCCGAGCACCGCCATCACGGCCTCTTCCAGTTCCTGCTGCTGACGCAGGGCGCGGCCGATGTCGCATTCGAGCGCGAGAGGCGGCGCGCACAGGCGCCCTGCGCCATAGCCGTGCCATCAGGCGTCGCGCACGCCTTTCGCTTCACCGAGGGCGCCGAGGGCTATGTGCTGACCATCGAGGAAACCACCCTCGCCCGCGCGCCGGCGGGCCTTGCCCATCCCGCCGCCCTCATCGACGCGCCCGCGCTGATCGACCTCGCCGCCGCGCCCGACAAGGCGCAACGGCTCGCCACCCTGTTCGAACAGATCGCGTTCGAATTTCACGAGGGCGGCGCCGCCACCGGCGCTGTGCTGCAATGGCTGACCAGCGCGGCGCTGGCGATCGCGCTGCGCGCCAACGAGGATCTCACGCGCCAGACCGAAGGCGGCGCGCGAGATGTCGCCGCCTTCCACCGCTTTCGTGCGCTTGTCGAAACGCATCTCGCCGACCACTGGCCGACGCCGCTCTACGCGCAGGCTCTCGGCATGAGCGAAAGCCGCCTCAACCGCACTTGTCGCGCAGCGGCGGGCAAATCGGCGCTCGAAGTCGTGCAGGATCGCCTGACGCTGGAGGCGCGCCGCCGCCTGATCCATGTCGCGGGGCCGGTGTCATCGCTTGCCTATGAACTCGGCTTTGAAGACCCCGCCTATTTCTGGCGCTTCTTCAAGCGAAGGACGGGCATGACGCCGCGGGAGTTTCGGCGCAGGCATGAGGGCGGCGAAGCGGCCTGACCCTTCTCCATGCAAGACGCAAGTTGGCCCGAATGTCTGCCGAAGCGCTATGTGCCTTCTGGATCGTCCAATGCGGCCCTCGACCGGCGTCGACGCTAGCCCCGAAGCAGACGTTCCGCACTACTGGAACGGGCGGAGAGCGGCAATTGCGCGACGCCACTCGTAATGACCAGTTCGCACCACGCGCGGACTTTGCGGCTGACGATGCCCTGCACGCTGGACCTGATATGGCCCGTGGTCGCACGCATTCGCGATTCGCCTGCGAATGCTCCAACCGCGAGGGCACCGCGCGCGAAGATCATGAACTCGGCGAGCTTCGGCGGCTGCATCTCGGCGCGCGTTTTCGGCTCGACCAAGCCGCCACGCCGATCGGGATGAAATAGTTATTCGTGAGATCCGCTGCCAGCCTGGGTGGGCGCCGCGCGCCCCATCGGCGCCAGCGGCGAATTGGCGAAATGACGGACGATGAAGTTGGCCATCGCCTCGGCCGCCGGATTGGGACGGCGGGCGGCGCGATACAGCATCAGGTCGACTTTCGGCAAAGTCGGGAAGCTGTCGCTGCGCCCGAGTTCGCGCATGCCAGGCAACACCGAACTGCGGCCGACCACGCTGACGGCGATTCCGGCGAACACCGCCGCCTGCAAACCGCCGATGCTTTCGCTGACGCACGATAGCCGCCACGTACGTCCGATGCGCTCGAGCGCGGCCAGACCAAAGTCGCGAAAAATATTGCCGGGCGGCAGCATCGCCAGCGGCACTGGATTCTCGTTATGCACCGCGCTGGTTTCGCCAGTGACCCAGACCAGTTGTTCCTGCGCGACCAGTTCGCCATTCTTGAACGCCGGCATGCCGGTAACCATGGCGAGATCGATTTCATCTTGCCCGAGCGCGCTCATCAGCTTGCTCGACAGCGCGCAGCGCAATTCGACATTCACGTTGGGATAGGCGCGGCGAAAATCCGACAGGATCGCCGGCAGCAAATAAGCCGCATAAAGATCAGGCGTCCCAAGGATGACCTGGCCATCGATCTTCGGCTCGGCCAGCCGCGCCAGCAATTCGTTCTGCAGACTCATGATGGTGCGAGCGTAGCCAAGCACGACCTCGCCATGATCGGTCAGGACCAGCTTGCGCCCGACCCGGGTGAACAGCGGCGCGCCCGTCACATGTTCCAGGCGCTGCAATTGCAGGCTGACGGCCGGCTGCGTACGGCCGAGCCGACGCGAGGTTTCCGAGAAACTGCCGGTCTGGACCAGGACGATGAAGGCTTGCAGCAGTCTGAGATCGAGAGGAGCGGGCATGGCCGAGCTATAAAGATATCTTATCATACTAATTTAAACAATAAATTTGGTAAAATATTGCAGCGCACATAGGCTCGCTCATGCCGGATCAGCCGCCATGAGGACCCCAATGCACCCCACATCCCGTCGTAACTTCCTGCGCCTTGCGGCGTCCGCCGCGGCGCTTCCTGCCGCCAGCCTGAACGCTTTCGCCGCCGACCGCACCATCAAGGTCGGGACTCTGAAGCTCATTCACGGCATTACCCCGTATTTCTACGAAAAATTCGCGCCGGCGGGCGTCAAGGTGCAAGTCGTGCCGTTCGAAAGCCCGACCGATGGCAAGAACGCCGTCGTCACCGGCACCGTCGATTTCGGCATCTACGGTCTCGCCGCCGCGACCCTCGGCGCCGCCAACGGCGAACCTGTCGTTGTCGTCGGCGCCGCCTGCAACCGCGGCATGGCCGTGGTCGCAGGCGTCAAGTCGGGGATCAACTCAATTAAGGACCTCAAGGGCAAGCGGGTTGCGATCTGGCCCGGCTCGACCCAGGAAGTCGTGATCCTCGACCGCCTGTCGGCCGAAGGCATGACCATCAAGGACATCAAGTCGATGCGCGTGTCGTTCTCCGACATGGCCTCGGCGCTGGAGCGCGGCGATATCGACGCCTATGTCGGCGCCGAACCCGCCGCCGGCATCAGCCTGGCCAAGGGCATCGGCAAAATCGTCGAATACCCTTATTCGACCCCGACCGGTTCGCTCAACATGGTGCTCAGCACGCGTCGCGAACTGACCAAAACGGAACCGGAATTCGTCAAGTCGTTCCTCAAGATGCACCGAGCGTCGAGCGAATATGCGATGAGCAACCGCGACGCCTTTATCGAAATGGCGATGCAGAAGCTCGGTCAGCCGCGCCCGTCGATCGAGAAGGCCGCGCCCAACGTCGAACTGACCTGGAACATCGACGACAAGTTCCTGACACAGGCGCACTATTACGGCACCCAAATGCTGGCGAAGAAGCAGATCCGTCAGTTGCCGGACTACAAGACCTTCATCGATCCAACCTTCGTGAAGGCCATTGCCGCTTCGTGAGGACAGCATGAGCCTGGAAACAGCGGTAGCCGCGCCGAAATCCGGTTCGGGTGCCGGCGCAGCGAAGACGCCCGCCGGCAAGGCCGCGCCGCGTTTGTGGGGACGCTTGAAGGCGATCGCGCTGGCGTCGGTGGTACCGCTGTGTCTGTTGTTTCTGTGGGACTTCATGGTGCGCCGGACCGGGACGCGGCTCATCCCGCCGCCGTCCGGCGTCGCCACGATGATGTGGGATTTCGCCTTTGGCGGAATCTATGACGACGCCTACAGCGGCAGCCTGCCGATTCATTTCTGGAAATCGGTACAGCGCGTCTATGGCGGATTCTTTCTGGCGACGGCGACCGGCATTCCACTCGGCCTGATGCTCGGTCGTATCCCGCTGCTGCGCGCTTTGCTCGACCCAATGCTGTCTTTGTTGCGGCCGGTGCCGGTGACAGCCTGGCTTCCCCTGTCAATGATCTTCTTCGGGCTCGGGCCAAAGTCGGCGATCTTCCTAGTTTTTCTCGGCGCGTTCTATCCGATCATGCTGAACACCGTGTTTGGCGTTAGGTCGGTCGACCCCCGCCTGTTCGAAGCCGCCGAAATGCTCGGTTGCCGCGGCTCGCAGATGTTTCGCGCGGTCGTGTTGCCGGCGGCGCTGCCGAGCATCTTCAACGGATTGCGGTTGGGCGCCGGCTTTGCCTGGATCCTGATCGTGGTCGGCGAAATGACGGGCGTGCCGGAAGGCTTGGGCGCTGTCATCATGGACGGTCGCACGCTGTCGCGCACCGATCTCGTCATCACCGGCATGATCATCATTGGTGTCACCGGCTATGTCTCCGACCGGATCCTGCTTTCGCTCAACAATTATTTCCTTCGGTGGAGCCCGCAGCACAATGCTTGATACTCCCGTCACCCCAACGACATCGGCGCTGCCGATCCTGCGGGTCTCTGGCCTGCACAAGGAATTCCCTTCCAGCAACGGGATGGTCGAGGCGCTTCGCGGCGTCAGCATCACGATCAACAAAGGCGAATTCATCTGCCTGCTCGGCGCGTCCGGTTGTGGAAAGTCGACGTTGTTGCGGATCATCGCCGGCTTTGAGAAATCGACGCGCGGCTCGGTCACTGTCTACGGCGCTGAAGTCGACAGCCCCGGCCCCGACCGCGGTATGGTGTTTCAGGACTACGCCTTGTTTCCCTGGCTGACGGTGCGCGACAACATAAGCTTCGGCCCGCGCCAACGCGGCGTACCAACGCCGACCGTGGTCAAGGAGACCGAACGCTTTCTCGACATGGTCGGCCTGACGTCGTTCGCCGACCGCTATCCGCATCAATTGTCCGGCGGTATGAAGCAGCGTGTGGCAATCGCGCGTGTGCTGGCCAACGACACCGACATCCTGCTGATGGACGAACCGTTCGGCGCGCTCGATGCGCTGACGCGCAGCAAATTGCAGGAAGAGCTGATCGCGATATGGAAGGCCACCAAGCTAACGGTCATCTTCGTCACGCACTCGGTCGAGGAAGCGGTGCTGCTCGCGGATCAGATCGTGGTCATGACCGCCGGTCCCGGCCGGATCGACTGCCAGATCAAGGTTGACCTGCCCCGCCCGCGCGACGTGTCGTCGCCGGAGTTCAACGCGCTGCGCCGTGACGTCACCCGCCGATTGACCAGTCACGTCAGCGGCGGCCGGTCGATCGCCGCCACTGCGGATTCCTGACCCGTGACCGACATCACGCAGGCAATGGCGCAAAGCGCGCCGATCTATCGCGGCATGGACCGCGCCACGCTCGATGCGGCCTACAACAACAGCGCTGCCGTCGCCGACAGCGCTCAATGGCTGGCCGACTGGCGCGTGCGCAGCGGCGTCTCGCGCGCGCTGCCCGACGCGCAACTCGATGTCCGCTATGGCGACCGAGAACGTACGCGCTTCGATTATTTTCCTTGCGGCGCGCCGAGCGCGCCATTGTTCGTGTTCATTCACGGCGGCTACTGGCAGCGCAACGCCAAGGAGATGTTCTCTTTCGTGTCGGACGGCCCGCGCGCGCGCGGCGTCGACGTCGCAGTGGTTGGCTATACGCTGGCGCCAGCGGCCCGCTTGTCGGAAATTGTGGACGAGATTCACGAGGCGATTCGCTTTCTCGGCGCGCATGCCGGTGGGTTCGGGTTCGACCCGCATCGGATTTATGTCGGCGGCTGGTCCGCCGGAGGACATTTGGCCGCAGTCGCCAGCGGTTGGCCGAACGTGCGCGGCGCGCTGGTCATCAGCGGGATTTTCGACCTCGAACCGATCGCGCTGAGCTATCTCGACGATCCGCTTCGCCTGTCCCGTCGCGAGGTTGCAAACTACAGCCCGATCAATCTGTTGCGTCCCGACATGGTGCCGCAACGCCTTTCGGTCGGCAGCAACGAATTGCCGGAGTTGAAACGGCAAGCGTACGCTTATGAGAAGGCCTCGCACCAACTTGGTTCGTCGGTGCAATTGCGAATTCTATCAGGCCACCACCACTTCTCGATCCTGGATGAGCTTGCAAAAGCGGATGGCGAACTGACCGCCGAGCTTCTGCACATCATTTCCTGATGCATGAAACTCGTGCGCGTTACTTCTGCGCATCAATAATGCGTCGCGATCAGGAGCGCATCGCCGGCCCCCTCGGATATTCCCTAGGCCGTTTTCAGCCGCACGCGCGGGGGCCTCGAAAGCATAGCGCCCCAGCGTGATGAATTTCGCGATCCGGGGGTGGTCGCGATGGTAGATCCGCTTTGGGCCAGTTGCAGACGAACGCGAACCGCGACGCGAGAGTCCGCAACCGGTCGTCTGCCGTCACGCGGCTCTGGTCCGGAACCTGCCGTTCGGGCCGACCTAGTTCCGGGGTTCGGCACTCCCGCTGGCAACAGCAAAAAAGCGCCGCCGCGTCTGCACGCAGCGGCGCCTGCCCAGTCGGTGCGCGGCCAAGACCGCGCACGCAATAACGTCACGCCGCTTTCGCCGTCTCCGCAGCGCGCGTGTGCGACAGCAGCTGCACGGCCGAGGCCGTGTTCGAGATCGGGATGTGATAGGTGCGGTGCAATTCCTTCACCTCGCCCTGCATCGCCGCGCGCGCCGCGATCCAGCACATCAGTTCGACGCCCTGCGCGCCGGCCTTCTCGACGACGTCGAGCGCGGAATACTTGGTCAGCGGCTCGACGCCGGTCACCATCGCCTCGAGGCATTCGGTGTCGAACGCCTTGTTGATGAATCCCGCGCGAGAACCGTCCAGCTGGTGCGACAGGCCGCCGGAACCGATCAGCAGCACCTTCTTGTCTTCCGGCCAGGCCTCGATCGCCTTGCCGACCGCGCGGCCGAGGTCGAAGCAGCGCTTCGGGCCGGGCAGCGGATGCTGGATCGAATTGATCGCGACCGGCACGATGCTCACGGGCCATTTGGCGTCCGGGAACATCAGCAGCAGCGGATTGGTGATCGCGTGATCGACAGCCATCTCCTGGCACATCACGGGGTCGAAGCCGTCCTCGACGATGCCGTTGATGATCTGCCAGGAGAGCTTCGGCTCGCCCTTGACCGAGGGAATGGTGGGAATGCCCCAGCCCTCGTCCTCGCTGACATATTCGGCCGCCGCGCCGACCGCGAAGGTCGGCATCTTGTCGAGGAAGAAGTTCAACCCGTGATCGTTGTAGAAGAAGACGACGACGTCGGGCTTTTCACGCGCCAGCCACTCGCGCACCGGCGGCCAGGAATCGAAGAACGGCTTCCAGTAAGGCTCGTTCTGCTGGCCCCGGGCGATGGCGTTGCCGATCGCGGGAATGTGGGATGTGGAAAGGGTTCCGATGATCCGGGCCATCACTGCCTCGCCTGGTCGAGAAGTTTCTGCTTGAAGGCTTCGACGGACATGCCCGTCTGCTGCGCGCCGATGTCCTGCACGCCGAGACCGAGCATGCCGGCGAGCTTGGCGAGGTAATAGGCGTTGCCGCCGGCCTCGATCATCTTGAGCACGCTGCCCGAGGCGAGCGCCGCCCGCTGCTCGGCCGTCAGCTTGTACTTGTCCATATAGGCGGCCTGATCGGCCAGGAACGCCTTGCGGTTTTCCGGATCGTTGAACGAGAAGCACATCTTGTTCAGCTGGTAGCCCTTCATGGCCTGCCCGCCTTCGAAGATCGTCGTGCCCTCGATGGTTCGCGTTTGCGCCATTGCGCCCTCCTTGCTCCCTGCGCCGCGATCCGACCGGCAAACGCCTGCGCCCGCTTTGATGCAGCGCAAGCCCGTGTCGACCTCGGCGGAACGGGGCGACCATGCAGGAGATATTTAACAAGATAAATGCATGTGTTATCATTATATCCATGAGCAATTTCGATCATTACGACCTCGACGGCCACGCGCTGCGCCTGTTCCTCGCCGTGCTCGACACGGGTTCGGTGACGGCGGCCGCCGACGAACTCGGCGTCACGCAATCGGCCGTCTCCCATGCCCTGCAGAAGCTGCGCGCCATCGTGCGCGATCCGCTGTTCGTCAAATCCGGGCGCGGCATCGTCGCGACCGCCCATGCGCAATCGCTCGCCTCCCGCGCGCGCGACCTCATCGCCGGCATGCAGGATTTTTCGCGCGGCGCCCGGTTCGAACCGGCGACCGCCGAGATTTCGCTCGTCATCGCCGCCAACGACCTGCAGCGCGACCTGCTGCTGCCTGGCTTCTCGCTCGCGCTGGAGCGCGCGGTAAAAAAGCTGAGATTGCGCGTCATCCCCTCGGACGCGCCGAGCGCCGACATCCTGCGCGAGGGCGTGTGCGACCTGCTCGTAACGCCCTACCCGCCCGAGGGCGCCGACATTCTCCAGCGCAACCTGTTCCGCGACGAATATGTCTGCTTCTACGATCCGGCCTGCCGGGCTGCGCCGCGGTCGCGCGAAGACTATCTCGCTGCCCGCCACGTCACCGTCGTCTACCCCGACCGGACCCGCCTCGCCTTCGATTCCGGCCTGGAAAAGGCCGGCTTTGCCCGCGATTTCGCCGTGTCGGTCGCAAGTTTCTCGGGCGTCGCGGCCTTTCTGCGCGGCACCGACCGGCTGGCCACCCTGCCCCGGCTGCTGGGGCCGGGCCTGATGCACGATTTCGCCGCCGCCCCCTTGCCCGGCCGGCCGAAAAAATCCGGAGAGCGCGCCGACATTTCCATGTCGCTGGTCTGGCGCCGCCGCGATGCGCTCGACCCGGCCATGACTTTCGTGCGCAACCTCATGGTCCGCCATGCTACAGCCGCGGTGCGCGCCGCCCGCGCCGGCGCCGCGTGACATTTTTACGCGGAAGCCGCAGATGACATGTCGCGGCCACATTGCTATCGGACCAAGCGCCGCTGGCCGGGGAAAACGAATGACCATCCAGGATCAAAACCAGACGCAGAACGCGCGCCCCCGCGTGTGGATTGCGCTCGTGCCGCTCGCGGCCTTCGCCGCCATCGCTCTCCTGTTCTTTTTCCGCCTCGGCGCGGGCGACCCGTCGAAATTGCCCTCGGCGCTGATCGGCAAGGCCGCGCCCGACACCGCCCTGCCCGCGCTGGCGACGCTGACCGGCCCGAACGGCCCCACGCCGGGCCTTGATCCCGCCGCCTTCAAGGGCGCGGTCACGGTCGTCAACGTCTGGGCCTCCTGGTGCATTCCCTGTCACGAGGAAGCGCCGCTGTTCATGAAGCTGGCGCAGGACAAGCGTTTTCGCGTCGTCGGCGTCAATTACAAGGACCAGCCAGAAAAGGCGCTGGGTTTCCTGAAGCGCTACGGCAATCCCTTCGCCGCCGTCGGCGTCGACGCCAACGGCCGCGCCGGCATCGAATGGGGCGTCTACGGCGTGCCGGAAACCTTCGTCGTCGGCCGCGACGGCGTGATCGCCTACAAGCTTGTCGGACCGCTGACGCCGGACAATATCGACAGCGTCCTGATGAAAGAGATCGACAAGGCGCTGGCGAAGGGGTGACGGCCGGCCGCCGCCTCCGATCCTGAACAACGGCGGGCGCCGCGACCGTTCGCCCCATTTGCCGTTCGCCCCCGCGATTGGCTAAGAGACGCGATGATTTTCTGGGCAATCCTCTCGGCGATGACGCTGGCGACGCTCGCATTCGTCGCCCTGCCGTTCCTGACCCGGGCGCGGGGCGAGCGGCGCGGCGACGATGTCGCGATCTACAAGGACCAGCTCGCCGAAATCGAGCGCGATCTCGCCGCCGGCCGGATCGCGCCCGAGGAGGCCGAGGCCGCGCGCATCGAGGTCTCGCGCCGCCTGCTCAAGGCTGCGGGACGCGAAACGGCCGGCGAGGCCGAGCCGCTCGCTGTGGCGCGCGGCCGCCGAACCGCGGCGATCGCTTTCGTCGCCCTCGCGCTGCCGGCCGTCGCGGCCGCCCTCTACCACCTCCTCGGCGCGCCCTGGGAGGCGCTGCCCCGGCCCGCCGCCGCGGCGAAGGGGCCGGGCGGCCTGTCGCTCGCCGAGATGGTCGCCAAGGTGGAAGCGCACATCCGCGACAATCCGAACGACGGCCGCGGTTACGAAGTGCTCGCCCCGGTCTACATGCGGCTCGGCCGGTTCGACGCCGCCATCGGCGCCTGGCGCAAGGCGATCGATCTGCTCGGCGACGCCCCCCTCCGCGACGCCGGCCTCGGCGAGGCGCTGGTCGGACAGGCGCAGGGCGACGTGACGCCGGAAGCCCGCAAGACTTTCGACAAGGCCCTGGCGCTCGACGCGGGCTCGGTTCCCGCGCGCTACTATCTGGCGCTCGCCGCCATGCAGGACGGCAAGCGCGACGACGCGCGCAGGATGTGGACCGACATGCTCGCCGGCGCGCCGCAGGACGCGCCCTGGACCGCGCCCGTGCGCCGGGCGCTCGCCGAGATCGATTCGCAGCAGACGCCGGCCGACGCGCCGACGAAAGCCGCCGCCCCGGGCCCCGGCGCCGGCGACGTCGCTGCGGCCGCGAAGATGGGCGAGGGCGAGCGCAACGCCTTCATCCGCTCGATGGTCGCCCGGCTGGCAGACAGGCTGAAGCAGAATGGCGACGACCCCGAAGGCTGGGCGCGGCTGGTTCGCGCCTATGGCGTGCTGGGCGAGAAAGACCGGGCGGACGAGGCGACCGGAGAGGCGCGCAAGGCGCTCGGCGCCGACGCCGCGAAATTCGCGCGGTTCGAGAATGCCTTGAAGGCGCCGCCGCAATGAGCAAACTGTCAGGATCGGTTTTCTCGCGCGGCAGGTCTCGCGCTACATTGACCTCAACTCACGATGCTGCGCATTGCGTCCTGCTCGCCGGCAGGGCGGCAGAATTGCCCGGGGCGCGGGCGCTGAAGGAACGACCTCGTCATGATCCCTGAAATCGGCCACTACGCCCTCATCCTCGCCCTGGCGGTTTCGCTGGCGCAGTCGATCGTGCCGCTCGTCGGCGCGCGCACGCACGATCCCGTGCTGATGGACGTCGGGACCAAGGGCGCCTATGCGCAATTCGCGCTGATGTGCGTGTCTTTCGGCGCGCTGGCGACCGCCTACGGCCAGTCGGATTTCTCGGTGACCAGCGTCTTCGAGAATTCCCACTCGCTCATGCCGGCGATCTACAAATTCACGAGCCTGTGGGGCAATCACGAGGGCTCGATGCTGCTGTGGGTGATGATCCTCGCGCTGTTCGGCGCGCTGGTCGCCGCTTTCGGCGCCAATGTGCCGACAACCCTGAAGGCGACGGTTCTGGCCGTGCAATCCTGGATCGCCGCGCTGTTCTACCTCTTCATCCTCATCACCTCGAACCCGTTCACGCGCCTCGATCCGGCGCCGGCGCAGGGCCGCGACCTCAACCCGATCCTGCAGGACATGGGCCTGGCCATTCATCCGCCGCTCCTCTACGTCGGCTATGTCGGCTTCTCGATCTCCTTCTCCTTCGCGGTCGGCGCGCTGATCGAGGGCCGCATCGACGCCGCCTGGGCGCGCTGGGTGCGCCCGTGGGTGCTGCTCGCCTGGATATTCCTGACGCTCGGCATCGCCATGGGCTCCTACTGGGCCTATTACACGCTCGGCTGGGGCGGCTGGTGGTTCTGGGACCCGGTCGAGAACGCCTCCTTCATGCCCTGGCTCGCCGGCACGGCGCTCCTGCATTCCGCGCTGGTGATGGAGAAGCGCGAGGCTCTGAAGGTCTGGACGATCCTTCTGGCGATCCTGACCTTCTCGCTCTCGCTGATCGGCACGTTCATCGTGCGCTCGGGCGTGCTGACCTCGGTGCACGCCTTCGCCAGCGATCCCTCGCGCGGCGTGTTCATCCTGGCCATCCTGGCGCTGCTGATCGGCGGCGCGCTCGCGCTTTACGCCTGGCGCGCGCCGTCGCTCAGGCAGGGCGGCCTGTTCGCGCCGATCTCGCGCGAAGGCGCGCTGGTGCTCAACAACCTCCTGCTATCGACCGCTACCGCGACCGTCTTCGTCGGCACGCTCTATCCGCTGGCGCTGGAGGCGGCGACCGGCGCCAAGATTTCCGTCGGCGCGCCCTTCTTCAACCTCACCTTCGCGCCGCTCTTCGTGCCGATCCTGATCGCCATGCCGTTCGGGCCGCTGCTGGCCTGGAAGCGTGGCGACCTCGCCGGCGCGGCGCAGCGTATGATGTTCGCCTATGTCGTCGGCGCGCTCGGCGTGCTCGTGGCCTTCGCGCTGCAGGGCAAGCCGGCGATCGCGCTCCTGGCCATCGGGCTCGGCTTTTACGTCATCGCCGGCTCGCTCGCCGAATTGATCGAGCGCTCCGGCCTGTTCCGCGTGCCCTTCGCGAACGCGCTGCATCGCGCGCGCGGATTGCCGCGCTCGACCTGGGGCACGATGTTCGCCCATATCGGACTCGGGCTCACGCTGATCGGCATCGTCTGCGAGACCGCCTGGGGCGTCGAGACGATCGGCGCCTACAAGCCCGGCGCCACGATCCCGATCGGCGGCTACGAGATGAAATTCGAGGGCCTGACGCCGCGCAAGGGCCCGAATTTCACTGCCGACGTCGCGCGCATGACCGTCGTCCGCGACGGCCGGGAGATCGGCGTCATGGAGCCCTCCAAGCGGGCTTTCGCCACGCGCAGCATGAACACGTCGGAAGCCGCCCTGATGACGCGCGGCCTCGGCCAGCTCTACGTGGCGCTCGGCGACATAAACGACGATCAGACGACGACCATCCGCGTCTACTGGAAGCCGTTCGTGCTGCTGATCTGGATCGGCGGCCTGTTCATGGCCTTCGGCGGAACCCTGTCGCTGTCCGACCGGCGCCTGCGCGTCGGCGCGCCGAAGATGGCGCGCAACCGGGCGCACGCCGAGACCGCGGCGTAGCGCGCAGCGCGCGTCTATCCCGTGGTTGAAGCCGTCGCCAGTTGATGCGCGCGCGCCTCGTCGGCGATGCGCGCGCCGCCCGCGACGATCTCGACCACGCCGGCGCGTTCCAGCTTGGTGAACGTGCGGCTGACCGTCTCGATGGTGAGGCCGAGATAGTCGGCGATGTCGCGTCGGCTCATCGGCAGCGGCGTAATATCCGCCGCCTCGCCGCGTCCGCCCTGCCGCTCGCGCCACGTCAGTAGGAAGGCCGCCATTTTCTCTTCCGCCGTATAGCGCCCGAGCATCATCATGCGCTCGTGCGCGGTGGCGAGCTCCTGGGTGACGAGCTGGTTCATGCGGCGCAACGCGACGAGATTGCCGTCGATCAGTCGCCGGAAGGCGGCGCGCGGGAACGAACAGGCGACGGTCGGCTCGATCGCCTCCGCCGTCAGCGCGTGGTGTTCCATCAGCGTCAGGCCAAGAAAATCGCCGGCCAGCGCGAAACCTGTCACCTGGCGGCGACCGTCCGGCAGCAGCTTGTAGATGCGCGCGACGCCCTCGGACAGGCTGAACACGCGCGACGCCGCGTCCCCCTGCGCGAACACCAGTTCCTTGCTGGCGAAGGACGATTGCCGGCGCATCCTCTCGAGCGCGGCGCGTTCGTCTTCGCTGAGCGATCCGAACAGCCCCTTGCACGCGCCGCACCGCAGGGACCTGCGCTCCCCGCAGCCCCTGATGTCGACGATTTCAGCCAATGACATGACTTATTCTCCGCCCGCAGCGCTCACGGCAGCCGCATGAAGGGCGATCAAATTTCATAGATCGACTGTACGCGTCGTGGTCTTGCGGCAGATCAAGCTTCACGGCGCAATCGCGCTGCGATGCAGCGACACGAAGACGCACCTTGCCTCGTCGATCGAGTTGCTATTCCGGCATGGCGGACCAGCCGCGCGTCGGCTGCACAGCGCGCCCGATGGTTGTTAATCTGCGCGCCCGACCGAAACACCGGAAACGCCCGATGCTGCTCGCCGACGACCCGCCGCACGCCTTCATGCCCTATCCCGCCGTCCCGGTGGAGGGAGCCGCGCACGGCCCGCTGCAGAGCCTGACATTCGGCGTGAAGGACATATTCGATGTCGCGGGCTACCGGACCGGCTGCGGCAATCCCGTGAAGCTCGCCGAAAGCCCGGTCGCGACCGTGCATACGCCAGCCGCCGCCGCCCTGCTTGCCGCCGGCGCGCAATTCGTCGGCAAGACGCAGACGGAAGAACTCGCCTGGTCGCTGTACGGCACGAACGCGCATTTCGGCACGCCGCGCAATCCAGCCGCGCCCGACCGCGTGCCGGGCGGCTCGTCTTCCGGTTCGGCAAGCGCCGTGGCGGCGCGGCTCTGCGATTTCGCGCTGGGCTCCGACACCGGCGGCTCCGTGCGCGCGCCTGCGAGCTTCTGCGGCCTGTTCGGCCTGCGCCCGACACACGGCGCCATCTCGCTCGCCCGCTGCATGCCGCTCGCCCCCTCCCTCGACACCTGCGGATTTTTCGCGCGCGACGCGGCGACGCTGCGCGCGGTCGGCGACGTGCTGCTGCCGTCGGCGCAGGCCAAGGCCAGCCGCGTGATGATCGCGCAGGACCTGTTCGCGCGCCTGCCCGCCGCTGCCCGCGACGCGCTCATGCCGATGGCGGAACAATTGCAGGCGCGGCTCGGCAAGGCGACGCCGGTCGATGTCTACGACCGCCCGACGGCGGAGCCCTACGACGCCTTCCGCATCGTGCAATTGCACGAGGCCGGGACGCTGCACGGCCCCTGGGCCGACAGTCGCAAGCCTGTCCTCCATCCCTCGATCGCCCAGCGTTTCGTCGCCGCGAAAAAGGTGACCGACGCCGATGTGGCGCGAGCGCGCGCCGCGCGTGCGAGTTTTGCGGAGCATCTTCTGAGGCTGTATGGCGAAGACGGCCTGATGATCGCGCCCGTGCTGCACGGGCCGGCGCCGCGCCTCGACTCCACGGCGGCCGAATTCGAAACCTATCGCGACAACGCCATGGCCTTTCTGTGCCCGGCCGGCCTCGCCGGCCTGCCGCAGCTCGTCCTGCCCGCCGGCGAGGTCGACGGCGCGCCGCTCGGCATTTCCATTCTTGGGCCACGCGGCTCGGATCGGTCGTTGCTGGAAGCCGCATTGCGCGCCACGGCGTAAGATGGACCACACGAAAGCATCGCCGTGACGCCGCCCGCCGAACGCCGCGCCTTCGCGCTCTACCTGATCGCGCGCGTCTTCACCTCGCTGTCGTTCCAGATGGCGGGCGTCGCGATCGGCTGGCTCGTCTATGCGCGCACGGGGTCTGCCTACAATCTCGGCCTCGTCGGCCTCGCGCAATTCCTGCCGATGGTCGCGCTCACCTTCGTCGTCGGTCCGCTCGCCGACCGCATCGACAGGAGTCGCATTATAGCTGCCTGCGAGATCGTCAATGTGACGACGCTCGTCCTGCTCGCCATCGGCGCGGCGCGCGACTGGCTCGACGCGCCCGCGATCTTCGCCGCTGTCGCCCTCCTCGGCGCATCGCGCGCCTTCGAACATCCGAGCATGTCGGCGCTGCTGCCTGGCGTCGTCGGCGAGCGCGAACTGCCGAATGCCGTCGCCTATGCCTCCTCGGCCATGCAGACCGCCACCATCATTGGCCCGGCGCTCGGCGGCCTGCTCTACGCCTTCGGCGCTCCCATGCCGCTCGGCCTCGCCGCCTTCATGTCGGCGGCGACCGGCGTCGCCGTCATCGCCATCCCGCTCGAACGCAAGCCGCCCTCGAAGGAGCCGGTGACGCTCGCTTCCGTCTTCTCCGGCCTGTCGTTCATCTGGCGCCGCCCCGTCATTCTCGGCGCGATCTCGCTCGATCTGTTCGCCGTGCTGCTCGGCGGCGTCACCGCGCTGCTACCGATCTACGCGCACGACATTCTCGAGACCGGCTCGCTCGGCCTCGGCCTGCTGCGCTCGGCGCCCGCCGTCGGCGCGCTCGCCATATCGGTCTTTGTCGGCCGCATCGTCGGCGCCAATGTCGGGCGCACCATGTTCGTGTCCGTCTGCGTTTTCGGCCTCGCCATTCTCGTCTTCGCGCTGTCGCGCAACATGATCCTGTCGCTGGTCGCGCTTGCCGTAACCGGCGCGGCCGACAATGTCAGCGTCGTCATCCGCCAGTCGCTGGTGCAGCTCGGCACGCCCGACGAAATGCGCGGCCGTGTGAGCGCGGTCAACTCGCTATTCATCGGCACCTCGAACCAGCTGGGCGAATTCGAATCCGGCATGGTTGCCGGCCTGTTCGGCCCTGTCGCGGCCGGCGTGATCGGCGGCGTCGGCACGATTTTGGTGGCGCTGGTCTGGATGCGGCTCTTTCCGGATTTGCGAAAGCAGGACCGGCTGACGGCGTCGGGATGATATGATGCGCGCATGACCCGCTCCGAAAAAATCGCGACGCTTGCCGCCGACCCCGCCTTCGCGACGCTCGGCCGTTCGCTGTCGGTCTACTACGGCGATCCCGCGCACGAAGACCGCATGGCCGCGCTCTATGCGCGCTTCGTGAAGCCGGACGATCTCGTCTTCGACATCGGCGCGCATGTCGGCGACCGCATCGGCGCTTTCCGCCGCCTCGGCGCGCGCGTCGTCGCGCTCGAGCCGCAACCGCTCTGTTTCCACGCGCTCCGGACGCTCTACGGCGACGATGCGGACATCGTCCTCGTCGACGCTGCCTGCGGCGCGCATGAGGGCGCGATTTCCTTACGTGTGAACTCCGCCAATCCGACCGTCACCACCGCCTCGCAGGACTTCGTCGCCGCCGCCGACGGCGCGCAGGGCTGGGAAGGCCAGACCTGGGATGCGACGCTCGACGTGCGCATGACCACGCTCGATGCGCTGATCGTCGCGCATGGCGCGCCTGCCTTCGCCAAGATCGACGTCGAGGGTTTCGAGGCAGATGTGCTCGCGGGCCTGTCACATCCGCTGCCGGGGCTCTCCTTCGAATTCACGACAATCCAGCGCGACGTCGCCTATCGCTGCCTCGACCGCCTCGCCGCCCTCGGAAACTATCGTTTCGATCTGTCGCTCGGCGAGAGCCATGCGCTGCAGGGCAAGTGGGTTTCGCGGGACGATATGGCGGCGCAAATCGCCGGTCTGCCGCACGAGGCCAATTCCGGCGATGTCTATTGCGTGTTGTAAATCTAGACGCACTCGTGAATCGAAAAGCCGGGACTGCCGGCCTATCCCCTTTTCCCCCGCCACTTGCGCCGCCGGTCCCCGCCGGCCTTCGGCGCCTGCGGCGTGACGTCGCCCGCGGCGACGGCTTCCCGATATTTCATCAGCATGGTCGCAAACCCGTCGCGCAGCCCCGCGTCGATCTCCGGCTTGCCCTCGATCGCGCTGAGCGCGAGCCCGATCGCCTCGATGGTCGACAGGCTCTCGCGGCGCGGCTCGCGGCGCAGTTCGCCATAGAGCGAGCGGCGCTTGGGCGCGAGCGCGAGGCGCTTCGCCTTCAAGACCCAGGCGTTGCGCCACCACAGGGTCTTGGCCTGCGCCCATGTGCCGTCGAACACGACGATGCCCTTCAACCCCTTCAGCGCCGAATCCTGATCGGCCAGGACCACGCCCTTCCTGTCGAGCACGGCGACTTCGCGCCCCGGCGGCAAGTCCGACGGCTTGACGGAGCCCAGATGCAGCACCGCCCAGTCGGCAGGCTCGGCTGGCCGCCCCAGCGCCTTGGCGAGGCTCGACCAGGACAGGCCGATTTTGAACGTGGCGCTGGACAATTGCCGCGCCGCCAGCCGCGCCGTGCCGAGCAACCGGTCCTGCTCCTGCGGATGCTGGAGGATCAGGACAGCGACGCGGTTTTCCACCGGCTCGACAGCCTCGCAAACGCAGAGCGCCGGGGGTTTGGCGCAATGCGGGCAGACGGGGACTTCCACGACGGTTTCGATTTCGGTCATGCGCACCCATACACCGCCCCCAGCTGGACCGCGAGCCTTCAGGCCCGCCTTGGCTGCAACAGATGCGAGCCTGGAGGCTCGCGGTCCATTTGCGCTGCCGCATGACGGGGGCCACCCGCCCGCGCTATCGTGCCCGCAGCAACAGGAGCCAAAAATGGAAACCGCCGCGCATCAGGTCGCGAGCCACATGGATCACTACGGGGCAGTCACGCACGAGGTGATCAACCAGCCGCACGAACTGGCCGACTACAATCTCTATTCCTCCGATCGCCCGCTCGCCGAGGCGGTCGTCCGTGAGAATGCGCAATGGGCGGCAAACGACCTCGCCGATTTCGGCGCGCGCATCGGGACGGCCGACTATCTCGACCTCGGCGCGCTCGCCAATCGTCACCTGCCGGAATACGACACGCACGACCGCTATGGCCGTCGCGTCGATCTCGTGCGCTTCCATCCCTCCTATCACCAGCTGATGAAGACCTCGATCGAAGAGGGCCTGCACTCCGCGCCCTGGACCGATCCGCGTCCAGGCGCGCATGTCGCGCGCGCCGCGCGTTTCTACATGCACAGCCAGATCGAGGCCGGCCACGGCTGCCCGATCACCATGACCTTCGCCGCCGTACCCGCGCTCAAACTGCAGCCCGAGATCGCTGGGGAATGGCTGCCGAAAATTCTCGCGCGCAGCTATGACCCGCGCAACGTTCCCGCCGACGAGAAGGACGGAATCACCATCGGCATGGCGATGACGGAGAAGCAGGGCGGCTCCGACGTGCGCGCCAATACGACGCGCGCTTTGCCGATCCGTTCCGAGGGCCCCGGCCAGCCCTATGAACTCGTCGGCCACAAGTTCTTCGTCTCCGCGCCCATGTGCGACGCCTTTCTCGTGCTGGCGCAGGCGCCGGGCGGGCTCTCGTGTTTCCTCGTGCCGCGCTGGAAGCCGGACGGAACCAAGAACCCGCTGCAGGTGCTGCGGTTGAAGAAGAAGATGGGCAACGCATCCAATGCGTCGAGCGAGACGGAGCTGCGCGGCGCGCTCGGCTGGATGATCGGCGAGGAAGGCCGCGGCGTGCCGACCATCATCGAAATGGTGGCGATGACGCGTTTCGACTGCATGATCGGTTCATCCGCCGGCATGCGCATGGCGGTCGCGCAGGCGATCGACCATTGCGCGCAGCGCGCGGCCTTCGGCCGTCTGCTGATCGACCAGCCGATCATGACCAATGTGCTCGCCGATCTCGCGCTGGAAAGCGAGGCGGCGCTGACGCTGACCATGCGCATCGCCCGCGCGCTCGACGACCGCGCCGATCCGCACGAGGCGAACCTCATTCGGCTGGGCACGGCCATCGGTAAATACTGGATCTGCAAGCGCACGCCGTCGGTCGCCACGGAAGCGATGGAATGCATCGGCGGCTCCGGCGTGATGGAGGACGGCCCGATGCCGCGCCTGTTCCGCGAAAGCCCGGTCAACGCCATCTGGGAAGGATCGGGCAACGTGCAATGCCTCGACGTGCTGCGCGCCATGGGCAAGAGCCCGGAAACGCTGGACGCCTTCTTCGCGGAGATCGAGACGGCCAAGGGCGGCAATGCGACGCTCGACGCGCATGCCGCCGATTTGCGCGCGGACATGCGCGTGACCGAGGACTTCGAATTGCGTGCGAGAAATCTCGTGGATCGGCTGGCGACGGGATTGCAGGCGAGCCTGCTGGTGCGCCACGCGCCTTCCTATGTGTCGGAAGCCTTCTGCGCCTCGCGGCTGGCCGCGCACGGCGCGCACCAATACGGCGCGCTGCCGAAGGGCGTGGATTGCAGGGCGATCGTGGAGAGGGCGCGGGCGCGGTGAGGGTTCTCCCTTCTCCCGTGAAACGGGAGAAGGAAGAACCCGCTCAATCCACCTTGCGCACCGCCCCCTTGGCGGCGCTGGTCGTCAGCGCGGCATAGGCCTTCAGCGCCGTCGTGATCTTGCGACTGCGCTTCTCGGCCGGCTTCCAGCCTTTCGCCTCTTGCGCCTTGCGGCGGGCTGCGAGCGTCTCGGTCGACACCGCGAGATTGATCGAGCGGTTGGGAATGTCGATCTCGATTCTGTCGCCCGTCTCCACTAGCCCGATCGTGCCGCCTTCGGCGGCTTCCGGCGAACAGTGGCCGATCGACAGGCCCGACGTGCCGCCCGAAAAACGACCGTCGGTAACGAGCGCGCAGGCCTTGCCGAGACCGCGCGACTTCAGATAGCTCGTGGGATAGAGCATTTCCTGCATGCCCGGCCCGCCGCGCGGACCCTCGTAGCGGATGACGACGACGTCGCCGGCCTTCACCTCGTTGCCCAGAATGCCCTTCACCGCCGCATCCTGGCTCTCGTAGACGCGCGCCGGTCCCGTGAACTTCAAAATGCTCTCGTCGACGCCCGCCGTCTTCACGATGCAG
The DNA here is from genome assembly GCA_020638135.1 of Methylobacteriaceae bacterium. Classification (GTDB taxonomy): domain Bacteria; phylum Pseudomonadota; class Alphaproteobacteria; order Rhizobiales; family Beijerinckiaceae; genus JAJXWB01. The sequence continues at coordinate 15,009 of JACKJE010000008.1, read as the reverse complement.
CCCTCTTCGGCAATATTGCCGAACAGCACCGCGAGGCCGCCGTCTTGCGAAAAAGCGTGCTGCTTGTCGCGGATCACGCCCTTCTGGCGGTCGAGATCGAGGTCGTCGAAACGCTCGCTCTGGCTGAAGGCCACTTGCGTCGGCACGCCGCCCGGCGCCGCCTTGAAGAAGGTTTTGACGCTCTCGCTGTTGGAACGTTTGACGTCCCACTTGTCGAGCGCGGCGGACAGGCTTTCCGCATGCACGCAGTGCGTATCGCTGTTGAGCAGGCCCGCGCGGTCGAGTTCGCCGAGAATGCCGAAAATACCGCCAGCATGATGCACATCTTCGACATGCACGTTGGCGACCGACGGCGCGACCTTGCACAGGCACGGCACGCGGCGCGACAGCCGGTCGATGTCGGCCATGGTGAAGCCAACATCGCCCTCGTTGGCGGCGGCGAGCAGATGCAGCACGGTATTGGTCGAGCCGCCCATGGCGATGTCGAGCGTCATGGCGTTTTCGAACGCCGCAAAACTCGCGATCGAGCGCGGCAGCACGCGCGCATCGTCCTGCTCGTAATAGCGCCGGGCGAGATCGACGATGAGATGGCCGGCCTCCACGAACAGCCGCTTGCGGTCGGCGTGCGTCGCGACAACCGTGCCGTTGCCCGGCAGCGCGAGACCGAGCGCCTCGGTCAGGCAGTTCATGGAATTGGCCGTGAACATGCCCGAGCACGAGCCGCAGGTCGGGCAGGCATGCTGCTCGTAGGCCGAAATCTTCGCGTCGGTGATCTCGGGATTCATCGTCGCGACATAGGCTTCCACGCCGGAAAAGCGCTCATCCTTGCCTTCCCAGTTCATGCGGCCGGCTTCCATCGGCCCGCCTGAGACGAAGACGGTCGGGATGTTGAGCCGCAGCGCCGCCATCAGCATGCCGGGCGTGATCTTGTCGCAATTGGAAATGCAGATCAGCGCGTCGGCGCGATGCGCATTGACCATGTACTCGATGGAATCCGCGATCAGGTCGCGCGAGGGCAGCGAATAGAGCATGCCGTCATGGCCCATCGCGATGCCGTCGTCGACCGCGATCGTGTTGAATTCCTTGGCGACGCCGCCGGCGGCCTCGACCTCGCGGGCGACCATCTGGCCGAGGTCCTTGAGATGGACGTGGCCCGGCACGAATTGCGTGAAGGAATTGACGATCGCGATGATCGGCTTGCCGAAATCGCCGTCCTTCATGCCGGTGGCGCGCCACAGGCCGCGCGCGCCGGCCATGTTGCGGCCATGGGTGGTGGTGCGGGATCGATAAGCGGGCACGGGGCTCAACCCTTCTGTTCTCGGCGAAATCGTCGAAGGCGATTTCTGCCGTGGCATGTCAGGCGGACGTTTTATTGCGTCGGGGGGCCGGAGCCAAGCCTTGTCTGAAGCCTGTCTGTGCGATGGCGCATAGGCCTTGCGCCGGAGATTTTGCGACCTATCTCCTGTTCAGTCCGAGGGGCGTGGGGGCGCCGGGAGGATCAGATGGCCCAGACCCAGACAATCAACGATGGACGCACGCAGCGCCCATATGAGGTTCGCGTGAACGGTGCGCGTTCCGGCGCTTTCCGCGACGTGCGCGACGCGATCTCGTCCGCGCGCATGAAAAAGCGCGAGACCCCGAAAGCCATGGTCGGCATTGCCGACGTCTCGACCGGACAATTCCTGTTCGAGGTCGACGTCTGACGTTCTTGCATGGCCGAGCCGGTTCGTGGGAGGCTGCCGCATAGGGGAGCCCCCGATGACCGACGACACGACCGCTGCGCCCGATCTCGCGCCCATGCTGGAGCGCCGGCGGATCGAGGCGGAAATTCTCGCCGAGGTCTACGCGACCGTGAAGGCGACGCACGGCGTCGAGGAGGCGCGCCGCGTGGTCGCCGAAAGCGTGCGGCGCTCGGCGATCGCGCAGGGGCGGGCGATGGCTGAGGCGCAGGGCGGCGCGCCAGGCCTCAAGGGCTTCGAAGACATCCAGCCGCTCTGGACGCGCGGCGGAACGCTGGAAGTGGAAGTGCGCGAGAAAGGCGACAAGGTCTTCGCCTTCGACGTCACGCGCTGCCGCTATGCCGAAATGTACAAGGCGATGGGCCTCGCCGAAATCGGCCCGCTGCTGTCGTGCCAGCGCGACGGTTCGTTCTGCGAGGGCTACGATCCGCGCATAAAACTCACGCGCACGCAGACGCTGATGACCGGCGGCGACCACTGCGATTTCCGCTACGAGAGCGAGGAATAGTCCCGCCCGTCGTGCCCGCGCTTGTCGCGGGCACCCACGCCGCGCCGAACAGCGTGCGCCAAAAAGGCGGCGCAATCCCGCGACATCGCTTACGTCCGCGTGGATGGCCGGGTCGAGTCCGGCCATGACGACGGGACTACTTCTTCAAATGCCTGAGGGCCGCCGTCGAACTCGCGCGCGCGATCAGGTGGCCCGCCTCGTCGCGCAATTCGCCTTCCAGAAAGGCGACGCTGCGTCCCCATTTCACGATCCAGCCGTAGGACCGGTAGAGGCCCGGGCTTGCCGCCGACAGAAAGCTGACCTTGATCTCGAGGCTCGGCACGCCGACCGTGAACGCGGATTTCGCAACGCAGGCATGCGCCATGGCGGAATCGATCCAGCCGGTGACGATCCCGCCCTGCACGATGCCGCCCTTGGGATGGCCCTCGACCGAATGGCAATGCCGCGTCTCGGCGGTCCATTGCATCGTCACGCGCTCGAGCGCCTTGTCGTAGGCGACCACCCGCCCGCCGAGCGTCTCCAGCACCGGCGGTTTGGTTCGTGCAAACACCGCCAATATTTCGTCTTCCGTCACCTATCGTCCCCTGCCCGATCCAGCCCCGCACATTGTCGCCGCTCCGCGCGGCGGCGGCAATCGCGCAACCGCGACGCTGCATTGCAGGATTGGCTGGGGCGCGGCCCTCGCCCATAATCGCAAAAAAACAGCAGGGCGACATGACGACGACCATCTATTCCGCACGCAAAATCATCACCATGAATCCGGCGCGGCCGACAGCGAGCCATGTCGCCGTGCGCGACGGCCGCATTCTCGGCGCGGGAACGCTCGACGAACTGAAAGGCTGGGGCAAGCACATCGTCGACGACCGCTTTGCCGATCTCGTGCTCATGCCAGGCTTCGTCGAGGGCCACAGCCACGCCTTCGAGGGCGCGGTCTGGCGCTATGTCTATTGCGGCTGGTTCGATCGCGTGGCGCCCGACGGCAAGACATGGGAAGCCCTGCGCTCGCTCGACGCCGTGATCGCGCGCCTCGCGGAACAGGAGAAGGCGCTGCCCGACGCCGCCGCGCCGCTGACCGGCTGGGGCCTCGATCCCATCTATTTCGGCAACAAGCGGATGACGCGCGAGGACCTCGACCGCATATCGCCCAATCGCCCGATCGGCGTGATGCATGCGAGCTTCCACATCCTCAACGTCAACACCAGGGCGCTCGAACTGGCGGGGCTGATGCGCACCGGCGTCAACCACCCCGGCGTACCGCTCGGAAATGACGGCCTGCCGACCGGCGAGATGAAGGGGCCGGAAGCGCAGGGGACGGTCGCCGCCCATGTCGGCCTCGACCGCGCGATGATGTCGGGCGATGAACGCGGCCTGCGCGATTTCGCGCGGCTGTGCGTGCGCAAGGGCGTGACGACGGCGACCGACCTCGCCAATCCGCTGCCGCCGGATACGGTCGAAATGATGCTGCGCGTGACCGGCGACGCCTCCTACCCTGCGCGCATCGTGCCACTGCGCCGCTATCTCGGCGACGATGCGCGCGGCACGATCGAGGCCGCCGCCGCGCTCGCTGAAAAATCGAGCGACCGTCTGCGGCTCGGTCTCGTCAAGATCGTCGTCGACGGTTCGATCCAGGGCTTTTCCGCGCGTCTGCGCTGGCCGGGCTATTACAACGGCGCCGGACCGGGCCTGTGGTACGTGCCGCCGCAACGTCTCGCGGAGGCGCTCGACGCCGCGCTGGAAATGGGCGTGCTCGTCCACTGCCACACCAATGGCGACGAGGCGACCGAACTCGTGCTCGACACGATGGAGCGGGCGCTGCGCAAACATCCCTCGCCCGACCATCGCTTTACGCTGCAGCATTGCCAGCTCGCAGACCGCGCGCAGTTCAAACGCATGGCGCGGCTCGGCATGAGCGTGAATCTCTTCCCCAACCACCACTATTGCTGGGGCGACGAACATTATGCGCTGACAGTCGGCCCCGAGCGCGCCGAACGCATGAACGCCTGCCGCGCCGCGCTCGACGAAGGCGTGCCGCTCGGCATTCATTCGGACGCGCCGGTCACGCCGCTCGCGCCTCTGTTCACCGCCTGGTGCGCGGTCAATCGCATCACCGCGAGCGGCCGCACGCTCGGACAGACTGAAAAAATCGGCGTGTATGAAGCCCTGCGCGCCATCACTCTTGGACCCGCCTGGACGCTCAAGCTCGACGGCGAGATCGGCTCGATCGAGACCGGCAAGCGCGCCGATTTCGCCGTATTGCAGGACGATCCGCTGGAGATCGCGCCCGAAAATTTGAAGGACGTGCGCGTGTGGGGCACCGTGCACGGCGGGCGGATATTCGAGGCGGCGAAGATTTGACGCTGTCGCATGGCGCGCCGAAGCCGGTCACGCTGATTTCCGGCTATCTCGGCGCCGGCAAGACGACGCTGGTCAATCATCTGCTGCGCAACGCCGGCGGCCGCCGCATCGCGGTGGCGGTCAACGAATTCGGCGCCCTGCCGATCGATCCCGACCTGATCGAACAGGCTTCAGGCGACGTGCTGACGCTCGCCGGCGGCTGCATTTGTTGCTCCTTCGGCGACGATCTCACCTCGGGCCTCGTCGAGCTCGCCGCGCGAACCGACATCGACTGCATCTTGATCGAGACGAGCGGCGTCGCCCTGCCCGGCGCCGTCGCGCAATCCCTGTCGCTCGTCGCGGGGCTGAAGCACGAGGCGACGCTCGTCCTGCTCGACGCCGAAACCGCGCGAAAACTGGCGCGCGACAAATTTTTGAGCGACACGATCCTGCGGCAACTCGCTGAAGCCGATCTGATCGTGCTCAACAAGACCGATCTCGTCTCCGACGATGCGCGCGTCGATCTGCGCGACTGGCTCGCGACGACGGCGCCGCGTGCGAAAATCGTCGAGACGGCGTTCGGCGCGCTGGCGCCCGAAATCGCCTTCGGCGCCTATGCGCCGAGCGCCTTCGTCGCAGATGAGCCGACGACGCTCGGCGGCGCGGGTCCGCAATCACAATCCTTCGAAATAGAACGCACGGTCCACGTTGCGCGCCTTGCCTCCATGCTGGCCGCCGAACAGGCGGGCCTCGTGCGCGCCAAGGGCTTTTTGCGCGACGCCGACGGCTGGAAACTTCTGCAGATCGTCGGCCGGCGGATCGACATCACGCCCGCGCGCGCGCCGCAGGACGGTGTAGGACGCCTAGTCTGCATCGCGCATGGCGCGCCGCTGGAGCGGGCGCGCATCGCGGCGATCATTCAGGGTTGCTCATTCCCCAATCCCTCATCCTGAGAGCCTGACCGAAAACTCGGACCTTCATCCTGAGGAGCGCCATCGATCTCGGGCTTGCCCGAGATCGACATGAAATGCCCAAGTCGGGCAAGCCCGACTTGGGTGGCGCGTCTCGAAGGATTGGCCGAGGCTCGAAACGCTGGATCATGCTTCGAGACGCCGCCTTCGGCGGCTCCTCAGCATGAGGGACTTGGGTCGGCAGCGAATTTCGAGTCAGACTCTCGGGAGCGATCCGCAGGATCGCGTCTCGAAAGATGGCCGCAAGCCGCATGCTTCGAGACGGCGCTTGCAGCGCCTCCTCAGCATGATGGCGCGTCATGTTTCGACCGCGCGCTCACAAATCGACATCGCCCGCCAGCAACCTTTGCGCGATCGTCTTCGCCAATATCTCGTTCGTGCCGTCGGCTATGTTGACGATCCGCAAGTCCTGCCATGCGTGCACGAGACCGACCTCGTTGGTCAGTCCCATGCCGCCATGCGTTTGCATCGCGCGATCAACGGCGCGGAACCCCGCCTGCACGGCGTAGGATTTCGCCATCGACAATTCCTTCACCGCGCGTTCGCCGCGATCGAGCAGCATTGCGGCATTGAGCCCCATCAGATGCGCGGCGTGCAATTCGCTCGCCGATTGCGCCAGCGGGAATGACACGCCCTGATAGTCGGCGATCTTTGCCCCGAAGGCCTCGCGCTGCTTGGCGTAGTCGAGCGCCAGTTCGAGCGCCCAGCGCCCCTGCCCGACGGCGCGCGCGGAATTGTAGACGCGTCCCAGCGAAACGCCGTAGAGCGCGACCTTGAAACCGTCGTCGAGCGTCCCGACCAATTGCCAGGGTTCGACGCGCACGTCTTCCAGCGCCAGCGCGCCCTCGTGCCCGCCCGGATGGCCGAACAGTTTCACGACGGATTCGACCGAAAAGCCCGGCGCGTCGGTCGGCGTGAGAAAGGCGCTGATGCCGCCCGTTTTTCGCGCCGCTTTCTCGGGATCGGTAACGGCGAAGACGATGCACCATTCCGCCGTCGGCGCATTGCTCGTCCACAACTTGCGACCGGTGATGCGCCAGCCCTCGCCGTCGCGCACGGCGCGCGTGCGGATCATCGTCGCATCCGATCCCGCGCCCGGTTCCGACAGGCCGAAGCACATGGAGGCGCGGCCCGCCATCATGTCGGCGAGACAGCGTTCGCGCGCTTCCGGCGTGATCTGCGTCAGCACCGGGCTCGGCCCGAAGGCCCAGTGCGCGATCACCCAGGGCGTGACGACCGCATGCCCGCCGAGCCGCCGGTAGATCGCCTCCCAGGCGACATAATAGGCGAGATGGCCGAACCCGCCGCCGCCGAGCGAGACCGGCGCGCACATGCCGTAGAAGCCGGCCTGCGCGGAGGCCATGCGCACGTCGCGAATGAGATTGCGGACCTCGGGCGCATAGGCGCCCTGCGCGTCATAAAGCTGTCGCGCATCGGCAAGCAGCGTGTGATTCTTGTCGAGACGGGGCGCCACCTCTTTCTCGACGAAGCGCAACACGCCATCGCGCACGGCGATCACATCATCTGGAAGCTCGAAGGCGATCGCGCTCATTCAGTCCGTTCCCACGCGCTGGGCGAACGTCCAGCGTCAACGGAACGAAGGTAGAGCCTCGGGCGCGCGGCCCGCAAGCCTCAGGCCGCGAGCACCTTGGACGTTTCCTGCGCGAACAGGTTCGCCAGTTCGGTCTCGGCGACCGGCCGCGAAATCAGGTAGCCCTGCGCCGCCCCGCAGCCGATCGACCGCAGGAAAGCGAGCTGCTCTTCGGTCTCCACGCCTTCGGCCGTCACATCGAGGCCGAGCGTGCGCGCGAGCTGCACGACCGAAATGATGATCGCCGCGCAATCCGGGTGATCGATACTGTCGCGCGTGAATTCCCGGTCGATCTTGACCCGGTTGAGCGGCAGTTTGCGCAGATAATTGAGCGACGCGTAGCCGGTGCCGAAATCGTCGAGCGCGATCGGGAAGCCGGCCCGCGACAATTCGTGCGCCGTGTCGATTGCCGGATCGTCGCGCGTGATCAGCAGCGATTCCGTGATCTCGATTTCGATCCGATCGGGCGTCAGGCCGAATTCCTCGATGATCGCCAGCATTTCCATCGTCATCGAGGCGCTGCGCAATTGCGCGACCGACACGTTGACCGAAACCGGCGCGTCCTCCGGCATCAGTTTCGCCACGCGGCAAGCGTCGCGCACGATCCACATGCCCAGCTCGTGGATCAGCCCCGTCCGCTCGGCCATCGGGATGAATTCATCCGGCGAGATCGAACCGCGGGTCGGGTGACGCCAGCGCGCGAGCGCCTCGCAACCGATGATGCGGCCCGTCGCGATCTCCACGATCGGCTGCAGCGCGAGTTCGAGTTCGCTGCGCTCGATCGCCGCGCGGAGGTCGGCTTCGAGGTCGCGGCGCTCCTGCACGGCCTGCGCGTGTTTCTGATCGAAGAAGCGGCTCGTGCCGCCGCCGGCCGCCTTGGCCTGGTAGAGCGCATTGTCGGCCTTGACGACAAGCACGTTCGATTCGAGACCGTCGGAGGGCGCAAGCGCGATGCCGATCGAAAGTCCGATCTCCTGCGGAAGCCCGGCCGCGCTGAACGGCGCCGCGAATGCGCGCTGCAGACGCTCGACGAAAGCCATCACATGAATGGGGCCGCCGACATCGACCAGCGTGACGGCGAATTCGTCGCCGCCGAGACGCGCGACAAAGTCGGTCTTGCGCACCGTTTCCTCCAGCCGGCGCGCCACCTGCAGCAGAATCTCGTCGCCAGCGGCATGGCCGTAGCGATCGTTGACTGGCTTGAACCCGTCGAGATCGAGATAGAGCACCGCCGCCTGCTCGCGATATTCCGTACAACGCGCCAGCGCGCGATCCAGGAACTCGTGAAACGCGAGCGCATTGGGCAGCCGGGTCAGGACATCGAGCCGCGCCGCGTTCTCCGCGTCGATCTGCTTCAGCAACCGCGCGCCCATCTGCTTGTAGTAGCTCAGCGACGCGAGCACGAGCACGCAGGCGTAGATCACGAACAGCAGGGAAATGTGATACTGCCCGACGAGATCGCTGCGATCGATCGCGACCAGCGAGCCCACGAGCACCGGCGCGACGAAGGCGAATACGGCTTCCGGCATCGAGGCGAGCACGAGCGCGCCAGCGCACATGATGCCGCAGCACATGCACACGATGATCAGCATCGCGCCGCCAGCCAGATGATCGATGAACATCAGCGGCGCCAGGCACCACAGGCCGCCGACCACGGCGGCGCCGGTCACGATGTTGCGCGTGACGGCGCGCGAGGCGCGCGACAGCCGACGCTCGCGCGCAGCGACGCCGCGCAGATACAGATAGGCGGAGACCGAGCAGACGGCGAAGGCCCATCCGAGCGCCGCCGTTTCCTTCGGCGTGCCGTACAGCGCCGCGACGAGCACCAGGACGTTCCAGATATTGACGACCAGGATAGCCGGCGTGAAGCGGGCGATCGCGTAGAGCTGCTCGGCGCGGATGCGCGCCAACGTCGCCTCGGAATAATCGTCGTTCGAAATCGCCGGGAGCTTCTTGCCCCGCCTGTCGGCGCCGCGCCCCATATCGCTTGTCCACTGACCGTTGAAAACTGTCGTAACGGTGGCAGGCCGCAGTTACGCCGTAATTAATCGCAGGCAAGAAAAGCGATGAAAAACGCATTTTTCGTCAAATGGTTGCCAGATTCAGCGCCCCTCCGAAACCCGCGCTAGTCCCCTCATATCGCACGCGCTTTCCGCCGCGCAGCCTCGCCTCGAGGACAATACGATTCAAAACGAGAAAGCGCGCGCAACAGATCGTTCACGCTATCGCGCGCGCCTTTTGTTCAACGCTTGAACAGTCCCATGATCGACGCTTTGGCGAGTGTGGCGAAATGCAGATTGAAGCCGACGACCGCCGCGGACGTGTCGGCGCCGACCGGCAATGTCTCGGCGCCGACGGCAAAGACGGTGAAGAGATAGCGATGCGGATGATCGCCCTGCGGCGGGCACGGGCCGCCATAGCCGGGCGCGCCGAAATCGGTGCGCGTCTGCAGGGCGCCGGCGGGCAGTTTCGGCGCCTTCGGATTGCCGGCGTCGAGCGCCAGTTCAGTGACATTGGCGGGAATGTTCACGACGAGCCAGTGCCAGAAGCCGGAGCCGGTCGGCGCGTCAGGATCATAGCAAGTGATCGCGAAACTCTTGGTTCCCTCCGGAGCGCCCGCCCATTTCAGATGCGGGCTCTTGTTGCCGCCCGCGCAGCCGAAACCGAAGTCCTGGCTGAGGATGTGATCCATCCCGAGATAATCGCCATCCTTGAAACTGTCGCTTGTCGCCTTGAACGTCATCGACGCCTCCCTTTGTTGCGCTGGCTGACCTAGCCGAGCCGCCAGCCGATCTCCGAATTGAACTTGTCGTAGAACTCCCTGGAATAGGCGTTCTCGGGGTCGGCGCGCACACGACGGTCGAGTTCCTCGGCGTCGGCGCCGACCAGAATACGCCAGCGTTCGTCGCGCACGCCGTCGAGAATGACCTTGGCCGCCTCCGCCGCGCTCATCGGCGCATTGTCGCGGAAGGCCGCCGCGATCATCGCGCCGGCCTGCGCCACCTGCTCATCGTTCATCGCGTCGACATTCACGCCCATGCGCGCGAGGCGCGAGCGGATATTCTTCAGCTCGGCCGCGCTAATTGCGCCGTCGACGCCATTGTTGTGAACCCGGCGCGAATTGAAGATGATCGATGTGCCGATATGGCCGGGCATAACGACCGAACACTTGATGTGTGGCGCGTTCAGGCGCAGGTCGGTCATCAGGGCTTCGGTAAAGCCCTTCACCGCGAATTTCGCCGCGCTGTAGGCGGTGTGCGAGGTCTCCGGCCCGATCGAGGCCCAGAAGCCATTGACCGAGGACGTGTTGACGATGTGAGCCGCATCCGCCTTCATCATCATCGGCAGGAAGGACAGCACGCCGAAATAAACGCCGCCCCAGCAGATGTTGAATGTGCGCTCCCATTGCGCGCGCGAATTGGTGAACAGGCTGCCGCCGCCGCCGACGCCCGCATTGTTGAACAGGAGATGCACGCATTCCGTCTGGTGTTGCGCGCTGACCTCGTCGCGGAAGCGCTGCATCTGCGCCTCGTCCGACACGTCGGCGAGATGCGCGGTCACGCGCAGGCCCTGCGGCAGCCCGTCGGCCGCGCACAGCGCCTGCGTCTCAGCCATCGTGTCGGCGGCGACATCGCACATGGCGACGTGACATCCCTCGGCGACGAGCTGGCGCACGAGTTCGCGCCCCATGCCCGTGCCGCCGCCGGTCACGACCGCGATCCTGCCCGCGAAATCCTTCATTGCGTTCGCTCTCCGTTTGCTCGGCTGCGAGACTAAGCCAGCGCATGGGCCTCGCGCCAGTCTTCACACGCAAGACGGACATGCGTCGCGCGCCCGTATTTTCGCTTGCAGGCCGCACGCGCGCTGCTCATTGTCGCAACAAAACGGGAGGATGCATGACGCGCATCGGATTTGTCGGGCTCGGCTCCATGGGACTGCCCATGGCCAAGGTTCTCGTCGCCAAGGGCTTCGCGGTGACGGGCTACGATCTGCGCGCCGGCGCCGCGCAGGAACTGGCCGCGGCCGGCGGCAGGGCGGCCGACAACGTGGGCGACGCGCTGGCCGGCGCCGACATTGCGATTCTCATGGTGGTGAACGCTGCGCAGGCGGAATCCGTCCTGTTCGATTCCAACGCCATCGCGCGCCTTGCGCCCGGCGCGGTCGTCATGGTGATGGCGACCTGCCCGCCGGCCAAGGCGCAGGCGCTGGCGGACCGTGTGCGCGCGGCGGGCTTCGGCTTTATCGACGCGCCCGTGTCGGGCGGCGTCGTCGGCGCGACGGCGGGCGCGCTCACCATCATGGTCGGCGCCTCGGACACGGATTTTTCACAAGCCAGGGACGCTCTGGAGGCCATGGGCTCGAAGGTCGCGCGCGTCGGCGATCGACCGGGCGCGGGCTCGACGGCCAAGGCGATCAACCAGTTGCTATGCGGCGTGCATCTGGCCGCCGCCGGCGAAGCCATGGCGCTGGCGCGACGGCTCGGCGTCGACGTCAGCCAGATCCTCGACATCGTCTCCGGTTCGGCGGCGTCGAGCTGGATGTTGCGCGACCGCGGCCCGCGCATGCTCAATGACCATCCGCGGGTGACGAGCGCCGTCGACATTTTCGTCAAGGATCTCGGCATCGTGCTGGAGACCGGCGCCGCATGCGGCGCCGACACGCCGCTGGCCGCGGCCGCCCACGAGAAATTCAAACAGGCCTCGGCCGCGGGCCTCGGCCCCGAGGACGACAGCCAGGTGACGAGGGCCTTCGGCGATTTGAAGGGGTAGCACGGAGAGAGTCGCAAGCAACGTCGTCGCTACGTCCTCAACTTGCGCCCGATCTGCTTCTCGACATTCTCGACCTTGCTCTTCAGCCGCGACCCCTTGCCGGGCTTCCAGTCGGCCTTGAGCGTCAGGCCGACGCGCGGGCAATCCTTTTCCAGCACCTTGAAACAGGCGTTGACGACCGCCATCGCCTCGTCCCACTCGCCCTCCAGGATCGTGCCCATCGGCGTGAGTTGACACGAAAGCCCCGAGCGGTCGATCACGTCGAGGATGCGCGCGACATGCGCGCTGAGGCTGTCGCCTACCCCGCGCGGCGCCATGGCGAATTCGATCAGGACCATCCGTCGTTCTCCCAAATCCGTGAATTGAAAAATCGTGGCGCCCGGCGACAATGGGCGCAAGGCCTCGGGAGGAACGGAGATGGATCTCGGATTGCAGGGCAGGCATGCGCTCGTAACGGGCGCGTCGAAAGGCATCGGGCTCGCCTGCGCCAAGGCGCTCGCGGCGGAAGGCTGCACGGTGACGCTGGTCGCGCGCGACGCGGCGCGGCTCGCGCAGGCGCAGAAAGAGGTCGGTTCGCAGGCGCAGGTCTTCGCCGCCGACCTGTCGAACCAGGAGCAGCGCGTCAAACTCGCAGCCGCCGTCCACGCGCCCGACATTCTCATCAACAACGCCGGCGCCATACCCGGTGGCAATCTGCTCGGCCTCTCGATGGAGCAATGGCACGACGCCTGGAGCCTCAAGGTCTTCGGCTATATCCACCTGACGCAGCTCTATCTGCCGGCAATGATGGCGCGGCGCTCGGGGTGCATCGTCAATGTCATCGGACTCGCCGGCGTCGCGCCGCGCTGGGACTATGTCTGCGGGGCGGCAGGCAACGCCGCGCTGATTTCCTTCACCAAGGCGCTCGGCGGCAAGACGCCGGAATGCGGGGTGCGCGTCGTCGGCATCAATCCGGCCTCGACGCGCACCGACCGCATCATCGAATTGTCCAAGGCGCGCGCCCGCCAGCGCGACGGCGACGACAGCCGGTGGGAGGAATTCCTGCAGGGCCTGCCGTTCGGCCGCCCCGCCGAGCCCGAGGAGATCGGCGCGCTCGCCGCCATGCTGGCCTCGGATCGCGTCGCCTATGTCAGCGGCAGCGTGATCGACGTCGACGGCGGCGTGCAGTTCCGGTAGGCGCCGCCATTTCCAGAGCCTTCATGCTGAGGAGCCCGCGCGAGCGGGCGTCTCGAAGCATGGCCGCGGACATCGGCCTTGCCATCCTTCGAGACGCGCCTTTCAGGCGCTCCTCAGGATGAAGGTCCGAGTTTTCGGCCAGGCTCTCAGGATGAGGATTCGGCTCTCGGCGGCTACGCCATGTTCTCGATCGTCCTGATGCCGACGACGCCGCCCAGCACGATCGCGACGAAGGCGATGATCGAGCCGATTGCGAGCGTCGAGACGCCGGTCACCGCCTGGCCGATCGTGCAGCCGAGCGCCATTACGCCGCCGACCCCCATCAGCACGGCGCCGAACATGTTGCGCAGCGTGTCGGACGAATCCTGGAAGGTCGCGAGCCTGAACCGGCCCGACGTGATGGCGCCGAGAAAGGCGCCGAATATGACGCCGAATACGCAGGCGACGCCGAAATTCGGCACGCGCTGCGCGGTGAAGCGCTGGATCCATTCGAGCGCATCGCCCGCAGGCCGCGTGAACGTGAGCGAGACCGGCGCGGTCGCGGTCGCCGCCATTTCATCTGCTGCAAGTCCCGTCAGCGCCCAGCCGGCGACGACGGCGAGACCGACCAGCGCGCCGGACGCGATATGCACGGGCGAGGCGCGGAATTGCGCGTCGGCGAAGCAATAGACGATCAATGCGAGCGCCAGCGCCGCGCCGACCAGCCGGCTCGCCGTCGCCGGCGCCAGTTTGGCGATGCCGGCGAGCGCCGCGTCGAGGCCTTGATTGGCCATGCCGGAGGCGTCGAGCCGCAGCGCGGTCGCATTCGACAGATCGGCGCGCAGCGGGCCGAGCAGCCCGCCGATCGCCGCATAGGCGGCCATGCCCATGAGGATGACGACGAACAGCGAGCGCAGGTCGCCCGAGCCCGCGCGCACCAGATTGCGGCTGGCGCAGCCGCCGGCAAAGCACATGCCGAAGCCGAACATCAGGCCGCCGATCAATGCGCCGGACCAATCGAGCGTCGCCGACATGTACATGGACTTGGCGAGATCGACGACGCCGGCGGCGGCCAGCGCCTGCGCGCCGACGATCGCGACCGCGGTCGCAAAGACCCAGGCGCGAAACCGCCGCGTATCGCCGAAGGTCAGCATGTCCGAAATGCCGCCCATCGTGCAGAAATTCGTGCGCTGCACGACGAAGCCGAAGAAAATGCCGATCGCGAGCCCGCCGATCGCCAGCGAGGCGGCCGCGTTTTCCGACAGCAACGCGCGCAATTCGTCCATCTTGTCCTCCCCCGCATCCGCCCGCCCGTCGCTTGTGCCGCGACCGAATTCAAAACGGCTTATTCGGATGTCTTGATATTAAGCCGGCTTGAACGGCGCAGCGCAAGTCGTCCCGGCGGACGTCGCGCCCGGCGCTCAGGCGAGGTCGGCGGCAAGCGCGTCGCGCACGACGGGCGCGAGCGTCAGTGCGGCCTGGTAGTTCGCATGGTCGATGCCCATGCGGATCGCAGCTCCCGCCTTGGCGGCGGCCGCCATCTCCGGCGTCAGCTCGAACCGCAGGAAATGCACGGCGGACGTCTTGTCCTCGGTCTGCCGGTCGAGATCCTCGTTGGCGATCGGCTTGACGCGCGCGAAATCGGCGACCTGAACCCACACGGCGGTCTCGATGCCGATGAGGCGGGCAAGCTGGCGCTTGCGCTCCTCGACATCGGGATATTCGACCATGAAGGTCGCCTTCCAGTTGAGGCCATCGGGGATCAGGGGATTGTAGACGTCGAGTTCTTCCTGGATCAGCTCCGGCTCGAAAATGCGCTCCAGCCGCAGCATTTCCTGCACCTGGTATTGCATCGTCAGCGCATCCTCGAAATGCAGCGAGGCATGCTTGCCGAGTTCGACCAGCCGCGTCTTCTTGTGCGCCATCACCTTGGCGCGGAAGG
>JACKJE010000071.1 GCA_020638135.1 Methylobacteriaceae bacterium | reverse complement strand
TCTATGCGCCGATCATTTTGATGCTGCTGTCGCTCGTCTTCCGCGGCGTCGCCTTCGAATTCCGCTGGCAGACGCCTCGTGCGCGAAAAATCTGGGATCGCGCCTTCGCGCTGGGCTCCCTTGGCGCCGCCGTGGCGCAGGGCCTCGCACTCGGCGCTCTCGTGCAGGGCATTCCCGTGCAGGGCCGCGCCTATGCCGGCGGCTGGTGGGACTGGATCACGCCATTCAGCATGCTCACCGCGCTCGGCCTCACGCTCGGCTATGCATTGCAGGGCGCGACCTGGCTGATCATGAAGACCGACGGCCGCCTGCAACGGCGCGCCTACGATATCGCGGCCTGGCTCGCGCCGGCCTTTCTCGGGGCTATTGGCGCCGTCAGCCTCTGGACGGTCTTCCTCAACCCGACCTATGCGGCGAACTGGTTTTCGTGGCCGCGCATTCTGTTCGTTGCGCCGGTGCCGCTGCTGGTGGCGGCCGCCGGCTATGTGCTGATCACGGGCATTGCGCGTGAAAAAGAGAGGGCGCCGTTTCTGGCGACGCAGGCTTTGTTCATCCTCGGCTTCATCGGCCTCGGCGTCAGCTTCTATCCCTATATGGTCCCCAACAGCGTCACTATCTGGCAGGCGGCCGCGCCCGCCAAGAGCCTCGCCTTTCTGCTCGTCGGCGCAGCGCCGCTGCTCGTGATGGTGCTCGGTTATACCGCCTACGCCTACTGGGTTTTCCGCGGCAAGACGCCCGCAGATCACCACGGCTATTGATGCTGAACGACGGCCGTCAAACGAAACTGGCGCCGCTCTCGCGACGCCTGCTGTGGTTCGTTTTGTTATATGCGGGCGGCGTTCTCGTCGTCGGCGGGATCGCCTACGCGCTGCGTTTCGTCACGCGCTGATCACCCGCCCATCTTCGCCACGAGCGCGTCCGAAATCTCGAAATTGGCGTAGACGTTCTGCACGTCGTCGTTGTCTTCCAGCGCGCCGACGAGCTTGAGAATCTTCTCGCCGGTCTCGTCGTCGAGCATGGTTGTCGACTGCGGCTTCCAGATGATCTTGGCCTTGCGCGCCTCGCCGAATTTCGCTTCCAGCGCCTTGGCGACTTCGGCGAAGCTTTCCATCGCGGTGGTCACCTCGTGGCCGTCCTCCGACGTCGCGACATCGTCGGCGCCGGCCTCGAGCGCGGCTTCCATCATCTCGTCTTCGCTGGCGACCTTCGCGTCGTATTC
The DNA here is from genome assembly GCA_020638135.1 of Methylobacteriaceae bacterium. Classification (GTDB taxonomy): domain Bacteria; phylum Pseudomonadota; class Alphaproteobacteria; order Rhizobiales; family Beijerinckiaceae; genus JAJXWB01. The sequence continues at coordinate 12,678 of JACKJE010000071.1, read as the reverse complement.
GATCGAGCCGACGTGGTCGAACATGAAGGAGACCGCGCCATTGGCGGTCATTTCGCCGCCGGCCTTCGAAAGTAGGAGCGCACTTCGCCGGCCGTGCGGTTGCGATTGTCGGTCAGCGCCTCGACGATGATGCGATGCCGCCGGCGCACGGCCCTCGTAGCGCACCTCGTCGTAGTTTCGCTGTCGCCGCCCGCCGCCTTCTTGATCGCGCGCTCGATATTGTCCTTCGGCATGTTTTCCGCGCGCCGCCAGCACGGCGAGGCGCAGGCGCGGATTCATGTTCGGGTCAGGCATGCCCATCTTGGCCGCGACGGTGATTTCGCGCGCAGCTGGAGAAGACCTTGAGCGGATCGCGTCCCGCTTCCTTCTTGTGCATGATGTTCTTGAACTGGCTGGCCAGCCATCGATCCACGGAGCCGAATTGCGATTACGCCGGTTCGTCTTCACTGCGACGCGTCGAATCGCCGCGGCGAACATCCGCGCTGCGCCGACCCGCGCACGCCTCAGTCGGGGCGGCTCGCCTTCCAAAGAACCGCCTCGCAACGCAGCCTGAACGTGTCGACAGCTGAAGTCAGCAGGCAAGGGGGCGTGTTTCGCGGAGCGACGGTTCAGAAGCTCGGCGTCTGCTCGCGCGAAAAATGGAAATCGGGCGCTGTATACGCGCTGGGCCAAATAAAGCCGGGCTAGCCCCAGAACCCCGGAACCGCTTCCGCCAGCCGGCCGCCGAGGCGCACAGGCGCGATCTTGACGGCAAGTCCGTCCGCGCCTGTCTCCACCGCCACGCCGCAGAGCGTCGCCGCGCCATCCGCCGGCTCGAACCGGCGCCCGGCGTCTTGCAGAGTAAACGGCGCAGCGGCTCTTCCTTGTCCATGCCGATGACGGAATCGTAGTCGCCGGTCATGCCGGCGTCGGTCTGGTAGGCCGTGCCATGCGGCAGGATCTGAGCATCCGCCGTCGGCACATGCGTATGCGTGCCGACGACCAGCGACACCCGGCCATCGAAAATGCCCGAGCGCCTGCTTCTCGCTGGAAGCTTCTGCATGGACGTCGAAGATGGCGGCGTCGCAGCCGAGCCCAGCGGACGGAGCGGAAACCTCGCGCTCGACCGCCGCGAAGGGATCGTCGAGCGGATCCATGAATACCCGGCCCATCACGTTGCAGACGAGCACGCGATGCCCGTTCGCGCCTTCATAGAGATAGCGAACCGCGCCCCGGCGTGCCCGGCGGATAATTGACCGGCCGGATCAGCCGCTCCTGCCGCTCGATGAAGACGAGCGCCTCGCGCTGATCGAAGGAATGATTGCCGAGCGTCAGGCAATCCGCGCCGGCCGCCAGGAATTCGTCGGCGATCGCCTCGGTGATGCCGAAGCCGCCGGCTGCGTTCTCGGAATTGACGACGACGAAATCGAGCTTCCAGCGCCGCCTGAGTTCAGGCAGGCGCTCCAGCAAGACCGCCCGGCCCGCGCGCCCCACGACATCGCCGATGAACAGTAGACGCATTCAGCCCGAAGCTCCGCAGTCGAAAACCTGAATCTCGGTTACCACGAAATCCAGCCGCTGGTCGTGCGCCTCATGCGGAATCGCGTCGACTTCCTGGTCCGCGAACGCCAGGCCGATGGCGGGAATTTCACGCTTGGCTCGCTGCGCCGCCAGCGTCGCGTCGAAATTGCCGCCGCCGTAGCCGACCCGATGGCCCTTCGCATCGAAACAGGCGAGTGGGACGAACATCAGGTCGGGCTCGGCCAGAGCCGCATCCGCCAGCGGTTCGAACAGGCCGAGCGCCCCCTTGGCGAGTTCCTCGCCCGGCGCCCAGAGGCGGAAATGCAGCGGTTTTGCCGCCGCTGTCATGACGGGAAGCGCGATGCGGTAGCCCGCCTGCGCCAGCGCCTCCAGCAGCGGCCGCGTCGAGATTTCCGGAGCGGATCGGCCAGTAGGCCGAAAGCGCGACGCGGCCAGGTGGCGCAACTGCGAACGATCTCGAACGCGCGCCCGACGATCTTTTCCGCCGCCGCTGGGCCTCCGCCGGCTCGATCAGGTCGCGACGGGGCGACGCATGGCGGCAGGTAGCGGTCTGACGCGAGGTCGGTCATGGCCCCAGACTAGCCGACCGCATGCGCGCCAGGAAGTGACGAATGACGGGAAGAGCGGGAAGGGAGGGTGCGGGCCACGATGACCGTGGGACATCGACCCCGGGAACCTACAGAGTAGGTGGGCGCCGTGTTGCCCAAGCCCACGGGCAAGGACAGGGACAGCTCCCTAAGAGTCGATAAGGCCCCGGGAATACAAATCCACACGCATCCCGCAGCGCCGCACGCCAATGTAAGGCTTCAGGGCCGTTTGCGCCAGAGGCGCGCTCAGCCGCTCCAGCGCACCGGCATGTTCAGCGGTCCGCGGAAAGCCCAGCCGCCGAACCGCGCCGGCTCGGCCTCCTCATCGAGCCTCAGGTCGCGCAACCGGGCGAAGATCGTCGGCAGGGCGACGTCGGCCACCATCGCGCGCGAGGCGAAGGCGCCGGCGCAGAAATGCGGCCCCGCGCCGAAGGCGATGCTTTTTTGCGTGTCGCGTCCGACGTCGAAGACATCCGGATCGGCAAAATGCGCCTCGTCGCGATTGGCCGCGCCGAACATGAAGAAGATCCGGTCTTCCGGTTCGATCACGATATCCCCGATCGCATAACGCTTGGCGGCGCGGCGCGGCGACATGCCGATCGGCGCCATCCAGCGCGCATATTCCTCGAACACCTGCAGCCAGGAGGCCTCGCCATCGAGCACGCGGCGCTTCTGTTCGGGATGCGTCAGCAGCGCCCAGACCGCGCCGGCGATCATGTCGCGCGGCTCGTTCTGGCCGCCCGAGATCGCGAGCTTCACGTTGGCGCGGATGCTCTCCATGGGCATGTCGGTCTGCAGCATCACGCCGAGCAGGCTGCGGTCCGGCGTCTTGCGCAGGACGGGCGACATGTCGTCGATCGCCGCGTCGATCCCTGATGTCGCGGCATTGCAGCGCGCCTCGACCGCGGGATCGCCGACGTAGTTCGCGATCCCGTCGATCATGCCCTGCGACCAGGCGTCCATGTCCGCGTAGGAAATATTGGTGAGACCGGTCAGGCTCTTCAGGCATTCGCCTGAAATCGGCAGCGCGACCTCCTTGAAGAGATCGGCACGCCCCTGCGGCGCGACAGCGTCGAGAATGCGGTCGGCATGCCCCTGGAACACGTCCGTCCAGTGCGTGCGCACGGTCTTCGGCGACACCGACGGGAAGATCGCGGCGCGCTCTGCCATATGCGCCGCGCCGTCCTTGCGCATGAGATTGTGGCCCATCAGCTTGTTCATCAGCCCCTGCGGCTGATGCGAGGAAAACACCTCGATCATCTTCTCGTAGACATAAATGTCGTCGCGCCGCGTGAACAAGGTCGCGCCCAGTTCCGGCACGAAGGCGATCGGCGCCTCATTGCGCAACATCTTCAGGGTCGGATAGGGGTCGCGCCAGAAGGCCGCGAGGTCGATCGAAATGCTGGGGGCGGTGCTCATGTCGTTCTTGGGCTTCTTGTTTCCTCGAACGCGATTAGAGCACGCCCGCGGCCGCCACGCCTATTCTTTTCCGGCAATCTCTCGCGCCAGCTTCTCCAGCCGCTCGGCGGCGCCGCCGAGCGCTTCGGCCAGATGCGTCTCGCGCGCCTCGCGCATCTGGCGGGCGTCCTGGCTCACTTCGGCGAGCGCGGCGATCTGCTCCTCGAGACTGTCGATCCGCCCTTCGCCTCGGCCAGTTCGTCGGAGATGGTGATCGCCGCCATCACGACGAGCCGCTGCTCGCCGATCTCGCCGAAACTCGTGCGCAGGCCCGCCATTTTCAGATCGACATGCTCGGCCAGCGCCTCGATGTGGCTCTCTGCCCGTCCTCGCAATTCATGCGATAGGTGCGCCCGGCGATGGTGACGACGACCTGCGCCATCAGTCTCCCTCCTCGCCACGCGCCAGCGCCGCAATGGCCGCGGACGCGCTTTCGAGCCGTCGGGCGACCTCCTCATTGGCCGCGTCGAGCCTCCGGCTTCGCGCGAGCCGTATCCAGTTCGAGCGCGAGGCGCGCCCGGTCATCCTGCATGGCGGCGAAGGCCTCGCTGAGATCGGACTGGGCGAGATCGGCCTCGCGCTTGCGCCCGACCGCCGCCTCCAGCGTCGCCAGCGCGGTCAGCAGGCGCGCGAGCGCGGCGTCGAGCGGGTCTGCGACCTTCGACGCGGCCGGGCCGGATGATCCGACAGGCTCGGTCATGACGGCGAAACGACCTCCACGAGCGCGCGATGACTAGCCGGCATCCGCAAACGCGGCGCGCGCTGCAACCATACAGCGCGCGGCGGCGATTCGCGTCAACGCGCCAACCGCCGATTCCCGTGGATTACGCGCGACTTGCAGACTTATCCTCGTGTCCTGCTGCGTCGCGCCTGCGTTGACTCGCGAGGCTCGCCTGTTAAGGAACGGCCACCTTTGAAGAAATCCGGGAGCAGCCGCGCGATGACCAACAGCGTGACGCAGGACATGATGGCCAATGCGATCCGCGCCCTCGCGATCGATGGCGTGGAAGCAGCCAAGTCCGGCCATCCGGGCATGCCTATGGGCGCGGCCGATATGGCGACGGCGCTCTGGACCCGCGTCCTGAAATTCGACGCCGCCGACCCGCACTGGCCCGATCGCGACCGTTTCGTGCTCTCGGCCGGCCACGGCTCGATGCTGCTCTACGCCCTGCTCTACCTGACGGGCCACGAGGGCCTGACCATCGACGACCTTCGCAAGTTCCGTCAGGTCGGCTCGAAGACGCCGGGCCACCCGGAATACGGTCACACGGCCGGCGTCGAGACGACACGACCGGCCCGCTCGGCCAGGGCGTCGCCACCGCCGTCGGCATGGCGCTTCGCCGAACGGCATCTGGCGGCCGAATTCGGCGAGGATCTCGTCGATCATCACACCTATGTCATCTGCGGCGACGGCGACCTGATGGAAGGCGTCTCGCAGGAGGCGATTGCGATGGCCGGCCATCTGAAGCTGTCGCGCCTGATCGTCCTGTTCGACGACAACCAGATTTCGATCGACGGCCCGATCAGCCTCTCTGATTCCGTCGACCAGATCGCTCGCTTCAGATCCGCGGGCTGGGCCGCGACCCGCGTCGACGGTCACGATCAGAACGCCATCGTCGCCGCGATCGAGGCCGCCAAGACGTCCGACAAGCCGACGCTGATCGCCTGCCGCACCACCATCGGCTTCGGCTCCCCCAATCGCGCCGGCACCGCCAAGGCGCACGGCGAACCGCTCGGCCCCGACGAGGCCAAGGCGGCCAAGGCGCAGCTCGGCTGGACGGCCGCGCCCTTCGAAATTCCCGGCGATCTGGCGACGGCCTGGCGCGCCGCCGGCGCCCGCGGCGCGGACGCCCGCAAGGCCTGGACCGCGCGCTTTGCCGAGGCCGGCGAGCGCAAGGCCGAGTTCGAGCGCCGGCTCGCGGGCAAGCTGAAGCCGGAAGTCGCCGCCGCCATCGCTGCGCTCAAGGACAAGCACGCCGCCGAAAAACCCGCGCTCGCCACCCGCAAGGCGAGCGAAGCGGCGATCGAGGCGATCGTTCCGCACGCGCCGGAACTGCTGCTCGGCTCCGCCGACCTCACGCCCTCCAACAATGTGAAGGCGAAGGCCGCCGCCTCGATCGCGCCCGGCTCCTACGGCGGCCGCTACATCCACTACGGCATCCGCGAGCACGGCATGGCGGCCGCCATGAACGGCCTCGTCCTGCATGGCGGCATCATTCCCGGCGGCGCGACTTTCCTGGTCTTCTCCGACTATTGCCGCCCCTCGATCCGCCTCGCCGCCCTGATGGGCGTGCAGGCGATCTATGTCTTCACCCACGATTCCATCGGCCTCGGCGAGGACGGCCCGACCCATCAGCCGGTCGAACATCTGGCGGCGCTGCGCGCCATGCCCAACCTCGTCGTCATCCGCCCGGCCGACGCCATCGAGACGGCGGAGGCGTGGCAGGTCGCGCTGGAGCGCAGGAACGGGCCGACCCTGCTGGCGCTGAGCCGACAGAACCTGCCGACCGTGCGCGGCGCGGGCGCGGCCAATCGCGTCGCCGAGGGCGCCTATGAACTCGCCGGCGCGGATAAGGCCAAAGCGACCATCTTCGCCTCGGGCTCCGAGGTCGAAATCGCGCTGGCCGCCCGCGACCTGCTCGCCAAGGACGGCGTCGCCGCCCGCGTCGTCTCCGTGCCGTCCACGGAACTTTTCGCCGCCCGTTCGGCGGCCGAGCGCAAGGCCGTGATCGGCGACGCCCCCGTGCGGATCGCGATCGAGGCGGGCGTCCGGCAGGGCTGGGACGCCCTGATCGGCGCCGACGGGCTTTTCGTCGGCATGCACGGCTTCGGCATGAGCGGGCCGGCCAAGGACGTGTACGTGGCTTGCGGCATTACGGCGCAAGCGGCCGCCGACGCCGTCCATAAAGCGCTGGCAGGCGCGTAAAGTCTTTGTTGAGCGCAAGTTTCGTTTAAGCAGCGTTTAGGCGAATTGCTTGGCGCCGCTGCATGACGAACGGGCGGCCCTGTGATAAGGACGCCGCCATTCGAACAAATCGGGAAAAAGGAACGGGAAAATGGCTGTGAAGGTCGCGATCAACGGGTTCGGACGCATCGGGCGCAACGTTCTGCGCGCCATCATCGAATCCGGCCGCACGGACATCCAGGTGGTCGCGATCAACGATCTCGGCCCTGTCGAGACCAACGCCCATCTGCTCCGCTACGATTCGGTGCACGGCAAGTTCCCGCATGAGGTGAAGGTCGCCGGCGACACGATCGACGTCGGCCGCGGCCCGATCAAGGTGACCGCCGAGCGCGACCCGGCCAAGCTGCCCCACAAGGAACTCGGCGTCGAGATCGCCCTGGAATGCACGGGCATTTTCACCGCCCGCGACAAGGCGGCCGCGCATCTGACCGCCGGCGCCAAGCGCGTGCTGATCTCGGCCCCCGGCGAAAACGCCGACCTCACCGTCGTCTACGGCGTCAACCACGACAAGTTGACCAAGGATCACCTCGTCGTCTCGAATGCGTCGTGCACGACCAACTGCCTCTCGCCCTTCGCCAAGGTGCTGCATGAAGCCATCGGCATCGGAAAGGGCATATGACGACGATCCATTCCTACACCGGCGACCAGCCGACGCTGGACACGATGCACAAGGATCTCTACCGCGCGCGCGCCGCAGCGCTCTCGATGATCCCGACCTCGACCGGCGCCGCCAAGGCCGTCGGCCTCGTGCTGCCGGGCTCAACGGCAAGCTCGACGGCTTCGCCATGCGCGTGCCGACGCCGAACGTCTCGGTCGTCGACCTCAAGTTCATCGCCAAGCGCGCCACGTCGAAGGACGAGATCAACGCCGCCATCAAGAAGGCCGCCGACGGCCCGCTGAAGGGCGTGCTCGGCTACACCAACGCGCCGAACGTCTCGATCGACTTCAACCACGATTCCCATTCCTCGATCTTCCACATGGATCAGACCAAGGTCATGGACGGCACGCTGTGTTCGGTCCTGTCCTGGTACGACAACGAATGGGGCTTCTCCAACCGCATGGCCGACACGGCCGTGGCGATGGGCAAGCTGCTCTGACGACGTAAACGACGCCGTCATTGCGAGCGTAGCGAAGCAATCCAGAGCCGAGTTGTTGGTCTGGATTGCTTCGTCGCTACGCTCCTCGCAATGACGGGCGAGGACGCCATTGACCCTGCAAGCGACAAGTCCGGCTCCGATACAGACCGCAGCCCGCGTGGCGCTGCCGATCCTGACCGCGCTCAGCGTCTCGCATTGCCTCGACGATCTCCCGCAATCCCCGCTGCCGGCGATCTATTCCAATCACGAGCAGAACCTGTCGCTGTCCTTCGCCGAGATCGGCCTCGTCACGCTCGTCTTTCTGGTGACCGCAAGCCTGCTGCGGTCCGCCATCTGCATGGGCGGCTCGTTCGCCGTCCACACCAGCCTCGATTTCGTCTACCGCGTCTGCTCCATTCTTCCGGCGATCGGCGTCCTCATGGCGCTCATGCCGAAGTCGGAAAAGTAAGCGATTTAGGGAGAAACAAGAATGGCCGCCTTCCGCACCCTCGACCAGCTCCAGCCCAAGGGCAAGCGCGTGCTCGTGCGCGTCGATCTCAACGTGCCCATGGAAAACGGCAAGGTTACCGACGCCACCCGCATCGACCGCATCCTTCCGACCATCCGCGAACTTGCGGACAAAGGCGGCAAGGTGATCCTGCTCGCCCATTTCGGCCGCCCGAAGGGCGGGCCGGACGAGGCGAATTCCCTGAAGCCGGTCGGCAAGGCCCTCGAAGCTCGCCTCGGCCGCCCCGTCGCTTTCGCGTCCGACTGCATCGGGGCGACAGCTGAAAATGCCGTCGCGGCGATGAAGGACGGCGACGTCCTGCTTCTGGAGAACACCCGCTTCCACAAGGGCGAGGAGAAGAATGATCCGGCGATCGTCGACGCGCTGGCCAAGCTCGGCGACGCCTATGTCAACGACGCCTTCTCCGCCGCCCATCGCGCCCATGCCTCGACCGAGGGCGTCGCGCACAAGCTGCCAGCCTTCGCCGGGCGCACGATGCAGGCCGAACTCGAAGCGCTCGACGCCGCGCTCGGCAATCCCAGGAAACCTGTCGCCGCCATCGTCGGCGGCGCAAAGGTTTCGACCAAACTCGACCTGCTCGGCAATCTCGTGAAGAAGGTCGACATCCTCATCATCGGCGGCGGCATGGCCAACACATTTCTGGCCGCGCGCGGCGTGAAGGTCGGCAAGTCGCTGTGCGAGCACGATCTCGCCGCCACGGCGCGCGAGATCGAGGAAAAGGCCAAGGCTGCGGGCTGCGAGATCGTTCTGCCGGTCGACGGCCTTTTCGCGAAAGAGTTCAAGGCCGGCGCCGCGCATCGCATCGACGATGTCGCGCATATCCACGACGATGAGATGATGCTCGACGTCGGCCCGAAGACCGTCGCCCATGTCGAGACATTCCTGCAGGCGGCCAAGACGCTCGTCTGGAACGGCCCGTTCGGCGCCTTCGAGATCGCGCCCTTCGACACCGGCACGGTCGCAGTCGCGCATAAGGCGGCGGCGCTCACCAAGGCTGGCTCGCTCGTGGCGATCGCCGGCGGCGGCGATACGGTGGCGGCGATGAATCATGCCGGCGTCGCCGACGATCTTACCTATATTTCAACTGCTGGCGGCGCATTCCTGGAATGGATGGAAGGCAAGGCCCTGCCGGGCGTCGAGGCCCTTCGCGCATAAGTTTCAAGAAACCCAGACGGAGAGAAAAATGGCCCGCATCACGATGAGACAATTGCTGGATCACGCCGCAGAGCATGGCTACGGCGTTCCGGCATCAACATCAACAATATGGAACAGGCCTCGCCATCATGGTCGCCGCCGATGCGGTGGACGCGCCCGTCATCATTCAGGCGTCGCGCGCCAGCTGCCTCAACGACATCATGCTCAAGCACATGATGGACGCGCTGGTCGAAATCTATCCGCACATTCCAGTCTGCGTGCATCTCGACCACGGCAATGGCCCGGCGACCTGCATGACCGCGATCCAGGCGGGCTTCACCTCCGTCATGATGGACGGCTCGCTCAAGGAAGACGGCAAGACCCCGGCCGACTGGGCCTACAATGTCGGCGTGACGAAGACCGTGACCGACATGGCCCATCTCGGCGGCATTTCGGTCGAGGGCGAACTCGGCGTGCTCGGCTCGCTCGAAACCGGCGAAGGCGAGAAGGAAGACGGCCACGGCGCCGAAGGCAAGCTCAGCCACGACCAGTTGCTCACCAATCCCGACGAGGCCGTGAAATTCGTCAAGGAGACCAAGGTCGACGCGCTCGCCATCGCGATGGGCACCTCGCACGGCGCCTACAAGTTCACGCGCAAGCCCGACGGCAAAAAGGTGCTGGCGATGAACGTGATCGAGGAAGATCCACAAGAAGATGCCGAACCTGCACATGGTGATGCACGGCTCCTCCTCGGTGCCGCAGGACCTGCAGGACATCATCAACAAGTTCGGCGGCAAGATGCCCCAGACCTGGGGCGTGCCGGTCGAGGAAATCCAGCGCGGCATCAAGAGCGGCGTGCGCAAGATCAACATCGACACCGACAATCGCATGGCGATCACTGGCCAGATCCGCAAGGTCTTCGCCGAGCATCCCGGCGAGTTCGACCCGCGCAAATATCTCAAGCCCGCGCAGGAAGCGATGACCAAGATCTGCAGGATGCGTCTCGAGGAATTCGGCACGGCCGGCAACGCCTCGAAGATCAAGCGCATCGCCACGCTCGCCGAAATGGCGACGAGCTATGCGAAAGGCGTCGCTGGACCCGAAGTTCGCCTAGGCGGACCGCGAGCCTTCAGGCTCGCTTTTCGCTGCAAGAAACGACTGCGAGCCGTAAGGCTCGCGGTCCATTGGTCGGCCGGCGCCGCTTCGCGCCATACCCACGCCGCACGCGCGGCGAACAAAGCCCCTTCTCTCGCCAGAGAGAAAAAACAATCTTTCCGCGCTTTCGCCGAATTTGCGTATGAATACATTCGCGATTCACGCGAGGAACCTGTGATGGCGCGCGACCCCGAGGCCCCGCCGGCCCGCCTCTATCTGATCACTCCGCCGCTGGAGGCGGCCCAGCCCTTCGACAAGGCGCTGGCTGCCGCCCTCGGCGCGGGCGATGTCGCCTGCGTGCTCGCCCGCTTCGCTACGTCCGATCCCGGCCAGCGCAAGGCGATCCTGCGCGCGCTGACGCCGCTGGCGCAGGACCATGGCGCGGCGCTTCTGGTGGACGGCGACGCCCAGCTCGCCGCCCGCGCCGGCGCCGATGGCGTCCATCTGACCGGCGCCGGCGAGGCGTTGGATCAGGCGATCGAAAGCCTCAAGCCCGAGCGCATCGTCGGCGTCGGCCGTCTCGACAGCCGCGACGAATGCATGAGCGCCGGCGAGCAGGACATCGACTATCTGATGTTCGGCGCGCCCGGCGACCCGACATCGCCGGACGCCATTCTCGAACGCACGCGCTGGTGGGCGGAAATCTTCAACGTGCCCTGCGTCGCCTTCGCCCGCTCTCTCGAGGAAATCGAGCCGCTGGCGGACGCCGGCGCGGAATTCATCGCGCTCGAAGCCGCTGTCTGGGACAATCCGCGCGGGCCTGCGGCCGCTGTCAGCGAGGCGACCGCCCGCTCCGCCGGAGCGCTGGCATGAGGTCGCGCGCCGGTTTCATCGTCGCCGCGCTGCTTCTGGCGTCCCCGGCTCTCGCGGAAGACGCCAAGCCCGGACTGCGGCCGAGCCAGGCGCCGGAGGCGCCCAAGGCGTCGCCGGACAAGCCGGCCGCCATCCCGGGCTTCGAGGAACCGTCCGACCCCTTCGCCGCCTATCAGCGCGGCTTCTACGCGACCGCCTTCCAGCTCGCGCTGAAGCGCGTCGAGGCGAACAAGACCGACGCGGCCGCCATGACCCTGCTCGGCCAGCTCTATCGCGAAGGAAATGGCGCGCCGCGCGATCCCGCGGAGGCGGCGCGCTGGTTCCGTCTCGCCGCCGACCTCGGCGACGCCAACGCCGCCTTCGCCTACGGCGTGTCGCTGCTGAAGGGCCAGGGCGTCCCACTCGACCGCGCCGCCGCGCAAAAGCAGTTCCAGCGCGCCGCCGAGAAGGGACATGCGGAAGCCCTCTACAATCTCGGGGTGCTGGCGATCGAGGACACGCCGGGCGCGCCCGACTTCAAGAAGGCGACCGACTATTTCCTGCGCGGTGCGGCCGCAGGCAGCGCCGACAGCGCCTATTCGCTCGGCGTGCTCTACCACAACGGCCGCGGCGTCGATCACAACGACCACGAGGCTGTCGGCTGGTTCAAGCAGGCGGCCGAGGCAGACAACGTGCCGGGCATGGTCGAATACGCGATCATGCTGTTCAACGGCGAGGGCGTGCTGAGAGACGAGGCCGCCGCGGCCCGCTGGTTCCTGAAGGCCGCCCAGCGCAACAATCCGGTGGCGCAGAACCGCGCCGCCCGCCTGCTCGCCGCAGGGCGCGGCGTGCAGACCAATCTGGTCGAGGCCATGAAATGGCACCTGCTGGCGCGGAACGCCGGCATCCAGGACGCCTGGCTCGACGGCCGCCTGACCCAGCTCTCGACCAGCCAGCGCGCGGCGGTGGAAGAGGCGGTGAAGAAATTCAACGGGGGGTAGGGGCTCTCCCTCCCCGCAAGCGGGGAGGGAGGACCGTAAGCCTGAAGGCTCGCGGTCCAACTGACATTTCAGCTGTTGACCGGCTCGCGCATTTCCCGGATCAAGGACGAAACAGCGCCCTCCGAGGAAACCCCATGTTGCATGTCGTTCCCGCCTTCGCGCGCATCGGCGAGGAGAACGCCTTTGCCGTTCTCGCCCGCGCCACCGATCTGCAGCGCCAGGGTCGCGACATCGTCAACCTCGGCATCGGCCAGCCGGACTTTTCGACTCCGGCGCATATCGTGGAAGCCGCCATCAAGGCCCTGCGCGACGGCCACCACGGCTATACGCCGGCGACCGGCATTCTGCCGCTGCGCGAGGCCATCGCCGCCGACCTGCACAAGCGTCTGAACGTCGATGTCTCGCCTGACCTCGTCATGGTCGTGCCCGGCGGCAAGGTGACCATGTACATGGCGATCCT
>JACKJE010000070.1 GCA_020638135.1 Methylobacteriaceae bacterium | reverse complement strand
TCGCCTCAATTCTTCGCGAAATCCGCGCAGCGCACGGCCTCGTTGGTCGCGCCCCACGGCTGAATGGCGACCGCGGACGTCGAATTCTTCGGCGAGCCGTCGATCAGCTTGTCCGAATAGACCATATAGACCAGCACGTTGCGCCGGGTGTCGCAGCCGCGCACGATCTGCATGCGCTTGAACAGGATCGAGCGGCGCTCGGCGAAGACCACGTCGCCCTGCGAGAATTTCTCCTTGATCCGGATCGGGCCGTACTGCCGGCAGGCGATCGAGACGTCGGACAATTCCTCGGCGACGCCGAACATGCCTGATACGCCGCCCTTTTCGGGCACGGTGTAGTGGCAGACGACGCCGTCGACGAGCGGATCGTCGATGGCGTAGGTGGCCAGCTTGTCGTTGGGCGTCATCAGCTTGAAGGTCGTGGACTTGCGGAAGATCAGTTCCTGCGCCCCGGCGGAGCCGACAGCGGCCGACAGGCCGAGAGCGGCGGCGAACAGAAGACGGGCGGTTTTCAGCGACGGCATCGATTTCTCCGTGGCCACGACATGCGAGCGCGCTGCTGATATGGCGACGGCGGCGCGCTGCGCAAAGGGGCGCGGCGCGGAATGGGCGGCCGCCGTTTTGGCTTTTCGGCGCGACATCGCCACAATCGCCGCCCAGAAGAGATTCGTCCAACGTCGGCGCGCGCGCCGGAGAGAGCAATCGCGATGAACTTCCTGGCCGGCCTGCGGCCCGCCGGCGCCCTGCTAGCCCTGGCGACGATCGCCTTGGCCACGATCGCGCTGCCTGCGTCGCGCGCGACGGCGCAGGTCGATTGCAATCGCCTGGCGGCGCAGATCGCATCGCTCGGACACAGCGCCAGTTCGTCGCGCGCGGCGGCCGCCGCCAACCGGCAGCAGAGCGAAATCGCCCGCCTGTCGGCGCACGCCAATTCCATCGGCTGCAATCGCCCGCATTTCCTGTTTTTCGACGACCGGCCGCGGCAATGCGACGGGCTGAACGCGCGTATCCAGGGGATGCGCGCGAACCTCGCGCAAATGCAACGCGCAGCTTATGGCGGCGGCGGAACGCGGCGGCAATTGCAGGAACAATACGACGCCTATTGCCGCGGCGGGCGGCGGAATCCGGATTTCCTCGAACGCCTGTTCGGCGGCCGCGACGAGATCGTCTATCCGCCGGCCTCGGGCCTGGACGAAACTCCAGTTGAACCGCAAGACACCACGCCGCGCGGCGGATCGGAAGCGATCTGTGTACGCACCTGCGACGGGTCGTTCTTCCCGATCAGCTATTCGGCGCGGCGCGCCAACCTGAGCGATCTCCAGGAAATGTGCACGGCGCTTTGCCCGGCCGCCGAGGTCAAGCTGTTCACGCGCGCGCCGCGTGACATGAAGACGGCCGTCTCGATCGACGGCGAGGCCTATACGAACCTCGAGAACGCGTTCAAATACGAAAAGACGGTCGTTCCGCAATGCAGCTGCCGCAAGCCCGGCCAGAGTTGGGCGGAAGCCCTGGTCGACGCCGAGCGCCTGCTCGGCGAGGGGCGCAAGGGCGACATCATTGTCACGCCCGAAAAGGCGGAGGAATTGTCTCGGCCGCAGCAGGCGGGCGCGCCGGACGAACAGCCGCCGCCGAGACGAAAGC
>JACKJE010000007.1 GCA_020638135.1 Methylobacteriaceae bacterium | reverse complement strand
GCTCACGCCGGATTCGGCGATCGCGCGCATCGAGCAGGCCAACGGGTTTGTGTCCCTCTACGGCAAGTCGAAGCTCGACGCCGCCACCAAGCTCTACAAGGAGGCCGCCGCCTGCAAGGCGCACGACGCGATGGAGCGGCTCGACCAGCAATCCGCGATCGACGAACTGGAGGATTGACCGGCGCGGAGGGCGCGTCGGCGTTGTGCGCTTTGTCGCCGCCGCGGCGCGCCCTTGCGACCATCCTGGCGTTGCGCAGGCCGGCTGCGCGCCGGCGCGCGAGGCGACGATGGCGGATCCGAACGAACGGCGCATCGCCCATCCCGTGGCGCTGACTTTTTGGGCGGCGCTGCTCGCCTGCCTCGCGCTGGCGGTCGTTCTCTTGCCGATCTACGCCGTGCCGTGACCGCTCGATTTCCCGGGAGCGCGGCCCTTTAGCGCCCGTCCTGCGGTCGCGCCACGGCCTTGGCGAGATCGGCCTCCATGATCGGAATCCAGCCGCGCCTGTAGGCGTCCACCCTGTCGGTCGCGGCGAGCGGCTTGATGATGGCGAGCGCCTGTTCGATGTCGGCGCGGCCCTCCGCGCCTTTCAGCCTGCCGAGACTCCATAGAGCGAAAACCGCAATGAGCCGCGTCTGGATGTCGTCGGGATTGCGTTGCAATATCCTTTGGCAAATATCCAGTTCGGCCTGAAACGCGCGCCGCGCGCCGTCCATGTTGCCGGCCTTCTGGCTGATCAGGCCGATGCGCTCGTTGCTGATCGCGAGATCGCGCTGCCACATCGTGTTGAGCGGATCGCGCGCCGCGAGAGGCTCGATCGCCGCCAGTCCCTTTTCGTAGGCGTCGCGCGCTTCGGCGTTGCTGTTCTGGTCGCGCAGGATATCGCCGATCTTGTTGTGGCTGACCGATATGTCGCGCCGCCACTGCGTGTTCAGCGGATCGCGCACGGCGAGCATTTCGCGGATCGCCAGGCTCTTGCGATATTCGGCGAGCGCGCTGGCCTTGTCGCCCTGATCGCGCAGGACGTTGGCGATCTTTTCGCGGCTGACGGATATGTCGCGCTGCCACAGCATGTTGCCGGGGTCGACCTTGGCTAGGTCTTCGCGCAACGTCAGGCTCTTCTGGTATTCGACGCGCGCGCCGGGCAGGTCGTCCTGATCGGCGAGAATGTTTCCCATCTTCTCGTGACTGACCGACAGGTCGCGCTGCGCGAGACGATCCGACTTGTTGCGCGCGAAAAGCGTCTCGCGGATGCCGATGCTCTTGCGGAACGCGTCGAGCGCGCCGGTCTTGTCGCCATCTTCGCGCAAGGCGTCGCCGACCTTCTCGTGACTGACGGCCAGGTCGCGTTGCAGGATGGTACTGGACGGGTCTTTCGTCGCGAGCGCTTCGGCGATGGCGAGATCCTTGCGGAATTCGACGAGCGCCTCGGCGAGCTTTCCCTGATCCAGCAGGACATTGCCGATATTGATATGGCTGACCGAGAGATCGCGGCGCCTGTCCACGTTTTCGGGATCGCGCGCGGCGAGTTCCTCGCCGAGGCGAAGACCCTCGCGATAGCGCGCCAGGGCTTCCGCGGTCGCGCCCTGCGTCCGCAGGGTCGTCCCGATCTCGTCGAGCATGACCTTGCGCGTCCGCTGCAATTCCGGCCGGTCGGGCGCCGATCGTGCGAGACGATCGACGACGCCGCTCACCCGGTCGAGAATGCGCATGCCCGTCTCGGTGCGCATTCCCTCGACATCGCGCAGGCCCTGCGTGATGTCGAAAATCAATCCGTCGACGGCGCTCTTGGCGGCGCCGAAATTGCGTTCGGCGATTTCGCTCTGTCGTTGCGCCTCGTGCTTCTGCGCTTCGGCCTCGGTCTTCTGTTGCTCGGCCTCGCGCCATTTCCAGATCGCCGCCGCCCCGACGATCGACACGGCGACGACGGCCGCGAAGGCGCCGCGCAGCAATCGCTTCTGCAGGGCTTCGCGCTGCGCCCGTTCCGCTTCCGCGCGTTCGCGCAACGCCGCTTCGGCCGCGCCGCTTCGCGCGATGAAGTCACGCTCGGCCTCGTCGAGGTCTTCGGCGTGGGTGGCGAGCCATGCCTGCGCCTGCGTCAGCGGCGCGCCGCGCAACAGCAGGTCCTCGCTCTCGGCGCCCTCGCTCCATTCGTGGCGCTTGCTCTCGACGCCGGTCTTCCACACCAGGAAGCTCTGGCGCGACGCCACCCATTCGCGCAGGCGTCCCCACCGCTTGAAGATCGCCTCGTGCGCCACTTCCGCATAGGTTTCGAGCCCGCCGCGCTGCGCGGTGACGATAAGGCGGTTCGGCGCGTCGGCGAGTTCCGAGACGAGCCGCCATTCGGCGTCCGAAAACTCGGAGCGCCGCGCGCGCCGGCGCACCGGCTCGCCGTCCTCGCGCACGGAGGCGAGCTTGAGCGTGAAGATGCGCTCGATCTCCTTGACCGCCACGCGGTGCGTGTCGAAGAAGGCGTCGGCGCGATGCGCCAGCACGCGGCCGAGTTCGATGGAATCGGCGCGCAGCCGCAATATGCCGTCGCCCCGCCGCACCATGTCCGACCACATGTCCTCGAGCATGTAGGACATCAGCGTCAGCGCGCCGGCGTCGGCCGTCGATTCCTCGTCTGCGCGCGCGGCGATGTCCGCGCCGAGATTTGGCGGATCGAAGCGCGCGCCGAGCCGTCGCGCCGGCTCCTCGACGATGAGCCGCAGCGTTTCGGCGCGCACCGGCGGCACGTCGATGCGGCGATGGGCGTCGAACAGGGCGCGATCGGCGTGCAATTCGCCGGTGAAATCCGCGCGCAGGCTCATGAGGACCGACAGCCGCGGGTCGCGCGCGCCCTCGACGAGGATTTCCGAAAAGCGCCTGCGCGGGCTAGCCTCGGCGCGGACGTAGAGCTCTTCGCCCTGGTCGACGTAGACGAGAAAGCCCGACGGCGCCTCGCGGCCGATCTCGCCGAGCCGCTTCAGCGTCGCCGCCATCAGGCCGGCGAGCGAGGACGACCCGTCCATGAGATTGGCGACCCAGCCCGAGCGGCGCCGTTCGGCGTCCGGGTCGGTCGCGTCGTACAGCCACTCGTTCTCGAACTGCCGCACCAGTTCCTCGACCGGCCTTTCGCCGGGCGTCATGCGCAGGAAGCACCAGCGCCGGCTCTCGCTGAAACGGGCAGGCCAAGGGCTGATGGTCTGGGCCGGCCAGGCCTGGCGCTTGAGCGCGGCGATGACGCCGGCCTGCGCCAGCGAGGATTTGCCGACGCCGGAATTGCCGATGAGCAGCGCGACGCTTTCGGGCGTGTCGGCCAGCGCGCCGAGGGTCGCGGCCGTCTCCGCCTCGCGGCCGAAGAAATAGTCGCTGTCGGCCTCCGTCATCGCGAGCAGGCCGAGATAGGGCCGCGCGTGCCGCCACAATTCGGCAGGCCCGGAAGCCGCGCCCGACGCGCCGTCGAGGAGCCTGGCGACGGCGTCGTCGGAGGCCGGGTCGGCCGCGACCGTCCAGTGCAACTGCCCGAGGAAGGGCAGGCCGGGCGCGGGCTGCCCCGCCGCGAGCAGGAACAGGAGGCGCCGGTCCGGCCGGTTCAGGTCGCGATCCAGCGCCTCGTAATATTCGAGCACCTGCCACCGCCCGAGGCCCTTGTCGCCGACGAGCAGGAGAAAGACGTCGGCCGCGGCGATTTCCTGCGCCAGCGTCGGCAGCCAGTAGCCGCCCGCGCGCAGGCTGGCGGGCGCGAAGAATATCTGGGAATCGGGCAAGCGCGTCCGCAGGGCGCTGGCGACGCGGTCGGCGAGCGCCTGATCCTGGGAATTGTAGCTGACGAACCAGCGCTGACCCATGCGCCCCCCGACAGGTCAGCCGAAGTCTATGCGACTGGCCTGCCCGCGCGCAATTGCCTTTCCGGGCGCGTCAGGCCCGCAGCCGCTTCGCGCGCTTGCGCATGACGGGCGCGTCCTCTTCCGGCTCCTTGCCGGCCGGCGCCGTCTTGCGCGGCGCCTCTTCCTCCTGCGCCTCCGCTTCCTCCCGCTCGTCGGCGCGCGCGGAAGCCTCGAGCAGCACGTGGTAGAGATAGCCTTCGAACTCGCGCTCGAAACGGCCGATGATCGCCTCCGGGTCCGGCGTCAGCGCCGTGTCGGTAATGAGCCCGAACTGCACGTTTCCGGCGTAGGACAGGATCGACACGCCCATGCCGATGTCGCCGGATTGCGGCACCCAGAACATCACCTGCTTCACCGGGCAGCCGGCGATCCTGATCTGCTTCTGCGGGCCCGGCACGTTGGTCATCACGGCGGTCGCGCGCGAGATCAGAAGATCGAACAATTGATCCTGCGCCAGCTTGGGGGCGAGGCCGAGCGCGCCGAACAGCCCGAGCGTCACCGGCGGTTCGTAGCTGCTCTTGAGCTGGAGCATCCGCCGGCGCACTTCGGCGAGCCTCTCCAGCGGATCGGCGAAGCCGACCGGCAGTTCGACGCCGAGGATGCCGAAGCGGTTGCCGAGTTCGTCCTCCGCGCCCGGCGGCCGCAGGTTGATCGGCACGAGCGCGCGCAGTTCGACGCCCCGGCTCTCGTCGCCCTTGTCCTCGAGATAGGCGCGCAGCGCGCCGGCGACGCAGGCGAGCAGAATGTCGTTGATCGAACAATGCAGCGCCCAGCTCGCCGCCTTCACCTCGGTAAGGCTCAAGGGGCGCGTCCAGGCGACCTGCTTGGCGCCCTGCGGCTTGCCCTTGAACCGCGTCTCGCTGTCGCTGGGCATGGCGAGCAGCCAGGCGAGTTCGCTGGCGACGCCCACGCCGGTCTTCAGCAGCTTCGCCGCGCGCGTCGGGCTCGTGGCGATCGCCAGCGCTTCGCGCAGCGCGCTGCCGGTGAGTTTCGCGCCCGTCTCCGCCGCGCCGGCGAGCGGCGCGACCAGGCTCGACAGCCAGCCTTCCTCGTGATGGTCGTGATGCGGCGCGGGCCGGGAATCCTCGCCGTCGTCGGCGAGCCCCAGCAGCACCTTCATCAGCGCGATGCCGTCGCCGATCGCATGATGGATGCGCGAGATGATCGCGGCGCCGCCCTCGTATTTCTCGACGATGATCGTCTGCCACAGCGGGTGGTTGGGATCGAGCGGTTCGCTGGCCAGTTGCGCGACGTAGCGTTGCAGCGCCTTCTCGCCGCCGCGCCCGGGCAGGCGGGCGCGCCTGATATGGCGCGCGATGTCGAAATGGCGGTCGTCGACCCAGAAGGCGCCGGCCGGGGTCGTCACCGCGCGCTGGCGAAAGCGGTGGAAGGCCAGCATGCGCTCGCCGAGCGCCGTCTCGAGCGCCTTCACGTCGACCGGGCCTTCCAGCGTCATGACGCCGACAATCATCATCAGATTGTGCGGCCGGTCCATGCGCAGCCATGCCGTATCCACCGGCGACATTCTTTCGCTATGGCTCATCCCGCCCTCCGTGGCGCGATCATAGCCGCGGACGGGCGCACGCAAAACTGCGTGAAAGCGACGCGCGGGATGCGCCTCTTCGGCCTGCGCTCTAGGCGACGCAACCTAGAGGGCCCGTGCTAAGGAGGCGCATGACACATGAGGAAGCCGTAGCCCGTCTCGTCGGCGAACTCGACCGCGCCGAAAACGCGCGCGCGGCGGGCAGCGCCGATCCCGCCTTCCTTGCGCGCCGCACGGCCTTTCGCGCCTGGCAGGCGGGGCGGCTCGCGCGCACCCATGCGGATCTGCTGGCGAGCCCACGCTTCGGCGCGGCGGCGGAATTCTTCCTCAGCGATCTCTATGGGCCGCAGGACATCAGCGTCCATACGCAGGAGGTGCGCCGCATCGTGCCGGTGATGAGCCGCACCTTGCCGGCGGCCGCGCTCGAGACCGTCGCCGACGCCATCGAACTCGATGCGCTCTCGGAAGAGTTGGACGCGGCGATGATCGCGGCGTTGGCAGAAAAGGGGGAGGCGCTCGACGCTTCAGCCTATGCCGGCGCCTATCGCGCGATCGGCCATCGCGCCGAACGCGCGCGCCAGATCGACCTGATCGAACATCTCGGACGATCGCTCGACGGACTGACGCGACACCCTTTCATCGGCGCGGCGCTGAAGATGATGCGCAAGCCCGCAGAACTCGCCGGGCTCGGCGCGCTGCAATCGTTTCTGGAAAGGGGATACGCCGCCTTTCGCGTGATGCGCGGCGGCGCGGATTTCGTGGATATCGTCGCCGGGCGCGAGCGCGCGATTTCGGAGGCGCTGTTTGCCGGACAGGACGAACTGCTGAACGTCGACAGAAACGACAGCGCAGAATAGCGATGCGCGCGGAACGGAAATCCCGCGCGCATGGAATTGCGAAACGCCGTGTTACTTCGCCGGCTTCCGGGTCGTCGACGTGCGGTCGTAGGAAAATCCCGGCGCGGCTTTCAGCGAGTCCTTCGTCTCGTCTTTGGTTCGCCACAGACGCAAATTCTCGCGGCTTGCGCAGCAGGCCGCGCGATCGCGCTCGTGGAACGAACGCTGACGTTGCTGGTTCTGACTACACGGGGCCGCCAAGACGGGAGCTGAACGATGTCGCTCGGCACAATTATTCTCATCATCCTTGTTATTGCGCTCCTCGGGGCCCTGCCGACCTGGCCGTACAGTTCAGGCTGGGGCTATGGGCCGAGCGGCGGCGTCGGCCTGATCGTCGTTGTGCTCGTCGTGCTGCTGCTGATGGGCCGAATATGAAAAAAGCCGGCGCATGCGCCGGCTTTTCTTTTTTTGCTATGCGCGCTCGCGCATGTCGTGGATATCAGTCGATCGAGACTTCGCCCTTGATGACCGGCCCGAAGCGCACCCACTTCTCGCCGTCGAACTCCTGCAATTGCATCTGCTTGATCGGGAAGTAGTCGGTCGCGCTCGTCGTGATCTTGATGCCGGGCAGCAGCATCGGCAGATCGAAATTGAGGCTTGCGGCCTGCTTCATCACGTTCTCGCGCGTGAGATTATCGCCGCACTGCTTGAGCACCTGCACCATCGTCTGCGCGGCGTTGTAGCCGGTGACGATGCCGCCGTCGGCCTTGTTGGCGCCGGGCAGATACTTGTCGACGAAGGCGTTCCACTTCTTGACGCCGGCGTCGTCCTTCCACTGCGGATCGTTCGGATCCTTCATATACGCGGTCGAGATGATGCCCTGCGAGTTCTCGAAGCCGGCCGGCTTCAGCACCGTGCCGATCGAAGCCGACACGTTGTTGAGGAAGTGCAGCGGCTTCCATTTCATCTCGGCGGACTTCTTGATCGCCATGGCCGCGAATTTCGGCGTGGTGATGTTGAAGAACGTGTCGGCGCCCGACGCCTGCAGACGCGTCATCTGCGAGTCGATCGTCGGATCGGAGACTTCGTAGGACAGCGTCATGACCGGCTTGATCTTGCCGCCGAGCCCGTCCATGAAGCCCTTGAGATAGTCTTTGCCGTAATCGTCGTTCTGATAGAGGATCGCGATCTTGGCCTTCGGCTTGTTCTTCAGGATGTAATGGGCGTAGATGACGCCTTCGCCCTGATAGTTCGGCTGCCAGCCCATCGTCCACGGGAAGTGCTTCGGGTCGTTCCACTTGGTCGCGCCGGTCGCGACGAACAGCTGCGGCGTCTTCTTCGCATTCATATATTTCTGGATCGCCGTGTTCGGCGGCGTGCCCAGCGGATTGAAGATGAACAGCACCTCGTCGCTCTCGACCAGCTTGCGGGTCTGCTCGACCGCCTTGGGCGGGCTGTAGCCGTCGTCATAGGTGACGAAGTTGATCTTGCGGCCGTTGATGCCGCCCTGATCGTTGATCATCTTGAAATAGGCGGCTTCCGTCTTGCCGATCACGCCATAGGCCGACGCCGGGCCGGAATAGGCGTAGGTGTTGCCGATCTTGATCTCGGTGTCGCTTGCGCCGGAATCGTATTTCTTCTGCGCCAGCGCCGCGCCGGCCATCGCCAGCGACATCGCGCCGGCAAGACCCGCGGCGATAAACTTCGATTGCATCCCTATTCCTCCAGCGGTCGTCCGTTGCGGGCAGTCGGCGGACAAGATTGTCCGACCGTCGCGATTGACGCTACACGATTTCTGAGGCAACCTCAAATTCAAAAAAATGCGTCCGGAAGGCGCAAATCGAGGTCAGGGGAGAAAACATGTCTTTCGCCTATTTCGACTGGATCGCCCATCATGCCGAAGTGCGCGGCGACCGCACGGCCGCGATCGACCTGGCGACGCAGCGCCGCTTCACCTATGCGCAGTTCGACGAGCGCATCGACCGTCTGGCGACGCATCTGGCCGGCCTCGGCGTGAAGAAGGGCGAGCGCGTCGCCGTGCTCGCCGTCAATTCCACCGACATTCTCGAAACGCAATTCGCCTGCTTCCGTCTGGGCGCGATCTTCACGCCGCTCAATATCCGTCTCACCGTGCACGAACTCGCCTTCATCGTGTCGGACGCCGCGCCGCGCGTGCTGGCGCACGACGGCGATTTCGCCTCCATGGCGGAGGAGCTGAAGAAACAGTGCGGCGTGCCGCATCTCCTCGCCTACGGCGCGGCCTACGAGAAGACGCTCGCCGCCTCCGACCGCCTGGCGCAGCACACGCCCTGCGCCATGGAGGACGTCTGCACCATCATGTACACGTCCGGCACGACCGGAAAGCCGAAGGGCTCGCAGACGACGCATCTGATGAACTTCATCAATTGCATCAATCTCGGCATCGGCGTGTTCATCTCGCA
This sequence comes from Methylobacteriaceae bacterium, assembly GCA_020638135.1. Lineage (GTDB taxonomy): Bacteria > Pseudomonadota > Alphaproteobacteria > Rhizobiales > Beijerinckiaceae > JAJXWB01. The sequence continues at coordinate 127,517 of JACKJE010000007.1, read as the reverse complement.
GAAGACGACGCATCTGTGCGTGCTGCCGCTGTTCCACACCGGCGGCCTCAATTGCTACGTCAATCCCGTCTTCCACGCCGGCGGCTGCAACATCGTCATGCGCGCTTTCGATCCCGGCGAATCCCTGCGCATCATCGACGACAAGGCGATCGGCCTCACGCATTTCTTCGGCGTGCCCTCGATCTATCAGTTCATGGGCGCCCATCCGGCCTTCGCGAGCACCGATTTCTCGCGCCTGCAGATCGCCGGCGTCGGCGGCGCGCCCATGCCCGTGCCGCTCCTGAAAATCTGGGAGGCGCGCGGCCTGACGCTGGTGCAGGGCTACGGCATGACCGAGACGAGCCCCGCCGTACTCGTGCTCGACGCCGAGGACGCCGCCCGCAAGGCGGGCTCGGCCGGCCGCCCCGTGCTGCACGGCGAACTCAAGATCGTCGACGACGAAGGCAATCCGGTGAAGCCGGGCGAGATGGGCGAATTGTGGGTGAAGGGCCCCAACATCACGCCGGGCTACTGGAACCGGCCGGAGGCCAACAAGACGTCCTTCACCGATGGCTGGCTGCACACCGGCGACGCCGCGCGCCAGGACGCGGACGGCTTCTACTACATCGTCGACCGCACCAAGGACATGTACATTTCCGGCGGCGAGAACGTCTATCCGGCCGAGGTGGAGGACACGCTCTACCAGATCCCGCAGATCGCCGAAGCCGCCGTCATCGGCCAGCCGGACGGCACATGGGGCGAGACGGGCCTCGCCATTGTCGTGAAGAAGCCCGGGCAGGAACTGACCGAGACGCAGGTGATCGCGCATTGCCGCGAGCGGCTCGCGCGCTTCAAGTGCCCGAGCCGCGTTCTGTTCATCGACGCCCTGCCGCGCAACGCCACCGGCAAGGTGCACAAGCCGACGCTGCGCGCGAGTTTTCTCGAAAAGTCCGGCTGACGCGCTTTCCGGCCGGCGGTCTTGATCGCCGGCAATGCCGCGCCCATCCCGAACTGCTAGGCGTGATCTCGCGGCGCCGCGGGCGCCGGTGGAGAGACGCGTCCATGTATCGCAACATTCTCGTTCCCATCGCCGACGACAGTCTCTCCGACAGCGCGCTGGAGCACGCCACGGCCCTGTCGCGGGCGCTCGGTTCGCGATTGACCCTGATGACGCTGGCCGAGCAGCCGTCGCACGATGTCCACGAGGCGGCGCAGAACGATCCCTCCGTCAGGGAAGCGGCCATCCTGTTCGACCGCGCCGCGCACAAGCTCCGCGCAGCCGGCGTCGCCTTCGAGACCTGCGTCTATTGCGGCGAGACGGCGTGGGAAGGCATCACGACCGCGACCGACGACCACGGCTGCGACCTCATCGTCATGGCCTCGCGCGGCGGCGAGCATATGGACGGCTTCGTCTTCGGCAGCGTGGCCGCCTCCGTGCTGACGCGCAGCCGCGTGCCGGTGCTGGTGGTCAGAGGGCCAGCCTGAGGACCGCAGCCCGGGCTACCCCCGCCGCGTCCCTTTGCCTCGCGCGAGATAGTCCGTAAGATAGCAAGTCACTCTGGACGCGACCGTCTATGTTCGTGTATTCTCGCTCCGCTATACGTCTATCTTTTTCTGGATATCCATCGCCCTATGCCGTTCCACATCAAAAACCCTGAAACCGATGCCCTGGCCCGACGGGTCGCGGCACTGAAGGGCATCGGCCTCACCGAAGCTGTGCACCAGGCGCTTGTCCACGAGCTCGAGCGAGATCAGGCAAAGCCATCCTTGGTCGATCTGGGCCTCAAATTCTGCGCCGAACTGCGCGCCAAAGGCGATCAGGCCCGCAGCCTGCCGGTCGATAAGGCGTACCGGGACGCACTCTACGAGGACGACTGATGTTCATCGACGCCTCGGCTCTCACAGCTCTGATGACCGACGAGACGGAGGCTCGGGAGCTGCTTGCGCGACTGCAACGAACCAACCGGCGACTGACATCCCCACTGGCGGCATGGGAGACGGCGATCGCGGTCGCCCGCAAGATTGCCCTCCCGCTCCAGGAAGCCGCCGACGCCGTCGAAAGCTATCTCGCTCTGATCGACATCGAGATAGTCCCGGTCGGGCCAGAAACCTTTCGTATCGCGGTCGATGCCTTTGATCGATATGGCAAGGGAAGGCATCCCGCCCGGCTCAACTTCGGCGATTGTTTCGCATATGCATGCGCGCGCCAATTCGGCGAACCGCTCATGTTCAAAGGCGCCGATTTCCCCCAGACCGATATCGAAGCCGGCTAACTACGACCCGCGCTTGTGCGCCTCATCATCGCTAACGCTTCAGAAAACCCGCCCAACACTCTAAAATTTTCGGACGCCGCGAACACCACACTCAGCTGTTTGATTGGACCCCGGAAATGCAACGAAATGTCTCATCGCCGCGCGAGGAGAGAAATAGTCGCGCGCTCCCGCTCCCGCTCACCACCGCGCTCACCACAATCATCCTGGCCATCGCCGCCTTCATCCAGATCCGCGGCGGTTTCAATCTCGATGTCTCCTGGTTCATCACGTTCGCCGAACGGACCTTCCAGGGCGCGATCCCGTACGTCGAGGTCTCGGACCCGAACCCGCCGGCTTCGATCATGATCTACCTGCCGGCGCTGTTCGCAGCAAAATGGACCGGCCTGAAGGTCGAGGCGCTCGTCGCCATCATGACCTTCGCCATGGCGATCGCCTCCGCCAAAATGGCGTCCTCTTTCGACCCGTCCCGTCGGTCGATCACATATCTGGCCGCTCTGTTCAGCCTCACGGTCGTCCCAGCCGCCATGTTTGCCGAACGCGAGCACTATGCGGCGATCGCCGCCCTGCCCGCCGTCGCGGCCATCGTAGCTGCCGGCCGCGGCCTCGCGATTTCGAGGGCGGTGAAGCTCGCCGCCGGCGCCGTCGGCGCACTTACGGTTGCGTTCAAGCCGCATTTCGCCGCTGCTCTGGCTATCCCGGCGATCTACGCGACGGTCCGGCGCCGCTCGCTCCGCTGGATCTCGCCATGGGAAGTCGCCGCCTTCGTTGGCGTCCTCGGCCTCTATGTCGCTGTCAGCTACTATGCCTATCCGGCGTATTTCACGATCGCCCTTCCCGAGGCGGTTCGGCTCTACGCCGGCGCTCATGCCACGATCTGGATGGCGATCGGCTCTGCCAACATCTGGTTCATGATCGCGGTTGTCACCGTCTCGATGGCTCTCGCACTCCGGTTCACGCTGAGCCCCGCGGCGACAGGGGCAGCCCTCGCCTCGCTCGGCTTTGCGATCGCGTGCTTTGTCCAGCAGCGCTACCAGGTCAATCATACCTCGCCAGCCGTCGAGATCGGGACCGTCGCTCTGATCGAGGCTGCCTTCGTCTGCGGCATCCGGACACTCGCCATCCAGGCGATCGTCGTCGGCCTTGCCGTGATGGCGCCGATCTACATGCGCATCTGCTCGAGCCTCATGCAGACCATGACCGAGCCGGGCCTCGTCGAAACGATCCAGCGCTACCTTCCGGCGGACGGCGGCAGGCTCGCCGCCATCACCGAGTCCCAGGAACTCATGTGGCCAGCCGCACGCCTGACCGGGGCAAAGTGGGTCTACCGCTACAACGGCCTCTACCGGCAGGGCACCGCCGACTGGCTGCTGGAGCAGAAGCCGGATGCTGCAACTGTCGAATACCTCAACGAGATCATCACGTCCGACCAGGACCAGGTCGCAGAGGACATCGTCAGGGGTCGTCCTGACGTGGTCGTGATCGACGATGCAGCGGTGCGCGAGCGGGCTTTCGCCAACCCGGCAGTCGCAGCGGCCATGTCGGGATACCAGATGGTCGCCACCGTCCCCACATCGGTCCGCTTGGTCGAAATCTGGAAGCACAGCACAAAATCGCGCTAATGAACTGCAACCATGCCGGCTCTCAGTGCCGGTCCATCACCAGAACCGACCTCCGATGCGTCTACGGATTCTTTCAGACTTGCATCTCGAGCATCAAAACCCGCTGCCAGATCTCTGGGATCGTGAAGACTATGACGTGATCATCGCAGTCGGGGACCTGCACGGCAGCTGCGCTCAAGCAGTAGAAATCCTAGCTCCATTCGGCCCGAGCGTTTTCGTACCTGGAAACCACGAACATTTCGGTCATGTCCTGCAGGACAATGTCCAGGCTGGCCGAGCCGCGGCCGCAAGAACCGAGGCATCGTTCCTCGCGCGCGACACCGTCATCATCGATGACGTCCGATTCATCGGCGCGACCCTCTGGACCGACTATGCTCTCTACCGCACGGCCAAGCTCTCGATGGTAACCGCCGGCCAAAACCTCGATGATAATCGCGTTGTCAAATATCGGGAAGCCAGCGGCCATATCGCGCGTTTCATGCCCTGGCATACGCGCGCCGAACATCTGGCCGACCTGATGTTCCTCGCACAGACGCTGGCAGAGCCGTTTGATGGCCACACTGTCGTGGTGACGCATCATCTGCCGTCAAATCGATCGATCGCGCCCAGATTCGCCAGCAGTGTCCTCAATCCAGCATTTGCGAGCGATCTCGATCACATCATTGAACAATTTCAACCCGCACTCTGGGTCCACGGCCACACCCACAATGTGTCTGATTATCAAATCGGCAAAACGCGGATCGTCTGCAATCCCCGCGGATACGGCGCGCAAAACGCTGCGTTCGACCCGCGTTTGACCATCGAAATCTAGAAAAACGCCATGATCGCCACCATCGATTTCGAAGCTTCCGCTTCCCAATGCTATCCGATCGAGGTCGGCGTCGCGATCAACGATCCGGCGCGGTTCTGCCGGAAACCGTCCTAAAGATATCACCGCCCGGTCGGAGCCGGTCGGGAATTACCCCTTCTGTTCTGCGAACGCGGGAGCCAAACTGGATTACTCCCCGGAAAAGGACAAAGACATGAGCGCCGACATCATCGCCTTCCCCTCTCGCCGGGACATAGTGATGCGCGAGGCTTCCTCGCCCGACAAACTCGAGCGCGCGTTCCGGGAGTCAGAGCGGTTCATCGAAAACCTGTATCGCAACCTCGACCGCGTCTCGCCGGAAGAACTGGCCGCACGACGCCGGGCGCTCGCCGCCGCTTGGGAAGCCGCTGTTCCAACAGGACTCGCCCACACGCGTCTAAAGGAGCACGGCCTCTATCAAAGGCAATGGATGGATTTCTTCCGCAATTGCGTCGCACGCGGGACTGATCCACAGGTTGTCGCCAAAGCGCTGCTTGTAAACGGCGGCCACCGAGGCGACATTAACACGGCTTTCATCGACATTGGCGATGGCGACCCCTACGGCGCGTTTGAGACCGCTCTTGCCGGTCGCTGGCCGGCGCGGCCTCCCACGCACGACAGCGCATTTACGGCGTCATAGACGCACGAAGCTCTCTCCGAAATCTTTTCATGGGACAGCTTGTCATCGAGCATGACGAAAACTTCCTTCAACGACATCGCGTCGTTCCACAAAGCCGTGATGCTGTTGTCGAACGAGCTATAGTCCCGCCATTCCCGATTTTTGCAAACCACCGCTAACGAGCTTGTCTCTATGGGCGACGCCGACGTCAGATCGCGCTGCGTCGTCAGGACGAAGCAGCGCGCACATCCAAACAAATCGTCGGTCCTGACGACGCCTTCCGGCGGCTCGGCGACGAGCATTATAACGACCACCTCGCTGAAACGACGCGCCTGGCGAACAAGCCTGTCGAGCAGACCGTCCTTTTCCCTCGCCTTCACATCATCGAGCTTCGTGCGATACTTAACCTCGACCAGAGACAACACCGTCTGCGCCGGATCGATGACGACGAAATCGGGCATAGCCGAAGCGCCCGATGGTCTTCGCGGACTTCTGCTTCCTTGCCATTGAGTCCCGTGCGCCTGATCGCGTCGAATACCTCGAATGGAAGCGAAGCCAATTCCCGAACGGTCTTCTCAACGCCAAAATCAATCGCGCGATATCTCGACTGCAGCAAGAGCGACCGGACGATTGCCTGCGCCATATCCCCCTTTAGCCTGTCGGCGATCTTCATCGGCCTGTCTCCCGCAAGCTCTCGACATTCAGCGAGGAAGCCTAAGATTCTATTAGGCGCCGAAACATTGCAGCTCGCCAAAAAAGTGCTACATATGTTGCACCTTAAATTGAAGGAACTGCTATGGCCATCACGTCCAAGATTCGAAAGCAGGGCGGCGCCGCCGTCGTCACTATTCCTCCTGCATTGCTCAAGCTGCTCGACCTCGACGTTGGCGCGCAAGTAATGCTCTCGGTCGAAGGTCGGCAGCTCATCGCCCGACCAGCCGCGCCGGCACGCAGGCGCTATTCTATGGCGGAGCTGCTGAAGGGCGCGGCCGGCATGAAGCGGCTCACCGCCGAAGTCGCCTGGGCGCAGGACGGCGATCCGGTCGGTAGAGAAATCGCCTGATGGAGATCGCCTGATGGTTCGCAGCGACGTCCCTCGCTGCGGCGACGTCTACTGGATTGATCCGAATCCCGTCGCCGGCCGCGAAATGAAGGACCGCCACCGCTTCGTCGTCATCACGCCGCGCCAGATCAACGCACTAGGCGTCAGCATGACCGTCCCGATCACAACCGGAGGCGCCTTCGCACGCAACGTAGGGCTCGCGGTCTTGGTCAGCGGGCACGAAACGACTGGCGTCGCTGTCTGCAATCAGGTTCGCAGCTTCGATATTGCAGCACGCGTACGCGCCGGCAGCGCCCGATACATCGAGACTTTGAACAGCTCAACCATGGCGGAAATCGTCGCTCGCGTCGTCAGCGCCATCGATCCCGCCGACTAACCGGCTTAGCGCCATGATCGCCACCATCGATTTCGAAGCCTCCAGCTCCAACGGCTATCCGATCGAGGTCGGCGTCGCGATCCACGATCCGGCGCGGTCCTTCATTTCGGTCTGGTCGTCCCTGATAAAACCGACCGTCGGTTGGCTTCAGACAATGAGCTGGGACCCGGTCGCCTTTCGCATCCACGGGATCACCCGTGCCGAGCTCATGAAGGCGCCCGCTGCCTTTGATGTCGCCCGCCAGCTCAATGCATTGCTCGCGCCAGCCGGCGTCGCTTATTGCGATGGCTGGAAATGGGACCATCGTTGGCTATTTCTGCTCATGGAGGAATGCCCGGAGCCCTGCGCTTTCCAGCTGGGCGATGCAGCCGCTCTTGGCCGGACACTGGGAATTCGGCCGTCGGCGCTGTTCGAGCATGATGACGAGCCGCCGCTCGACCATCGAGCTGCATCAGACGCCGAGCGTCTTCTACACAAGGCGCTTACCCTTGCAGGAAACAAATAACTCCATGGACCTTCCGCCGCCACTCTCGCTCGACGCCGATGAGCCGACCGCGCAACACTATGTCGAGCAGCTTTCGCGCGCCTGCGAGGCCATAGTCACTCGGCCACTACAAGCCGGAAGCCTCGAGCCGGTCCGCGCCGCCGATCTTTGGATAGCGCAACTCGCGCGGGTTGAACTCGACGCTGCGACGCGCGTCGATCTGGCTCGCCGCTTCGGACCAGGAATCGCCGACGAAAAAGCGGCGCGCCAAGCGCTCGCCCTCTGGCGCAGCGTCGAAAGCTGGCACGAGGGTTTTCGCGCGCGCACACCCCGCTATGCGCTGCGCCACCTGATGTCGGACCTCTCAGAGGACGCCTACTGCGCCTCCTGGCATCCCGACACGGAATTCGCCCTATGGGAACTGATCCACGGTGGTCGCCACGCCTGGATGCGCTTGTCCGGAAACGACCCCCGGATCGCTGAACTCCGTCGCCTTCACGAAGCAACCGGCGGTTGGTGGCGCCACAATGACGACCTCGACGACGGCTGGGGCGCCACCGAATTTGTGCCAACCCCCGACTGGCGCAAAATCTATGCGCTGACCGTTCGCAACCGCGATCGGGCGATGTTCGCCGTTGTCGACGGCAAGCCTCTCCGCGGCAAGCCAGCGATGCAAGGCGTCGTGTCGCTTTTGAACCGAAAGAAGCAATAGAAGTCCGGGCCTCCTCGGTTTTGCGCGAAATCTCTTATTCTGCTAGTATTTGCCACACAGCCTACGAGATAACGATGCTCAAGCTTCGCCCATTGCCCCAAAAACCCATCGGAGAGCGGTTGCTCGAAGCTGGACACCCGATCTACGTCCATACGCCCGGCGATCCCACAAAAACCACCCGTATCTACCCCGATGGCCGCCGCGAAGTTGGCCGTTGGAATGACAAGACCAATCGGTTCGAGCCATGCCAACACTATTCATCTTTGCCGGCCCAAATGGCGCCGGCAAGACATCGCTAGCTCACGACACGCTTCCAGACAGTATTCCACTCATATCGCCTGATGACATCGCCGTTGAGCACAAACTGTCACCTGCAGCGGCAGCACGCGAAGCAATAAACACCCGCCATACTCATCTCAAAAATGGCGCCTCTTTCGCGATCGACACAACCTTCTCTGGCGTTCGCCCTTACGACATACTAAATCTGGCGTCCGCGCATGGCTTTTCTACGCACGTCGTCGCCGTGCTCCTAGACTCGCTCGACGTCGCTCGCAATCGCGTAGCGCATCGAGTCGCGCTCGGCGGCCACGCCGTTCCCTCGGCAGATATCGAACGGCGGTTCGGCCGATGCATCGAAAATCTGCGTTCGATGCCACCGCTGTTCACGGAACTATCGCTCTTCGACAACAGCGACGCCGCGCCCCGCCACTTTTTAACGGTCACGCCAACTCACGCGACAATAATCGAGCCCCCACCGCAACACATCATTGAAGCGACCCCCGATTTTGCTCGCACCGCGGTCGAGAAGTCGCTCTCCTTACCGCATTTCCCGCGGGCGACTACCATTCCGGTCTCGCCTAAAGCCGACCCTCGCAGACCGACTGCGCTCCAAAGCCTCGAGCAAGAAGTCATCGAGCGCAACGCGCCCACTGCACGAACATCAAATTCGGATGCGCCAAACAAGCCAAAAGGCTCGGGCATCGGCGACTGACCAAATCCGCAGGCGCGCCGCACACCGCGATTTCGCCGATGCCCGCGCGGAACATTTGGCCGACCTGAAATTCATCGAGCAGCGCTAGCTGACCGGCGGCTCACAATTGAGATATAGCCTCATGACCACCTGGTTCACCGCCGACACCCACTTTACACACGCGCGCATCATCGACCTCGCAAAGCGCCCGTTCCCAAACGCCGCAGCGATGGACGAAGCCATGATCGCGGCATGGAACACGCGCGTTCAGCCAGATGACACCGTCTGGCATCTCGGTGATTTCGCCTTCGGCCGCGACGAAAGGATCGAGGCCGTCTTCCACCGCCTCACCGGCATCAAACATCTCGTCATCGGCAATCACGACGAAGGAAAGGAGGCTCTCCTGACCCTCCCATGGGCTTCGATCAGCCAGATCGCCACGACGATCGTCGACGGTCAACGGATCGCCATGTGCCATTATCCCATGATGTCGTGGCCACAGGCGACAAAGGGCGCGATCCATCTGTTCGGCCACATGCACGGGCGCCTCCGAGGAACACGGCATTCGATCGACGTAGGCGTCGATTGCTGGGGCTTTCAGCCGGTCACGCTCACCAACATCCGCCGGCGCCTCGCAACATTGCCACTCGATCCCGACCTCGACGCCACGCCCGGTCACCGCCGCCCATGAAGATCGCCTTTCAGGATCGCCCCGTCATCTTCGTCGACCTCGAGGCTTCCGGCCTCGGGCGCGAGTCCTATCCGATCGAGGTCGGCTGGTCGGTCGACGACGAACAGGAACCCGCGTCGTTCCTCGTCCGGCCAGCCACCAGCTGGCGCTTTGACGATTTCACCGAGGCGGCCCAAGCAATTCACAACATTCCATACGAGCGGCTGATTTCGCACGGGATCGCCGTCGAGACCGCCTGCCGCCGGCTCGATGCCGCCTGGACCGGCGCCGTTCTGGTCTCCGATAATCCGGCCGCCGACGGCGGCTGGCTAAACAGATTGTATCAGGCCGCGAGCCGCCCCTACCCCTGGCGTCTCGTCGACTTCGACGTCCTCGACGCCGCCCTCGCGATCCAGTATGGCGGCGGCTATGAAAAGCTCGCCGCGATTTTGAACGATGCCGACCGTCACTGGCCCGTCCCGCACCGCGCGGGACCAGATGCACAGCGCCTCCACAAGATCGCCCGGGCCATCGTCGATCCGCGCTATCGCGAAGCGCTTACCGGCCATTAGCTGAGCAAATCGGCAACCTACATCGGCAACCATTAAGTTGTGACGTGTTAAAAGCCTATAATAATCAGATAAATATCGTGCGAGACGGATCGGCACAATGGACGAAACGCCTTACAGGTTCGAACCAGCGTTCCTCGAAGAAGACGTGCCGTCGCCGCTCGTTGGACTGGCGACCGAAATCGCCCAGTGCAGCGCTCGGCTGCCCGGCAGGTTGCCAGCTCCCGCCGCAGCCGAGCTCGCTGACCTCGTGCGGATCATGGACTGCTACTATTCCAACCTGATCGAAGGCCACGCCACCAGACCGATCGACATCGAAAAGGCGCTTGCACGCCCCTCGCTCGAGGCCAGGCCCCTCGTCCAGGAAGCCCGCGCCCACATCGAGGTCCAGAAGCATATCGACGATCTGGCCGGAGCCGCCGCTCTGCCTCTTCCGACATCAGTCGCCTTCCTGCAGGATCTCCACCGCCGCTTCTATGAACGGATGCCCGCGGAGCTTCGCATCATCGAATCTACGACATCAACAATCGAGATCGAGCCGGGCGCTTTCCGCAACGACGTCGCCCACGATGTCGCCGTTGGCATCCACGTCCCGCCGTCCTCAGAGCGCGTTCCTGATTTCATGCGCGCTTTCGGGGAACGATTCGCGAAAGCAGCGGGCCATCCTGGCCAGAAAATACTGGCCATTCCTGCAGCGCACCATCGCTTGGCCTACATTCATCCGTTCATCGACGGCAACGGCCGCATCGCGCGGCTGATGTCGCACGCGATGTGCCAGCACGCCGGCATCGGCGCCAACGGCCTCTGGTCGATCTCGCGCGGCCTGGCGCGCGGCCTCGAAGATCGCGGCGAATACAAGCAGATGATGAGGGCCGCTGACGCGCCGCGTCGCGGCGAACGCGACGGACGAGGCAATTTGTCGCGTGCCGCCCTCATCGATTTTTCCGAGTGGTTCCTAAAGATTGCTCTCGACCAGATTTCGTTCTGCGCCCAGGCCTTCGACCTCGATGCTCTCGCCGGGCGCTACCAGCGCCTTGCTGACCTGGTGTTCGAAGGCAAGACCCAACCCAGCCGGCTGATCGTCAAGACGCTAGAACTCGGCGAGCTCGCGCGCGGCGATGCCGCGCTTATCGTCGGCTCGTCGGAGCGGACCGCTCGCACTATCGTGGCCGCCTGCACAGCTCGCGGTTTCCTGAAGACGGACACGCCGAAAGGGCCCTTACGCGTCGGATTTCCCGTCCAAGACCGCGCCTATCTCTTTCCCGGGCTCTTCGCAGACAAGCCGCTGCCTGCCCCTCCCACAAACTTCCTCGCGCCTGAACCGCCTGGCCGCAGCGGAATGGGCGACTGAAAGACTGGATGCGCGTATCATCCCCGACTTCGCTACCAACCATCCGCCCTACATTCCCGCCAATACGCACACATGTCTGACGAAATCGACGTCTAAGCCGTCGCTGACGGAATAACACAAGCTTTCCGCATCACAAGGGCTCTGGCATAATGCGCCATGGCCCAAAAAGACCCGATAGCCGAGGCGATCAAGAAGGAGACGCGCATGCAAGCGCGCGTCGCCAAGCAGGTCGCACGGATGAAACGGGAAATTACCCTGTTCCAGCCGCTCAAGCCGTATGTTTCTCCGTCGCCACGCGGAACAACGCTGCTGCGAGGCCTTGCCGCGGGGATCTACAAAGCCCTCGATCGCCCAGGCGTCGCCCCGACAACGAAGCCAAAATCGGCGGCCGGCGCCGAAACCTTCCATTTCGCGTTGACGACCGTCAGCAAGACGTCCCCGTTTACCCGCCTCCTCACCGGAGAGCGCGAGGGCTCCGCGGCCGCGCATGAATCCTACATCGAGCGCGAGGACGCGCCCGAGCTTTTTGCGCAGGCGCAAGCGCGCTTTCTCGAACACGCGGGTCCAATTTCGAGCCAACGGCTGCCACAAGACGTCGACCTTGCGGTCCAAGGCCAGGAATATATCGAGCGCAAAACTGCGATCGAAGCTGCCGCCCGCGACGGCGAGGGGCTCTCCATGTACGGCAACCTGCCTGCCGACTACGACAGCCGCCTCAAATTTTGGGAGGCGGTCGAAGCCCACGAGCGCGAACCGCGCACGCATCTGCTTTCTATCGATCCAGGCAAAGATCCTGAAACCTGGGCCCGCATCTTCAATGATCCTGCTGCGCCTCCGGAACTCCTTGCCGCTGCCGCCCTGCCTCCGCGAGAAATCACCGTCGGCAAGGGCGACAATCAAAAGACCCACCAGCTGCTCGGCCAGCTAAAACTCACCGAGGCGCGCGCACCTGCCGTTTATGAATATCTCAAATCGATCAAGGGATCGTCCAAGTTCTGCTACTGGACGCCCGGTCGTGGCGGGCGCATCCAGATGCGCCTCATTATCTCCCTCCCATACGAACTTTCGGCAGACGACCGACTCGCGCTCCTCAAATCGTTCTGCGACAGTCAGTTTCGAAACCTGAAAGCCGACGACGGCTCGAAAACCGACGTGCCTTTCTGGGCTGTAGTCCACAAGCCCGAAGCAACCAGCGATGACCGCAACTATCACGCGCACATCGTGTTCAGCGAGCGGCCAGCGCGCCAGATTTTGAATCCCGAAACTGGTGCCCAAGTCTGGGACTTCGCCTACGCCAAGGCCGCTCGGGACAGCAAACGGACACTCCGGATAAAATACCCATTCGAGCAATCAAAAGTTCGTTCGCTCAATGATAAGGGTTGGCCCGAGACTGCCCGAAAAGCCTACGCCAAGCTCGCCAATGATATGCTGAAGGCTCGCGGCCACGAAAAGCGCCTTGACCCGCGAAGCTACAAGGCGATGGGTATCGAGGTTGATCCGATCCAGCGGATGAAGCCGAATGAATACGCGAAGGAAAAGAAGGGCCAAACGAGCGTCTCAGGCGAAAAGACAATCGATGCACAGTGGCAGCGCATAACCGACAGTCTCGACAAGCGCTTTCCGCTGAAGGCGCTCTTCCCGCCGCCCGCACAACAAATTCGCTTCGACAGCGAGGCCGTCCGGTGGAAGACCTTCGACCATCCGGCGCACTACATGCTCATCGAAGCGCGCGCCCGGTGGCGCAACGCCTGGTTCAAATCTCGCGTGCTGGACGCGGACGCTGCGGCCGCCGCGGTCGCGATCGAGCGGATCCGCTCGAAGTATGACGCGCCCGGCAAAAGTCGTTTGCGTGACTTCCCCGAAGTCGCCGAGTTCCTGACCGCTATGGCCGACAAGTATGTCGCTGGACCTCGGATCGAAGCGGCGAACTTGCGTCTGACACAGCAACAGATGATCGAATACGCCGAAGCTCTGACCACCGCCCGAGGCCCCGTGATCGGCGACAGCATGAGCCAACTGCTCCACGGCACCGTCGGCAGCGTCCATCCGCAAAAAATCAAGATGATCGACAATCTCGTCGCGCTGGCGAGCGGCTACACGAGCCTCCTCCAGTCTGGCGTCGATGTTACGATGGACGGGTATATCGCGACGGCCGACACCATTCGAAAACAAATGCCGCCGGCTCCTCAAGCCACACCTGCCCCTGCCGCCGAACCGAACTACGTCACAACGCCAAAGCCGGTGAAGCGCTACGCGCCGGTCCCGCCGGGCACCAAGACGCCGTTCAAGAGCACCGCCGGCCGGGTGTTCGGCAACGTCAATGAGCTGATGTTCCGTGCGCGCAAGATCACACAAACGCAGCAGGACAAAATCCGCCATTACGAATGGCAAAAGCAGGATGACGCAGCGCGCGACGCCCGCCTTGCGGCCATGAACGCCGAAAAGTCGCCGCGTGTGACCACGTCCTCTCTTATCGACGACCGGCCATACACCCCGCCAAAGGCACAGCCGGCCGCCAGACCGATCCCGGCGCAGTCCACAAGCCAAACGCCGGCGCCCGCTCCAGCGCCGCGCGCTGCTCCGGTGCAAAATACCGCGTCTCGTCCCGCTCTTCAGACAGCGGCTGCTCACGCCTCCAAGATCCCAGCAGGCAAGGCCCAGACCCCGCAAGCGACCCAGTCTCAGGACAAACCCCTACCCGAAAAGGCGCCAGCCCCTCCAACGCCCAGAACAGAACCGGCGACCACGCAGACGCAACAGCCGGCAATGCCGGTCGCCGTGCCGCCGCCCCCAGCCCGAGATGTTACCGCCGCCAAGCCAGAACCTTCAGTCACGCGTGAGATCAAGCGCGTCGTGACCGAAAAGGCCCCCGTTTCCTCTGACCGCAAGCCGACCCCGCCAGCAACCCCCCAAAAGACGTCGGCCGCGCCACGCGCAAGCGAACCGCCGCCAGAGCCGCCCCGCGCCTCTCAAGAACAGCTCGATGCCCTCAAGCGCCGTAAACGGCGCCGCATCGCCATGTTCATGCAGCCCACCAAAGACCGCGGCCCCAGCCGATAGGCCCCCGAATGCTCAAACCAACAGACATCATCGCGATCGCTGCATATCCGCAACGACACATCAACGCCGCGGTCAAGCTCGCCGCCGCGCTGATCGAGCGCGGCTCCTCAATCAGCGAGCCCGAAGCGCGCAGCATCATCAAGATGGACGATCTCGCCTGGACCAACGCCAAGGCTCATCTATCGTCGCATTTCGTTTTCTCGCGCGGCCGGATCGCCTTTCCGAGCGACGCAGAGCCCATCGACCCATGGGACGCCGTCTCGCCGGACGACCTCGCCAAGATGGACAAGAAGCTCGAAAAGCTTCGCAACACCAAGCCCGCCGCACCACTTACGCCAATCCAGCAGACGCTGTTCTCGCTCGGAGGGATGACGGAAAAGCAGGCTGTCAGTTTCTATTACGCCCAGGCCGCAACCTACGGCCATGAAGCCGTCATCAACGCCATCACTGTCGCAGCGCAGGCCAGACCCGGCGAGCCGAAGGCCTATATCATCGCGATCCTACGCAAGGCTGCCCTCTCAGCATCCTCCGTGAGCATCGGCGCACCGTCCGCGCGCCGGTTCCCGACCCGGGTCCTGCGGTACAAGCCACCCGTCAATCCAGAAGCCGCACGGACCGAATTTCTCGGCTGGGAGGCCCCAGACTCAAACCCGAACGCGCCTTGGCCAAAGGGTGTCCGCCGCAAGCTCTATCGCCTGACAACCGGCGAGATCACGTACGAGATGCCCAACAACGGCGAAACGCCGCCGACAACAGACGCTGACCCCGGCTGCCTCGTCATTTCCTGACACCCAACAGATCGGCTCATCAATGGCCACTCCCTTCGACGCACCCAGCGGCACGGACGATCTCGAACGCGAGATCATCGGCTCCGTCCTCCGCGACCCCTCGCTCTACGACGACGTCCGTCAGCTCGCACCTGAGGACTTTCGGGACGACAATTGCGCGAATATCTGGATCCACATCAAGCAGGTCGCCTCACAAGGCCTCCCGATCACCCCAAAGACCGTCACTGCTTGCGCCTTCGATCTCGATGTCGGCCTTCTGCGGAAGCTTTCGCTCGACGCCACGGCCAACGTCGACGCCGTGCGCGAGGCTGCGGCGCGAATTTCTTCCGAACGGCGCCGCGATCGCGCAATCGCGATCATGCGGGACGCCGTCTTTTCTGCCGAGCAGAACCCGGATACCTGGGAACAAACCGTCGACGGCCTGATGCGAAATCTCAATGACGCATCCTATTCCCAGCGAGCCGTTCCGGCCTCCGAAACGCGTGATCGCCTCGCCCGCCGCCTCCTCGCCGGCGTCCGGTCGGCGCGGGTGCCCACAGGCCTCAAAGCAATCGATACCGCCACAAATGGCGGTCTTCCAGCGCCCAGTGTCACGATGATCGGCGGCTTCGGCAAGATCGGGAAGACAACGCTTGCCGCGACGATCAGCTACAACCTCGAGCAGCAGGAAATCCCGCACGCCGTCTTTACCCTCGAGCGCCGCGACGATGACATCGAGGCCCTCAAGGTCGCCAGAGAGCTCGGCATCAATTCGCGGGATCTCGGAATCACAGTCCAGACCCTCCCGCCATCGAACGGTCGCCGGTTCTGCGAATATATCCACGGCACCAAGCTGACCGCCGACATGATCCGCCACGAAATCCTGTACCAGACGCGCGTCAAGGGAGCGCGCGCCGCAATCATCGATTACTGGCAGTTGATCGAGGGCAGGCAGCAACGGGAGCCGACGGATGTGTTCCTGGCCCGCGTCGCGCAAACAATCCAAAAGACAGCCGTCGACGCCAATATCCCGATCATCATGCTCTACCAGATCGGCGACGGCCCAGACAGCCGCGAGATCCGGGCGGCGCGCACAGCCGCAAATCTGTGCATGTTCCTCATGCGGAATGCCGGCGAGCCCGAGGCCTGGTTTCGCGTGGTCGCCACGAACATCACGTCCGAAGAGAACCTCGGCGGGATCGGAATGCCCTCCCTGATCCTCAACAGCGACATCGGGCCACACTTTCACGACCCCGACAAAATGCCGGGATCGAGCTACGGCCTCGGGTCATCCCCGCCGTAATCATCCTGACGGATTTTCCGCATCTAGACGGATCGCGCGGAAAAACGGATAATTGCGATTGCTCCGGCCGCTTCCATCGCCGGAGTAACGCAACCCGCAACCCAGGATGCCGCCATGAAGTCCAAGAACGCCGTGATCGCGCTCATCGCGATCGCCATCGCCGCAGTGCTCTGCGTCGAGCCAGCATTTGCGACCGGCTCGACCGACATTTTCGCCAATCTGCAGACCAAGGCGAACACTACTTTCCAGAATGTTCGCACTATTGCGTTCATTATTGCTGGCTTCGGCATCGTCGCCATTGCAGTAATGGCGTATTTCGGCCGCTTCAACTTCAAGCATCTGGCGGGCTTGATCGGCGGGCTCGTACTATTGAGTGCTGCCGCAGCGTTTATTTCTTTCGCTACTACTGGCAATACTTCAAGTGGATCGATCAGCTTCAATCCCGCTGACCTCGGCGATACTTTCGCCAAATAATATGTACTTGTCAATAGTTCGGTCCGGGGATCGATCTGATCCCCGGACGTAAGGGACGACCCACTATGGACAAATTGCTCGAAAAACCCGGCCTCACGCCGACCGCAATCTATTTCGCAATTGCACTCGTCGAGCTGCTTCTACTGTCCATTTCCATTCGAACAGGCTGGGTTTCGCTTTCGCTCTCGCCAGATGCAATCGTGCTCGGAGAAATCCTCGCAGCAGCTCTCGTTCTTCCGTCGTTCGCCGCGATCAGCTTTGCGAACTCCCACGCCATTGCCCGCTATGTCGCCTTCTTCGCCATCGGCGTACCGCTTGCAGGCCTCGACTTGACCCTGCTCGCATTTATCCGCCCAATACCTGTCTGATCAACAAACCCCGCGACCCGACATGCAGGACATCCAGGTAAAGATCTTCCGACCGATTTCGATGCCCAAGCAGTTCGCCGGCGCGCCCGAGGGCCCGGCATTCGTATCGATCGGCATATGCACGATCATGTTTACGGTCGCGTCGCTGGCGGACCTGCCTTTTCCGGTGTTTTTCATGCTCCTGCTGATCGTGATCCACGTCGGATTGATCGGCCTCTACAATCGCGAGCCGCACCTTTCGACGCTGATGGCGACGTTCCATTCGACAATTCGAAAGGCGCACGCGATCGGGCCGACATACGAGGCCGAATACCATCCGTAATTGCCTTGCAGATCGGTAGGGCGCACGGCATCATCGACGGACCAACATTTGTCCGTCAGGCGTCCCCATGCTTTCTGATTCCGTTGCAGAAACGATCAATCTCGTCGTCAACAACGCCGGTCTGTTCAAGATCCTCGGGACGCTCCTTGGCGCCGGCGCAGCTGTCGCAGGCGCAGCTTTTGCCATCCCGTCGATCGCAGACCGTCTCCAGCCGCCGCCACAACAGAATTCACTTGCCGATTTTCTGCCATTCCTGCGGCTCATGCCCGACGGCAAGACGATCGCCTGCATCAACGACACCTGGGCGCAGGTCGTCGAGATAGGCGGGGCGGAGCTTTCGCTGGCCGCCTACACGGACGGCGCGGGCCTTGGCCGCCTCGACCTGTTTCACGCGCGAAAGATCATGCTCGACGACGCCTTCAAGAACGGCGTCGACGAGATGCGATTCTTCCAGTTGAAGTCGCCGCGCCAGATCGAAGCGCCGCCCAAGCACCCCATTCCCCTGCTCGACAAGGTCCAGACTGCCTGGAACAGCCGCTTCGACCGTATTTTTCAGCTGCGCACCTATGCATTGATCAGCCTGACAGCGAAAAATTACGAAGAGGCCGGCCAAAAGTTTGAGAAGGCGATTGGCTTCTTTCGTAACACCATGTCGCTTTACAGCGTCACGGTTCTCCAGGAGCCAACCCGCCGCGCAGCGACACCCTACGAGCTCGAGCGCGGCCCGCTCGCCTTTCTCGCTCGCCTCTGCTCTCCAATCAGCCACCCGACGCCAACCGGCATTGCGTGGCAGGATCGCGTCTCGCGCCTCCTGACAGCCGACCGCATCTCGTTCACGAAGAACGAGAAGCGCGGAATGATCCGCTTCTCCAATGGACGCGAAAACCGCTACGCCGTCATCGTTGGCCTGCGTGACTGCGGCGACAAGACGTCGGAACAGGTAATGCGCACGGTCCTGGGCCTGCCCATAGAAATGACGGTCTATCAGGCCGTCAGGCCCCACGATCCCTCCCGCGATATGCTCAATCTCAAGATCGAGCGCGCGAACGCGCCGTTCATGCGCCTATCGACCAACGCCAGTTACGAAATAGACGACGTGCTGACGATGATCGAAGGCCAGGATTCAGCAAACCGTGCAACGCTGCATGACTATGCAGCCTGGATCCTCGTCTATGGGCGCACTCCGGACGAATGCCTCGAAAGCGAAGCCAGCGTCCACGCCGCGCTAGCCGCCACAGGCGCGACGACTGTCCGCGAGGGCATACATGCTCAGGCGACATGGTTCTCGCAGTTCCCGGCGGACAAGCAGTGGCCGCGGCTATTCCGGTACCTGTCCTCGAACGTCGCAAGCAACCTCTATCTGCAGCGCCCGAACGAAGGCATCCTGACCTCCAACTGGGCTCAGCGCCCAATCTGCTTCCTTCCGACCGTCGACGGCCAGCCTTACGCCTTCCAGTTCCACGCCGAGCCGTCACAAATGTCGGCCGAGACGGGCGCCGACAAGGAAACCGTCGCCCATTGCCTCGCGATCGGCCCCACAGGCTCCGGCAAGACCGTGATGGTGACGTTTGCCGCCGCCATGGCGTTGTCGATCCCGAACCTACGCGTCTACCTTTTCGACCGCCTTTCAGGCTGTGAATCCTTCGTCCGCTGCTCCGGAGGCGAATATCTGACGTTCGACGACGCCGGCCGCCGGATCCAGATGAACCCGCTCAAAATGCAGGACACGCCCGCAAACCGGACTTTCCTGCGGCGCTGGCTCGCCCTGATCGGCGAAGCCCACGACGCCAAGGACGAAGGCGAAATCGCCCGCGCCATCCAGACCATCTTCGACCCCAATCTGGATGAACGCCATCGCACCCTGACCACCCTCTCCGACCTCGTCTTCGAGGCCGGCGGCCGGATGCGACGCAACGTCGCCCCGTGGGGCGACCCCTTACAGTTCGGAAATTACTTCAACGGAGAAACCGACAGCCTCGACCTGAAAACCCGGCGCCTCGTTGGCCTGGACATGACGACCGTTCTGTCCGATCCCAAGCTCGCCCCTCCGGTCATCGACTATTTCGTGCACAAAATCCGCACGGTTTCTCAGGAAACTGGCGACCCGTCGCTGATCTTCATCGACGAGACCGCGCCTATGATTTCGTCATCGGCCCTGTTCACCAGTAACTTCCTGAACGTCGGACTCAGGGAGGGTAGAAAACTCAGGCAAAGCTTTATCTTGGCCTTTCAGACTCCGAACGCTGTCGATGCAACCGGCGTCGGAGACATGATCCGTCAGCAGTGCCAAACAGTCTTTTTCTTCCGTAACCGGAACTCGCAGGCCTCCGACTACGCCACATGGGGCCTGAGCGAAGCAGAAATCGACTTCGTCATCGGCAAAGACTACCGCGAATTCCCTTACGCCGTGCTCGTCAAGAAATACAGCACGGGAGAATCCGCGATCCTGAACATCGATTTCCGGATTCTCGGCCAGTACATGAAGATCTTCAATTCCGGAGCGCTCGCAGTCCGCGAGATGCGGGAGGCCCGCGACAAGTACGGCGATCGCGAATTCGTTCCGTCCTACCTGTCTGGCGAATTCGCCAAGAAAGCCGCCTGAAAGCGGAGTAACTGCCTCTTTACAGGATACTCCGTACCGGCCACACTTGATCCCGGCGCATGGACGTCCAACGGAATATTATTCCGTGCGCCGGCGGCTCCACTCTTCCGTACGGCCAGCCCGTCTCGCGTATCGGTGAATCCGTCTCCCTGCATCAGCGTCGGCTGCCCGGCGCTGCTATCAAACGAGGCGATCAATGAACCACATGTCCCATAAAGATGCTCGCGCCATCGTCGCGCAGCCGCACGGCATCCTCGATGACGACAATTTCCCGGAATTCGACCCGAACGACCCGGCGAACGCCCATATCGTCGACCAGGTGATGGACGAACTCGAGCGCGACGCCTCCGACATCGCGGACGCCCAGGCGGCCGCCAAAGAAGCGCTCCACGACCGCGCCCGCGCGATCGCCTGATGCCTTGAAGGCGGCTCGGCGCTCCGAGCCGCCGCCTTTTTCAGCGGACAAACCCATGAAATTCCTGCGTTCGACCATGAAATACGCTCTCGTTCTGGCCGTCAGCCTGATGGCGCCGTTGCCGCCGGCGAATGCGCAGGTCGCCGTCCTCGACAATTCGAGCCTGCTGAAGATCACCGAGACCCTGTCGACCGTCAAAAGTCAGCTCGGCCAGCTTCAGCAGATCTTCGGCACGGTCCAGAAGGTGCAGCAGGCTATCGGTCAGTTCGGCCCTGGCTCGATCATGGGCATCCTGCAGCAGCTGACAGGCATCAATGTCGGCCAGTTCAAGAACGTGCTCAACGGCCTGACGCCGCAGATGAACACGTCCGGCTTTTCGAGCCGACTCCAAAGCAACTCTTCGTTCACCACCGCGCTTTCCAGCCTGCAAAGCCTCTATGCGAAATCCGGAGAGGGCATCGGCGGCACGAAGTCGTCTCTGATGTCTACCCTGTATGCGCCGGCCGACGGCAATATCACGCAATCACAGGCCGAAGGTCTGACGGCAGCTCGCGCGGCAGCGACCCGCGAGGCAGCCGCAAACGCCTTTGCAGCCGGCCTCCAGGGCCGCACGACACTGAACACGCAGGGGCAGACTGACCTGACCACGCTCGCCTCGTCGGCAAAAGCCGCGACAGACCTGAGAGGCGACATCGCAGCCAACAACGCGATCATGCTGAAGATCCTCGAGCAGCTGCAACAAAACAACGCGCAGATCGCAAGCCTGCTGCATCTGCAGGGCGCTGCCGCCATCCAGAACGACGCCATCCAAAGCCAGGCGAAGAACTAACCCGAAGGGCCACTCCATGACACCGCGTCGCCTCACCGGAATCGCGGCAATCGTCGCGACAAGCGCCTGGCTCGCCTCGCTAACGCCAACAGGGCTCGTACTCGGCCCGAGCGCCGCGCTGGCCTTTCCGCCCTGTATGACACCGCAGGGCTACCTCATCTTCTGCTGCCCGAAGCCCTGCCCCGTCATCGATCCCGCCAAGCTGCCGAACGAAGTCGCCAAACTTCAGCAGGAAGCGCAGAAACTAATGTCGATGGCCCAGCAGCTCCAGCAGTGGCAGAGCATGCTCAAAAGCATCGGATCCAATCCCGCGGCCCTGCTCAAGATGTTGGCCGGCGGAAGCGACATCACCGCCTTGAAGAACTTCGCGTCGTTCAAGCCGCCCGCAAGCCTGTCGGGCGCGGACTTTTCGACAATCGCAAGCTCCAAGGGCCCAATCGCCCAGATGTTCTACAGCAGCGCGACCAATAATGCCGACCGCATCGCTGTCGCAACCGACGCTAAGGTGAACGCCGTCGCAACAGGCCTGCACGCGCGCACTGCATTCGAAACGCAGACCGACGAAGTCAACAAGATCGTCGCCGACGCGAAGAAAGCGACCACGACGCGCGACGAACTCGCGATCGCAAATCGCATCAGGCTCGCCATGCTTCAGATGCTTCGCAACAAGAACGTCATCACCGGCTCAATGTTGGAAATGTTCGGCTCCTCCTCAGCCCTTTCCCTCGGTCCCGAAGAAAACAGCGCCAGCGGCGCGCCGGGCGGCAGCGCCTACTCGCCCTACACCAATCCGAACAAGCCGCCGCCAACAGACAAGGCCGCCACCTTGCTTGGCGCAGCCAACAGCGCAATGACGAAGGCGGTCGACATCCACAATGCCGCAGCAGCCGCGAACGAAATGGCGTTGGCCGGGATCGACGCAACCCGCATCGAAAATGAACAGAAGGCGACCGCCGCGAGCGCCGCCGACGCGCGAAACACGCTGGTCGCAATGCTGTCGGCGATCTATGCGGACGGAACCGCCGCCGCGAACGCGTTGATGACGCAGGCCATGAAAGGCGTCACCGCCGACTGGCCGTCGACCGAAATGCGCACTGCGCAAGAGAACGCTGCAGCAATGGCGACGACCCAGACGATCACATCAAACCCGGCCGCTTACGGCACGCCGACTTGCCAGACGCAAGGATGCATGCCCGAGCCAGAACTGCTGCGAGACAAGATATATGCTGCTCTCGACACCGCCCAGCAGGCCGCCTGGTACGCCGCCCTGACGGCCGATACGCCAAACCTGAAGGAGATTCTCGCAAGCGAGCTCGACGCACTGTCGAAGGCCGCTGGCGTCAATCTGAACGACGCCGGCGCGGTCGACGCCGCCATCAATGCGGCGGTCTCAGACGCCCGGCTCCTCATCACCGCATTCGGCGCCGAGATATCCACGGACGACCAGAAATCCAAGGCGCAGGCAATCACCGCGACGCTCGATCTGCTCGCGCAAGATCCGCAGAAGACGCATTTCATTGCCTACGACCCCGACCTTGCCCCGGCGCCAGCGCCGACGGCCTTCAAATCCGCTAATTGAACGGAAAAACAACGGCCATCCTTCGGTAGACAGCCGGAATAACGCTCGCTACCATCGACAGCACAGTCACATTCCTCCGTCACGGAGTTTCGGAACAATGTTGAAAATCGCCGCCACGCTTCTTGCGTGCGTTCTGCTCGCTGGCTGCTCGTCTCTCAGCGGGTCGCGCTACCAGGAAAACCCGATCGGCGTCGGCTCAGGTCCGAACACGCTGAAGCAGTCGCCTTGCGCCTGCATGACGCTCCCCAATGACGCGGCCGCAACGCACTTCAAGATGAGCTGAACGAGCCGATGAGCTTCGTCGACCGTATTTCCAACGCGATCAGCGCCAGAACGCAGACGTCCCGGCAGGACGACCGCGACGCAGCGCCCTACGTGCGCGACGATGCGCCGCTGCCCAATGATCAGCTCGGCAGCTACCTGCTCAATCACGACACGCCGCAAGCCGCCGCGCGCCACACATCCGCGATTGCCCGGCTGGCTATCGTCGTTCTGGGCATCAGCCTCGCCATCAATGCCTTGCAGGCAATCGCAATCCTGCAGCTGTTCCCTCTGTATCGCGTCGTGCCCTTCTTCGTGACCTTCTCCGACAAGGCCGATCAGGTCGTCACAATCGATGCGCCGAAAGCGAACCTGACGAACCTCGCGATCCTGAACGAAGCGAACGTTCGCACCTACATTACCGCCCGCCACACCATCTCTGCTGATCCCTACGAGACGTATCAGCGGTGGCAGGGCGTCGTTCACACGATGTCCGCTCCCACGGTCTACAGCTCGTTTCTCGAAGAAACGAAGCCGATCTACAACGACCTGACGCAGAAGAAGTTCACCCGCGGCATCCGAGTGCTGTCGATCACGCAGCCTTCGCCGGGCTTCTATCGCGTGGAATTCGAGGCGACCGATCGCCGGCTCGGCCAAGGCCTCACCGATTCCGGCGAAGACCGCAGGACGTTCGTCGCCGATCTTCGGTACGTGAACGCTCCGCAGACGATCCGGTACGAGGATCGCTACCTCAATCCTATCGGCTTCACCGTCATCAATTATTCCGTCGCACCCAAGAAGTGACCCACATGCTGAACTTCCGTTCCGTCTCCCTGTTCGCTCTTGCGGTCGCAGTCGCCGCGCCCGCCGCCGCCCAACAGCAGGTCCAGAGCCCGTTCGCTGTCCCCGGTCAGCAGGCGCAAATCCGCGATCCTCTGACGCCGCAGGCTGTGCCTGTCGGCGCCTCTCCTGCGCCGACCACCGGCCGCGCTGTCAATCCTGCCGTCGCCCATCCGCTCAATCTCGAGCAGAAGGCATGGGAGCGTCCCGACGCCAACAAGGGCGCCCGCCAGATTCGGCCGGGATTCCTGCATCTGGCATGGCGCCCTGACGACGTGCCGCAGATCAACGTCCGCGAAGGCCTGCTCACGACCATCAAATTCCCGGAGCAGGAAGAGATCGTCTCCAACATCGTCTCGGATCCGGGCAGCTACGAAACGCTTGTGGCTCCGAACCGCCACTCGATCGCGCTGCGTGCGCTTTACGCCGGGGTCGACGGCAATATCGTGATCTACGGCAAGAGCGGAAACGTCTACAATTTCTACATCCGCTCGCGCCCCTTCAATGATCCGAAGCTGCCCGACACCACTGTTCGGATCAGCGTCGGCGGCATGACGACCGCCACCGGCGAGACGATGGCGTCAGACACGCCCGAGTCGCCGGCCTACGAGGGCTACAAGGGCCTCATGACCCCATCGGCCACGCTCGCCAGCGCCAACTTCAAGGCCGGCAAGCAGGAATACGCCCGTACGACCCCGCCCAAGGGCGTCAACATGGCGAACAACATCGAAATCAAGGTTCGCAACGCCACCGATCAGGCCATCGCGCCGATCCGCGCCTGGCACGACGACCATTTCACATGGCATCTCCATCCACGGCGAAATCAAGCGCCGGACCGGACACGATTACCCACTGGGCTCGATTTATTCGGCCCTGTGGCGCCTCAGCGGCAACGGATCAATCCGCTCCTACGATGGCGAGCCGCTGAACTCGCGCGGCGGCCGACGAAAAACGCTCTTCGTCATGACCGAGGCTGGACGCAAGGCGCTGGCCGACATCGTCGAGGCCACGCGCGCGATGACCCACGCCTAACCCTGACCCTCCCCCACATGGGGGAGAGGTCTTCTCAAGCCTCCAAATACCCCTTCGCTCCGCAAGGGCGCCGCTGGCGATCAAAACCCCCGGAAATTCGCTTCTCAGGTCATCTGCCTGAAACGTTCGCCGGGAAGACCCGCCGTGGCTCTCGCATCCCCTGATCCTCAGAGGATTGCCCGGACCGCCTGTTCTGGTCCCCCAAAAGGAGCACTTCCATGAATCGTGTCGCCGCTTTCATCGCCGCCGAACTCGCCTTCTCGTCGGCCGTCCTCGTCGGCCTGCGTCCCTCGGACGAAGCCAAGGCGGCGCGCAGCGCCGCAATCGACGCGCGCAAGGCCGAAGCCGAAGCCGCCGGCCGGCCCACGGCCACCGTCCACAAGGCGATCGTCACCCGCGCCGGCCAGTGGCGCATGACGGCCACGCCGGCCGACGTCGCCGATGCGCTGGCGATGCTCCGCGGCGAGACGCTGACCGGCCCCGACGGCGAAAAGCGCTACGCGAGCGTCACCGCGCAGACCATCATAGCTTTCGCCGACGCGTTCTCGGTCCGTGCCGACAAGTCGATGGAAGATCTCGCCGCCAGCGATCGCAGCGCGGTCGTACTGTCCTTCGACGCGCTGGCGATGCGCCAGGTCGCCGAGGCGCTGAACGAAGCCGATGTCGACATGGTCGCCAACTGGCTCGAGAACGTCTCCGAGCAGAGCCGTCAGGCGCTGGTCGCCTGGGACGTCGCTCAGACGCAGGCGCGTCAGGCGGCGCGCGAGGAAAACGCGCGCCAGCGCGAAATGTCGAAGGCGGCGTAAGCCGCTAACCGTTCCTCAAAACAAGGACGCGCATCATGCGCGTCCTTGTCACGCCCGCCAGCCGTGAGCCGCCGCATGACCCGCGAATTGTTCATCCCACGCCGCACCCTCGTGCAGCTCCCCTGCCTGCCGCTCGACGCCCAGGTCGCCGCCCGCGCAACCATCGAAACGATCAAGGCGTCCTGGCGGCGCACGATGGAAGATCGCTCGCTCGACGAGGCCCGCCGGCAGCGCAAGCTCGCCAGCATCGAGCGCCTGTTCATCGCCGAACTCCAGCGCATCGACCGCCATTGCACGGCGATGGAATCGGTCGGCCTGCTGGCCGCCTGAGGCTCATCGCTTCACCGACTTTCGTCTAGGATCGGCCAGCGAAAGCAAATCGACCTCCAACGAGGCAAGCCATGTACCAGATGAAATTCGGCGACGTCTGGCTCATCAACGGCACGGATGAACGCCATGTCTGCGACGGCTCGCAGGAAGTGGCGATCGCCTACGACCCGGAAACCGGCACGACGCTGAAGACCGGCGCGGCCGACGCCATCCGCACCTGGCGCGACAAGCACTTGGCCAAGCTCGATGCCCGCGGCGTCCGCGAAATGTTTGCAGACCCCGTCATTGTAGCCATGCCGGTCGGCCCGGAAGCTATCGACCTCCTCAACCGCGTGCGCGACAATTGCCTGCTCGTTCAAGCTATGATCGAGCGCGGCGAACTCCCCGGCGCGACGATTTGCGACAATCGCTCCGCCCTGCCTTCACAAGGATGCATGTGATGAACGCCGGCGACCTCGTCACACTCGTTCCCTCGACTGCCCGCGAGCGCGTGACCGCAACTCGCCTCGGCGCCGACGGCTGGACGGTCCGCGAGATTCGCGAAACGTTCATTTTCGTCGGCGAAATGTCAGCGCTCGTGGCCAAGAACGGCCATCTGCGCTGGATGCGCCTTGCACAGCTGCGGCCCAATAAGGCAGCGGCCTGACCCCCATCAACCCGATAACTGGCCATAGCGCAGCCCGGTAGCGCGCCTGCTTTGGGAGCAGGATGTCGCAGGTTCAAATCCTGCTGGCCAGACCACTTTCCCTGCATTCCCCAAGTGGCGTGGCGTTTGAGGTGAAGATCGCCTGTATCCGAGCGCTAGACAAGGATTTTCTGCCGCAAGCGGCACCTGCGGTCGCGCAGACTGCTGGATCTGGACGGATCAGACCGCGAAGCCGCTGTTTCCTTGCCCAGGGGCGGCGTTTTTCAGCGCAGCGGACAGATCTGTCCAGCCGCTTTCGTTCAGTTTGAGCGTGGATCGCGATCATGCGCATAGCGGTGGCGCTCGCAATCGGCGGATAGCGGCGAGGATGGCGCGTACCATCGTGCCGGTGACAGCGACCTCGGCCAGCTGGAAGGTGATGGTGCGGGCGTGACGGACCACACGTGCCCCGATCTTGATCAGCTTCAGTTGCAGGCTGGTCAACGACCAGTCGGCCATGGCCTCGGGCAGCTCGATGCAGCGCAAGAAGGTGGCCAGGTTGTACGCCAGGGCGTGCAGTTGCAGCCGCACCTCATTGTCGCGGAACTTCCGGCACGACAGCCGCGTCCAGCGAAAGGCGTATTTGCCCTCTTTGATGTGCTGCTCGGCGGTGCCGCGCTGGTTGTAGAACCGCACCACCCAGTCCGGCTCCATCGGCAGGTTGGTGACGATGAAGCCGACACGCGGGAACAGTTCGCCCGGATGCCATTCGATCTTGGCGATCACCCGGCGTTCCTTGTCCCAGGACGCCGCCTGATACTCGAATTCCTCGAAGAACCGCTTGACCTTGGTCAGTGACGGCCGCCCGACAGGGCGCGTTAGCCGATGCGCGATCTTGTCCTTGAGGACCGCGTTTGCGGGCAGCCGGATGGCGTAGAAGAACCGCGCTTCTTCCAATCGCTCATAGATCGCCGGGATCGCGTAGGCAGCATCGGCCCGGAAGAACCTGCCACCAAGGTCGCGCTCCGCGTAGCGCGCAATGACGGGGTCGAGAACATCACGCCAGCCATCGGCGCTGTGGACGTTGCCATGGCGCAGGGCGCAGCGTTCCAGCATCCCGAACTGGTTGAACAGAAAGTTGGGGTGATAGCAGCTACAGTCGAAATGGCCATTCCAGGCGGACCCTTCCTGGTCGCCATGGGTCGGGCTGACCGAGCTGTCCATGTCCAGAACGATGTACTTCAGCCCGTTACGGTCATGGAACCGGTCGATCCATTGCCCGTTCAGGTCGGCCAGCGCGGCACGGTTCCCGGCCAGAGCCAGCGTCTCGGTCTCGAACCGTCCCATCTGCGATGCCGAGGCCGCTTGTGCATCGACCGCTCTGCCGCCGACAACTTGGCGCATGACCGGATCGCAGGCGAGACGGTTGGCGTCGTTGACATCCTCGTATCCGGCCAGCCGCCCAAAGACTGATTGCCGGAACAGGCCGTCGAGCCGATGGACCGTGTTCTTGCCAGAGCGAGTATCGCGCAGCGCCGCTGACGCCAAATCGGACAACCCGAGCGCGTCATCAAGCTCGCGCATCACCAGAAGGCCGCCGTCGGAACTGAGCTGCGTGCCGCGAAATTCCAGCCGCACGCGAGGGTCGAAATCCACCCGATCTGCCCGTTGCAAGCCCGCACCCTCTGGGTGATCCATGAAACGCGCCCCTCGCAGCCTTCAACACCATGTTTTATATAGGAAATATAATGGTCAGGACAGCGAAATCAGCGCCTTACTTGGGAAATGTGGGATAAGACCTCTTCCACCGAAAATATCTCTGTTCGAACAGCGCTCGCCGGGATCCGCAACTCCAGGGACCGAACACACCCCCACATCCTGATGCTCGACGAACCCGACATCGGGCTCTCGGAGGGGTACCAAAAAGCGTTGGGCGAGGAATTGGCCGCTTAAGCCGCCGATCTTCCTCCTAGCGCCCTCGGGTTTGTCCTGGTTTCCCATTCCCGGGCGTTGATCGCACCGTTCGTCCACCTGAGACCTGCTTTCGTGCGCGTTGGCGACGACCTAAGACCGACGCGCCAATGGCTGACCGAAGGCGACCTGCCGCGCTCGCGCTCCGACCTCGTCGAACTCGGCGCCGCCGCCCGCCAGCGTTATCTGGCCGTCAAAAAGCTCCTCCGCAAAACCTGATCCACCCATTTCTCGAGCGAAAATTCCGTCGCCAGACTACCGCACGACGGCTATTCCGTCGTACAATATTCCGTCACAAGCCAGAGGACGGAAAATGGCCAAACGACGCGACATCGACGTCTGGATCTCGTTGCGCCCGTCCTCGGCCCGCGCCTTGAATGGCTTTCTCCCGGCGATCGCCGCCGCCGCAGGCGTTGAAGAATCCAGCCTTCGCTCCTGGGACGCGATCCGCGCAGCCGCCGAGACCATCAAATCGCAACACGCGCGTCCAGACGGCCCCGCCAAGCTGTCTCCGGTCGGCCAGGCCGTGACCCGCAACAAGCGCCATCCCGAGGCCATCGCAATCGCGTCGCCAGACGACGCCATTCGCCTTGCTCACGATTTCCTCGCAATCAACGGCCGCCTCCACGCACAGGTCGAAAAGTCCTTCCGGACTGAACTGGCCGCGATGCAGGCGACGCCCGCCGGGCGCCGCCATCTCCTTCGAACAAGGCGCAATCCGGCAAAATTCTCGAAAGACCCGGTCGAAAACGACCGGCTTACCGCCGAGTGGACCGCCCTACGCGAAAGCGTCCGGCCCCAGCTGCTTGCAGGCGACGGCGCCAATTTCGATGCAGCCATCCACTACCCCCACGGCGACCTGGCCCTCGTCCTGCGTTCCCGCGACCCTGTCTCGCTTGGAACCGTCGAGATACCTGCCGGCTTGACCGCAACGGCGGCATCCGCCGCCATCTCCAAGCAGATCGCCGAGGGCAACTACGTCGCTTTTTCGCTCGACAAGGCAGGCGCTGCCGCCGAAAACGCCTACATTGAACGGGTCAAGGGCTTCGCGCAGATCGCCTACGACAGCGGAGCCGATTTTTTCAAACGCGCGTTTGCGGACCAGCCGTCCTACTTCCGCACGCAAGCGCTCAAATCATCGCTCTCTTCATCATTCTGGAACGGCAACGCACAGGGCGAACTCCAAATCATCGGAAGAATGCCTGCCGGGGCCCGCAAGCTGTTGCACATCCTGAGAACGCCGCGCGACCACGACGGCGCCGGCTACTCCCGAAGCCTAACCGAGCGCTCCTACCTCCTTTTCGGCCTCGACGCCGCCGGCATCCAGCGGATGAACCAGGCTTTCCAGCTGGCGCCTGTCCTGCCCGCCCGGATCCGCGACATCAGCGCAGAAAAGCTATCCGCGACCGGAATGATACAGACGATCGTCGCCGGCGCGCCGCTGCGCAAAACGCTCGAGCAATGCGCTCTTTCGATGGACGCGCACCCTCCCCTGACCGCGCCTGGCTACCTGCGATCGCTCGCACATCTCCGGTCCTTCCCGCGAATTGCGACAATGGCGGACCACACGGCCCTGGCGCTCTACTTCCACGCCCGGCCCCAGGCCGCGCCATTCTCGCCAACGGCGTTCGCCAAGGATCGCATTTCCGGCGACACCAAATTCGGCGCCGCGGTCCAGCTCGCGGGCTTCGAGTTCATGCGCTCGCTCTCGGATGCGGCAGGCGACCCCGCAACCCTGCTGCGGCAGGCCGAGGTGCTGGCGCGCGCCGTCGACATGCGCCGGTTGCCGACCGGCGGCGTCTCGCACAAAGCAAGAACCCTCGACCGCCATGTACGTCGAGACAGCCATCGGTGGCTCGCAAATGCCATCGCCGCCATTGCTGGCGGCCCGCTGCGCGGACCGACCGATGCTCCGGCCGCGCTCCTGATGGCTTCAAGCCTGCTCATGCCGCGCGGCCGCACGGAAAAAGCGTTCAACGAGATGAACGAGCTCGTCCACAAGCAAATGGTCCGCTCGGAGCCCGCTCGCGCTTCCCTCGAAGCCCAATTCACGCTCGAAAACAGGCCTGCAGCGCCAAATGGCGCCCAGGTCGAGCCATTTCCGCACTTCTTCAGGGCTGCGGCAGAAATAAACGGCGTCGTCTTGGAGCCGCTGCGCTCCCACGAGCGTCTTATCGCAGAGGGCAGCGATCTTCGTCACTGCGTCGGCGGATACCGCCACGACGCCCAAGCCGGACACACGATGATCGTCGGCATTTCCTCAGCCGAAGGTCGCTCAACCGCAGAAATCCAGCTCGTCGCCGGCGAACTGGACGCTGGCCTTCAGGCCAAGCCGCCACACCTCGCCGTCGTCCAACACCGTTCCTACGGCAACATCGATCCGTCGCCGGCCCACGCCGCCGCGCTATCAAGACTCCTCGAAAGGACCGAAAGCGTCGAAGCAAAGAACGCGCCTCGCCCCGAAGACCGACACGCCGCCCTCGATCGCTGGACCAAGGACGCTCGATCGCATTTCAAGCGCTCGCGCGAGATCTCATTCACGGCCGAGCAGCAGGACCGTTATCGCGACCTGCTGTTCGAGCAGATCAAGCCGTTCCTGTCCCGGCCCGAACGCGAAATGACCCGCACGCAATGGGTTGAAAAAGCTGGGCCTGCGCGTCTTGCCGGCCTAAATCCCGTCCGTCAGGCGCAAAAAGCGCAAGCGCAGTTGTCGCGCTGAACATTTTTCCGCGGAAGCGACGAAAAGAGCGCGATCTTCCTTAATCGCGCAACCCATTGAACTCACGCTCCGTTCACCGTCGAAACGACGAAAACAGGCCTAGCAGGCTCGATTTCGTCGTTCTGACACCTTCCGTTGGCACTTGCCAACGGAATAATCTTGACCGATATTCCACGCCAAGTCGGTCACAGTGAGGAAAGAGGCTTATGTCAACACCAACACTCAGTGAAATTCTGCAGGCGACGAGCGACTTCCAGTCGATCAAGGTCATCGAGCCGCTGATCCTCGCCAAACAGGCGGAAATCCGCCAGCTTCAGGAGCGCATCGCTGCCGAAGCGAACCGCTACAAGGCCTTCCTCGCCGCTTATCCAAACGGCCAGACGATCGTGATGGACGCGCTCTCCGCGCTCTCCAAGCACACCAACCTTGATTCCGTCGCGGCCGCTCCCGCGCCCCTCGCGCTCGGAACCGCTCCTGCCGCCGCTGCAAGCGCGCCGGCGCCGACCACGGCGGCTCCCGCCAAGGCCGCCGTCGCTCCGGCAGCTCCGGCTACCGCCCCGGCGCGACAGGCCGCTCCTGCCGCCGCGACCGCTCCTGCCGCCCGCGCGCCTGCGCCGCGCTCCGTAGCGCCGCCAACCGCAACCACGCGCACCGCGCGCTCCTCCACGCCAGCGCGTGCGCCCAAGCCCGCGCCTGCTGCAGCTGCGCCCAAGCCCGCCAGCACGGGCTCCGGCAACCCCCGGACCGCCGCAGCGACGGCGGCTGCCGCCGCCCGACGTCATGCGCTTCGTGCCGAGAACCCCAACTTCAAGGCGACGCGCTCGATCGGAACGCGCATGGCGCTATGGGAAGAAGGCTTCGCCTTCGGCTACCAGGACTACGCACAGGATCCCAACGCGCAGAACCGCTACGCCAAGGGCGACCGCTCGCGCGGATGGAAGGTTGGCTCTGAAAAGGCTGCCGAAGACATCCGCAACGGCATCATCGCCCCCGGTTCGCCCAACGTCGCCGTCCCCGGCGCGCCTGCTCAGGCGGCCGAAGATTATCGCGCCGAGCTCCTCGTCAAGTCGCCCGACGCCGCCAGGGATGATCTCGGCTCGCGCCCTAAGCTGCCGGCGGGAGTTCCCGCCGGCGAGCCGCTCCTCGAGACGGCAGATCTCGGCCCTGCGACGGCTGCGGAGATCAATGCGCACTTCGTCAACAACGAACCGCCGGAATCCGTGCCCGCGCCGCATCTGGACCATTGGGACGAACGCGATGGCGATTTCGCCTTCTCGATTGATCGCGTGACCGAGCCGCCGGCCGATGTTCTGAGCTTCCTGAACAATCCCGGCGAGGACGAGCCGCCGAACGATTATCTCAAGAACTGATCGCATGTGAGGCCCGCCCATTGGCGGGCCTTTTTTTTACTTGGCGATCACCGCCGCCATCAGAAGCTGCACGTCGCCTTCTGTCGTCTCGTTGCCCGGCCGATCGCGGAAAACCCAGACGTCAATAAATTCCATGGCGCGGATCGTGTTGAACGCCGCCGGAATTATCACGGCTTCGGCGAAGACGTAATTCGCCGGCCGACCAGTCAGCGTCCGGTAGCACCGGACGCCCGCCCGAAGCTTCTGGCCAGAACGCCACACCAGCACCCGGCTCTCCAACAGCAATTCCCGCGGCAGATGCTCTCTGAAACAGGTCAGAAACGGCTGCTGATGCGGCAAGCTTCCCCACTCCAGCAAGGCAGGAAGAAGCGGAAGACGGTCAGCTAGGTCTTCGTACAACAAGCGGTCTGGGTCGACGCGGACGTTCATTGGCCCATCCTCGCGCCCGCAGAAAGACCCGAACGACCTTGGCGGGCAATCTCGGCCCCCTGGATCTGCGCCAGCGAATTCTGCGCGGCGAGCCGGACGCGGGTCCGCCGGCCTTCAAGGTACGGCGTCGCCATCGGAACAGTCGGTTCAGCCGCCAGATGCGTCAGCGTGAGCAGAGCAGGCGAAATGCTCGCAGCCTCCATCGCCGGCGTGAGCTCGCCGATCCCAAAGCGCTTGGTCATCTCCGGCGTCCTGCCGGAGCCGTCCAACGACGCGCAGGTGACGATCGTCTCATCGGGATTGCGCAGGTGCGAGGCCAACGTCCCCAAGATCTTCGCCTTCCGAAAACTGAGCAAATGCTCCAGCCGTTCGTCGTATAGCATTTCCGTTTCTCCGGACCTTGCGCTACCGTCGGATGAATGCGCGCGAAGCGCACAACGAGCTTACCGCGATCGTCATCGACCACAAACGCCGAAACGAAGGATTTTTCCGTCATGAGCGTCTTCTTGATCGAGCCCGGAACCGAACCTAAACGCCTCGATATCGCGCCGACGTTGGCTAACATTCGCAACGCGCTCGGTTGCGAAGACCTCGAACGCATTCCCGGCCTGACAGAGTACGAGGGAGAGGCCGCCGACATGTACGGCGACGAAAACGCCGGCTTCGATCGCCTGCCCACGAACCTGCGCGCTATAGAACTGCGCGACGGCGGCCTTGCCAAGAGCGGCCACCGGCCTTCCCCCAATCCCGTCCAAGGGGCAGTCGTCATCCTGACCGGCGCCGATCGCCTGTCCTGAAAAGAAAAGGGGCCGCGTGAGCGGCCCCTTCCTGAAGCACGGGACGATCCCGCAGAAATCAGCGCTCCTGGCCGCCCGTCTTCTGAGCTTCCTGGGACTTCTTCCACTCGGCGTAGCGCTGGTTTTCCATGGCGCCCAGCGTCACGCGAGTCGCGGAGACGGTCTGCTCGAGCGCTGCTGCCAGCGCCGACGGGTTCTTCGAGCCTTCGGCGTTCTGCTTGAGCACATCCGTGCTCATGTAGATGAGGCGCGCCTTCGCCTCGCCGATGTCGATCGCATCGAAGCCGGTCTTGCCGGTTTCGGTGTTGCGAACCGCGTTCAGATTGTTGGCCAGCAGCCGGGTCGTCGCCGAAGCCGAACGGCGGTCGCCCGCCTTGTGCTCGACGTCGATCCGCTCGCCGTCCTTCGTCTCCTTGTGCGTGCCGTCCTTGGCCCACGTCAGCTTCTCGCCTGCGACGAGCTTCTGGGCGTCGGCCAGTTCGTACTTCGAGACCATGACCTTGAGATCGCCCTTCTCGGTGACGACCGACACGCGGGCCGTGCGCCACTGATCCGGACGGGGGTTTTCGCCGAACCCGAACTCGCCGAAACGGGCGCGGGCGGCAGCCTCCTGAGCCGCCTTGGCGGCCGCATGCGCAGACTTCTCCTCGTCCGACGCATCCTTGGAGACGGAGTTCGGCACGCGCATCTTGGCCGAGTACTCGGTCTCGGCCGCGAGAATCGCGTTGACAGCGGCGACGCCTGCGACGTTCCGCTCTTCCTTGCTCACCTGGGTCATTCGATCTTCTCCATGTTCACCCTCATGGCCGGACAAAACTCGACTATTCCGTGAGGATCGGAGCCGGTCGAGCGCTTGCCGTCACCTTTAAGACGGTAAAACGAATTGTCCTCCGTTGCCCTTAATCCGTCAAGCCCGGAAAAACATTCGCTTCGATCTTTTTTCACGGAAGAATGAGGTCTGATTTTTCCGTTTCACTTCCAAGTCATTAGATCGCTGCGTTCCTTCAGGAACCGCGCCGCGCGAACACGGCTGGCGTCGTCGTCCCCAGAGATATCTTCGATCCGGACGATCCCCGGCTCGTCAGCTGTCTCGAGCCCGGCGCAGTTTGCGACCACAAGCCGGAAAGAACCGGCACGCCCGATCCCCGGCGTCCTTGGCATCGCCGCGCACAATTGTTCGAAATTGACCGCCATGCCGAGCTGCTCGCAGACAAAGGCCGACCCAAGAAGCCGCCAGCGCGTGCCGAGGCCGTCGATGAAAACAAACGCCACATCGCCGTCCGCCCCGGCAAAAAACATCCGCGCGGGCGCAGAGGCCGCGCTGTCCACCAACTGAACAGTCACGGATTCCCCTTCCAGGATCGCGCGGACAACGTCGCAGGCGCGCTCCACCGGGCCCCGCGCGGCCTCCCGCTCGAGCCCCTCGTGAAGATCTTTCAGCAAGGCTTCCTGATCGCTGACAACCTGCTGCAATTCTTTCGTCAGCGCCTCGGCCTCTGCGCCGACGTTGTTCATGACGAACCGCTCGATGCGCATCCGAAGGGCATCTATCCCGCCAGCGGACGTATGCTCCTTCAGGAATGCCGCCAGATCCTTGTCCATTCCCCCGATCACCGCATCGAAGTTGCGCGCGTCGTTGGCCGCCTCCGCTGCGATCTTGAACGCTCTCACCGTCTCATCGGTGATCATGACGAGGGCCGGATAGAGCGGATGCGCTTCCACCGTGGGAAGCCCCCTTCCACGACGCCACAGATATTTATTGAGAAATGACGCCGCACGGCCGACATCACAGAGATCGTCGATCGCCTCTCTTGCGGCGGCCGGCATGAACTTCCGAAGAGCGGCAGCCATACCGCGCCTCTGGTTGTCGTCGGTCAGGATCGCGGCGGCCTCGCGCTCGTACACATCCGGCGCCGGCGCGATCTCGCGCAAGGCAAGTTTCTCGCGCGCGGCCGAGAGCGCCGCCTCGAGCGCTTCCGTGGCAAGCGCGCCGCCGGGCAGCCTCGCGTACAACGGGTTGACGTCAGCCAGCGTGAAATAGAGCGACTTCGCCGCATTAGCCGCCTCGAACGCGTCCCGATCGTCGATCTTGCCCTCCGAAAACCCGCGGCAGAACTCCACAAGCTCCTCGACCTGATCGCGCAGCAGGATAAGAGCAAGCCGGATCTCGGCCTTTCGCTTCGCGTTTGGCGCCTCGCTGCCCGTCCCGAATGATTCAAGCGGCGCGTCACGCAGCACCTGCATCAAGACACCGCACATGGGGTCATCCACCTTCGACGGCATCCGCCGTACCAGCATTTCGACCGCGCTCCGCACGACGTAATAGGACATGTCGTTTCCGGAGAACGCGAGCAACGCTTTGACCAGCGTCTGGTCGGCTCCAAACTGCTGCATCATCGCGGGATCGGCCACAAGCAGACCTTCCAGGTCTGCCGCGCTTTCGCCTTCTGTCTTGCGCCCGGCTTCCAGGAGCGACTGCACAGCAGCGCTGAGCGTCGCAAATGCCTCTGGCAGACGCTCATACGGACGCGCCGGCTCGTGCGTCGCTTCCGCGCCACCATCCTCCGGCGCAGGCGCCGCCTGCTCGACCGCAGTGTACGACGACGCCGCTTCAGCGGCGGCCGCCACGATCACTTCATCCTGCACGATGTTCTCCTCCACCGGATCCTCGGCCGCTGCTACAGCTGAGATCGGCTCGACAACCGCCTCGCTGTTCGGGCTGTCTACCGGGGCGTCGCTGCCCGCCTCTTCGATATGAACGACCTCCGGAACGTCGCCAGCCGGCGTCATCAGAATAATTTCGAGCTCCGCCTCGGACGCCCCAGCGCAAATGGCGTCCACGAACGCCTGTGCGCGCGGCTCCAGTTGAACAACACGCGACAAGCAGTCTGGCGCGGCCTTGAAACGCTCGATGATGCGATACGGCGCTTCAGCCAGAGGCCCGCCCGACTGGACAAAAAGGTCGACGAGTTGAAACGCCACGTCCTCGCTCGCATCTGAGGCGATTTCGCCGGGCGGCGCCTCGGCTGGCGCACTCGGTTCTAGAGCGCCCTTAACGGGCGCTTCTGGAAGTCCGGCAATGCGATAGTGCTCATCGCGCTCGAGCTTCGCCTTCGTGTACGCGAGCTGGTTCTTCGTATACTCGTTGATCTCCTCGTCGGACATGAATTGCTTCATGGCCTCCAGCTGGCCCGCCGACACGCCGGTTTCCCACTCGGCCACTTCTTCATCATCCCAGAGATCAAGCGGCCCGACTTCCTCACGGGCCTGTGCAGCGGGCCGCACAGCGGCGGGCTTGCCGGCGACGGCGCTCGTCACCGGGTTGCGCGCAGCCTCGATTACGTTTGGCGCCGGGCGGGCGGTCCTTTCCGCTTGTAGCTCTGCCCCACTGTCAGAGCGCCGCCGTGGCGCGACCATCGCCGCCATTTTCTCGTAATCGAGGGGCGGCGCGTAGGATTCCTCGCCCTTCCCCAATTGCTGATCGTCCGGAACGAATTGTTCGACGACCACGTCCTTGCCGATCATACCAGCGGCCTTTGCGACGCTATCCGTCATTTCGTGGGTGACGCGTGGAGCGGCAAGAGGCCTGTCCTGAAGCGCTTCCGATGGACGTCCGCCAGCTCCCCGGTTCATGGCCTTCCAAACAAATCCGAGAAGTCCTTCACCCATAGCTATCGCTCCACAGGCCACCATAGGGATCGCGGCGGCAATCAAACGTGTTTCCGTTCCACCCGGCCATGTCTCGACCAGGGTTATTCCAAAAAGCGCTGCCGCTCCCGAAAGAACGCCAAACCGCTGGCCCTCGCCAATGAAGCCGAGCCGGTCCAATCCGGCCGCGCCTGCTGTCGCGACCCTCAGGATTATTCCGTCATGGACTGCAATGGCCGCCGACACCAGGCTGATGACGACCAACCAGAGAACAAAGTTCGACGACGGCGGCGCGCTCGTCAATGCGGCAATCGACGCCGCCCGGGCCGCCGAGGAGGCTACCGGCACGCCAAAACACACGCTGGATAGAACGGAGATGCCAGCCAGCGTCCACAAGGACGCGGCCAGGCTGCGCACCCGAAGCGTCTGGATCACGATCGCCGCTGCAACCAGGCCCCAGCCGATGCCCAGCCACCCAACAGCAGCGGTTTCCGCAAAGGCCCAGCCGGTGACACCGGCCAGCGCCAAAGACCGAAGTCTTTCAAGAAACGTCCGAAACCCGGGCCTCATTCCCCAAGGCCAAACCCGTCGCGTTCGGGGCGGCCGGCGCCGATCCCCATCCCCATGCGCCGGGCGACTTCGAACGACCGATTCTCGAAATTCTGTCCGAGAACTTCTCCCAGACCGCCGACAGACGACCGGGAAACCGCATCCTGCAGCGCTTCTCCCCCAAGGGCCTTGCCCTCGGCCCCACGGGGAGCGCCCTCGAAGCCCTTGATGTCCTGCCCCTTCAACTCAAGAGCATCGAGCCCGCCGCGGCCTGCCTTGAGGTAGGCCTGCCCCGCCATATCGGCGAATTTCCCCGCCATCTTGGAAAGGCCGCCTTCCTGATCATCTCCGCCGATTGCGAACATGGATTTCTCCCTAAAACGGATTTTCCGAGCCAAGAGACAGAGTGGACAAACGTGATTTGTCCGTCAAACGACTTTATTCCGGGCGACGCCGAGCAGCCTATTATTTTTCTTCATCCTGATGATAGTTCGTGAGGCCTTCGAGCCTTGATCCCCTGAAAAGGGCAAAATCGCACACGGTGCCAACGGCGCAACATAAGCGTCGATGAATCGCCGCTAATTAAAAAACAAGAAGAACCTGTTAAAGGTCCAAAAATGGCGTTCCTCCTTACTCTCCCCTTCGTGGCCTTCATTTTCGTGAAGGTGCTCCCGCACGCGCTCGTGACCGGCGCGGCCGGCCTTCCGGCCGCCGCCGGCCGCCTCCTCGCCGATCCGGGATCGGTCCATCCCTTCCTCGTGGTCGGGCTGGCCCTGATCGCCGCCGGCGCGGCCGCTTCTCCCGCACTCAGCGCCCATCGCGCCAAGCAGATCGCGGTCTTCGTCATCCCGATGCTCGTCTTCGCCCTGTTCACGAGCATCTGAGCCAAAAGGAAAAGCCGATGGCTTTCTTTGCTCTTTTGTTCGTCAACCCGCTGGCGGCCATCGTCTGGATCGTGTTTGCGGCCCTTGCCGGCTACGCGACCTTCGATTTTCTCGCCAAGCATTGGATCGCCGCCTTGGCGGCGTTCCTCTCCTGGGTTCTGGTCAGCCTCATCCTCCGCGAGATCCCGCTTCCCGCGCCTCGCGACCGCCCGCGCCTGCGCGCTTTCACGTTCGGCTTTGCCGCAACGCTGATCGCCTTCGTCGTGCTCAGCGGGGCCTTGGGCCAGTGGGAACACCGGCATCACTGGGAAGGCCATATCGGCATTGCCGTTTCGCTCGTCGGCGGCCTTGCATTCGCGTTTTTCCGTCGCCCGCGCCATACGCTGGCCGTCGGATGACGCCTAGCGTGCGACGGAATATCGGGAAAAACGCCCGTCCGTCGCACGCCTCATTTCCGTGCCATATTTACCACAACGAACGGTAATTCGAAGGCTGCCGCTACGGGCATATATCCGATTACCTCCTATTTTCAGCACGTTAAGCGTTCGTTAATAAATTTTCCGTGTATTTTTCCCGACGCAATTTCGCTTGATTACACCGCCGCGCCGTCGTTAGCTCCCATCATCGCAACTACCACACTTGCGCCCAGGGAGCCCGACATGATCGGAACTGACGGGATACGTGCGTCCACGCACGATCACGAGACGGAAGAACTCGACATTACCGACGAAATGATCCGTCGACTTCACGAAAAAGCGCGGTTCAACTGGCTCAACAACATACCCGCCGTTTCCGACCCGAATTGCTCCGTCCTCGTTCCATCTTCCTCCGAAGAAACCCCGCATCCCTCCACGGTCGCTGAAATCAAGGTCGACACGACCGCTGAGGCAGCCTCCGACGACGCAGACGCCCCGTTCATCGCCCCGAGCCTCCCGCCGCGCATCCAGTCGCTCATCCCGACAGGCCGGGCGCTCAACATGAACCTGGATTCCTTCTTCGGCTCCAAGCACGACACCTGTCGTTATCTGATCGACACGGGCACGGAGCATTTCTTCTGCACCGACATCGTCCAGGAAAATTCGAGCTACTGCCCCGATCACCACGCGCTCTGCATGGTGAAGCCGAAAAAGGGCAACGAAATGCGCCTGGCGCCGGCCGTCGTCGATCAGGGCTACGCCTTCCTCAAGCACCCGACCGCATCCGAGCCCGCAGAGCTCGCCCTCTGACCAAACAAGCCTTCGCCAATGCAGATCGCGCCGATTGCAACAATCGTCACACTCACTTGCCTCATCGCCATTGTCCTGACGTTCGCGAGGAAGGGCGGGCTTTCCGGCAAGGCTGCCTATCCGTTCAAACCCCGCCCGGTCATGACGGACAATGAGCGAGACTTCCACGCCACGCTGAAGCGCGCGCTTCCCGACCAAAACTGGGAGGCGTGGCCCCAAGTCTCGATGGCGGCGTTCATCGCGCCGGCTCGAGACACCGCCAACGACAGCCCGGCATCGCGAAAAGCGTTCTGGGCCAGTTTCGGCAAGATTTCGAACGCCCGAGTCGACTGGGTGGTCGCGTACCAGGGTCAAGCGCAATGCATCGTCGAACTCGACGATAAAACGCATGTCGCAGCCAAGGACAGCGAACGCGACGCCATCGTGCGATCCGTCGGGCTGCCGACGCTGCGCTTCCAGTCCCGAAACAAACCAGACGCCGCGACCTTGCGCGCGACGCTACTCGCCGCGCTGGCATGAAGGCGGTCTACATCATCTACGCAGTTGCGCTCGTCGGCATCATAGGCGCCCTTGGCCTCCTGATGCTGACGTTGAGCGCCGGGTCTGTCGCGCCAACAGCCACGCAGCGCCGCTCTGCGTCGACACCAAATGCGCCCGGCCGACGTTCCGCCTCCAGCGCCGCCTCAAATGCAATTCCCGGCGCGTCAAAAGCAAACGATCGCAATCGCGACCGCCGCCGAGCCGACGCCGTTCGCCGCCAAGAAGAAGCTGTCGCAGCCGACCAACGCGAAGCGGCAGAACGCCTCGCTCGCGATCAGCGTGACGCCGAAGAGCGCCTTCGCATCGCGCGCCTGCGGGCTGAGGACGAAGCGAAGCTTGCCCGAGAACGGGCCGAAACGGAACAACGACTGCGCCTCGACGAAGAGGAACGGATCCGACGCGAGGAACAAAGCTGGTGAAACACGTTGCCTTCCTCGCCGCGGCCGTCTGCCTCGCCAATGCCGCCACAGCGCTCAACGCCCGTGAATGGCTGCTCCAGGACGGGCAGTACTACGATTTGTCCTCGCCCCGCACGCCTCGAGATCGCTCAGGGCACTATGAGCCCGCGCCAGAGCTCGAGGACGACGCCTACGAACCCGTCTCGCCGGGACCGAAAAGCGACGCGCTTGCGCTCCGGATCCAGCCTGTCATCGAAAGGCGGGAGATTGAATGGGCTGGCTCCCAAGCGCCCGGCACCATCCTGATTTCTACGCAGGAGCGCCGCCTGCGGCTCGTCCTTCCAGCCGGCAGAGCGCTCGAGTACGGAATCGGCGTCGGCCGCGACGGCTTCTCCTGGAAGGGGTCCGAGACGATCACCCGAAAAGCGCAATGGCCCGGCTGGACGCCGCCGGCCGAGATGCGCCAGCGCCGGCCCGACCTCCCAAGGCATATGGAAGGCGGCATCCGCAACCCGCTCGGCGCAAGGGCCCTTTATCTCGGGACTTCGCTCTACCGCATTCATGGGACCAACGAGCCCAACACGATTGGACAAGCGGTCTCCTCCGGCTGCATCCGCATGTCCAATCCAGACGTCATCGATCTCTACAATCGCGCCTCCGTCGGCGCTCTCGTCATCGTCGAGTAGGGCGACACATGTTCATGCCACGACGCGCGCCCCCTCCGATCGCGCTGATCGCTGTCGTCCTCGCCGCGATCGCTGTCCCGGCGAGCCGCCACTTCCTAGCGAATGCCCAAAGCCGCGCCGTCAACTTCCCGCAAGCGACGAGCGCAGATCCGGCAAGCCCGGCCTGCCGCGCTCAAAGCCCGGGCGCACAGCCCAGCGCCAGCGCCTCGCTCGAACGCCAGACAACTCTCTTGTGCTACAGCGAATACGTCGCGCGCTATTCAGGTTTATCGCGCACGCCCATCTGGTCGGCTGAACGACTCACCCGCGCACGTATCGCTGCGGCAAAGGACCAGATCCGCGAAAACCGATTCCATCCAGATCCATCGCTCAGCCCAGATCAAGCAGCGTCGCTCGCCGACTATCGCTCGGGCGGCGCCTACGATAGGGGACACATGGCGCCCAACGGCGACGGGGCTACAGAGCAGGGAACATATGAGATGTTCTCGCTCGCCAACATCGTTCCGCAAAACCCGACACACAATCGGCACCTGTGGGCCGACATCGAGACGAATGTGCGGTACCTCACCAATCGGTCCGAGGTCTATGTCGTAACAGGCCCGCTATTCGTCGGCTCGCAGCTCACCGCCCTCAACGAGCGCGTGCTCGTTCCAACGCACCTCTACAAGGCGATCTATGCGCCCCATGCTGGCATCGCCGGGGTCTATGTCTCACCCAATTCCGCGGCCCAGACGTACGAGCGCCTCACAATCGCAGAATTCAAGGATCAATTCGGCATATCGCCCTTCCCCGACATGCCGGCGGACCTCGCAACAGCGGCCCGCCCTCCAGAAATTCGCCGCTACAGATGAGACCGACCGAATGACCGTCCTCACAGCGAAATCGGCAGGCGCCCATTACGTCGCCTTAGGCCACGGAAACGCCTCGCGCGATGCGTCCGGAAAGACATCAATAGAAAGCGCCCTCGCCACCATTATGGCGCACGGCGACGCCGAGCAAGATCGCGCGTTCCCAACGACATTCGAGCCCTTTGCAGACGCGGTTTCCACCATCTCGATCGGCGACCTCGAATTCGAGAATACCGACCGCGGCATGACCATTTCCGGACAGCAGGCGATCGTTCCGGGGTCCGCGATGCACCACACAATCATCGCCATCCTGCAGAAGGCGCTGGCAGCCTTCGCCGCGCCAGATCGCGCGACGGACGAGAATGCCACAATCACGAAGGTCGCTTCGCCCTTCGCGTGATCGCCACGCACATCAAGTTGTTCCTCACTCACGGGAGCCATCAATGTCGCACGACAAAATCAAGCACTCCGGCGTCTTGGAAGACTGGCGCATCGGCGAACACAAGAACGGCGCAAGCGACCTCACGCCGGCCCAGAAGGCGCCGTGGGCATTCGACGTCAGCATCACAAGGCAGGCGATCCATATCACCTTGACCGCGCCCGATCTGACCTCGCGCTACGCAACGATCGAGATCGACAAGGGCGACGCCGTCCTACGCGGCTACCTGTCGGACGCGGTGATGGAAGAACCGGTCTCGCTGCGCCTGACGGGCGACAAGGTCGAAATCGCGATGCCGAGCGCCGACAACGCCGCGCACGTCGTCATCAAGCCCTAGCGCCGGCCAAAGCCCAACGCGCCACGGCCAGCCCGTCCGACCCGGCCAACGACTCGTCCCGCCTGGTCCTTCGCTCCCTCGAAGGACTCGTCGATCGACTTTCCTGCCGACTGGGCCGCGTCGACGACTGCGAAGCGCTCCATTCCCTGCTGGAACTTCATGAAGGTTTCCGCGATCTTGAAACTGACCGTCGTCAGTCCCATCGCCATGGACCCCGTGGCCAGCAGGATAAAATAGACATCCCAGCGGATATCAGCGGCAACCTGGCCGCCGAGCTGCACGCCAAGCCAGTCGCCGACACCGCCCGACGAGCCGCTGCCGCCACCCAGAATGATCCCGCCCGCCTTGACGACGTTCTGGGGCGAGAAATCAGCGCCGAGGCCTGCGAGAACAAGCCCCTTCTGGACGATCAGCACCGCAAAGGCATAGGCGACGCCTGACACGACGAAGACCATGCAGAGGAAGAGAATTGCTTTCAGCGCAGCCATCGCCATCGGCCTGGTCCGGTCGAACACCCAGAGGATGATGAACAAGGGCGCAAGGCCCATCGCGATATAGGCGCGCAGCAATGCGTCGATGTACCGGAGACCGAACGAAAACGTAAAGCCGAGGAAAGCAAAGATCAGGAGCACACCGGACAGGCCGATGACGCCGATCTTGATGATGTTGCCGACGCTGTAGCCGCCACGCATCGCGGTGCCAATCATCTGGCCAAGCGAACCGCCGAACGCCGCAGACAGGAAACGACCTGCGTCCGCGACCATGTAACCGCCGAC
Source organism: Methylobacteriaceae bacterium (assembly GCA_020638135.1). Lineage (GTDB taxonomy): Bacteria > Pseudomonadota > Alphaproteobacteria > Rhizobiales > Beijerinckiaceae > JAJXWB01. Next base: position 82,755 of record JACKJE010000007.1, on the reverse strand, counting down.
CGCGACCATCGAAACGCCCAGCTGATGCCAAGCCCCCAGAAGCGTCGTCGCATCCGCTGTATGCTGATCCATCCAGGTGGATCCGGTTTCCTGACACGATATCGCATTCGTCGCCTGAATCGCGGCAAGGCTTTCCTTCATCACAGCGCAGCCGACGCGCGTTCCGGCCAAAATCGGACCGTCAATGAGAACGTCGTGCACCACATTCACATGCTTGTCAGACGACCCGAGCGTCGTCGGCGTGAGCCAGTCAGTCATCGCCGCTGATCCGAACAGCAATGACGTCGCAACGGCCGCGCGCGTCAGAAACCGCATGATGTCGCTCCACGCCTGAGCGTTGGCGAGCATGTCCGGCGACGCCGGCGCAGCCAAAATCAGCAGAACCTTCCAGACGAGCACGATGGCGAAGAGCGTCGCCGCAAAAACCGCGAACGTGCCGCTCTCCGATCCATTGTTCGTCAGCTGCTTGTACGATTGCGAGATGAAATTCCCGGCCTGCGAGGCGATCGCCGCATAAATCTTGCAGCTCCAGCAGTTGCCGCCAAGGATCTCGATGATCTTCTTGGCCACCTCGTCCGGATCGATAGTGCCCGACTGCTGATCGGCGTTCGCCTTGGTCGGATCCTGCTTACACGCCTCGCTGCCGCCGCCCGTTCCGTCGCCCGTTCCAGTGCCATCGCCCTTGCCGGCCTGATCGCCAAAGACCGGCTTCGCGCCTGCGATCGCGGAATAAGAGCCTGCGCACCGCTCGCAATTTCCAGGCGGCAAGGTGTCGATCCTCGCAGGACCGCCCGCCCATTGCTCGAGCACCTGGATCGAGCCGTCGGGATTCCTGTTCAAGAAAATCGCCGTATGCGATTTACCAGAAATGCCGCCTGTCCCTGGCGGAGTATAGCGAGAGCCATTCCCTTGACCGACGAAATTGCCCGAATTGTCGAAGCCGAAAGTCGCGATCGGCGTTCCGTAGGCCAGATCCCCGGTCGTGGCTGAATCGCCTTTCTCCCACGTCGCTGTCTTGCCGATCCCCGGCGACAGCGACTGAACAAGTGCAGCGCATTCTTCCGTCGGACCGATATAGCCATCGGAATTTGTCTTGTTCTTCAGCGCGTCCTGCGCCGACGACACGTCATTCTTGGTGGCTGAGCCTGTCGGACAGGACTGGGTCTGAGCAAAAGTGCCGGCTACGCCTAGAACCCAGAGGAAAATGGCGACCGCAAGCGTCCGGAAGACCGCCATGGCAGCGCCCGATCCATGACCGGTCCCGGGCATGCAGCGTTCCTTTCCTGAGAGCTCTATATCTGCAAGACTACGGCTACGACGCCGACAACGGAACATCCAACGGACGATCCATGCGGAAAAATCTTCGCACCCTCATCGGTTTTTTGTCAATTTTCCTCGCGATTCCTGCAATCGCGCAGACGCTGCCCGGATATTCCGCCGACGTGACCGCTCCGTCATCCGACCGTCGCGGCCGGCCGGGTGAATTCTTCAATCGTCACTCGATCTCGCAATGGCGCGCGGACTATGTCCTTGCGCGCGCCCAGCGCGTCCCGGAAAACGGCGCTTCCTGCTCAAATGTCGCCTACGTCGCTTTCATGAAAGTCCTTCCGGACCGCAATTTCCTGTTCGAAAGCATGCCGACCACCGGCGGCGATTACGACCGCCGGGCCGACGGGATCCAGACGTATCGGATCGACCATTCGGACCCTTCCGCCGTCTTCATTTTCGCTTGTTGGCCGAATATGGCGGACTTCGGCGACTTCGACAAAGCGAGCGCGATCTGGAATATCCCTGCGAGCAACCGCTTGCGGACCTGCGAATATACCAAGGGCCGCCCCGGCAAGGCCCTTTGCTACTGAAATCTGACTTCCTTCCCCATTTGTTCGCCTCCCGTCATCAGACCCCGGAAAGGGACTGACGGAGGTTTTTCATCTCAAGCAGGCCGAGGCCCACATGACAGAGGCAGTTCTCTATTCGAGCGCCGACGCGCTCGAAGCAATATCGGCACGCCTCGACGGCGTATTCGACAATCCGCAGCTGCTTCTCCTCGGCGCCCTCGGCGATACCCGCGAAGACATCAAGCGCATTATCGCCGGCGCGACGGCCGCCAAGACGACAGATCGCGGCGGCCCGGCCTTCGCTATCGTTCTCGAAGGCGGCCTGGTCCAATGCGTCGTCACGCAGAACCCCAACGGCGTCGGGACGCCCTACATCATCGTCGACTACGACGTCGACGGCGCAGACGCCGACGAAATGATCACCGTGCCGCAAGAAGACGGCTCAATCATCGACGCCGTCGGCCGGACGGATGAAATCGCCCTCGCCCGGATCGATATCGCGGGGATCAAGCCCTACGCGGCTGCCGCGGGACCGGCGGCTGCGCCAGCCAATCCGCTTCATGTCCTGCTGCTGCGCAGCTACCCGAACGCGGACCTCCTGCCTTTCGACCATTCCGACCATGCCGCGATCGCCACCCTGGTCGCCGCGGACGCAACCGGCGATACGCTATTCAATTTCCTCTGGCGGGAGCTCGCAGGCCTCGATCCCAGCGACGAAGCTGGCGCCCGGGAGCGGATCGCCGGCGCGCTGAACGACATCCAGACCGTCCAGCGGGCTTTCGAGGCCGCCTGAAGCCTGCCGCCTTGCCACCCAATGGCGCTTGGGGCAAAACGCCCCGCGCCACTCGCCCCTTCGACGCGCCGGAGACGCCGCCTTGGACTTGAAGCCAAACGCCCACCAACTCGCTCTTCTGCGCTCTTATCCCGGCATATCGGTGCTGCCGTTCCACCCCGACGACTACGGCCAGATCGAACGCGCCATCGCCACCGGCGACTGCGCCGATCATCTGTTCATCTTCCTCTGGACGATGCTGGCGGATCTTCCCGACGGCGACCGGGCCGCCGCAGCGACCCTCATCGACAGCGCGATGGCTAATCTTTCCGCCGTCCGGAACGCGGTCGCCAGCGGCGGGGGCCGGAATCCCGACGACCCGCCGCCGATGCCTGGCACCGGCTGAGCAAACCTCTCCACTACTGACCCAGTCTCGACCCCGGCGCATCCCGCTGGGGTTTTTCGTTTCGACGGCAAACGCCGTCCGCCCGAGGCATTCTCGTCATGGCCAAACTGTCGAAGGCGCAGTCGCGCGCCCATCTCGAAGCCGAAAAGATCCTCACCAAAGACCACCTGTCGATCGACGAACGCATATTCGTCCTCGAGAACTGGCGCGAAGACGCTGCCCACCTGACAGGCATGGCCGGCGCCTTCTTCACTCCACCCGATATGGCCAGAACTTTCGCGGTCGAAGTGCCCGGCGAAAGCACCGCCATGATCGATATTTGCGCAGGCATCGGCGGCCTGACGTTCTGGTCGACCCTTGGCGACCGAAAGATCGACCGGCTGGTGTGCGTCGAACTCAATCCGGCATACGCCGCAATCGGGCGCAAGATCGTCCCCGACGCAGAATGGATCGTCGGCGACGCCCTCACCATGGACTACGCTTCGCTCGGCCACTTCACCGTGGCGATATCCAATCCACCCTTCGGCCGGCCTGCCACACGCGCCGCCGGCGTCCGACACAATTTCGAGTTCGCGGTCATCGAACGCGCATCGCACATCGCCGATTTCGGCGTCTTCATCATCCCGCAGACCTCGGCGCCGTTCGAATATTCCGGCCGGCAAAACTTTCGGATGCGGACGTCGGAAAGCTACGAAAAATTCCGCCGCGACACTGGAATCGCCCTGTCGCCGAACTGCGGCATCGACACCGCGCTTTGGCGCAACGATTGGCACGGCGCGGCGCCGACGGTCGAGATCGTCATCGCCGATTTCCGCGGGCCAGACGAGGAAGCGGAGCTGCCGCTCGCGCCAGCCGCGCCAGCAGAACCGCCGCGCCAGCTCGAATTGACGATCTGACGCCTCTCCCGCCTGGCTTATGCCTGCTGCAGGCGCAGCCCTGCCCGCCTCACCCGGCGCGCCAGGGCGACCGCCGGCGCATCGACGAAGCGCTCAACGAACGCCGCGACTGCGATGGCGCAGACGATCCCAAGCGCGATCCCGCTCCAGCCCCACGTCGCCGACACAGCGATGATCGGAAAATGAATTGCATAAAGCGGGAAACTGATGCGTCCAGCCGCTGAAATCCAGTTGCGCGGCCGCACCCCAACGGAGGCTGCGCCCCAGACCACAACGCAGGCCGCAGCCGACGAAACAAATCGCCCTACATAGATCTCCTCGAGCCGCACGCAGGCGCAAAGCGCCAGCAGGCCCAGAAGCAAAACCATCCCGCCGCGTCGACCGGCCGGCGGCGCTGCCGCCAGCACCACGCCAGACAGTAAAAAGGGCGCGCAGATCAAGCCGGACGGCCACGGGCCGATCATGGCGATCCCGATTGCTGCGACCGATGCCGCCAACGCCAAGGCGGCGCGTCGGCCAAGACCGCTTGCCTCAGCGACCGCCGGCGCCAGGATGGACGACCAGAATTCCGGCCCAATCGACCAGAGAGGCGGCACGACCGTGCGCGCGTCATCGAGGCTGCCGAGAAAAAGCGCCAGTCTCGCGACGGCCCCCGCGGAGAGGCCATCGGTCGAACAAAGATACGACCTGCAAGCTCCCTCGAAAGGGCGCAGCAGCAGCCCCAGCAGGATCGCCACAGCGACCACCGGCCACAGCCTGACTGCCCGAGACACGAGGTAGCGTCCCAAAAGGGATGACGACGCCGCCTGGGCGAGAACAAACCCTGACAGAACAAAGAACAAGTCGACCGCAGGCTGCCCTGCGAGCACAACCCAATGTGCCCAAGTCTTCGGGCCCGGCGCTTCGCCTAAACCCGCAACCGCAAGCGCGTGTCCGCAGACCACGACGCCTGCAGCGCCAATCCGCAGCAGATCGAGCGACCCGATCCGGGCCTCACGCGTGTTCCGTTCTTCCGTCACTGCTTTTCTCCGTGAAGACGAGGATGCACCGATGCTGACGCCTCGCCAACAGCAGCTTCTGGATTTCATCACCGCCCGCGCTCGGCAGAGCGCCGTTGGCCCAAGTGTAGCCGAAATGGCAATCGCTCTCGGCCTGTCCGCGCCGTCGAGCGTCCACCATCTCCTCGTTTCGCTCGAAAAAGCGGATACATCAGGCGGACGCCCCGACGGGCGCGCTCGATCACGATCCTGCCGCGCCCCACGCCAGACGCCCAAAAAATGGACAACGGTTTTTGCGTGAGCGCTCCCGTTGCCGGAAGAATCGATCTCAACGTAAGACTGAGCGTTTTGAGACGAAGCGGCCCGACCATCTCGATTCCCCCCGAAATCGTTGCAAAGGCCGATATATTCGCGCTCCGCATCCAGTCGAGGCAGATCCACCATGACAAACTTCGTGGCGGAGCCGTTTGCGTCTTCGACCGAAAAGCGCAGGCAAGGCCCGGAGATATCGCGCTAATTCGGCCCGCGAGGGTCGACTATGCCCTCCTGTGCTCCTACATCATCAGGAGCGGAGCAAGAATTTTCGAGCCGATCGATCCCCGCTCGCCGCATCATGCCCTGATCGCTCAAGATATTCAGGCCGTTGCGACAGCAGTCGCGGTCATCAGGGCAATCTAGGTCGCCGGATTCACCATGAATCCAGTTTTGTTCACCTTTTCAACACCGGATCGAGTTTTCTATGGTCGCTAATGATAGAACCGCCGACATCGTCCGCCCGGCCACAATTTTCGAGGGATCGTCGTCCCATGCGTTGCTCGACCTCCAGACTGACCAGGTCTCCGCTCTGGAAGACGATCCCTCGCTCATTGCTCAAGCGCGCCGCAAGATCGAGCTACAGAAATCAAAGGGTTTTGATTTCGCTCTGATCTACATGACCGCCGACGAGAAAGACGCTTCCATTGAACATGACGCATTCGCCGAACTCCGAGACGAAGGCTATGGCGTCTATCCAGGCACGACGCCCGACTACTCTTTGTTCGAGCGCGGAATTGCTGCTTGCGAATTCACAAAAATCGTCTGGCCGCGACCCGCTTTGCCAGACTGGGCCCTCCCGGCTAGTCCCAAGCCCAAAGGCAAGCGGAAAGCCGCAAAGCAACCGCGCAGTCCCAAACCGAAGCAAGCCGACGTGGTCGCCGCCGACACAACAGTTGACATCGTCAACGCCACAAGTGACGTGGTCGCTATGACCACGAAATCAAAGAAGAAGAGCAAGAAGCGAAGGGATAGTTCGCCGTGAACGCCCAGCGTCCCACACCTGACGAGGCCGATGCCTCGCCAGGACCATTAGCGCTTGCAGCGCGGGTCGAGCCGCTGATCTTTGCCGGTCGTGTGGTCGGCGTCTACATGACCGCCGGCCCAGATCACCCCTATCCGAGCGGCGCGCTCCTGCTGCGCGCGCTTGGCGTGGCGGTCAACCGCGAGCGCGCGCCTGGAATCCGCTTCCGCAAAATATCGACCGTCGCCGCAAACCGGGTGAACAATTGGGTCCACAACGACGTGGACCTGGCCGACAAGTCCGTCATGCAGGTCTTTGGCTATCTCACGACGCCAAGCCGCGACCAGACCGTCGCTCACCCCCACCTGACGGCTTTCATCGAACAAGCCATCAAGGAGCCGCACCAGCACCCGGTCGGCGCCTGGTCGCGCAACGGCTTTCTGATCGGCGCCCGCGGTCCAGCCGCATGCCAACTCCTCGACGTCCTCGCCGAAGGCTCGGAAACCGCCGACATGGCGATCTGGAGCGATCCGTGGCTGCGCCCCGGCCACAACAGGCCCGGGCTCGCGATCGCTCGCCCATCAATGATGGAAAATTACGCCGCGGCCACGACCAAGGGGGCGGACGCGCCGCCAGCCGACCTGCCTGAAAAGCTGATGGCGACAAAACGCTTCTCCGCCATCAAAAAGGTCAGCGTCCTCGAAGCGCGCACTTCCCGCACACGGTACAACGCGTTGTTCACGCTGACGCCGAATGACGGAAAAACCCCGGCTTTCACCGCGACGGTGGAACAGCTCGAAGACTGGCTTGCGCGTCTCGAAAAGCAGAAGACGCCTGTTCGCTGAACAACTTGGCCACGGGGACTTCCCTTCGCCAGCCATTTCTGCAAACTCGTCAGAGACGAAGCTCACCGCTTGGCATCTTTGATGACGACCGCAGACGACGATGACGCCCAGCCAACCGGCGCCCAACGCGAACTTCATACCCTTGGCCGGGCGCTAACGCGCCTGCGCGCGCCAGACGCGCTCCCGGTCCAGCCATCTCGCCGTCCGCCGCTGCCGTCGCTGTCCGCCCTGCGCCTGCTCTACACAAGGAGCGAGCAGGTCGAAACGGGAGAAGCTCCCGCCCCGCCGACCCTGTCCATTGGCGGCGCGCCGCTCGACGTGGTTTCCCTGTCAGGGCCTCGCCCGCTCCAGGTCGTCGCTGCAAACGACAAGTCGACGTCCCCCTCATCCGAACATCCATACACCCGGATCCAGCTGATCGCGCCCGCCGATCTCGCCGCACACGGCCTCGATGCGCGGAATAATCATTCCGACAGCAGCGACCCCGTGCGGAAGGCGCTCGCGCGCTTCGAACGCGACTGGGGTATGCCACGGCATGAAAGGCGGCTTACACACGCGACCGCCGACATCGCCGCCCGGCTGAACGCAGCGGCCGACGATTTTCCCCATCTGGCGCCGCTCGTCCGCAGGCTCGCAGGTGAAACGCAGCTTCTTGCCCGCGCGCAAATGCCGCTGCAGTTCCGGCCGATCCTACTGGTCGGGCAACCGGGCCTCGGCAAGACCTATGCCCTGTCGCGGATCGCAGCAGCTGCTGGCCTGCCCATGCAGGCCTACAACATGACCTTGATGCCGAGCGCCTTTGCGTGGTTCGGCTCACACCGAACATGGAATGGCGCAACCTGCGGCGTCATCGCGCGTCGCCTCATAGAAACGCCGACCGCCAATCCGATCATCCTGGTGGACGAGTTCGACAAGGCGAACACCGCCTCGACGAACGACCGAAACCCATACGCGGCATTCTACCCGCTGCTCGAACGCGAGACGGCGGCGAAATTCGTCGATGAATTTCTCGGATTTGAAATCGACGCCTCGCACATCTCGTGGATCTTCTCGGCAAACGATCTCTCGCATTTTCCTCAGCCGATCCTCGATCGCCTCGAGATCATTCAGGCCACTGCCCCAACCGCCGGCGTGCGGCTCAAGATCTGCCGATCCATCTACGAAGAGGTGAACGCTTATTATCTCCACGCTTTCGATCGCGAGCCGTCTGAAGAATTCCTCGAAGCGCTCCCTCAAGGCTCCTTCCGCGGCGTTCGCCGCTCGATCGAAAGAGCAATGGCCCAAGCAGCCACTCAGGACCGCACGGCCGTCATCGCAAGCGACCTGCAAACGCCCGAGGGTCGACGGTCTCAAATCGCGCTGATCTAGGCCGGAACCGCGAAAAACTCCGGCATTGCATCGCCTGGTTCGATGCGCAGCATCGCCCGCCGAGTTTCAAACAAAACCTCGTCCAAATCGCGCGCTGCGCGCTCATCGGCGCTTGCGTCCCTGCCTGCGGCTGCAACGGCAAGAGCCTCGCAATTGAAAATAACAGCGACGTCGCCAGCGCTGTGCAACGCCAGCTCCTCGAGACATTCGCCATCGGGCATATCGATCGCCCGCCGGTTTTCATGCAGGAAGCGAACGATTGCCGACGCCTGATCGGAAACCGCGCCGACGATCGCCGCTGCCTCACGAACGAAGCGCCGGTCGACCAGAAGCCGCAGCTTTCCATCGCGGGCAAAAACGCCCTTGGATACAAGTCTTCGGCGGGCCTCTTCATCCAGGCCCGACAGATCGAACCCGACGGAACAATAGAACTCGATGCGCTCGTCGAGCCGTGCCCGCCGGCGCGCCCGCTCGACCCCGTCGCTGGTGCGAAGCGTCCTCGTTTTCGCAACGAACGCAGCTTCGTCCCTCAGCTTTAACGACAGCTGGCTGTCCCTGAGCCTCGATTTGCCCTTCGGCCCGCCGCTCTCTGCCAACGCCGCCTCGACAGCCCGGCGCAGCCACACGCTACGATAGGCGCTCGACAACAAAGCCAGACGCACGCCTACGGCTTCGTTGTCCTGACAAACCCCGTAGCGGGCAGCGACCTCGTCGACGGCAGCCCGAAACCCGCAAGGCGCCCTTCCCTCGGCAATATACCGAGACGCGGCATCGTTGAGGGCCGCCGCCAGCGCAGATTCACCGTCGCCGAGGCCCCAGTTCTTGGGCGCCCATGATATCGCGCATGCCCTGACCATGCTCGAAGCCGTCGCGAACTGGCCAAGGCCAACGGCGCTCTGGCACGCTTCATCATGTAAAGTCGCGAGCACCGCTTCAGAAACAACGCCGTCGCCGCCGACGACGTCCTCGAACGCCGAGGCCAGCCAGACCGGCGCGGCTGCGCGCTGAACGATCGCCCGGGCGACGGATTCCCAGCCCGGCCCCAGAAGCGGATCGATATACCGCTCGCGATCCTTGATCCCGATCGCCATCCCGGCGCCGACCAAATCGAGCGCAAGACAGAGACGTTGCAATTTTCCGGCAAACGACAGGGACGCCACTATTGTTCTCCGCACGGAACAACGCCGGGTCCCTCTCGCGCGGCCTTACGGCCTGCGCTCCCGTATTCCGCCTCTCTCGACGAATGCTGGCCCCAACACGGCCTCGCAACGATGGTACCCTGATAATCCGTGGCTGCAACCACGCCCTACGAGGAAACGGAACAATCTTGGCTTCCTTTTCCCATTCCTGGGACTTAGATTTCCTCCTCGATTTGCCCCGAAAGCCAGTGATGAACGCTCCCGCGCCCACAAACGCCATGCGCCGCACGTTTGGCGACATGATCGCCGAGCCCTACCAGGACCGGATCATGGCCAACATCGCGGACGCGATCCGCGCCCGCCGCTCCGGCGCCGTGCTCGCGCCGACCGGATCGGGAAAGAGCCTCTTCGTCGCTGCCGCGGTCGAAGACGCCCTCACTCTGAGGACGCCGATCCTCGCGCTGCATCCAGACATCGCCCTCCTTCGCCAGAACCTGCGGCAGGTCCAGCGCGTCCCGCGCTTTGCCGCAGCGAAGGTCGGCGCCTTCATCGCCAAGAACGAGAACCTCGACCACCCGGGGATCGTTCGTGACACGCTCAGCGGCGACGTCACCTTCGCGACGATGATGTCGATCGTGAACAAGCTCGACGACCCAGCCTTCATCGCCCAGCTCAAGGATTTCGGTCGGCGCGGCGGCTGCGTCATGATCGACGAAGGCCACAAGACGGCCGCCGAGAAGCTGGCAGAGGCTCTGGCGCAAATCGCCGAAACAAATGGCTTCGGCATCATCCTTACAGCGACCCCTTGGCGCACCGACGGCCGCGATCCGCTCACGCCCTTCGACGCAAGCGTCGAGCAGGATCTGATCGCCGTTGCCTCATACAACGAGGTTCTGGCGACCGGCCGCACAGTGCGGACGAAGTTCGAACTGGCCGCCCGCGACTTCGAGGCAAAACTCGGCCAGGAAGTCACCAACCTGATCGACGACACGTTCCGCAAGCTGGTTGCTGACAAGAAATCGATCGATCAAGCGTCCGCAGGCGCGTTTTCTCGCTTTTTCGCCGACGACGCATCGCCTTCCGACAGCGCGATCGGCGACCTCATTGTCGCCGCCACGATCTCAATCTGGCGCGAGCGCGCCGCCGGCCGCCGCCTGGCGATGATCCACTGTGATTCCGTCGCCTTTGCCCGTCGCCTGGCAGAAACCCTGTCGCTCGCAACCCTGCCGCCCGGACACAAAAAGGCCGGAAGCCATCCCTCGATCGGGTTCGTCGTCGCCGAAGAAACGGTGGTATGGCGAGACGGCGTCGAGCTCGAAGCGTTCGAGGCTTTTGGCGGGCCGAAGCGCACGCTTCGCGAAGATCTGCTGGCTGCTGCGCGGGTCGGCGAAATCGACGTTCTCGTCAACGTCAATGCTCTAGGCGTCGGCACCGACGTTCCGATCACCGACCTCAATATCCTCGCTTGCCGGCAGCGCGGTCTCGCTCCTTACAAGCAGCTCGCCGGCCGCGGCGAACGCAGCGCGCCGGGCAAGGATCACCAGCTCTTCGTGGATCTCGGAGACAGTACATTTTTCACGCATCAGGATATCGATGCGATGCGGCGCGGCAACCCGGAACGGTCCCGCATGCATGTGCGCTCGCTCATCGCGCCAATCCGGGCGCAGTTCGAGATGTGGTTCGACGCCGACCCGGAGCTTGCGTTACAGGTCGACGAGCGCGCCCGCGAGATCGCAAAGCGGCTTGCAAGCGAGCCCACACACCGGTTCGAGGACGAAACCGACCCCACGATGGCGGAGGCCGTCACGCCGTCTCCGGCGCCAATCCCGTTCGCCAACGGCCTCTATGGCCTCAGACGGGTTCGCAAAGACCGCGTCACGGAACGGTTCCTGAGCAAAACCGCTCTGTTCTGGGACCTGAAGGCCTCCGGCATCTACCCGGAGAATTCCGACGGCCTGCCGGGCTGGCTCGTCGCGATCCTCGACGACGAGACCAAGACCACGGCAACCCGGCTTTGCGGAACGCTCGAAGATGCGCGGCTCTACGCCGCGTTCATGGGCATGACGCCGCCGCCCTATCCGCCAGTCGTCATGGAGCCGACCCCTGGCCAGCACAAGATGTTCGCGGCGCTCCGCTACAAGCTCCCCAACACGCCTTATATCGGCGCCTACCAGAAGCCGCAGACCAAAACCGATATCTCGGTCATCCTCGACCTGATGCAGAATGGCCAGTTCATAAATCTGATGGACGCTGCGACGAAACACATGATCCAACGGGCGGTCGCGCGACAGGATTTCGAATTCCCGCTTCGCTCGGTCATCCTGTCCGAGCCTGACAAGATCGCTCCCCAGCAGCTCTTGCTGCTCGCTGCCTGGCAGAAAGCGCGAAAGCGCATTTCGGAATTGCGAAACGACCCGTCGATCGCCGCAAGCGTCGTCACCTACGATCCGACGACCCCGAAGCACGTCCACGAGATCTTCGATTCCTGCGAGGTCGCGCTGTCCATCATAGACGATCCAGAACAGATCGAGCGCGCGCGGCCGAAGCTTGCCGAAGGACTGGCTCTCGGACGCATCGTCGGACTGACGCCTGCCGGCTCGTCCGAGATCGAGCTGCGCCAAAAGGCCGGCCTGAAGCCCGCTGACAAACGCCAGTCGGCCGCAGCGCTCGAGCGCCAGCGCGCGTTCCGCGCCAGCCTCGCGACGATCGGCGCCGTCTCCGACGACGCCCTGACCCTATCACTAACTGGTCCGCAGGCGCGGCACGTCCTCGACGCTGCCCAGTTCAAGAAAGGCTCCGGCCCGATTGGCGCGGCCGTCGGCGGCCTGATCATGCTGGCCCGCGCCGGAAATCCTGACGCAGCCAAGGCCGCCCTCGAAAAGCTCGAACACGAGGTCGCACAGAAGTCGCCGACGCTCGAATTGACGTTCTCACTGATGGATCTTGCGCCCGCTTTTCTCCAGTCGCCGGCGCCAGACCAGAAACATCTTCAGAAGCTCATCGCAGACGCGGCGACCTTCATCCAGCGCTCCGCGAGACTTCGCGTTCCCGGTTACTGACCTTCCCCCCGCAACCCGTTTTCTATCACCCCCGAAAATCGACGCGCGCCATCCAGCGCGCGTCGTATCGCGCAACTGCGCCTATCGCCAGAGAGGCCTCATGCAGAAAGACCACTCCTTCGCTCCGTCCAGCCGTTACGACTTCGACGCGAAGTACAATTCCGCGACCGGCTGGGCACAGGTCGATACGCGAAGCGACGCAAGCTATTTCGGCCAGTGGACCAATCCCGAAAAGCGTCAATGGCTGTCCTATTGCGAAGGCGACGTGACGCTCGTCACCTGCGCCGACGACACCGAGTATGCGGCCTACGTCAAACAGACGTTGGAATGGCACTCCAGCCCGACATACACCGCCAAAATTGACTGCTGTCTCAACACGCCCGCCTATAGCGCTATCAAGGCGCACCTGGAACGCCTCGGCTTCGGCGCGTCCTGCCACTGATGGACAACTTCGCCCTTTCCCGCGAATGGCCGCGCAGACGGGTCGAGAGCTATGTCGCCGCAGCCGCCGATTTGACCGAAATCGTCTCCAGTCTGGTGGCTGACCGCGACGAATGGCTTGCCGCGCGCGGTCTCACCATCGATCAAGTGCGCGCGTTGCCCAGACACGACCAGGACAACCTCGAAGCCGAATGGGCTTCGCGGAGCAGAATCTGATGCGCTCAACAGCCCGCCCAGATCCCCGGCTCGAGACATCAGCGGAATTCGCTTCATGGTTCGCCGGGAGCAAGGCCGTCGACTCCGCCGGCCGGCCGCGGGTGCTCTATCACGGCACGACATCCTCCTTCGATGCCTTCGATCCGGCCAAGGTCGGCACGCGGCATCTCGACTGGGAGTTGGGGCCAGCCTTCTATTTCACGACATCGACAAAAAGCGCATCGGCCTACGCGACCTCGCTCTGGTCGAGCCCCGACGGAAAAACACCGGCGCCGAACGCCTGCGTCATGCCCTGCTTCTTGCGGATGAACAATCCCCTGATCGAGGATGTCGAGGAGCAACCCGCTTTCGACTGGATCCCTCTTCTGATCGAAAGGGCCAAGAAAAATGGCCGCGACGGGGTCATCGCCATCGATGTCGACGATGGCGTCATCGACACTCAGTACGTCGTGTTTTCGCCGGAACGCATCCGTTCGATCTACTCATTCGCCACAACCATCCTGGAAAAGGACCTCGCAAGGTGATCCGCACTGCATTCACACTTCCGCGCTCCGTTGCCGACGACGTCGAGGTCTGGGCCATCGGAGACGCCCATGGCTGCTACGCGGAGGCCTGCGCCGTAATCGACGCCATTGCCGCCACGCCGCGCGCTGCTGCACGTCGCGTCCTCGTAACCCTCGGTGACGCGATCGACCGCGGACCCAACAGCCTAAAGACGCTGGATCTCTGGCAGAATGCCGCCGGACGCGCTGAAGCCGATGAACTCGTCTCCCTCATGGGAAACCACGAACAGATGCTCCGTCGCGGGTTCGGCCTACCGCAGGACGGACCATGCGACCCCAATGAGCAGTTCACTGCCCACTTCCTATGGGCCCGCAATGGCGGATCCAAGGTCCTCGACCAGCTCGATATAAACTTTGGCGACATCGAAAGCCTCATTTCAGCGCTAGGACCGGCGCGCATCGCCTACCTGCGCGCGCTCAAGAGCCATTACCGTTCCGGCGACCTGCTCTTCGTGCATGCAGGCGTCGCGCCGCACCAGCCAATCGCAAGCTTTCTCAAAAAGCCATGGCACGAAATCCCCGAGGATGGTGCCCACTGGTGCTGGATCCGCGAACCGTTCCTCAACGCAGCGCATGAGGATGGCTTCGAGGGGTCCTTCGTTGTGCATGGCCATACGACGCCCGGCCACGAGCCCTTCGACCTCGAGACCCAAGTGAGACGCTTCAGGCTCAATCTCGACTTTGGCTCGTTCAAGACGGGCCAGATCGGCTTCGCGCGATTCATCGGCGATCAGGCGCTCGTCTATCGCGCCTGATCTGCACTCGCGGCTCACTATTCCTCCGACAAACAATATCGCGGCGCGCGCTCGACTTCCCGCGCGCCGCGCCGCTCATCCATGCCTTCAGGAGTTTCCGCATGACCTTCGGCCTCATCCCGTCCTTGCGCCCGGCCCGCCACCGGCCGACCGAAACGCCATGGGGGCCTTCACAGAGCGCGGACCAGATCGCCGCCGGTGTCGTGTCTTACTCGACCTCGTCGCATGGCGGAATCCATCTCGACGCCGCCCACAACGCGCAGGTGCACGAGGCCTGGCGTACAGCCGAAGGCTGGTATGAAGAAGACGTCGCCTGGGGCATCGTCGCGGTCACCTTTCCGGACCTCTTCCCACAGCCGCAGGTCGAGCGAGCCCATGCATCGCTGATGTCCTACATGCCCGGTCAATATGAAGCGGCGACGGGAAAGCCCGTGCCGCCAGGCGCCTCTCACGTTCGCGAGGACGCCCTCTTTCTCAAACGAAACGCGGACCGTTTCATTGTCCGTTCGGCCATCTACAGCAAACAGCGCCCGGGCTTCATCGAGGTCGTCGCGACCCTCGGCGGGAATCCCACCGGCCGCGAAAAGCGCTTCCTCGTGCCGAGCGCCGAATACGACAACCGCAGCCGCCACTTCGTGATCGACGAAGACCAGCACGAATGCTGCGACGGAAAACCGTCGTCCTTCGCCGGTTATTCCGTCAGAGCTTGAGGAATAAGCCATGCCGATCGAACGCGTCGCCGCCGCCGTCATCAGCGATGAGGGCCACCTTCTGGCTTATTCTGTCGCCGACACCATGAGCGCCTGCGACGAAGCCGCCGAAAAACGTCACGGCTCCGACGCCTGGAATACGATGAAACAGAGGGGCGCCCGAGTCGTTCAGTGCCGCATCGTTGTCGACGAAGCCGCTCTCGCGCCCGATCGCAGCTGGGACGCCCTCCGCAAGAGACCTTCCATTTCGCGCTGAAATCGGCTTGCATCTCCTTCAAGTGTAGCTCCAGAACCCGATTATTCCGTCACAAGCGCCGGAACGCCGCGCGCCCGAGAACCGACATGACCGCAGCAACAGCCGCGAGCGCGCCTGCGCGCGCCACGCCGACCGCCATCTCACCGCTCCGCCGGATCGGCGCGAAAATCGCCGAGCCCTACCAGGACCGGATCGCACGCTCGATCGCCAAAGCAATCTTGGCGCGGCGCAGCGGCGCGGTGATGGCGCCAACGGGCGCCGGCAAAAGCCTCAACGTCCATACGACTGTCGAGGACTGCCTGGCGCTCGACCGTCCGATCATCGTCCTGCACCCCTCCGTCGACCTCCTCCGCCAGAACCTCGCGCAATTGCTCGAAAGCCCGGAGATCGCCCGCCAGTCGATTTCCATCTTCGTGGCGCAGGATGAGCCTTTTCCGGAGGTTGCCGACCTGCAGCGCGCCACGTTCCGGGCGCCTGTCATTCTGGCCACCAACGCCTCATTCGTGCGCCGGCGGACCAATCCGGACTTCCAGAAGGGCCTTGCCGCCTTCGCAAAACGCGGCGGCGTCATCCTCATCGACGAAGGGCAAAGCGCCGGCGCGCCGGCGCTGTCCGATGTCCTCGCCAGCGCCGCAAAGGATGGCGCGATCGGTATCCTTCTGTCGGCAACGCCCTTCCGAGCCGATCTGTTCGATCCGCTGACGCCATTCGGCGCCAGCCTCGACACGGACCTCATCGACATCGCCGAATACGACGAGGTTTTCGACACCGGCCGCATCGTCCGAACAAAGTTCGATCTGGCCTACGGCGAGTTCGAGGACCATCTGACGCAGGCCGACCTCGCCCTGATCGAGTCGATCTTCAATTCGACGCTCGCCCAGACGGGTTCCGTCGACGCGGCGTCGAGCGAAAGCTTCGCCCGGCTGCTGCGGCCCGACATCCTGCACGCACATCCCGAGGTCGCCGAGCACGTCATCGACGCGATCACCGCGATCTGGGCGGTCCGCTCGCCGACCCATCACCTTGCGCTGCTGCATGCCGACAGCATCAGTTTCGCGGCAGCCCTTGCCCATCGGATCTCACAGACGCCATTCCCCGAGGGCCATGCCCGCGCAGGCCAAAGGCCCAATACCGGCTTCATTTCCGGGAACGAAACCAAGCTTTGGCGCAACGGCCTGCTCGACGACACCGATGGCGTCGGGCGATTTACCGGCCGCAGCGCGCGGCGCCGCGTCCTTGACCTTGCGCGCGCCGGCAAAATGGACGTCCTCGTCAACATCTCGACGCTCGGCGTCGGCGTCGACATTCCACGCGCGGACCTCTCCCTGATCTGCTCTCTGCACCGGTCGCCGTCCCCCACCAAGCAGATCAGCGGCCGGTCGGAACGCGCCTGCGCCGAGACCGGCAAGACATTCCACACACTCGTCGACATCGGGCGCTCAATCCCGCTGCTCTACAGCGACGTCGAAGCCGTTTTCTCGGGCCGCGCGGCGACCGGAGCCCATATGCGCCGGCTGCCCAGAGCGATCGCCAAGCAATTCCGAGCCTGGTTCGCAAAGGATCCCGGCCTCGGCGCGATCGCAGAACCAATCGCCGCCGCCTTCGCCTCCCGGCAGCTCGACGACTTCGATCCCTTCGCGCCTGCCCATGCGCCTGGCGGCCGCCAGCCGAACCTAACGACCATCTGTCCTGGCGTGTACGCCATCGCTCACAGCGATGGCCGGGCTTTGGTCTACGACCTCGCGGCGTGCGGTCTCCTGCCGCCGGAACTGACCACGATCCCGGCCTTCGCCCGTGTGCAGATCGATGACGGCGCATCCGGCGCAAGCCTCCACCCGACCCTGGCCGCCGCGGCGACAGCGCCCGCTCCCCAATCGCGGGCGCCGGCGATGAGCCCCCAGAATTGCCCCGCCTCGTTCACGCCATGGCTCTCCGGACATCACCACCAGCGCGCAACAGAGCATGCCGGCGCGATCGCCAACGCGTTGTCGCGGGCCTTTGGCGCCGCCATCTCGCGGTACACATACGACAGCCCGCCCGATGTTGCTTTGCTCGACCGGCCGGCGGCGATCTCAGCCCAGCGCCTGGCTTTCCTCTACGCCTACGCAAGCGTCCGGCGCGTCCTGAGGCCGGTAAAACTGCGCTGCGCGACGCCCGGCGCCCTCGATGCCGAAACGCTCGCCATCTTCAGGCCAGTCGCGCCCATCGTCATCAAGACGCTGCCGGACGGCGCAACGACCACGGCGATCTTCGTTTCCGGCCGGATTCCGGGCGAAACCGACATCGGCCTGTCGCGAACCGACTATGCAGAATCCGAGCGCCGGACCGCGTTTACGACCGCAATCGAGATCCTCAAAAAACGCGGTCGGACCAAAAATACGATCCAGATCTCCCTGGACGAAACCCGGACCATCGAAGCTCGAAACGCGCTTTTCGTTCCCGCGGCGACCGCCAAGACACCGGCCGCCGCCGCCGTGCTCCTTCTCGCCAAGGCCTACCGCGAAGACCCCGGCGCGCCCGCCTCGCTGCCGGATCTGTTCACGGCCGCCATGCGGCGCCGGAGCGGGCTGACGCTCGATTTCGACATCGCCAAGGTCCAATCCCTCTACGACGAGGCTTCTGCTGCGGCCCGCGCCACGCTGGCGGCGACCCTCGCGGCAGTCGCAAACGGGCCGCCCGAGCGCGCCAGATAGCGCTTTCGGGGCGTTTCCCGCCACGCTCGCCTGAACCGCCAGCCTCGTGCGAGGTTGGCCGCCATGAAATGGCGGCGCACTGTGATTGCTGGGGAAGCGCGTCCGGATGACGGATGTCTCGTGGTCGGAACGCGCATCGTCGCGCGCGTCTACCGCAATACGCACGGCCCATCGACCGGCACCTGGCAATGGTTCTGGCAGATGTACCCATCCGCCAGCGGTCGCGCCGACACGAAAGAAGCGGCAAAAGAAGAGTGCGAACGGCGCGCTCGCCAGCACTTCGGCGACCGACTGAACGATCCGGCCTAGCGCGCTTCGGCTATGACCGGTCCCCCACGCGACGGATCGCCGGCTCCGGGCATCTGACGAAGCGACATGGCGATGCCCTGAAACAAAAGGGCGCCGGCGATCGCCACCATGGCGAGCTGAATGCACGCCTCTCGGACCCGTCGCGTCCGCTCAGTTCCGCCCATCTGATTATTCCGTTGTTCCGTACGCGCGTCTTGTGCGCCTTCGTGGAACAATTCTTCCGTCGAGCCTCCGCAATTGCAAGACGCGCCGCTTGTGAAATCGCCTGCGGCCCCGCACACTCGACAGCCCAACCGACTGACCTCGAACGATCCATGTTCCTGCGCCGTCTCTTTCCCGTGTGCGTCAGCCTGGCGCTTGTCCTTGCGCCAGCCGCTACCATTGCGGCCGGCGCGGCTCTCCTGGCTGATGCGCGGTCAACAGGCGCTGCGACGCGCGTGGCCGACTGCGGCGCGCCCGCCGCACTCGACGACCTGCTGCCCCAGGATTGCGAGCAGCGCCGCTAATCGGCGGCGCCGCGACGATCACCAGGCTTTCCCATCCACCCAGATCTGCCGTCCGGCCAGGTCCGCCATGGCGCCCCGAAAGTCACGATGCAAACGATCATGAGCCACTCCACGCAATCCATCATCGAAAAGGCCATGACGCCGAAAATCGATCGCCATTACGCGAGCGTGTTCCCGAGCGACACGCCGGCGGCCGTGATCATGGCGCGAGCGCTTGCCCTCAACGAACTCAGACGGGATGCGCCAGCGTGGTCGCCATTCGCTGATGCGAAGGAGCTACCCGGTTCTCTTTCGATCATCTTTCCAGCGCTCTATTTCGCAGAGCTCGTCATTTCCGGGGTGTCTCCGACGCAGATGCGACGGCTGCGCAACCACATCACAAAGGCGCGGCCGCGCGGTCTGACGCCGGAATGGCTACCGGAAGTCGACTTCACGCCCAACGACATTCCCCACCTCTACGCATTGGCGGTCACGATCGGAGCTCACGCCCTTCTCGACCTCAATGAAATGATCGCCGCCGACCCAAAACTGCAGGACAAGATCGGCAACTCCATCCTGGACTTGCGCGATACCTACCGGCCCTTTTCCAAGCGCCGCATGGGATACGCGCTCGACGGCGCCTGCGGCTTCCTCGGGACGCCTGACTTCTCGCAATTCATCATTTCACTCGCCGATCCAGACGCCATGGCCACCCCTTTTGGCCAAGCGATGTTCGATTTCATCGTCGAAGGCGTCGGCGAAGAAGCGATCAAGGCCGACGCCCGACGACTGAGCAAGTCGGATCGAGACTATGTCGCGCGCGCCGCGCGCGCCTTCCTCCACATACCCGAACCTCAGGCAGCGCCCGACGATGCGGCGTCAGCAATCCTCATCCCGGATTCGTCTGCGACGGACCCAACCAGCGATCAGGCGCTGCGCGAGGAGCAAAAGACCGCCCCCGCCCCGAAATGGATTGCGCCAACAGCCCCGGAAGGCGTCATCTTGACCCAGAGGGCGCTGCGCGAACTACGCGCAGAGCGGAATTGGCCAGCCGAAAAGCTGGAAGCAGCGCTTGCCGCGCTGGGCGCCTATCGCGCGATGAAGCTCGGCGAGATCACGCTTGCCGCCTATAACGAGCAGCTCGCCGCAAATCGCCTTGCTGACACCCTCTGCTTTGCCGATCCCGGAACGCTCAAGGCATTTGCCGCCGACTATTCCGTTTCCCACAACGGCAAACGTGTGACCCTCGACCGCCACATCAAGTGGGGTCGCGGCCGTAACGCCACGACGGGGTTGCGTGTGTACTACGCCTGGGATCCCCAGCGCGCCGAAGTTATTGTCGGCTCGATGCCACGCCACCTGCCAAACAAGCGCACCTGATCGCTCCACGAAACGGCGACCCTAACTGCCGCTTGCCACAACCAAAAAGGACCGCAAATGACGGACATTCTGAATGACAGGGCGCGGCACGCGCGCGTCCTTGCAGACGAACTACTTCCCTACTTTGAGGAACCGCTCGGCGCCCTGATCCGCGAGGAAATCGGCGATGGCGCAACAGACGTCTTCGACATGACGGCGGCCGAACACAAGGAAGCGCTCGATTTTCTCATGGCTGCGCCACACATGCGAAGCGCGCTCGTCGCTGACCTCTCGCCGGCTTCGGCGCGGCTCGCGCTGCGCGCGCGCTACATCGGCCTGTTGATCGCCAACACGCTTTCCATCGCCAGCAAGTCGAGCCAAATCTCCGACAAGCACCTTTCGGTCGCCTATGCCGGCGAGATGATCCAGCAGCGCCCGCTTGAGCCGACCTCGCCACCATCCTCAACGCGAAGGCGTCCATTCCCCCACTTCTCTGAAGGAAAAAGCGGTTCTCCGACCTTCTTCCCACAATTCTCCCCGGAAACCGCAACAATGACAGACACAAACACGATGGAGGCGCTCGCCGAACTCTTCGGCACGAGCACGAAGAACGCCGCCATCCGGGCCGTCAAACTGAAGCTGACGCCCGTCTGCGGGCGATGCTGCGGGACCGGCGCATACAGCTTCAACCAGATCGACGGCGACCGCTGCTTTGGATGCCATGGAAGTGGCCATGCAGCCGTCGCCCCGTCTAATATCGCTTCGGTCGTCGCCGCCGCCCGGCTAGCAATCGCAGACGGCCGCCACGCGCGATATCTCGATGCCCTTGCTAACCAGCGCCAGGCAGCCGAAATGTCGAAGCGCATCTTCGAAGCCTGGCGGGCGAGCGCAGCTGCTCGCGGCAATCCTTCGCACACACTCCGGGATGAAGATTGCACTGAACAGCAGCTTCGTTGTCGCCGCGCGAACGCCCGGATCGCCGCCGCCTACGAAGCGCTGACGCCCCTCGATGTCGCGCACAAGCGCAACCCGACTGACGACGACCATGTCGCCTGGAAGAATGCTCTCGACACATTCTTTGCGGTGATTGCCGAAACCGATGCGCTTCTATCCGAAGCCGGCGTGGCGGCATGACCACACTCGCGCCAACCACGGACCTCAGCCCGGAGGCCGCGCTCGAACGCGCGCTTATCGGCCGACCATCCATCGCCCTCGATGAAACCCATTCGTTCGTCCTGCCGACGATCCCTATGGATCCCGCCTGGATCGAACGGTTCGACGCCGCCGAGGCCTCTCGACGCGCGCCGAGCGCCGCGCAGCAAAAGAAACGCGAAGCGCTGGCCTTAGCCCTGACCGCTTTCGGCGGCCAGCGCGCCTGTATCGCCCCGTTCGAAGAAGACCTCGACAAGATCATGCGCCGTGGCCGGCTCTTATGCGGAAAATCGCCCAAGATCATGCGCGGCCTGCCCTCGCGCTGCCATGCCAATGTCTCGCGCCTCTACGAAACCCGACCCGGGGCCTTCCTCCTGTCGACCGGCTACGCGCTGTCCACCGACGGAATGTGGCGTCAGCACAGCTGGGGTTTCTGCCTCGAACGGCGAACCGCCCAGCTGGTCGAAACGACGGTCTCACGCATCGCCTATTTCGGCTATGTCATGAGCGATGCCGAGGCACGGAATTTCGTCGACGAAAACTTATGACGGAATAATCTATCCCTAATCGTCCGTCAGACCCCCGCTTTCCACAGCCCGGCAGGAAAACCCCGGATTTCCTTGCGCCCCAAGCGCCGGCATGCTTGAAACATGGGCGCGCGCCATTGCGCGCAGCTTCGTCACGAGATCTTCCATGTCCGTCGCAACGCTGCCGCGCGCGCGGCACGCCGGCGGCGTCGCCAGCACTGCGCTGCGCACGCCCCCGCACAACATCGAGGCCGAACAGGCGCTGCTCGGCGCAATCCTCCTCAACAACGAGGCTTTCGACCGCGTATCCGACTTCCTGAAGCCCGAGCATTTCTCCGAAGACCTGCATCGCCGGATTTTCGAGGTCCTTGCCGCGCTGATCCGGAACGGAAAAGTCGCCAACCTGACGACCCTGAAATCGCACATTGCCGATGCCGACCTTGGCGGCCTGACCGTCAACCAGTACATCGCGCGCCTGGCGGCCGAGGCCACCACCATCATCAACGCAAGCGATTACGCGGAGGTCGTGCGGGACCTCGCAATCCGACGAAACCTCATCGTCATCGGCGGCGACATCGCCAATGCAGCCTACGACGCGCCGATCGACAATCCGCCGCGCCAACAGATCGAAGAGGCGGAGCGCCGCCTCTATGCGATCGCCGAAACCGGCCGCTACGACGGCGGATTCCAGTCGCTTTCCAGCGCCACGGCGACAGCCCTCAATATGGCGGCCGCCGCCTACCAGCGTGACGGCCACCTTTCAGGCCTCTCGACCGGGCTTGCCGATCTCGACACCAAGATGGGCGGCCTGCAGGCCTCCGACCTGATCGTGATCGCCGGCCGCCCCGGCATGGGCAAGACGGCGCTGGCCACGAATATCGCCTTCAACGTCGCCAAGGCCTATCAAGCTAAAACCGGACCTGATGGGCACAAAAAGACAGTCGATGGCGGCATCGTCGGTTTCTTCTCGCTCGAGATGTCGGCCGAACAGCTGGCCACCCGCATCATCGCCGAGCAGGCCGAAATCGCCTCCTACAGGATCCGGCGCGGCGCCATCAACGACGCCGAATTCGCCAAAATCGCCGACGCCGCGCGCGCGATGCAGTTCGCGCCCCTCCACATCGACCAGACCGGCGGCATATCAATCGCCCAGCTCGCCGCCCGCGCACGCCGCTTGAAGCGGCAGTCCGGTCTCGATCTCCTGATCGTCGATTACATCCAGCTCCTGTCGGCATCGCGCGGACGCGGCGAAAACCGAGTCCAGGAGGTCACGGAAATCACGACAGGCCTGAAAGCGCTCGCCAAGGAACTGAACGTTCCGATTATCGCGCTGTCGCAGCTTTCGCGTCAGGTCGAGCAACGCGAAGACAAACGGCCCCAGCTCTCTGATCTGCGCGAGTCCGGATCGATCGAGCAGGACGCGGACGTCGTCATGTTCGTCTATCGCGAAGAATATTACCTCAAGAACCGCGAGCCAGCCGAAGGAACGGCAGAACATACTGCCTGGCTCGACCAGATCGAGCGGGCGCGCGGGCGCGCCGAATGCATCATCGGCAAACAACGCCACGGACCGACCGGATCGGTCCCACTCGCCTTCGAAGAAGAATTCACCCGCTTCTCCAACCTCGCGGTGTGAACCCAAGGACGCCACGCAGCGTGAAGGATCCAATGACTCGACCAACCCCCAGCGCGCCGGCCTCGGCAATTCTCGACAACGTCGCGCGGTTCGTCGCCATCGACTTCGAGATGACTGGGCACGCGCCGCCCAGCTATCAAAAGCTTGAGCGCGCCTCGCGCTTTGCGCGCTTCCCCGGCGTGATCATCGAAATCGGCGCAGTCGCCTACTGCCGCCAGGAAAACGGCTTCGTGCGCGCCGGAGAATATTACAGCCTCGTCAATCCCGACGGGCCGATTTCCCCTTCAGCCATTCAGGTCCACGGGATCAAGACCGGGCGGCTGAAGACAGCGCCTCGGTTCAAAGAAATCGCCGACGCGCTGCTCGAATTCATCGCAGACAGCGCTCTCGTCGCCCATTCCTATCATAACGACCGCGACGCCCTCGACTACGAGCTGGCGCGCGCGGGCCGCCAGGGCTGGCGAGACCATCACTACCCGACTGATCGCTTCATCTGCACGCAGAGCCTGTTTCAGCGCGCCTATCCCGATCGTCGTGCGAGCAGCCTCGATATCGTCTGCGACCGCTTGTGGATCGATCGCAGTGACAGATTTGCCGCGCATGGCGCACTGCTCGACGCGGAGCTTACGTCCGAGGCGCTCCTGAAGATCGCAGGCCTCCTGCCGATCCGTAGTCACGAAGCAGCGTGATGAGCGACGCAACACACCGCCTGCATGCCATTCAAGCCCCGCGCCCATGCCGCGCGCCGCTGTCGCCAGTCGCCGGCGCCTTCATCGAAAGCGCGCTTGGCCTGATCCTGGCGTTCCAGATCTACCTCTGCTTCAAATTCTTCTGGTCGGCCGACGGCCTGCATACCTTGAGCGGCGTGCCCCTCTACGGCGATTTCAAGGTATTCTGGATCGAGGCGCGGCATGCGCTCGACGGTCGCATCCAATACGACCAAACGGCCCTGCATCACGAGATCGCCAAGCTCTTCAGCCTTCGCTTCGCCTTCCTCTCCTACCTCTATCCGCCAGACTATGCGCTCCTGCTGGCGCCATTCGCCCTGCTTTCCTTTCAGGCCGCGGGCCTCGTCTGGGGCGCCCTCGGCGCCAGCGCCTACGTCGCAGGGATGCGGTCGCTTTTCGGCCCGCTGCCATGGCTCCCCCTGATCGCATTCACAGGCGTCAGTCAAACCTTGCTGACCGGGCAAAACAGCCTTTTCACGACCGGCCTCTTTGCAACCAGCCTCGCCTATGCCGATCGCGCGCCGGCGATCGCCGGCCTGGCCGCCGCGGTGCTGGCGACGAAGCCACAGCTTGGCTTGCTCGTTCCCGTTCTCCTGATCGCCACCCGTCACTGGAAAGCCCTGATCGCTGCGGCGATCGCAAAGAGCGCGATGATCGCCGCCTCCGTCCAGGTCTTCGGGATCAGCGCATGGAGCGCGTTCCTGTCGCTGCGAAACGAAGCCATGGCGATCAATGCCGGCCACTACCGGCAGTCGGTCTACAACATCGTCTCCAACCTTCATGGCCCGGCCTGGCAAGGCTACTTCCTGCAGGCCTTCAGCGCGCTCTGGGCTTGTGTCGTGCTGGCAATGACCATCCGCCACACGCGCCGCAATCTCGAGCTCGCGGCGCTCGGCGCCGCTGCCACTCCGCTTATCTCTCCCATGTTCCTCGACTACGACCTGACCATTCTGGCCATCCCTGCCGCCTATCTCGCGCTCTACCAGCGCATCAGCCGGGCAGACATCGTTCTCCTCGCCGTCACTTTCCTCATGCCGATGATCGCCCGCTGGATCACGATCTTCACCCATGTGACGGCCGGGCCTTTCGTCGCCGCCCTGCTGCTCGCCCGGGTCGCCTCCGCGATCCGGGGAAACGACGAACGGACAATTCCGGCCAGACTTTCCTGAGATTCTCCGTCGTTGGCGCTTTTCACCGCTTGTCAGTCTGACAGCCGCCGGTATTCTTCCGTAACGCGCGGACTATCCCGCACGAACGCGCCCCTACGGGAGAAAACTCATGTCGCCCACCCCAACGGCGGTCGCCGCCGTCGCGCCACGCATGCGCCGATGCGCCATCACCCTCGTTGAAATGACACTCGGCCTGGCGCTCGCCGCCATCGTCGTCTTCATGGTCCTGCGAGCCTACTACATGGCCCAGGAAAACCAGCGGGTCCATGCGACCAATCAGCAGCTCGGGCAGATGTTCTCGGCGGTCAATTCCGTGTTTCCGCTGTCGACCAACTACTCCACATTGTCCAATTCCATGATCGCAAAAGCCATGCCTCCCAGCCTGGTTGGAAATGATCAGCAAGGCTTCACGCCGATCAGCAATCCCTTCCGTGGCATGGCCTACACCTTCGGTGGCGCCGTCAACAATGACGCCGGCACCTTCGCGATCGGCATGGACGGCCTCACCGTCGACGCTTGCACGCGCATCGCCAACAATTTCACGGGCTACAAGAACCTGCTCCAGGTCACGATCTACGACATGAACTTCTCGCCGACGGGCGGCCCGTACACGACGTTCCCCGTCAATGCGACCGCCGCAGCACAGGCTTGCGCGGCCGCCGGCGCTTCGACGAACGGTCGCGTGGCCGTCGAATACGACTTCGGCGCATTCGGACAGGTCGCCTCCAACGGCGGCGGTGGCGGCGGAAATGGCGGCAGTGGAGGCGGTGGCGGCGGTGGAAGCATTTCCATCAACGGCCAGACGCTGACCGTCGCCGAAATGCAGACAGATTGCGGATCGGCCGCATGGGTCGCCGCCAACGACCCCTACAACAGCGGCTGCGCAACGGCGTTCATCAACAACGGTCTTGGCCCCTATCCCGGCCCGACCGGGCCGTGACATCCCACGCTGCCCGCATTTCCGAACCGGCTGGCCACCAGCCGGTTCTTTTTTGTCCCGAGGAAAAGCTCGCTTACCTCGCGATCTCAATGAAAAAGGCTTCGGCCAGCCTGCGCCACCCGAAGCCTCTTTCGACATTCGTCAAATGATCAGTTGAAGCCGATCACGACCGTGTTCTGCGCTTCCGAACAGTCCGCCTGCGCGTCTGCCGCCGAAACCGGATAGCTGCGCGTCGTGCCGCCATTCACCTGAACTGCGGCCTGACCGCGACCGTAGTCCCCCGAAGCCACGCGGAAGCATGCGTTCGCGTTGAGGTTGCCCGGGGAAATCACATACTTGCCAAGACTCGGAACAGACGACGAGCCGCCGCTGTGCTGCCCGCCATTGCACTGCTGAAGACAAAAGGTCTTTGCAGGATAGGGCACGTTTCCGCAAATCTGCGTGCACGTCAGCGCCGGCCCGCTGCCGCTGCTCGACGCCGGCGCCGCCTCGACCGCGACCTGGCCGCCGTAGGGGTCAATGATGGCCGACCCATCGCTCGTCACCAGAGATTTCGGCATCGACGTCGCGATGACGCTCGCGTTCAGGTTCTCGAAGCTGCCGCCCATCTCATAGCGCGAAGCGACCGCCGCCCGCACCTGCCCGATTTCCGTGATGAGCTGCTGGATCCGCGAATTTTCGCGGGCATCCGAATAAGCGCGCATCCCGACGATGACCACGATGGCGGCGAGCGCCAAGACGAGGGTCAGTTCCACCAACGTGACAGCGCTACGCGCCCACGGCCACTTTCGACGCATGATTTTCGCTCCAATAGATGTTTTTCCGAGAAAGCACGGAAAAATCGATTATGGCACAGTTCAGGACGCGATCTAGATGCTATATTCCGTCAGCAGCGTCCCATCCTCGCTGCGCCATCGGAGAAAACGCCATGCGTAAACTTCTCGTTCTCGGAGGAATCTTCCTTCTCGCCGCCGCGGCCCCCGCTGAGGCCGTTCAGCTCAAAAGCTCGTCTGGGGCGCGGGTGTCCGCCCCTGTCAGCCGCGGCGGCATGACAATCTACACTCGCCCGACGTCGCCCTTCAACGCTCCTCTTCGCCCGCCGACCGTCAAGCCGCGACTGGATTCAACCCCAGTGAAAGTGTGGACCGCCCCCATCGGCAGCCGCAATGCAGCAGGCGGCATCTACACGAGCCCATCCGGGCAGCGGATGGGCATCGGCAACACCGTCCGGTAATCGGCCCCTCAATCATTCTCGCTGCGAAAAGATGCGCGCCTCTGGCGCGCATCTTCCGTTTAAGCCCCTGATTTCTGCCGCCCCACGGCATTCTTCCTCCCCTCTACATCGCCCCGAAAAGGTCCCTCATGCTGCAACTACCGTTGCCGCTGGATGGCGCCGCCATGCGCTGGCGCCAAGGCCGCGCCTCGTACCGGCCCCAGCGCGAACAGTTCGATCCCCGCCATTTCGGCGTCGAGCAGATCGGCGACGCCGCCGCGCGCGCCTTTGTGCTCGAGCACCACTATTCGCGCTCCTACCCGGCTGCGATCGCCGCGTTCGGGCTCATCGAGCGAACGTCGCATTCCGACCGGCTGACCGGCGTCGCCGTCTTCTCCGTCCCGATGAACGGGAAAGCCGCCCGCCGCTACGGCGCGGCAGACGCACCATTTTGCGACCTTGGACGCTTCGTCCTCCTCGACGAGATCGCAGGCAATGCCGAGACCTGGTTTCTCTCGCGCGCGCTCGCCGGTCTCTCGAGCGTCAAAACCGACGCCAGCAGCCGGCCGCTGCACCACCTGGTGCTCGCCTATTCCGATCCGCAGCCCCGAACCGCTGCAAATGGCGACGTGATCTTCGCCGGCCACGTCGGAGGCATCTACGCCGCAGCCTCGGCAATCTACCTTGGCCGCGGGACCGCCCGCGTGCATTGGGTCGCCCAGGACGCCACGCTGATCAGTCCCCGCGCGCTCTCGAAACTCCGCAACGGTGAACGAGGCGACGCCTATGTCTACGAGCAGCTCCTGCGCCACGGCGCGCCGCGCCGGCGGCTCAACGAGCCCGCCGCCGATTACGTCTCGCGCGCGCTCGCCGAAGGGCCCTTTCGCCGTCTCCGGCATCGAGGCAATCACGTCTATTGCTTGCCAACAGGAACGCACCGCATGCGCCGGGCTGCCCGCGGACTGAAGACTTTTGCGGCCAGACCAACTCATTGCGACCCGGTCGTCTTCAACTAGAGCGGCGCATTACGTGTCCATTCCCTGGCGTGGACAGCAACTGACCGCGAATGACGTCAGCCGCGAATATCCCTGCCCGTCTGGCTGTCCCCTTTAGTCCGTGACTCGATCAACGATTTGATCGCTACCCGTCATTCAACCCCCAAAATCTGCAACGACACCGAGGCGTAGAGCACACCGTAGCTGTCGCTGACCGGCGCCACACTTTACAGTCAAAACATGCACCACTTCGAAAGCCTGCTGTTCAAGCCCAGCGCCGAGCACCCGTACCTTGGAGGCACGCTCGTCGGCGATTTCGAGAAGTCGATCGCCTACGAGAGCCCGCGAAACAAGGAGATCTTGCGCGCGGTCTACAGCGTGAACGGGTCAAGCCAGACCTATCGGGAGCTCAGCTCCGCGTTCGGCCTTGCGCCATCCAATGTCGGACACTTCGTGTCGCGCCATCGCGAGCGAAGCCGAGACGCCAAACGGCCCGCATTCGGCCGCTTGGCGACGCTGCTCGACCGCTACATCGTCCGTTCGAGCGTTCTGCCGACGCTCCAAGAGGTATCCGGCAATCGGTACTTCGCCGGCGCGCATCACCTCAGGGCATTTTTGCTCGAATGCTTTGCCTGTCTACCGGCCCAGCTTCAGTTCACGCTGGTCCGCAATGGCCGCGACGACTTCATCGTCCCGTGTAGCCAAGAAGAATGGGCGCGCCTCGTCGACGACGCGACACCAAAGAATCAGCCTGCCGGAGCACGCGCCTCCGGGCGGCCGTCGCTGTCCGATCTCTATGATCTCGTCAGCCAAATGCCCGACATGGAGATCGCTGTCCCTCTCCTTCAGCGTGTCGCTGCCGGCCGATGAAGCCCACCCGCGACGGCAGCGCCTTCACACGACCTCGACGCGCAGGACGACACGATTGATGATCGCGACGTCGTTCAGCACCTCCCGGTCGATTTCTTCATAGAAGGCCTTCAACTCGACGATCTCGGCGGCTTGTCCGCGCGAAACGCCGTCTCCGGCGAGGAGACCTTCAAGAATCCCGACAAGCTCACGTCCGGTTCCCTGAACTTCTGCGACACCCTTCCAAAGGGCGAGCAGCTGCGCAAGTTGATCGATCTCTTCACAGTCGACGGCGCCAGAAAGCCACTCGGCAGCGCCATCGCTGCGCTCAAGCTCGCGCCAGGCGCAATTCATATTCTCAAGCGCGACCGCGTGCCGGCTACGCAAATGCCTATGAGCGGACAACACCTTGTGGCCCAAAGTCGACTGATCAAACGGGCCTCGGCCCACATGCAAAACCATCGCTGTTTTCGATTTTTGTTCAAATGGGCAGGCGTCTTACCGAAAACCCGCCTGTCCTCGCCAGCCCTTGAAGGCGCAAGATTCAGGTTTTGCACATCTTCTTGTGTTTGCAATGCTTTCCCATCAAGCATTGGCGGCTTAAAGCAACCCGCTATGATCCAATCGAAAGCCCACTTTTCACCGTTCAAGGGTTAAAATGCGGACGTTATCCGAAGCCGACATTTCGGCCATACTTGTCCACGTGAAGGCGTGCGTCGCCGAGCCTATGCTCAACCCGTATCCACACCAGATCGACGCTCTCGCAGAAGTCGCATTCTCCAAGCAGTCGGAATATACGCTGGAGGAAATCCGGCACGTCGTCGTCTATAACCACACCCTGTACTCGATGTTCGCCGTCCCGATGCCGAAAGCCGGCAAAAAGGACTGACGGTCATCCAACACCACTATCTGCCGGCCTGTCACGATCCTCGTCGGCCACCGGCAGCCACGCCATGACCTTCGCGCCATCTGGCGTCCTGACGACCACTGGGGGATCGGTCACCTCGATCGCACTCAGCTCCTCATCGATACGGTACATCGCCCGGGCTGTCGAAACGTAAGCATCCACCTCGGCCTTGACCGTAATCCGTTCTTCTTCCGGCATTGCTTCCTCCCGACTTGGTCCGGGAACACTTAGAGCAGGCCAGACGCAGATACGAGGCGCCGGCGCTGTCCAACGAAATGCCAACAACCGGTCCTGCGGAAAAATAAATTTCCTCCGAACTCGCGGATTCGTCCTCCAGCGGGGCTCCCTATTAGGAGGTGATTTCATGGACGAAGCGGCACTCGACAAATCAAGCGCCAAGGCGCTCGCCTGGCTGAACGCCCACGGTGGCGACGCGGCCGTCACTCGCGAGACTGCCCGCAGCCAGATGTCGCGCATGGAATATCGCCATCGCGCCTTCCTCATGGCCCAGGGCGTTTCCTATCGTGTCCCCATGAGGATCTGGCTGCGCCTGGCGAAGACCGGCGCTGTCGAGTTCTACGACGCAAACCGCCGGATCCGCGCCGTTGATCAGACCGCCGCGCGTCGGGCCACACACGCCCGCCTGCATGGCTGCCTGACGCCAGAACACCACAAGTTCGACGCTGAGGCGCCCGACGGCGTTCTGATCGACCCGGAAGACGCCTTCGAGGCGCGCACCTACACGGCGCGGCGCCGTGACGTCCTTAAAAACCTTCTCGAAAGCTCATTCAGCGACATCGAATTGGACTTTACCTAGAAAACAATGATCGCCCGCCACCGCGACGGAGAAAAGACGATGAAAGCTTTTGTAATGCCTCGCTACGCAATAGAGCAGGGATGGAGCGCTACCACCATCCGGCAGATCAACTTTTCCATCTTCGCTGTAAAGATGGAGAAATTTGGCACAAAGATCGACGCAACAGGGAATGTCTATAGCGAGGACAACTCGATCTACAAGCACATCGAAAAGCGTATCTCTGGCATCCCACTCGACAATTGGAAGCACCTTCCGCCGTCGGTCACCATGACGATGCCGGAATGGACCGCATTCACAAAGACGCTGCCTGACCAATTCTCGGTCGACAATGACGACATTCGCATCGATGGCGAGCTACTCGATGACGACGTTCCGCTTGAAGGCAAAGCATCCTCGATCGTGACTTTCTCACATGGCGTCTACATCGATGAAAGCCAAAGGCGGCGCTCCCTCGTCGACGCCGCGAAGGCCTGGCAGCGAAAGCAGCCACATTCGACGGTGATCGTCCTGACGCCGCCAAGCCACCGCGAGAAGATCATGGCCGCCGTCAAAAAGGCAGGCGGCACGGTCGCCTGAACCTTTGCAATTCAGTTCACGCCAAATGACAGGCTGGGCAAACCTCGTTTCCCCTGCTCCAGCCATGTCTCCTTCTGCCGCCTGTATATCCGGTCAATTAGGATCCAACTCCATGTCCAAAGCACCCTCGGACTTCCAGACCGCTTACGCAGCCTGGCGAGCGGACCAGCCGAACACGAAACGTCTCAAAATATTCGACTGCTCCGTCGGCTACAAATCAGGCCGATGGACGAGAGGCAAGTCGATCGCGGAAACCGCGCAGATATTTGCGTATTCCGGCTACGGGGTTCGCCGCTCGCTCGCGACCATGTTCGTCAGCGAAACGAGAGCGAATGCCGCCGACGCCCCAGATTGGCTGAAGACCGCCGCAAACCGCCTGGCCGCTTTGCCACACGGCAACACGTCCTTGGGCGACATTACCGATCCATGGCTCGCCCCTCTGATCAAAGACGTCCACGCCCTCGCGGCCGTGATCGCCGCGGCGAGCCCGCTCATCGCGGCGCCGATGAAGTTCCTACCCGGCCGGAAAACGCGCGTCATTGAAAGCGGAACGATCACCGCGACAGACCACGACGCCAAAGCGGACGCGCCGCAAAGACCCGCGACACCAGAGGCAAAACGTCCAGCCGTCGCGGGCTATGCTGGCCTGAAGGCGGCCACGCCGACACTGGACCAGAATTTCGCCATTCTGGACGCGCTGCGGCTCCATTATCCAATCGCACGCGCTGGCTACGACGGCTCCGCCAGCGATCAGACCATTGCAGACGCGCTATCGGTTCCGGTCGATTGGGTCGCAGCCGAGCGCGAACGAAGCTTTGGCCCCGCGGATCCCGGTCCCCTCGTTCGAGCCGCACGAGCCGCCGCCCTGCTCAAGACCGAGATCGAGGCTCTCGAGGAGAACTGCCGCCAGGCAATCGAGGAAGCCGTCGCAACGGCATCCGCCCGGTTCATCGCTCTGCTTTCAGCGCCGCACGCCGCCAGCCGTCCGCCAGCCGCCAAAGCAGCAGACTAGGCGTCCGCCCCATGGCAACTTCTATCCAGGCTCTGCCCATGAAATCCCTATCACCTGGTCACGCGCGCACAGCGGCAGCTACGATAGCCGCCGCCGAAAAGCGCCGGGAACTCCGGGCCAATAATCCGGATATCCGGGCCCCACACACCACAACCAGTCGCCTGCGCGCGTTCGCCGACGGTTTCGTTACCGGATACGAAATCGAGACCGCGACACCGGGTGGCCCAAATCCGTTCGTGAAGGGCGACCGATTCCGTGGCTTCGAGGCAGGCCGCACCGAAGCCATCTTGAACCGCGCTCGCGGTCTCTCCGACGTTCAAGCGACCGACCATCTGCCCGAGGCAATCGAGAAATATTGCCGCGACAGATTGTTCTCCGAAGTCCCGGACAATTTTACGATCAAGGCTCCAAGGCGGCCCGCGCGCCAGCAGACTGCTCAACCACGGAACACAGCCCCCATGGACGACATGCCGCAGCTCAAGCAGAACCATGCTCTCGACAAGATCACGGCCGCAACCGGCCAGAAGATCCTCTCTGACATGAAGGCGCAGCTCACCGCGCAAATTCAGGGCATGATTGCGCCTCTGCGCCGCAGGCTCGACGACCTCTCGGCCTCCCTGGCGCAATCCTCGCATCTCCCGATCGACCCGCAGCCCATGGCGCCACTCAAAGGCGCGGAGCTCCGGGCGGCGCGAGCCCTCCTCAACTGGACGCAGGACGAACTTGCCGCGAACGCCGGCGTCTCGAAGCGTTTCATCCGGCTTATCGAACTCGACGAACCCGTGCCGCTGAAACACCACCAGGCCGTCGCAGCGTCGATCCACGCTGCGCATATCATCGTCGGAAATTCCGTCGAAGCGGGCCTCAACGCAACGTTCTCTGCCTGGGTCGGGCGCAAACGCGCCTAACAGGTCGATCCCACAATCATCGCTACACGAGACGACCGGCGCTTCTGGGGTCGCTGACCCGTGCCTGCAGCCTCACATCCGCAGCGGTACATGCACCAGCGCAGCCTCTGCCCCGACGCTCTCGACCAAAAATCAGGGTCCAATCCCAATTCGCCGTTTTATCGAGGCCTCCGACGCGAAGAATGAGCTGCTGCATGGCAGGCGAGGCACTGCAACCAAACAATCAGTCCCGCGAAGGAGCTCGTCATGGCCAAGTACCTGACCAATTACTATCTGAACGCCGGCGATATCGCCGACGAGTTGCTGTATTATATTTACGGTGAATACAAGCCATTCGTTCTGGCGATCGAACAGAACAAATCCGACGCCCTCTATTCCATGACCGTGACTGAGGCCGAACAAGCCCTCGCGTTCCTGAAAAAGACTCAGGGTCAGCGCGACAAAGCGCTGAAACACGTCAACGAAGAAACGGCCCTGATGATCCTGCGCGCCAGGCGTTTCGGCCTCGAAGCTGCAAACGCACTGGAATTCGCCGACGAGTGCCAGTTCATTCCCGGTTCAAGCTATCGCGTTGCGACCGAACGTGCCGCGCGACATATCATACTGCGGCCCTTCGAAGTATCGGTCGATGAAATCATCGGTCGGAAAACAAGTGGCCGCGCTTTCCCCCCGCACCATCACTTCGAGGACGACTCCGAAGACGACTGAATACGTTATGCCATTCGCAAAACCGCATGAATGACGTATGCGGCTCAGTCGCAAACCAGTAGCGAATTATTCCGTCAACGGCAAGGCAGCCGCAAAACACTGTCTTGATCCCACATTTCCCAAGTAAGGCGCTGATTTCGCTGTCCTGACCATTATATTTCCTATATAAAACATGGTGTTGAAGGCTGCGAGGGGCGCGTTTCATGGATCACCCAGAGGGTGCGGGCTTGCAACGGGCAGATCGGGTGGATTTCGACCCTCGCGTGCGGCTGGAATTTCGCGGCACGCAGCTCAGTTCCGACGGCGGCCTTCTGGTGATGCGCGAGCTTGATGACGCGCTCGGGTTGTCCGATTTGGCGTCAGCGGCGCTGCGCGATACTCGCTCTGGCAAGAACACGGTCCATCGGCTCGACGGCCTGTTCCGGCAATCAGTCTTTGGGCGGCTGGCCGGATACGAGGATGTCAACGACGCCAACCGTCTCGCCTGCGATCCGGTCATGCGCCAAGTTGTCGGCGGCAGAGCGGTCGATGCACAAGCGGCCTCGGCATCGCAGATGGGACGGTTCGAGACCGAGACGCTGGCTCTGGCCGGGAACCGTGCCGCGCTGGCCGACCTGAACGGGCAATGGATCGACCGGTTCCATGACCGTAACGGGCTGAAGTACATCGTTCTGGACATGGACAGCTCGGTCAGCCCGACCCATGGCGACCAGGAAGGGTCCGCCTGGAATGGCCATTTCGACTGTAGCTGCTATCACCCCAACTTTCTGTTCAACCAGTTCGGGATGCTGGAACGCTGCGCCCTGCGCCATGGCAACGTCCACAGCGCCGATGGCTGGCGTGATGTTCTCGACCCCGTCATTGCGCGCTACGCGGAGCGCGACCTTGGTGGCAGGTTCTTCCGGGCCGATGCTGCCTACGCGATCCCGGCGATCTATGAGCGATTGGAAGAAGCGCGGTTCTTCTACGCCATCCGGCTGCCCGCAAACGCGGTCCTCAAGGACAAGATCGCGCATCGGCTAACGCGCCCTGTCGGGCGGCCGTCACTGACCAAGGTCAAGCGGTTCTTCGAGGAATTCGAGTATCAGGCGGCGTCCTGGGACAAGGAACGCCGGGTGATCGCCAAGATCGAATGGCATCCGGGCGAACTGTTCCCGCGTGTCGGCTTCATCGTCACCAACCTGCCGATGGAGCCGGACTGGGTGGTGCGGTTCTACAACCAGCGCGGCACCGCCGAGCAGCACATCAAAGAGGGCAAATACGCCTTTCGCTGGACGCGGCTGTCGTGCCGGAAGTTCCGCGACAATGAGGTGCGGCTGCAACTGCACGCCCTGGCGTACAACCTGGCCACCTTCTTGCGCTGCATCGAGCTGCCCGAGGCCATGGCCGACTGGTCGTTGACCAGCCTGCAACTGAAGCTGATCAAGATCGGGGCACGTGTGGTCCGTCACGCCCGCACCATCACCTTCCAGCTGGCCGAGGTCGCTGTCACCGGCACGATGGTACGCGCCATCCTCGCCGCTATCCGCCGATTGCGAGCGCCACCGCTATGCGCATGATCGCGATCCACGCTCAAACTGAACGAAAGCGGCTGGACAGATCTGTCCGCTGCGCTGAAAAACGCCGCCCCTGGGCAAGGAAACAGCGGCTTCGCGGTCTGATCCGTCCAGATCCAGCAGTCTGCGCGACCGCAGGTGCCGCTTGCGGCAGAAAATCCTTGTCTAGCGCTCGGATACAGGCGATCTTCACCTCAAACGCCACGCCACTTGGGGAATGCAGGTTCAGTCCGCCGAGCGCCTTGCTATCGCGAGTCTTGTTGTCGCGCGCCTTGTTCATCTGCGCCTCCCGCATATCATTCGTGCGCGCCCGCGCATTGGCGGCCCCGCCGCCCGTCTCTAGGATCGCACGCAATCGCGCGACAGGGAAGAAACGGAAAGAGCCGAATGAGCATCAAGAGGGCGGCCTGCATCGCCGGCATATACGAACATCCCACAAGGCGCGCGCCGGACAAGTCGCTCGCCCAGTTGCACGCCGAGGTCGCGAAAGGCGCGCTCGCCGACGCCGGCCTCTCCAAGGACGACGTCGACGGCTATTTCTGCGCGGGCGACGCGCCGGGCATGGGGCCGATCTCCATGGTCGACTATCTCGGCCTGAAGCCGCGCCACGTCGATTCGACCGACGTCGGCGGCTCGTCCTACCTGCTGCATGTCGCGCATGCCGCCGAGGCCATCGCGATGGGAAAATGCAACGTCGCGCTCGTCACGCTCGCCGGCAAGCCGCGCTCGGAGGGCATGGCGACCGGCACCGCGCCGCGCATCGTGCCGCCGGCCGTGCCCGACGCGCAATTCGAGCAGCCCTATGCGCCGACGATCGCCAACATGTACGCGATGGTGGCGATGCGCCACATGCACGACTGGGGCACGACCAGCGAGCAGCTCGCGTGGATCAAGGTCGCGGCCTCCCATCACGCGCAGCACAATCCGCATGCGCTGCTGCGCAATGTCGTGACGGTGGAAGAGGTGGTGAACTCGCCGCTCGTCGCCGACCCCCTGCATCGGCTCGACTGCTGCGTCATCACCGACGGCGGCGGCGCGATCATCGTCACGCGGCCGGAGATCGCGAAAAGCCTGAAGAAGCCTGTCGTCAACGTGCTCGGCGCGGGCGAGCAGCCCAAGCACACCGACGGCGGGCGCATCGATCTCTCCTACACCGGTATCGAGGCGGCCGGCCGCCGCGCCTGGGAGGAAGCTGGCGTGAAGCCGGCCGACATGAAATACGCCTCCTTCTACGACAGCTTCACCATCACCGTGCTCAAGCAGATCGAGGATCTGGGGTTCTGCGAAAAAGGACAGGGCGGCCGGTTCGTCGCGGACGGCAATCTCATCTCCGGCGTCGGCAGGCTGCCGTTCAATACCGATGGCGGCGGGCTTTGCTCCAATCATCCCGCCAATCGCGGCGGCCTGACGAAAGTGCTGGAAGCTGTGCGGCAGTTGCGCGGCGAGGCGCATCCGGCTGTGCAGGTGAAGAATTGCGATCTCGCCGTCGCCTCGGGCACCGGCGGTTCGCTCGGCACGCGCCACGGCGCGGCCGTCCTCGTGATGGAGCGCGCATGATGACGAACCAACGCAAGATTTTCGCGCCCGTCGCCAATGTCGAGACGCAGACCTATTGGGACGCCGCCAGCGCCGGCAAACTGCTGGTCAAGACATGCCTTGCCTGCGGCGAGCCGCATTTCTATCCGCGCGCGCTCTGTCCCTTCTGCTTCGGCGAGACGGAATGGACGGAAACGAACGGCGAGGGAGAAATCTATTCCTTCTCCGTCATGCGGCGCGCGCCCGTTCCCTACGCTATCGCCTTCGTCAGGCTCGATGCGGGGCCGACGATGATGAGCAATCTCGTCGATTGCGATTTCGATTCGCTGCGCATCGGCCAGCGCGTCAAGGTCGCGTTCAAGCCGGCCGAGAACGGACAGAATGTCCCGATGTTCACGCCCACGGGATAGTCTGGAGTTGCAAGACAAGCGCCCGATATCTGTCTATAGGTAAACCATATGCGGTCGCCCAAGAGCCGCGAGGAGGGAACATGGACAAGATCTGGTTGAAGAGCTATCCGCCGAACGTGCCGGCCGACGTCGATACGAGCGCCTATGCGTCGCTCGCGGCGCTGTTCGAGGACAGTTTCAAGAAATACGCGAACGACAAGGCCTATGTCTGCATGGACAAGGCCATCACCTTCGGCGACATCGACCGCATGTCGCGCGATTTCGGCGCCTATCTGCAAGGCCGCGGCCTGAAGCAGGGCGACCGCGTCGCCATCATGATGCCGAACGTGCTGCAATATCCGGTGGCGCTCGCAGCCGTCTTGCGCGCCGGCTTCATCGCGGTCAACGTCAATCCGCTCTACACGCCGCGCGAGCTCGAGCACCAGCTCAAGGATTCCGGCTCGACGGCGATCGTCGTGCTCGAGAATTTCGCTTCCGTGCTGCAGGAGGCCCTGCCGAAGACGCAGGTGAAGCACATCATCGTCGCCAGCATGGGCGACATGCTCGGTTTCCCCAAAGGCGCGATCGTCAATTTCGTCGTGCGTCGCAAGATGGTGCCGGCCTGGTCGCTGCCCGGCCACGTCACCTTCAAGGCGGCGCTCGCGCAGGGCGCGGGCAAGCCGTTCTCCGCGCCCGCGATGAAGCGCGAGGACGTCGCCATCCTGCAATATACGGGCGGCACGACCGGCGTCTCCAAGGGCGCGGTGCTGACGCATGGCGCGCTGCTCGCGGCGGTGCTGGCGTCGGAGGCCTGGCTGCAGCCGGCCATGTCTACGGGAAAGATCAAGGGCCAGATCGTCTCGATCTGCGCGCTGCCGCTCTATCACGTCTTCGCGCTGGTTTCCGTGGCCTTCCTCGCCATGCGGCTCGGCGGCCTGTGCGTGCTCATTCCCAATCCGCGCGACCTGCCCGGACTGATCAAGGAGATGGGCAAGTACCGCTTCAACACCTTCCCGGCGGTCAACACTTTGTTCAACGGCCTCGTCAACAATCCCGAATTCGCCAAGCTCGACTTCTCCGGCCTCGCCGTTTCCAACGGCGGCGGCATGGCGGTGCAGGAGGCGGTGGCGAAGAAATGGTTCGCCATCACCGGCTGCCCGATCATCGAGGGCTACGGCCTGTCGGAAACCTGCTCGGGCGTCACCTGCAATCGCGCGGATTCGGACAAGTTCACCGGCACGATCGGCCTGCCCATGCCCGGCGTCGAGATCAAGATTCTCGACGACGACGGCAATGAGGTGAAGCACGGCGAACCCGGCGAGATCGCCATCCGCGCGCCGATGAACATGTCGGGCTACTGGAACCGTCCGGACGAGACGGCCAAGGTGATGACGGCGGACAATTTCTTCCGCTCCGGCGACATCGGCACGATGGACGACGACGGCTATCTGCGCATCGTCGACCGCAAGAAGGACATGATCCTCGTCTCCGGCTTCAACGTCTATCCCAACGAGGTCGAGGCGGCGATGGCCGAGCACCCGGACGTGCTGGAATGCGCGGTCGTCGGCCTGCCGGATTCCAATTCCGGCGAGAAGGTCGCGCTCTATGTCGTGCCGAAGAAGCCGGTGAGCAAGGAAGAGCTGGCGAAATTCGCGGAGCACAATCTCGCGGGCTACAAGCGCCCGCGCGTCATCGAATTCCGCCAGACCCTGCCGAAGACCAATGTCGGCAAGATCCTGCGCCGTGAATTGCGCGACGAGGCGCTGAAGGAAACCGCGAAGTAGGGGCGCTCCTCCCTCCCCGCTCGCGGGGAGGGTGTCGCCGCAGGCGACGGGTGGGGAGCGCCGGGCATTGGCCGCAGTGCCGACAACGCCCGGCAGACCCCACCCGCATTGCTGCGCAATGCGGCCTCCCCGCGAGCGGGGAGGTAGGGCGGCAGTCTCACATCGCGCTCGCCAGCGCCTCCAGCGTCTCGGTCGCGCGCTCGATCATCACCATGTGCCCCGCCCCCTGCACGATCTGGATCGAACCCTTCGGCATCGCGGCCGCCAGCGCGCGCGCGCCTTTGAGCGGCGTCATCATGTCGCGCGAGCCCTGCACGACCAGCGCGGGACAGGAAATCTTCGCGGCGTTCTCCGCCACGGCCTGATGCGCGTTGCAGGCGGCAAGATCGTTCGACAGCACGCCCTTGTCGGCGCGCTCCAGCAGGTCTTCGCTCGCGCCCGTCATCCACACGCCCGGCCATTCGCAGCCGCCGATCCCCGCGTGAAAACCGTGGCCCCAGAGATTGACCATGTCGATCGCGTCGTGATGGTCGCTCGCCGCCGCGCCGAGCAGATCCTTCGACACGGGCATGGCGAGCGCCGCGCCGACGAGGCCGAGCGCGCGTGCTTTGTCGGGATGCCGCGCGGCGAAGGAAATGGCTGATAGCGCGCCCATGCTGTGGCCGACGACCGCCGCCTGTTTCACGCCGAGATGATCGAGCGCGCGCGCGACCCAGTCCGCCATGTCCTCGATGGACGACAGCAGCGGCCCGTCTGATCCGCCGTGCCCGGGAAAATCCAGTGAAAAAGCGTAGTTGTGTGATTCCGCAAGAAGCGGGTCATCCGATTTTTGCACCTGCTCGATCTTTCGATCGTATGCGATCTCCGCAGTAGCGGAGCGATGAATCCCGATCCAGGTTTTCGTTGTGGACGTACGGTTGATCCCCGTGCGTACGGGGCGAACTCCTGGCCAAAACTGAGAGGGACTTTCAATCATGGGGTTGATCCCCGCGTTTACGGGGCAGACACGTCGAGACGGCGGCGTCTTGCATCCTGTGAGGACGATCCCCGCGTGCACGGGGCGGATGCACGGCTTTCGAGGCGCTTGAACCAGGCGATTGGTTGATCCCCGTGTACGGGGCCGACATGCCTGTTCTGGTCAGCGTCAATGGCATCGGCGGGCAATCCCCGCTTTCACGGGGCGGACCAAATAACATGACGTTGAGACGTATCTAGCAGAGGACGATCCCCGTGCTTACGGGGCGACTAATACATCGAGCGGGACAAAGCTCCGGAGGCTGGATGATCCCTGCAGTTGCAGGGCAGACTACTCCGGTCGGTATCGATCGGGTCGACGTAACAGGACGATCCCCGCGAGTGCGGGGCGGACGCCAGCATTCTGGAATTTCGTGACGAAGTCCTGGGACGATCCCCGCGTTCGCGGGGCGAACTCTTGGTATTAATGCATTGATGTGCCGAAGAGAGATTTCTGGGTGAGGTCAAAAGGCAAGAATCTCACGCGCAGCGTGTTCCTGCATGATGAGCGAAGCGAGCGTCGGTTCCAGTACCGGGATGACGACGTCCTTCATCCAGTAGGGCGGGGCCGGCGCTGCGATGTCCTCGAGGACATTTTGCGGGCGCGTGGCGAACATTTTCGTCGTACGCTCGATCGGCAGGCGGCGCAGGAGGCGTTCGCCCTTGCGCCATCCACTTTCAGCGGGATCTGCTGAGCATGATTCCGTTCGCCAGCTGAGGACTTCGCCAAACCCCTGGCCATGCATGGCCCCGAGATTGTCGATCGAGCGCGCCAATTGGAGAACGGCGTCGGCGTCGCCGGTCGCCTGCCAGGCGACCTCGCGGATAGCT
The DNA here is from genome assembly GCA_020638135.1 of Methylobacteriaceae bacterium. Classification (GTDB taxonomy): domain Bacteria; phylum Pseudomonadota; class Alphaproteobacteria; order Rhizobiales; family Beijerinckiaceae; genus JAJXWB01. The sequence goes on along the minus strand of JACKJE010000007.1, from coordinate 41,124 downwards.
GCAATCGGTCGATGCGGCGTGAGGCGTGCGCGATACGGCGACATCGCGTCGATCTGGTTGGCTGTCGCTGGCTTCTTTGGATCAGCATGCAGCATTGCGACGAGCGAGGAGTTCATCCGCACGGCGCGCACGCGCGTGATGGGTTGAACTGGCGCGCCGTGGCCCTCGTAGATGAGGAAGCCGGCGGACGCCTTGGGGATCCCATCGAATGACGCGATGAGCCCGTCGAGCGACGCCATCTTGCTCGGATCGAGCTTGAAGGCGGCTGCGAGCAGCAATCCGTCGAGGTGCAGCGGGCGCTGCAGCGCGATCGGCGTTCTGAGAGCGGCGATGAGGACGAAGGGCTTCATGCGGCGGCTTTCTTCTTGCCGCGCTTCGGGGACGGCGCGGATTTCGGTTTCGAAAGAGGCGCAAACAGCTCGGCCGCATTCAGCGCGCGTATGAAGCGCGTCGGGATTGCGGCCGTCAGGTAGACTTTTTGCGACTGCGGATGCGGCGTCAGGAATTGGTCGCCGACGAGCACGTTGCGCTTGGAGGCTGGTAGGCCGATGCGCGGATCGACGATCCAGATGTCAGGCGCATCCGACGCAGAGCGGATGAAGCGGCCGATGCCCTGTCGCAGAAGCCTGACCATGTTCCACATCGAGAATGTCGGCGGAGCTTCGGAAGCGCCTTCGATTGGGACTGACGGCCGCGGCGTGAACGGCAGGCGGGCGATGACGCCGGTCTTGAAGAAGCCCGGCTTGTTCAGCCCTTGCCATGCGCCGGCGGCGATCACCACACCATTGTCGTGTGCGCTGGCGTCGTTCAGCGTCCGCTTCAGCGAGTCCCGCGGACCGCGCACGAACAGCCGGTCGTTGAGGCGATCGCCGATCCGCGCTGCGATATGGGTGGCGTCGGCATGCGAGGTGGTCAGGACCAGCGTGCGGCCGCGCGATTTTGCAGCGGCGGCGACGATTGCGTCGGCCGCATAGATGAGCCACTGCTCGCCGCGCAACTCCTTCTGGTCATCCTCGCGATTGGGCGAGGGGGCGCTGGGATGTGCCAGCACAAACGTCGGATGGCCGAAATTGGCCGGCTCCAGCTGGACGTTCAGATCCTGGTTGATCCGTGCCTCGTCGCGCACGCCGAGCGCCTTGGCGATGTAGGAGAACGCGGTCGCCGCCGGCTTGCCGGGGAAGGCGAGCGTTGCGGAGGTGACGAAGACGGAACGGCAGAGTTCGGCTTTGTCGTTCCAGAGGCGCGACATGATGCGGCCGCCGGCGATCGCGTGGACGACCATCGAGGGCGCCTGCGACACCGGCGAGAACGACAGGCTGGCGCGGCCGGCGCGGCGGCCGGCGTTGTCGACCGGTTCATCGAGACATTCGAGGAATGTCAGGATGTCGGCGTGCGTGCGTGTCAGCGCGTGCAATTCATCGCGGAAACCTGGATCCTCAATCGCCTTGCCGACGCGGATGACGGCGTCCATGGCGTCTGCTACAGACCGCAGGGTTTCCAGCCACGGGGCAGACGTCTGGACTGCGACATTCTGTGGACCGCGGGCAGGGACGAGCGCGCGGGCTTCCTCCGCAAGCGGCTCGGCTTTGGAGAGCGCGTCGATGATCGGGCCCGAGATCTGCTGCCGGAGATCGGCAGCGAGCGGGGCCGCGGCAAGCGCGCTTTGCAGCGCGCGCAGGCGGAACATCATGCCGGGGACGGAGCGTTCGACGCCCAAGGCCGAATGTGCGGCCTGTTCGATCTGGTCGGCTTCGTCGAGAATTGCGATTGCGAACGGCTGCTCCTTGGCGCCGTGCAACGCGCCCCAGAGCTTCATGTCTATGATGGTCGAGGCATGGGTGGCGATCAGGCAGTTGGCATCGTCGGCAAGGCCGATGGATGCGGCCCAGAGCGCCTGCTCGTCCGGTGGCGAAGCGGAATCGAGCGCGTAAGCGCTGGTGTCGAGATCGGCGATCTGTTCGGCGAGCTCCTGATTGTCTTCGCGCCAGGCGTCGATGAGCCCGGCTTCAATCCGCGACCACGGATCTTCGGTAGTGTTTGTGCTGGCGAGCGCCTGATCAGCGAAGGCTGCCAGGTTGGCGAGCGCGACGGCGCGGGCAGGCGTTTCGACTGCGGCGAGGCGGCGGCAGCGCGACGGGCTGGCGAAATTGGAGCGCGCGCGGCGTGGCGCAATGACCGGCTTTTTGCCGGTCAGCTGCTCGACGATCCTGAGCGCCAGCGGACCGTCATCGCGAAAAATCTGGCGTTGCAGTTCGAGCGTATAGGTCGAAACCAGAATGCGCTGACGCGTGAGCGCGCTGTAGACCAGCGTGGGCACGAGATAGCCAAGCGTCTTGCCAACGCCAGTGCCAGCTTCCGCGAAGGTGATCGTTGCTTGCGGCGTCTCCGCCCGCTGCAGGGTCGCTATGACGGCTTCGGCATAGCGCGCTTGCACGCCGTTGAAGGCGTAGCTGGCAAGATGCTGCGAAACGGCGCCGCCGGGCTGGAACATGAGAGTTGCGAGTTCGGCGGGCGATTTCGAGCGCCAGGTCTCAAGAGTGATTTGCAAAGACATGTGCGGCGGTCCGTGATGGGCAGGGCGGCCGGCGCATCGCGCCGGCCTTTGTCGGAGGCGAAAGGATCAGCGCGCTGCGATGACCTGTTCGAGAGCGGCGGGCGTCAGAGCGATCTTTTCCGGCGCGCTGACGTAGGCGCTCCACGCATCGATCGCGCGCCTCAGCGTCGGATGGGACAGATCAGCGTCGAATTCGCAATCCGAGATTTGGACCGTGCCGATCCTCTCCTTCTGGAGGTTGGTAGGATCGATTTCTTCGATCACCCAGCTGGCCTTGATCTGGCCGAAGCCGATGCTTTCGAGGCCACCGAGGCGGCAGGACGAGGCGAAGCGCTTCAGCGCGTCGAGCAGCAGGCCGAGTTCGGCATCGGTCGGCGAATCCAGCGTCATGGTCTGCAGGAACTGTGCGCCGGGCGAAATGCCGAGCCGTTCGATCGGGCGCATGATCTGTGCTCCGCTTTCGGCATTCATCTCGTCGAGCTTCTTCTGTTCGACGTCCTGCTCGGCCTGCAGGTTGGCGCGCGCCTCGGCGTCGCCGGCTTTCCGGGCGGCGGCGAGCTTGGCGGCGAAGGCCGTCACCTTGCTCTTCTGCTCGCGGACTTCGGCGCGGTCTTCGACGTAGGAGGCGTATTCCTCTTGATTCGATATTCCGATGGCCGTAAGCTTGCCGAGCACTAGCACAATCTAAATCCATCGCTCTGGCGGTGAGGAACGGAATAATGACGACTGCTGCGGCCTTCGGCGCGCGAGCTGCGCTCGTTCCGTGCTCGCCGATGATCAACCTCACGGCGATCGCCGACCGACTTGCGGATCACCTGACGGGGCCGCTCAACGCGCCCCTCATCCAGGTTCAAGGCGATCGCATCGTCATCGACCCGATCCCGACGCTCCGCGCCCTATGCGTCGGCCTCGGCGAAAAGCCGATCGACTTCCTCGAAACCGACCTGGAAGCCTTCTCCAAGATCGTCGTCAGAAAGGTCGGGGCCGGGATCGGGAACGACAGGAACGCGGCTGCGACCGCAGTCGAACGTATCCGCAACATCCTGCGCCCCCAGATCGACGCGGCGCTGGCCAGCGACAGCGCTAGGCCAGCCGTCGACGCCGCGCTCTCGTTCTTCGCCGGCTCGACCAAGGGAAAGCATTTCCTTGAACGGACGCCTGAAATTGCCTCCATCGTCCCGGCGACCTTTGGCGACAATGCCTCGTCGGCCATCGGGAAAACTCTGCTGGCCATCGAGCGGGTTACGGCGACCGACTGGAAGTCGCGGATCATACAGGCGCTTGAAGGCGCCGCCGCCCAAGATCGCAATCGGACGGCAGATGACATCATCGGCGTCTCCAGCCGCGCGCGCTTGGACACATCAGGCCAGCTCGGCCGCTTCCTCGTCTTCCTCGAAGACGTGGCGCTATCCAGAGCGCGCCTGCACGTCGCCATGCAGATCCTTGGGGACATTGCCCAACTCGACAAGGCAAACCCCAAGGAATTGACGCCCTTCCAGACCTACGCGATGCGGATCGCGGCGGCGCGCGTCGCGCTGGCGCTCGATCCGCAGCAACCGACCAAGCTGGACCCGTCCTCGCTCTACGGAGCCAATTCCGTCGGAGACCTCTCTGTTTCGCTGTCGTCAGCGTCCTTCTACGGCAATCTGCCCATCTGGTTCGAGCCAGAAGCCCAGCTCTACGAGCAGCGCTTCGACGGCGGCCTCTCGGCTGACCGCGCGATTTCATATCGGCTGAGAGTGAATGGCTGGCAGACGCTCGCCTTCAACGCCCTCACAGCTTTTCAAGCCCGCGTCGAAAAACTTGCCGCGATCCTCGACCCGAACAAGGATTCGCTCAGCGACCCGGACAAGCAATACCAGCGCGGACGCTGTCTCGAAGTCCTCGTCGCGCTGATCCTGACCCTGCGGTCAGGCCCACCGCAAAACCTACCAAGCGAAGCAGCCGAAATCGCCGCGCAAATCGCCGCCGATCCCTATCGGGCGATCAAAGATCTACTCGCTGAACTCCGGTCCCTCGTTCCGGTCGTCGAAAAGATGTCGGACGACCTGGTTGGCACGATCCGCAAGCGACCTCATCTGCTGCCAGAAGGCCGCAAATCGAAGGAATTGCCGGTCACCGTTTCGGTCCTAAAATCCATTCTTAAAAATACGGCCTTCGTTCAGGAAACTGACTTCCTCCGCAGCGACCCCGGGCGTCGCGACGACGCAACATGGCTCGACCACATTCTCACCAGCAGCGGAAACATCGTTCATCCCGGCGTCTTCCTGTCTTTCCAGGTGCGGTACCGGCTCAGCGAATGGACCCTGTCCAAATCGGCCGAGCCCATTGCAACGACCCTCAAGCGGAAGTTCGACGAACCGCTGGTCCCTATCCGGCTCACGATCTGCGAGTCCAGGCCCGAGGGCCACGGGCCGTTTCAGCCAGAAACCTTCACCCCGTTCGCCGCCGGCGGCGGCATCGACATCCTCTATCTGGACGGCCTTTTCTCCGCAGACGACATTGACGCAAAGCCGAAATCCGACACCGGGCGCCGCTTTCCGGTCCAGCTCGCCGCAACAGCGTTGCTGCTAGAAGTCGCGTTGGCGGAAATCCTCAGATCCCTGCAGGCGCGCAGCGCCCTCCCCCTCAACGCGCTCCTGCTGCGCAGCCAAGCGGTCGCCAAATCGAATGCTGCCGATATCGCCTATGCATTTTCCCAAGCCCTTGAGCGAGCCCTTGGGCACATTGCGCCAATCAAGCTCCAAGGGCTCAACCTGCAGGAAACAAGCAGTCCCGGCATCTCCGGAACTGCGGAATGGCGGCACTCGCAGTCGCTCGGAAGCGCCCTAACGATCCTGCCGCTCTCCTATTCGCTCAGCGCCGCTTCACCGAATGTCGCACTCATTGCCTACACAACCCGCCCGGCAGACGACGATACTTCGCTCCTTCTCATGCGGGTCTATGAAACCCGCGAAATAAATGAGCCTGACGTCCGAGAACTCCGGCTGTCCAATTGCACAACCCACCTGATCGGCGATGGCGACCTCAAGGGCGCGTCCGACGCGCTCTTCGACGCGATCGGAAAGCTGGAGGCCAAAGGCTTCCAGCACATCCTGCTCCTTTCGCACGACTATGGCGGCCGCCGGCGCGCCCGCGCAGCGGAACGCCACACACCGCATTCATCAGCAGCTTTTCATGCGGTCGCGGCCGCGAGGCACCCGAGCGTCTGTTTCTATCCCCTGCGCCGGGACATCTTTCCGATCGTCCGCTTCCGCACGCGCGACAAGCGCTCCGAAAGCGCATTCGAGATCACCAATTTCGAAGCGCATGCGCCACTGGCCGCCGCCCTGCGCTCCAGCGCCGCCCGTGCGCTGCTGCCGATCTATTCTCTCGCTACCATGTCGATCGTCGGCGGGGAGCGACGGCGCATCCACTCCGGCGTCTGCACGTACTTCTACGATACCTCGGACGCCGACAGCCAGCCGATCACCGCCGAATATGCGCGTCAGAACGCGCTGGGCATCGGCCAGGGCACACACGCCGATGTCCATGCGGCCATCGTCGGAATCCTGCGCGCTATGCACTTCTTCGAGAACGAAGCGCCGAACATCGGTCAAAAAACCAACACCCTCTTGCCGGTCCTCGATCCATTCGACTGGGCGACGCCGCTCAAGACGCTGACTTTCGGCGATGTCCCGCTAAAGATCAGCCGGACCAAAAAGGCGACATTCAGCCTGACCGCTTATTTGGCCGCGATCGCCAATATCCTCGAACGGCCCGCAGCAGTCCCATGAACTTTGCGCCTCCGCCGGCCCACGGCTCCCTCGTTCTGGCTTCGGACATCGGGCGGATCTACGAGACCGCCATGAAGCGCGGAATGCTACGCTGCCTCATCGAGCGCGGCATGATCGCTCCCGAGAGCCCGCAGCTCGAGCCATGGCTCGATCTTCTCCCCGCGCACGACCTCGCGCGGCTGGTCGCCGACCTCGGCGCCGTGGACCCAGAGACCCAAGAGGTCTTGCGTTCATGCCTGGAACACACTGCGCAAGGCGCCTTCCTCACAGGGTACTCGATCCTACGCGACTATCTCGCCAGCCAGCCCGCGGGCCTCGCCCTGCGCGCGCTCTATGCTCCGTGCACGCCACTCGGTTTCGATCTAACGCCGAAGGCGCGCACGGAAGACCTCTGCGAGGCGTTCGGCCTCGTGCGCCCACAGACGGATAGCGACCATCTCGCCTATACCGGCAATCCGGCAAATGCCGACTTCGCCCTGCTATTCGACGACCAAGCCTGCTGCGCTCACCTTCTCATCGCCGAAATCTCAAACAGCGCGCCATCGCGGATCAATTTTACGCTCGAAGAAAGCCAGCTCGTCGAAATCGAACGCCGGCAGGCGCAAATCGATTCCCGGTCCGTCTTCACCCGGATTGCAGCGGAAGTCTCCGGCGAGCACTTTGAACTCGCAACCGACCTTGCAGATCACCTGCCTGCGTTCTCAGGATCCGATCGACCCCTCGCCAAGCTCGCGCAGGCCTGCGCCTACGCTCACAGCTTCGCCCAACTGCTCGGCGGCGCGGGCCATATACCCCGCGGCCTCACCGTCCGCGCCCTTTCCGTCACGTCGACCGGCATCGACAGCCTCGCAGCCAGATACGACGCTGCCGGCGAAGTCGAACACGGCGATGCTCGCGGCGCCCTGATGAATGCAATGCGCCACGCCTACATCCGTGCGGCAAACGGAAAAGCCGCCGACGTCGGCGCAGTCTTCGCCCAGATCGCAAGCCGTCTCCCCCCGGCTCTGAGCGCGGCCGTCACGCCGCTGACAATCACGCCGGGCCAGCCCTTCTCGTTTACGGCGCGCGAGGAGCTACAAGACTTCTTCAACCCGGCCCGTAAGCTGGACGACCATGAGATCGCCAGCTTCCTGAAGCCCGATCCTGCGGTAACGGCTTTCTTCGGCGCGCCGCCGGCGACCGCCGTTACGCCGCATATCGCGCCTGCCCGGACGCTACGCGACCTTCATGCTGCCGCCATCGTTTCTGGCCTCAAGGTGGCAAAACCCGGCCACCTGACCGCGCTGGCTCTCGAAGGCAATCCCGGCATCGGCAAAACCACGGCAGTCCGCAACTTCCTGCGCAGCCGCGACGACGGCTTCCTGTTCCTCTATTTTTCGCCGCGCGTCGGCATCAACAACGAGGTCTACGCCGAACTGGCCGGATCAAAGGACGCGCCATCCGGCGTCATGACCCTCACATCGACGTCAGAACTTATATCGACCGCCTCGTCTTTTGCCCGAAAGCACCCCGAGCGCTTCGGGATAAGCTTCACGGACCGCGCGGTGCGCATAGACGGCGCACCTGGTCTGGCGGACCTGAAGCGCAAGGGATCGATGATCTTCACGCATCTCGACGACATCGACGACATCGATGCGATCACGCGCAAGCGCGACCGGAAACAGACGGTATCGGGAACCGAAGACCAGATCGTCCGGCCACGCTCCCCTGGGGTCCTCTCGACCATATGTCATGCGACCCGGATCGCGCTCGAACACGACCCGACGATAAACCAGGTCGCGATCACAGCCGCGATCCAGACCATGCGGCAAACCGCCGACGGTCAGAATTCGACGAACGCCCTCCAGCGCATCTTCGACCGTCCTGCTCAGCACCCGTCCGGACGCCGGGAGCGGCAGGAATTCGCCAAGCGCTTCCCATTGATCATCGCCATGGTGGACGAACTCGCCGGCGACGGCGCCGGCGCGCCGTTCGTACACGCGCTGGCTTCATGGATGCGGACGCAATTCCTGGATCCCTTCGACGGCCAGAGCCCGTACACCTGCATCCTGATCCCGGCGGACGCCTCGCTGGCGACAGACCGCATTCTCGATCAATATCTGCGCTCGGAGGACAAGGCGCCGGACAAGGTCCTGATCGCGCCAAGCCATGGCGCCGAGGCATTCGCTCTCACGGCCAACACGATCCAGCTCGCAGGACTGGAAACGCCCTGCCTGAACGTGATGACCAACAGCTTTCCGGCAGCGCGGCTGACGATCACGACCACGCTCGCTTTCCGAATCGTCGACCTCGTCGACCCGCGCACCAGCGAACCGCTCCCTGCCCGCTCGGCGATCGCCAAGCAGACGCAGGAAGCCGATCAGGCAAACGCCGTCGCCGAGATCTTCGCGGCCGCCGCCGACGGCGCCGCCCAGACGATCTACTTTGCCCAAGATCGCATGCTGCTGGCCGACATGAAGAAGGCGCTCGTCACCGACGATCGGGCAGCCGAGGCCGGCTTCTCCGAAAGCACGGTCCAGATACTGGATTCCTCCGTCGCGCTGCGCGACAGGAATGCGCTGATGGTTCCGGAGCGCCGGGACCAGGTGCGCGTCTTCCTGATGACGTCTTCCGGCTCGCGCGGCCTTTCGTTCCCGAAATGCACGGCGATCATCGCGAGCATGCCCCGGTTCAAGCCGGAAGCGGCCCTGATGGAGCTTTCGCAGCTCGTCTACCGCGGCCGCGGCCGGATGCGGGACGGCGTCTCCTTCGACCAAGACGGCCACCGCAAGCTCACCTTTCTGGTATCGGACGCCATCACGCAAAAGCCCGGCGAGCCCATCCCTGCCGACCAGTGGCTGCGCCACGCAACGGACTTCCTGACGCTCGCCGTCATGCTGCGCTCGACCCTTCTCACCCGCATCACCGGCGACAGCGGCCTTGCCAACAAGATCGCCTTCGTTCCCGTCGGCGCTATCGGCATCGAGGAGCAGGCCGACACCATGACGGATACCATCGGCGTCTTCTTCAAGGAGATCGAGATCGCGATCAGCCGGTCCACCGGCGAGGACAATGGCGTCCTAGTCGCCTGCCGCGACGGCGTCCGCCAGCTGCTCACGGCTTCAGAACTCATCGGCGCCGTCCCAAAGGGTCGGGAGAAATTGTCTTTCACCCACGAGGACTATCGCCGCAGGCTTGCAAATGCCGCCCTGCATGTTCCCTTGCGCGGTCTTCACCTATCGCACGACCCAGCAAACCCGCTCTTGCCGCCGACAACGACGGTCGCCGGGCCCATCGTCTACGAATGCTGGCCGGACGCGGCTGTGTCCGAGGCCTACCGGATCGACGGCGGCAATGCCGCCACGCTTAGCCGCCTGAAAGGCCAGCTCTGGTCAATCTCGAAAAGGGAGGGCTTGAACAAGAACCTGCGCAACGCGTCGGCCACCCTTCACGACTACCTCAATCGCGAGAAGGACGAAGGATCGTTCCGGTTCAAAAAGACGCTGGATTCGCGCGACCTGACCCTCACGATCCCGCTGGGCTATGACCGAATTGTCAATGCAGACGGCAGGCCGGGGACGGTTGAACTCCGCTCGCCAGACGCCTGGCGCGATGCCCTGATCAGGGCGCTCGCCACCGGCAATATGCCAATGCCGGCGGTCCCGCTCTATCGCTCGTTTCCGTTTGCGGCGGCGATCGCCAAAACCGATCCCCTGCGGACGTCGACTGCCTTTGACGACCGCTATTTCTTCGCATCAAGCGAACTCAACCTGCTCAACCTGGTTCTGCGATGAATTGCCCGCCAGAGAGTTCAGACCAAGAGGCTGAAAGACTCCTGTCATCCATCCTGCACGGCGGGCCCCTGCTCGAGGACGCAGAGCCGTACTCGCCGCGCTGGATCCTCGGCCACTTTCTCGTCGATCCAGTTATCCTCGGGCGCGCGCTGGCCAATCCTGCCGCCTCGCTCACACGATTGCTGCGCTGGACGGGCGGTTTCGCCAATATGCAATTGTCCAAGTCGCCCAACGATCCATACACGACTGAAGCTGATCGTCGCGCCGCCATCCTATCGGCGCTCAACATCGAATTTCCTGCCTGGCGAACAGAGCCCCGCAGCCTCTCCACAACGGAAATTCCGTGGACGCCGGACCTTGTTCTGCGACACAAGCGCATCGGCGCGCTGCCGATCACGCACCTATTGTACCGGGCCGCCTCGGAAGACCTCGCCGCTGCCGGCTTCGACAACATAGTCGCGCTGATCAATGCGACAACAGACCATTCGCTCGCCTACTACGGCGCACCGCTTCTTGATCGCCAGATGCCAACGACGCGATACAAATTCTTGCGCCTGATTAGCATGCACGCAGGCTTTCTTGAATATCAGCGGAAGTTTCCAGGCCGACGGGCAATTCCAAAAATAGTCATTCGCTGAACCCTTGCTTACTGCCCTTGTCTTGACTGCAATGAAGCCTCTGACAGACTTGACCACGGGCAGATGCTTTCTGTCTTTACGGAATAATCAAGGGCGCAATTTTCTCCTCCCAAGCTTTCACGCCAGGACCTGGCCCGACAACGGAATAATATGATCATCCGCTTCTGCGGTCTCTCGTTGTCCTCCTTCACCGCCAAATTCGCGTCCGAGAATATCAACGCCGCGCAAGCGCAAACTGCATTCAAGGGATTGGCTCATGAACATGAATCACTCGGCATACCACCCCTTCAATCTTCGGATCGCAGCGGATTTCGCGCTCGCAATGCATATCAACTCCGCCCTTCAATATAAGTCGGAGACGGGCGACGACACCTTGAAGGAGCCCGACGACCTGGCAGGTATTCACCGACTTGCCATGGCTGATATCCCGGCGATTTCCGCATACTATGACGGCTTCGGGGCCGACCCGCGAAAATTCACCCAAACTCACAGCATGCTATCGCTCGTGGTCGACAATTTCGACGACGCCGGAAAAATCATTTTCGATGCGAATGACCTCATGGAGACGTTATTAAGGTCCGACAATATTTCTGATACGCCATATGCTCCATTCGAAAACCCGCCGTTTCAGTCGCAATATATCGACTTTTCGCGCTTCCAATTGCCACTGGAAACAGGAGATCTGGTGGTTGGCGCATATGTCTCCCGCCATGAAAAGAGAAGGCTGACAACCGTCGCCTTCGCGACCGCACGGCAGCTCAACTTCTCAATCCCGCTGCGCGACGACGAACAGCCCACTGTTCTCGACAACATCGCTGCGACCCGAATAATCGAAATAGCCGACGGCAGTCCGCAGTTGACGAGAATTACACCAGACAGCCTCTCGCTCACGACACGAGAGAACAATGGCTACTGCATGATTATCGGCGCAATCCTGGCCTACATCGGATCCGAGAAGCCAGACATTGTCGAAGATTGGCCAGATTCCGCTCCCGCTGACCTGGTCGCGCGCTCAACGCATCCGAACAAAGGCGAGCGCGAGAAATGGATCGGCAAGCTCGAGGCTCGTGGCTTTCGAAAAGTGCGCTTCATCGGCCGGACGATCGGCGCGCACGTCCGCGCGGTCCGCGAGGAGGCCAGTCGGCGGGGCGTCGCAACTCACTGGCGCCGCGGGCACTGGAGGCGCGTCGCTATCGGCGTCGGCAGGACGGGTCGCCGATGGCACCTATTTCCTGCGCAGCTAATCATGGGCAACACAGCGGCCCCAGAAGCTACCATCTACGAGATGACCAAGAAGCAGGCGTAGCCGATAACGTGAAGTCGACGCCAATCATCGTAAATGACCCCAATTCGCCCCGTCTCACAAAAAGACGGGACGACGCCGAAAACATAACTAAACCGGCGATAAATCCCCGTACGGCCGCCTTCAAAAAAGACGGGCCTGCAGGATTCCCACCCAGCGCAATTGGATTCCCAGCCAGCTGAGTAGCCCCACATGCACTTCGATCCCGACCAACAGATCGGCGCGATCACTCTGCGAGATCTCAAGAAGTTCTTACGCTGCAAGCGCCGAACAAATCCGGTCACAATTCAAAAGTTTACTCGCTGGGCGGAGAACGCGCTGGGGCTCGAACAATCTGCAGCGCGGAAGACTTTCAGCGACCTCCAACAGGCCGGCTTTTTCGCCAAGCCCGGCGATCGAGACCGCATACCCGGGCGCCTTGGAAAACTCGGCGGCCGCTTCACAGGATCCGATTTCGTTCCGCAGATCGCTCGCGCAGACGCGCTTGCCGTCGTCGATCGCCTCCAGCAGCTCGCCCTACAGCACAACAGCCGCACGAAAGCGTTCTACGTGCGCGCAATCAAGGTGTTCGGATCAATCCTTACCAACAAAGCCATCCTCAGCGACGTCGACATTGCACTTGATCTCGACTTCGTCGCGCTGCCCGGAGAAAACGAGCGCGACGTTATCCTCCGGCTCGAGCGAAAGAACACTGCGTGTCTCACCCAGCCGCGCCCGCAGGATGTCCTGCGGACTGTTACCCGACGCATCTTCTACAAATTCGAGGCCGTCTCGTCTTCGATTTCCCGCCACGGCTGGGAGGCCCTGCAGAGTTACGAGCGCGACGGCGCCAAGAGCGCACTTATCTTCACCGACGAGCGTCCTACACATTCACCGCTCGCGCGACCACGGCTACACCGGCTGCCGACGCCGCGCGCAGAGAGCGCCGACCCGGCCATCGCAAGCACGAATACGCAATCTACGGCAATTGACGCTCGCGCCTAAGCGACGCCTGACCTCCCGGGATCAGCCGGACGCACTCAGTTTCCTGCGAATTTCCTCAAGCCAAGGTTCGTCGAACGGTTGGCTGCTCTTTCGGACGATCAACCAAATGCCGAAGGCGCCAATGATCAGCTCAACGGCGGTCAGGGCCGCGGACAAATTCTCCATGGCCGCCTGAAGTCCCTCGATCCCGTCCAGCGCGGGCAAAGCAGCGCCAGACAGACTTCTTCCCACATCGGACCCCAGGACCTTGGCGATTGCGGGAGCCCCGACGACGCCGTCGACGAACAGGCCGGCGATGCTCCACCCAACGAACAAGTCCCAGGCCCAGTGATAACCGCGGGGCCAAAGTCGTTCGCGCCAACGCAACATCCCCAGCCCGCAACCAAGAGCGACCGTCAACCAAAAGGTGATCAAGTCCATCATCTAGCGCCTGTCCGCGGACGGCGTCACGAACGCGTATACTGAGAGCGTCAACGGATTAATCCGTCTTCTGCAACGCAATGGGAGAGGCTACAGCTTCGAAGTCATGAGAGCTCGACTCCTCTACGACAAGGAAGCGCGGTCGCGGCGGACATCTGTCAAGCCGCATGAGCGCTTCGACGGCCACGTTCGCGACTTCCTCACCCAACTGCCCAGCGGCAGCTGCGATCGCGACCAAGATGGGCTCGAGTACGGGCCAAGCATCGACGCTCTTGTCGAGACATTGGAACAAGACCTCATCCAGTTATCCCCAACCGATAAAGATCGGTAGCCCGCTGGGCGCAACAACATGCGGCCGGGCGCGCTATGCTGAGGCACTCCTAACGATTCTCGCTTTGTCCCTTGAACCTTTTGCACAACTGTGAGAGACTGACGTCTCGACGTCGAGACGTCACACAGGGCGCAAGTGAATGACCCACCAGCGTGATCGCGTAGAAGCTGAACCGCCTAAAGAAGTTCCTCGCGCTGTGGTCAGCTTGCGTCTGGATAAAAATGTCATCCGCGAATTCAAGATGGAAGCCGCCCGCCGCGGACTGAAGCTCAACGAGTGCTTTGAGCTGATGCTCACGACTTTTCGCGAGAAAACGTCATGAGCCATATAGAAATCTCATCTGATGCCCGTGGGATCGCGAAGCGACAGCTCGCACGCAAGCCGCAACGTGCTCGGATTGCAAACAATGACGCGCTGTGGACGGCGCTCACCGCCGCTCCTCAAACTCGGATCATTGAGCACACAATGAACATCGCAGCCATCAATATGGATGCGTTCGCGTGGCTGCGCAGTGTGCCTGACAATTCGATCCACGGGGTGGTCACAGACCCGCCCTATGGATTGATCGAATATGAGGAAAAAGACCACGCGAAACTCAAAAAGGGCAAGGGCGGCGTCTGGCGGATCCCGCCGTCATTCGATGGCAGCAAGCGATCGCCAGTTCCTCGGTTCACGGTAATCACCACGGCCGATCGGAAGAGGCTATCGAAGTTCTTCGCTACGCTTGCAAAGCTTTTGAACGCCAAGCTCGTTCCGGGCGGCCATCTCCTGATGGCGTCAAACCCGCTGCTTTCGAGCGTTGCCTTCTCGGCAGTCGAAAGTGCCGGACTTGAAAAGCGAGGCGAAGTAATTCGCCTGGTGCAAACGCTGCGCGGCGGAGATCGGCCCAAAGGCTTCGAACAGGAGTTTCGAGACATCACTGTAATGCCTCGCTCATGCTGGGAGCCGTGGGGCTTATTTCGCAAGCCTTTGTCTGAAAAGACGGTCGCTGCCAACCTACGAAAGTGGGGGGCGGGCGCCCTGCGCCGCGTGTCTGACGAAGAGCCGTTCCGGGATGTGATCTCGTCTGCGCCTACTCGCAAGGAAGAAAGAGCACTTGCGCCTCATCCCTCATTAAAGCCACAGCGGTTCATGCGTCAGGCGGTCCGAGCAATCTTACCCTTAGATGTCGGGGTCGTGTACGACCCCTTCATGGGCGGTGGATCGACGTTGGCGGCGGCAGCGTCGCTCGGATACAGGGCAATTGGCACGGAGCTCGACAAAGGTTACTTTGAGATCGCGACATCAGCGATCCCTCGCTTGACGGCGCTCAACGTCGAGCGAGAACGGAATAACGGTGACACCAGCCGAAATACTTGAAGAAATGAAGGCGGCGTTTAGCCGCCCGTCGACTAACGCTGGTGGCCGCAATGCGCGCCCTCGCAAATATGTGGGCGGCCTCTTGCCGGCAATGTGTGATTTCTTGATCGAGTTGGATGTCGCCGCACGAGGCTACACTTCCCTTGACGATCTATTTGCCGACTTTCCTCAAATCACAGAGGGCGTTAGCACTCTGACAGTCAAAACAGGCGTGTCAGAGCAAAAAACGATCCGACCCGCATATGAGCGCATACATCGCTTCTATCTCGTCGATAAGAAGCGCCAGGATTATCCACGCTCACAGCCTTATGCGACTGGCAAATGGGCAGACTACCGACATTGGCTGAACTCCATGGTCGGCTTTTCGAAGAGTCAGCTCGAATGGTTACGCGATCAGACAATCGAGTTTGTGCTTGCGGAGCTGCCAGAAGCGAAGTTCGACCTCTCCTCGGTCGAAGCAAACCCGCCGGTCTTCAGCCTACTACTGAAGCACTTTGAATTTCGCGTTCGCAGCCAGGAACAAACCGGCGCTGCCTATCAAGCTTTTGTTTTCGCTTTTATTCGGGCCGACGCGCCGCACCTTCAGGTCGAGGGCAGAAAAGCCAGAACGGGTTCGGCCCGCATGGCCGGCGTAGGTGACGTAGATGCTTGGGAGGGCGACCGACTGGTAATCTCAGCCGAGGTCAAGCACTTCAAGGTTGCTGAAACGGACCTAGACGGCCTTGAGTTCTTCGTTAGCGAGGTTCAACAGCGACAAGCGCTAGGTTTCCTTGTCGGCGAAGATTTTCACGATGGCGTTCGTGAAAAGGCAAAGGCCAAGGGCCTCAAGCCCCTCTCAAAAGACGATCTAATAACGATCGTTGATATGTGGGATCCCCTCAAACAGCGAGCGGCCATAAACGCATTTCATTGGGTAATCGCGCACAAAGAACAAAGCACGCCGCTCATAACGCGGTTCAAGGCTTTCCTCGATACGATACCGGATCTAATTGCAGCAGAAGGAATTGTCGCCGACCACGAGTGAAATGTGGCACCGGTGGGCCTATGCCGACCGCTGCCAGTCTCCGAGGTCGCCCGAAATCCCAAGTGAGCCAAGGTCTACTCCATTTCCTGGATCGAACGTGTGTCCGCCAGAAACGTCATCGGCCGCTTGCTGGGGTGAGGAATAGCTGCCCAGGGACTCTCCGTCATATACGACGTGGTAGCGCACAGTGCCCAATTCCGCTTTGGGAACGATCCAGACGCGGCCTTTGCGTGTATTCCAAGACCATTTCATTTCTATGTTGACCTTCAATCTGCGGACGCGAAGCGTAGCCTGCAAAGGGCAAAAAATGAATATGTAACCGTTCGCCAACGCTGACGCATCAAACCGACGTGCACCGGATCTGTCACCTACCAACGGCTAAATCCGAAAAGCCGATAAAAATATCAAAATACTCCCCACGCGCGGTATCGCGCTCTACTCGTCGCCTCCCGCAGTCCGAGTTCAGCAAGTAGATTCTGTGCCGCGCGGGGCGTGATCCTAAGCTGCTTCCCGATCATGCTGGTTGTCACGAGTGGACGTGCCATAGCGAAATCGACGAGCTCGCCGAGCTTCGACGTCGACCGGCGGCCCTCGAGCTTCACCTGAAACCCTGCCCGCGCGAGCGACCAGCGATCATGATCGGCTATGCCTTTCTCGGCAGCCGCCGCGATCGCTTCCACGCGCCCTACAAGCCGCGCAGCGGGATCCTTTGCCCGGCGAACCTCTCGCGGCAGCGCCTTGATGCCGGCGGCTATGCGCGGCAGATGCGCTTTCGCCCTGCCCTTCTCCCGCAGCAGCGCGGCCGCCAGTAACGGCCCAAGCCACATCGCGTGCTGAAGCGGCTGCAGGCGCTCCCAAGCATCGAGAGCGATCGCCGCGGCGAGCGTCGGCGGCAGCTCGCCGGCGCGCCGGACCACAGCCCGCCACTCATCAAGGCGCCGGTCTTCATCCCAGAGCGGGTCATAGACAAGCTCGCTCTTCTCCGGGAGCGGCTCGCCGGCCAAAAGCCGCTGCGTGCGCGCCATAGCGGCATCGAGCGCCGCGAATTCGCTCGAGAGATCGTTTTGATCGTCCTCGTCGGCCAACGGCTCGTCGCCCTCATCCGGTTCTTCCGTCAAGACGGAAGATTCTGATCCGAAACCGCCCTTTCCGCGCAACGTAGCGAGGCCGGCGCTCGAAAGCGCCCAATCCGGCGCCTCCTGGGCGATCCTCTGACGCGCCCTGAAGATCGCGTGCGCTTTCGTTAACTCGTGCGTAGGGCTCCGGAGGTCCATTCGCTCGTTATGAAGGACCAAATCCTCAAGATGGACCAGTTCGCCCGCAATCCACATGCCATCGCAGGCCTCATAATAATGCGACCGCGCAATCCACCCCTCCTTAATGGGACTTTTTGCAAGGCGGTCGTCCAAACGGGAGAGCAAATCGTCAGCGCGGCTGAGCGGCCCGGCAATTTGCCTCCACGGGACAGTGTCCCAGTTCCAATCGATACAAGTCATATCGCCTTGTTTTCCCTGCGCTTTCGCCATTTGTTTTGGCTTACAGCTTCAGAATTGCACTTTTAAGCTGAAAACGCTTCTTAAACTGACTTATTCAGATTGCCGCCTAAACACCTCATCGACCTTCCCTTTCCGGCCTCCGACAAGCGAACCTTGCTCAAAGCCCATTTCTAGGGCCGAAATTGACCGGCAATGCCCTTTCGCGCTCATCTTACAGCATTGTATTCACTCTCACTCTGAAGCGCAACGGAACCTAACACGCTTTTGCGTTCCGCGATACGGACTGCGTTTTTGCCCTCAAAAATTGGCCGAAAAAGCTCCAAATCGATCGGCTGACAGCCTATGGACACCACAAAGCGCTGTGATTTCAATGCCTTGGCATCTTCGCCCGCCGCCAACCGGCGTCTGTACGGGGCTTCAAATGGCCGCCGAGCGCGGCCGGGATACGCCTGAAAGGCCCGAAAAGCATACCCTTCCGGGCTACTAGGGGCGTTATCAACCGACCGGTTTCCGGCATCCGCAATGTCTGGACAAACGCCATTTGGGCCTTCAAAATGCGGAAATCGGTCGAAAGCGACCATATGGAGCCCCAGAATGCCAATTCGGCCGATCACCCGCCGCCAGCAACCCGGACGCCGCTGATGGCGACTCCGCGGCTGCTGGGCTATGCCCGCGTCTCGACCGACGAGCAGGCGACCGACGCCCAGACAGACGAACTTCGGCGCGCCGGATGCCGCACGATCTTCGAAGAACATGCCTCGGGCGCGTCTCGGGCCCGTCCGGAGCTCGCCCGGCTCCTGAAAGAGATCCGCGCCGGCGACATCCTAGTGGTAGCTCGTCTGGACCGCCTCGCGCGCTCGGTGAGCCACCTGCTCGAAGTCATCGAAGGTCTAACGGCGCGTGGAGCCCATTTCCGATCCCTGCGGGACCCGATCGACACGTCGACGCCCCAAGGGATGTTCTCGCTCCAGGTGCTTGGCGCCGTCGCTCAGCTCGAACGGGCGCTCATCTCCGAGCGCACCAAGGCCGGCGTGGCAGCTGCCAAGGCAAGAGGCCGCCTGCCCGGAAACCCCGGGCTCCGGAAAGGCGATCCAGCCGCGATCCGAAAGACGGCTGCTGCGCGCGACAAAGTCTTCACGGACGAGGTTGTCGCCGGCATGGACGCCTGGGCGACCATCGTCAGGCAAATGCGCCCATACTCGCCTTGGGAGGACGTCGTACGCGTCCTCAACCAGAAGAGCGGCGCCAATTGGACGGTCGAGCGCCTCCGGCGCGCCGCCAAACGAGCCGTCCGCGAAAAACTCCTCCCGGCCAACTTGTTGAACAAGGCGCCGCGATCGCTTCCGAACGACCGCCTAGCCATGCTGGTCGTCGGCATCAAGATCGCCAATCCTGCACTCACAGTCCGCGAAATCGCCGCGCAGCTGGAAAAGATGCGCGAGCGGACGCCAAGAGGCGGCACCAAATGGTCGCCGTCCTCAGTACAGCACCTTCTCGAGCAAGCTCAGAAGGTCGGACTCGGGCCCGTCGCCAGCGAGGACGCACCTTAGCTCTTGCGCCGCACAATCGCGCGCCGCACCATTCCCTCACGCTCAAGGCGCCGTGACGGAATAACCCGGTCCGGCCAAACCGGACCCGATTCATGCCGACACTGCAACATGCCGCCCGCGCAAGGCCAGCGCCCGACGATTTTCTGACGATTTCGTGCGCCGGCTGCCTCGACCCACTCGAATTCACGACCAAGCCGCCTACCTCGCCAACAAAGGCCGATCCACTCCGGGACCGTCTCGTCGCGGCGATGAAACGCCTCTGGAGGTCCGCTCACCCTGTCCGGCGCTGAAAAATCGCGAGATCATCAAAGATGTCTAAAAACGTCCGAACGGTCCCCGGCCTCCTGCTGATCAACGAGAACATGGCAAGTCTCGTGGACGGCCTGCCGCATTTTCTGCGCAAGGAACTCGCTTACCTGCAGGACCGCCGGCAGATCGACAACTATTCTGATCTCGTCACCGCCGCCTGCGCGGTTGCGGCGGACCCCGTCCCGGTCCAATTGCCGATCTTGGCAGCTGCCGACATCCGTACCCTCTCACGCGGTCCGCGCATCGCCCTGAAATTCGAAGACGCAGGGCTCCTCGTGATCGCCAGGGCGATCGCGCGCAGCATCGAAATCCTTCCCGTCAGCTTCATCGTCTGCTCCGAGGAGGAGGTTTCACTCCTCTGGAAGCACCCAAACGCCTTCGTCATGGGCGGCGAGGGCGTGCCGACGTGGAAAAGCGATCTCGAAAAGTTCGGCGCTCGGGTCGTTAATCACCGTAGCGGAATTGTCGACCTCATTGTGGATTCTGCCGCCTCTGGAATGCGCCTGAGGGCAATCCCCGGAGACGTACTCCGGATTGGAGCTGACGACGACCAACCCGCACTGGACGAAGACCTCCAGCCGCTCCCGCGCGAAAACCTCGCCGCGTTCTTCGAGGAAGGCCTGAACCGGAATTCCTCCTCCTTCATCATCGAGTCCCTGACGCCGCCCGACGCGCCCCTCGAAGCCCTCGGACACCCCAGCCGCCCCGTCCTGCGGAAGGTCTTCCGAGAAGCCCTGATCCTGGCCAGCGAGAAACCTGTTGCGGACTTCGTCGCCAGGCTTCCGGACGCGGCCCGCACCGCGATCGCCACCATTTCGCGGTCGACCGACGGAACCATCAGCCAGCCGCTCGACCTCGACAGCCTGATCAGGTGCGCCTACGTCGTCGGCGACCTCCATGAGCGCGAGCTCGGCGATCTCCAGCAGGCAATGGATGTCGTTCCGCTTGTGCGGGGCATGTTCTCGGCCTTCGCAAGCCCATCATCGCGCCGGTTTGCCGAGGAATTCGAAATCGACTTCGAGGTGACCCCGGCTCTCAAACACCTAGACGATTTCCGAGAGGCCATTGTCGGCCGCCGCAGCGCGCACAAGGCGCTGGCTGTCTTCCTTGGGCATCTGACAAGCTTCGATGCGCCCATTCGTCCCGCAACCTTGCGCGCCCTCGTCCATCGCGCCGCCCTGCCCCCGATCGAGATGATCTATGGGCTGGACGCCTACCACCGCACCTTCCCCAAGGCGCCTGGATGCACGCTTGGCGAATTCGGCCATCTCACAGACGGCCTTTTCCATCTACAGGTCGAAGACTTTCTCGATGGCAACAAGCTGACGGATCTGGCGGCCGCCATCGCTCCGACACTGCGCGTGTCGCATTCGGGCCTGACGCTTGCCGAGGCCAAGCAGGCATACGATGTCGTCAGCTGGATCGCCGATTGCCTGGAGACGCTCGCGGACGACAAATGCGCCGAGGACCACAGTCCATACGGACTGAAGAATGCGGCCTACTCGATCTTGTTTGCCCCAAGGATCACTCCGGCCCGCCTCAGGAGCATCATCGAACGTTGGCACCTGGCAATCGACGGCTACGAAACGGCTGCTTTCACGGCCGAAATCAGCTGCGCCCGGTTCCGCGAAAAGATCAACGGCGCCGAGTTCCCGCACTTCCTGAAAGGCGCCGCAACGGTCGACTATCAAGGCACGCCGGCGACCGTCACGCCGATTACAACGGCTGAAGGCCTCCTTGCGGAGGGGCGCGAGATGCGCAACTGCGTCTCTTCCCTGCGCTACGCAGCCGCCAGCGGTTACAGCCTGCTGGTCTCGATCACAACGGAGTCGGCCCGGTCCAACGCAGAGTTTCGACCGACCGAGACCGGCTACGAACTCGTCCGCCATGAAGGCCCGAATTCGAGCGAACCAGATCCTATCCATGCGCAGATCGTACGGTCCCTCGAAGAGGTCGCGCTTTCTGCGCCATATGCGCGGGAGATGCTCCCTACCCTGCTCGAACTCTCAAAGGTCGAGGAGCTGGCGCCGGCCGAATTCATGTCCGAAGAGGAGCACGGCGCCTACAAGGATCTCATCTTCCGGCAACTGCGCACTTTCCTCACGCCGTCAGAAGGCAAATTGACGCGCGAAATCTGGACCACCGACCTCCTGCCGTTGCACGTCGGCCGTTTCAAGGATCCATCCGAAACCTTCTTCCAGGCGCCACCGCCCTTCATAGAACGGTTTTTGCGAGCGATCGAATCAGCAACCGACGCTACCCCCTGGTCAAATAGCAGGGTCCTCTCGGGGTAAAAACCTTGGCAGATGCCAAGTTTTTCGGCCGGACAGTCATCCTGCCGCCCCTGCCGGTTCACAGAGCCGAGCTCTCGCAGCTGACAAAACCTTGGCAGATGCCAAGGTTTTGGCGTCCAGCCCGCTCAAGCAAAATCGAGCCTCGACAGCCTAGCCGGCATTTCTCGACTAAACCGCCCAGGCAAAACCTTGGCATCTGCCAAGGTTTTCACACTTGCCGACTTCGGTCACAGGCTGAGCCGAACGCTCTCCGGGACGAGAAGCCTGACCAATCCACTCCCGCACCCCGCGCACTGAATCTCGCCGTTCTCGACGTCCGCCACGCTCCGCCCGGGCGACGCCTTCACGGACCGCACGTCAAGTTTGAAGAGCGACTGGCACTTCTGGCAGTGAACGTCGACTTTCTCGACGAGCTCGGCCAACCGTCCAATCGTCAGTTTCTCACGCATCGCTGTTACCCGGGCCATCTCTCCCGAGCAATATATTGCCCTGCTTGCGCTGGACAACACCCAGCCCAGACCAAAACCTTGGCATCTGCCAAGGTTTTCCCTGTCGATCATGCCGTCTTTCTCCCGGTCCGCTGAGCCAGAAGCGCCATCAGCATCGGCCCAACCGAGAACTCGCCGGCCTTCGCCTTGCGCGCAAGCTCACGCAAATACCCGCCGGCGCTGTTGATCACCGGTCCCTTCTGAAGGATGCAGGCAAGCGCGATCGCCGCATAGACTTCGCCCATGGCTTCCTGCGCGTCCTCCCAAGCGCTGGGACTGATCCCTATCAGCGGCCGCACGACGTTCACCGTCGCCAGGAAATCGCGCCAGTCGCTAATCCCGCGCTTGCTGTAGTCAGACAGGTCCGGGCACGCTTCGAGGACCATCCGAAGCGGGAATGCTCCTTCGCTCCTTGCCCTCGATCGTGGCGCCTCAGACGTTACATCCTTTGCAACGGGCGCCGCGACCCGGCCTCCACGGAGGACCGGTTCAGAATCAGTGGAGCTCTCTGGGTTTGAATTCTGATGCTGCCGCTCACTATGAGAGGCATTGGCGCTCATAATTTCAGAATTGGCAGATGCCAAGAACAGCTTTTCCACCTGGTCGGCCAAGTCACCCAGCTCGTCGGCGAGGCTCTCGAGCGCACTCCGCGGCGCTCTCCTCGGGATACGCGCGACGATCCCGCGGAAGAGCTCATGGACCGCTTCCCAGGAGCCCGGCAGGCCGCTGCCGGGCGGTATCTCGACCCCTTCTTCAAGGCCAGTCGCTATGAACTTGGCCGCGTCGCGCCGACAGATCGTCAGCTTCTCGCGCGCCTGGTCCAACGCACGCTGCTCGGAGAGAACCGCTTCGGCCATCTCCCGGATTTCATCGGCGCGCGCAACAAGCGGGCCAAGGTCGAAGCCGAACGCCGTCTCGATCTCGCCATCCCGGCCACGCCGGGCATAGCGCTTTCCATTCGGGCTATCGCGCCGGATTATCAGACCGGCATCGACCAGGGAGGCCAGATGCCGTCGCAAGGTGGCATGTGCCATGCCTTGGGTCCTATGAGACAGCTGCTGGTTGGATGGGAAAACAAGCAGCCTGTCTCCACTCAGAATCGCTTCTGGATGAAACGAGAGGAGGGCGCTCAGCACCGTGATCGCACGCTGCGGTACGCCAAGTCGCTCCTTGGCCGCGATCACCGCGTCAAGAACTCTCCACTTGTGGACGACACTTTCTGACGAGCGTTCGTCCGACACTTTCAGCGTCACCACATGGGCGAGCTTCACCAATCGCCCTCCAAAGGGCGTCAGCGGTTCCCGATGCATAATAGCCTCGCTTGCCGAGGCAAAAGACAGCCGCCCTCACACAGGAACGCGCGCCCACATCCAAGATGCAGACGCAGTTTCCCGTTCGCCGACCCTCACAAAGCCGGCGTCTATCTTGACGGATTCATCGAAGCATGATTCTCTTGGCTTGCTACAGACCAAGGGCTCTTCGGGCGATCCGTCGTTCGGGGAGCCTTTTCTTTTGCGCCGTTCCTTTCCTTGTTGCGCCAGACGCAGGGCAGGGGAGAGACGCAGCCGCCAGACAGCGCTCCTACCCCTCACACTTACGCAAATCGACGGCCTACAGCGGCCGTCGCACAAAACCCGCTATTCAGCAGCCGCGCCGCTGCGCGCCGCAAACCGCTTCATCAGCTCCGGGATCTCGTCACGAAGAAAATCGGCGAACGCCGCCGAATGATCCGGCTGCACCCTGAACTGGACGCCCTTGCCACTGAAGGCGACCTGCCCAATCACGGCGTCGCCATGCCGCAGCGGCTCGACCTTGGCGGCCGGCGCCGCTTCCTTCGTGCGCAACGCGCCAGACAGCGCGGCGGCAAATCGCTCGTCCGAATTGCCGGCCTTGGCATTTGCCACGGCCTTTCGCACTCGCTGAAGCGCGTTCGGATCCGTCTCGATCGCCTCGACGAGCAAGAGCCAGCGCGTACGCCCTGCCTTCGGCGCTCGGCCAATGACCCGTATGAGATCATCGGGAACTACCCGAAGCGCGCGCCGAAACCGCGATAGCTCCGTGTCGTCCACGCTCAGCGCAGCGCGCACATCGCGCGCCTTGATCTTCAGCTCGCTCAAATGCGTCGCGAACAGCGCCTGCTCGATCCAGGACAGGTCCTGCCGCTCGGCATTCTCGATCCCTTGCGCGATCGCCAGCTCTTCGTCGCTGTATTCACAGACCAGAGCCTTGACCGGGATCCCAAGCTCCCGCGTCGCTCGAAGCCGGCGATGTCCATAGACGACCTGAAACCGGCCCTCCGCCTGAGGATGCAGACGAACGAGAATAGGGACCTTCTGCCCCTTTTCCTGCACGGTGGCCTTGAACCGCTCGAACCCCGCATCGTCGTCATCGGGCAGCCGATCGGAAAACGGCGAGGGGTCTATGAGATCGGGGGACAGTTCTCGGTAACCGCCGCCGGACGCCGCCAGCGCCTCGAACCGGTCCCGCTCTTCCCTCAGATCCTGAATAGAGCGCTTCGCAACGCCCAGAACCGGCGGCATGACCCGCGGCTGTACAAGCGGCGCCGACGCGCCGCGCGCCTGCGATTCCTCAACAGCGCTCGCGGAGAAGGCGCCGAATGCCGCAGCCAGCGACTTTCCTGGACCTTTTTTCGACGTCATGCGCGCCCCCAAGCTCTCCAAACCAAATCGAGGATCCGGCCGTTGACCGCATCCATGGAGTCCCGGGCGCGCTTGCCTGTTTCCCGGCTGACTTCGCCAACCTCAAGCTCGTACACCGTCTTCTTGGCAAGGCCCGCCTGCTCGATCGCCGTGCTGGCGACCGCGGTCGGCGTCAGCACGTCTTCGGCGAACAGATGCCGCAACAAAGACACGACCTGCGCCTGGGCCTGATCGTTAGGATCATGCCGGGTGATCACATACTGGAAGAATTCCGCCGAAAGCGTTCCGCCGAAATCCCGGATCGTCCCGACAAGACCGTCGAGCATCAACAGGAACTGGCTCATGGAAAGAACATCCAGCATGCCGGGATGAACCGACACGATCAGCCCCGTGACGGCATAGACAGCTGCCAGGGTCATAAAGCCAAGGGTAGGGGCCGTATCGAGAACAACGATGTCGTAATCGTCTTCGACCTGCGCGATCGCCAACCGAAGGCGTTCGACGAACAATGCTTCCTTGTTGGACCCGTTCGTCTTTGCCAGCGCATGCGGCGTCTCGGTCTCGAATTCCTGAAGTTCGATATTTCCCGGCACCAGGTCGACGCCAGGGAAATAGGTCTTGCGGATCACCTCACGCATCGGCCGCGGCGTGTCCGTATAGCGGACAGCCGCATAAATAGTTTCGTTCGGCCCGACTTCAGTTTCAGGCTGCACACCGAACATCACCGACAAGGAGGCCTGCGGATCGAGGTCGATCGCCAAGACGCGATAACCCTGCAACGCGAGATAATGCGCCAGATGCGCGGTCGTCGTCGTCTTCGCGCTACCGCCCTTGAAGTTGATGACCCCAAGGATCTGGATCGCCTCACCGGGCCGTCGATGCGGAAGGACGCGCAACGCATCATGACGCTTGATCTTCGCGACCAGCCGCCGCAACTCGTTCACCTGGTCAAGCGTGTAGACACGATAGTTGTTCGCCCGCCGCTCGGGAGTAGGACCCTTTCCCTCGATCGACAGGTTGCGCAGCATGCCTTCCGATATGCCGGTCAATTTCGTGACCTCGTGGGTCATGAAATGCCGCAACGTCTTCTGCGACGTCGGCGCATACATCTTGTCGCGGATCGCCTGTAGCTGCTGCGGCAGCACCTTCGCGTGCCGCTGGATCTTGTCCTCAACCGGCTCGCTCACTGGGAGCTGAACCATCATCTTCTGTGCCTGAGCCCGCATGACGGGTTAAACTCCAAAACGGCGTCTAACCCGCAAAAGGCCACGATTCGTCGATTCGGCCAAGGATTTAATGGTTAACGAAATATTAACGACGCACGGCGTCGACTATTGGCCGATTTCGCCTCCTTCCAATAGTTGCCTTACCCTTTCAATAGATAGCTTACCTGCAGGCCCTGATTCCACAGGGCCATCGGCCCCGGCCACCGCCAATGCAAAACATATCTTACGCGCGTGCAAAACATAGCTTACGCAAACCGGCTAATGTCCACCGCCTCGAACCCCCGTCGCCGCCACCGGCGCGCGGCCGACGCCCGACCCCATGATCCGCAAGGCGGCCGCGCTGAGCTTCACCGGCAGGGCAGGGGGCTTTGCCGCTGACGAACGGCGGCGGGCAGCAAGGGTCGCCGCCACAAGAGCATCGACAGACATCTCGCCAGCCGCGGCCTTGCGCGCCAGCCGCCGTAAATAGCCCCCAGGGTTCGCTACCTTTTCGCCCCGCTGGAGCATGTAGGCGACCACCGCAGAAGCCCCGCAGTCGCCAAGGCTTGCCCTGGCTTCCTTCCATCCCGATGGACTGACCCCGAGAACCGCAGCCGCCAGAGCCGCAGCGGCAACGAGATCGCCCCAGCCTGCTACGCCCCCTTTCGCATAATCAA
The DNA here is from genome assembly GCA_020638135.1 of Methylobacteriaceae bacterium. GTDB lineage: Bacteria > Pseudomonadota > Alphaproteobacteria > Rhizobiales > Beijerinckiaceae > JAJXWB01. The sequence continues at coordinate 14,283 of JACKJE010000007.1, read as the reverse complement.
CGATGTCGGGACACGCTTCCAGAACCTGACCGAGCGTATAGGACCCCTTGGAGCCCGACGACGCAACGCGAGCGTCCTGAGGCTCCCTGTTCATTCCCTCCCGAAAGACCTTTTTGTCTTCAAGATGGGACTCAGGTTTTGAACCCTCTATGAGGCGCCCGGAACAGGCGCCTCTGGCGCCCGTTTCCTCTGCTTGAAGCATCTGCCGGAGGAGGGCGAAGGCTTCACCCGCGATCCTGGTCAAGGCCGTTCCCACGGCCTCCAGCGTCTGCCGGCACCGGCGACGCGGGATCCGTTCGACCTCTGCTTGAAAGCGCATCTCCAGTTCGCCGGCGGCCGCCGGCGCGGCCACGCCCGTCTCGGTCGTTCTGGCCGCGATCGCCGCCAGGGTCTTGCCGATGTCGCGCCGGCAGATCGAGACCCGTTCACGCGCCGCGTCAATCACCCGTCGATCCTCGCGCGCCGCCTGGGCCGCCGCCGCAATCTCATCAGCCCGAGCAACCAATGGCGACAGGTCGAAACCGAATGCGGCGTCAATCTCGCCACCCGAGGCCCGGCGCGCATAGCGTTTCCCGTTCGGACTGTCCCGCCTGATCACCAGGCCGGCTTCAATCAATCCCGCCAGATGCCGTCGAAGCGTCGAACCGGGCATTCCCTTGGCGCGCAGCATCAGGGTCTCGTTCGACGGAAAAACAATGACAGCCTTCCCTGAGAGAACCGGTTCAGGATGGAAGGACAGCAGCGCCTCGAGCACGGTCAAAGCACGCTCGGCAAGGCCAAGAGCGGCCCGTGCTTCGCAGGCATCGCGGAACACCTTCCACTTATGGACGGACGCGTCCGCGCGCCTGTCTTCCAGATCAAGGCTGGCGATCTGCCCACGGCAGAGATCGCGACGCCCAAACGGCGTCGTCGGTAGATATTTTTCCATTTTTCCGTCGCCCTTGCTTCAGGCAAAAGAAATCCGTCCGCCTTAGTGGCGTTTTTGCTTGACGGAGGCTCGGAAAGCTGGGAAAGTCAGTCGTTCTCTGGTTGTTGGAGCCTTTCGGCGCCAATTTTGACTGACTCCCCGGCTTCCGGATTTCGCGATCCGGGAGCCGTTTTCTTTTGCGGTCTTTTTTGATCCGCGCGCAGCCCTGCCACGCCCAGTTTTCTTGGTGTTTTCGGCCAAACCTCATGAACGTCCGACGCCGTGGCGACGGAATAACCGCCCACAACCCGGACACCTACGACAATCTGATACGCCGGCCCATCTCATCGAAGCTGGCCGACAAAAACGACTCTGCCGAACGTCGTTTTTGTACGCAAGCCTCTTTTTCCATCGTCTTTCTTCCGTCACGTTCCCCGCAACGGACCCCGAAAATTACTCCGTTGATTGACCCTAAATCTATTCCCTCTACTCGTCGCAACGGTTGCGCATTACCTTGCGTCAACCGTTGACGCACCTCTTACCCGAACATTCGACAATTCCGCTAAATGTTTACGCTAACTCTCAGTTTTTATTGTGCTTGTTTGTACGAAAGCCCCCTACTTCCTTGCGTGTCAAAGACTTGTGCCCATATATGGCTGATCAGCCATAGGCCGGGCAGTCAGCGCGGAAGGACCTCTAAACCGACATTCGCCACGCCGATCTCGTCGTCATCGACGAGGTCTCCATGGTCGACAAAAAGCTCGGCGAAGACCTGCTCTCATTCGGCCGACCCATCCTCGTGCTCGGCGATCCCGCCCAATTGCCGCCGATCGAAGGCGCCGGCTATTTCATCAACGCCAAGCCCGACGTCCTTCTGACCGAAGTTCATCGACAGGCGAAAGCCTCGCCGATCATCGCCCTGGCGACCGACATCCGCGAGGGCCGGACGCCTTCGCTCTGCGCCACGGGCGATGCCCGGATCATCCAGCGGTCAAGCGTCCGCGATACGATGCTCGCCGAGGCCGACCAGATCCTGACCGGCCTGAACGCCACCCGCCACAGGATCAACGCACAGATGCGCGCGCTGGCCGGTCACAAGACGGTCCGCCCAGCCACGGGCGAACGCCTCGTCTGCCTCAAAAACAACGCTTCCAAAGGGCTTCTCAACGGCGCGCTCTTTCATGTGCTCGATGACAAGCGCGAGGACTATGCGCGCACCAGCGCGCTGACGCTCGCCAGCGAAGACGACCCGTCCGGCCGAAAGGCAGTCCGGGTCTACGTCCACGACGCTTTCTGGAAGGGTCAAGAAAACGTGCTCACTCAAAACGAGAAGCGCGACCTCGATCAATTCGCCTACGGCTACGCCCTGACGGCCCACAAGTCGCAAGGCTCCCAATGGGACAATGTCTTCGTCTTCGACGAAGGCGGCGTCTTTCGTGACGACGCCGTCCGCTGGCGTTACACCGCCATCACACGCGCCGCCAAACAACTGACCTACGCTATCGACTAAAGCCGTCCGTCGGATCAATTATTCCGTCAGCAAGAATGAAGGGATGGCTGCCGCCACCCCGAAAAGATCGCGACGCAAGGAACTCGCCATGGCCTACGCCACCGTCATCAGCATCGAGACCTCGGCTGCCGAAGAGATCTGGTTCGCCACCAATGAAGTCGCGCGCCAGCGCGAGCTCGTCGCAGACATCTTCGCCGATCCGGCCTTCAAGGCCGCCGAAAGCGACGATCTGCGCCATCGCTTCGATCCCGCCAAAGCGCTGGCCATCAAGGTCGAAGCCTCAACCAATTTCGTGACCACCGCCGACGGCCGCCTCCTGACGGACGTCCCCGAGTCCATCTGCGTCGACCTCCTCGCCTTCCAGGGCGAACTCAATGCCGCGATCGCGGCCGGCCAAAAGCTCGTCGCCGCCTACTGCAGCGTCGAGTAAGCCGATGGCCGATTTCCATTACGTCACTGATCGCCACGTAGATCCGATCGTGCCGTCCGCATTTTGCAAGGCATTCTCGGTTGTTCACTCGCCACACCGGTCGTCCCTTTTGCCGATATGGCTCCGGCATAACGGGAGCCTCCTAAGATTCTTCGGAGACCAGAATCGTTCTTGGCGTCTTGGTTAAGCTTAAGTTGTCGATACAAAATTACCCCCGGAAAGGCTCCGCGCCATGCTTTTCGAACATCCGTCCATCTCGCCGGATCGTAGTCACCATCTCGCTCTCGCCAACAAGGCTGCGCTTAGCGCGCCAGCCGCACTCGGCCGCCTGATTGCAGGATCCGGCATCGACCCGCTGGAATTCTCACGCCGATTCAAAGCGACCTGTCCATCTGATGAAGCGAATGCGCTCGTCACCCACTTCAAGGCCTGGCTCACCGTCCACGCACCGGACCATCCCGTCGTCGTGTTGCAGATTATGCACGTCGATGACGCTCTCAGGGCCGCCGGAATCGACCCAACCGGTTCTTTTAGCACCGAGGTCGCCGCTTACGATCACGAGGGCAATGAGCACTGCCCAGATGATCAGAAGCGGTGGTTTGCCTGGGTCGAGCGCTCCGGCGCTGTCCACAAATGCGACTGGTGGGATGACGAGAATGACCTCCTTGAGGACATCTGCGAGGCGACCGACGCCAAGGCGCCAATTCTCGTATTGGAACGCCTCAGTTAATCCGCCAAAAACGCGTTCTTCCCAAGCGCTTGGGTTTATGATAGGATAAGTCGATGCCCACGGTTTTGCGCATAGGCGGACTTCGCGTTGTGATTTACCCGACCGACCTCGCCCCGCTCATGTTCACGTCATCGGCGCAGACGGCGAAGCCGTATTCATCTTGAATTGCCTCGATGGACCACCAGAACTGCGCGAAAGTTACGGCTTCAAACGAAACGATCTCAGTGCGGTCGTCACCGCCCTCGTCAAGGCGCTGGCGACGCTTTGCCAGGAATGGAGCAGGATCCATGGCGCATATTGACAACGACCTCGAGCTGGCGGAACGCCGTATGGCGGCGCATCGCGAAGCCGGCTACGCCGTTTCTGCCCATTTTGATCGCAATTCCGCTCGCGTGGTCGTTGATCTGAGCACAGGCGTCCAACTGGCGTTTCCGCCAAACCTGGCCGAAGGACTTGCCGACGCCTCGCCAAATTCACTCGCGGACATTGAAATCAGCCCGACTGGGCTCGGCCTTCATTGGCCACAACTCGATGCGGACATCTACATCCCTGGACTTTTACAAGGCCTCTTTGGGTCCAAGAGCTGGATGGCTCGCGCGCTCGGCGCAAAAGGCGGTCAGTCGCGGAGCGACGCCAAGACATCGGCCTCGCGCAACAACGGCCAAAAGGGCGGCCGCCCGCGCAAATCCACCGCCGCTTGATCCCAAAATAGTCTCCGCCCCCCCCCGGCCAAAGCCGGCGGCACTACCGCTGGATCAACCGGAACCAACGGGATAAGCCTCTGAACGAGTTTGATTTCCGGTAGCGGCTTATCCCGTTAGTTCCGGCGACCCTATAGGTAGCGCCTTTTCTGCTTGACCATCGGGCGGCATGTTCATATTTTGTTCTCATGGGAAGCCGCTGGAAATACGACCGGCCAATGTCGCGAACCGCCTTCAACAGGCGGTTCGCTGACGACGCGGCCTGCGCCGCCCATCTCTTCGAAAAACGCTGGCCAAACGGCTTCGTCTGCCCAACCTGCAGATCCCAAAAGGCATGGGCGCTCGAAACAAAGCCGTTCACCTACGAATGCACGGCATGCCATCGCCAGACATCGGTCACAGCCGGCACGATCTTTCATCGCAGCAAGGTCGCCCTGACGACATGGTTCCAGGCGATCTACGCCATCGCCAGCCATTCCAACGGCATATCGGCGCTGCAACTCCAGGCGCAGCTCGGCCTAGGCTCCTACAAGACCGCTTGGCTGATGCTCCAGAAGCTGCGGCGCGCCATGGTCGATCCCGACCGGTCGCTCCTCGAAGACCTCGTCGAGGTCGACGCGAGCGACATTCCGTTTCGCACCAAATCTGATCCAATCGCCGGCGGCCAAGGCCGCAGCCCAGTTGGCAAGCTCCACATCATCGGCGCCATCGAGCTATCGCCCGACGGACTGCCACGACGTATCCGACTCGCGCCGCTCGCCGATTTCACCGCCGCCAGCATCGGTGGCTTCGTCACGAGCGCCGTCACGCCCGGCGCGACGCTCTTGAGCGATGGCTTTTCCAGCTACCGCGGCCTCGCCGGCTTCTTCCATCGCCGAAAAATCGTCGGCTCGATGGCGGCGCACGTCTTGCTGCCGTGGATCCATCGCGTCTTCGCCAATTTCAAACGATGGGCGCTCGGGACCTATCACGGCGTGCGCAAGCCGCACTTGCGGCGCTACCTCGATGAATTCGTCTTTCGCTAGAACCGGCGACGCCACATGAGATCGTCGTTTGACATGCTGATCAACATCGCAATGCGCCTTCCGCACGCTGGATATCGCGACTTCGTGGACCAGACCGTTTAACGACCTGTTCTTCCACGTCGTTCTTGCCTTTTTCGAGCTTTTCTCGATCATTCCCCAGAAAGATGGAGCACAGCAATGACGGCGCACGTCATCGCGTTTACGCAGAAGTCGACCATGTCATCCGCTATCGCAACGCCTGGCTGCGCGACTACCCGGCCAGACGATGAAATCTTCGCCGGCGTCGTCGCGGCATTCGCCGGCAATACACCGGCCGGAACGCCGTCAAGGACCCGATTGCCGCTCGCCACGATCGAGGAGGCACTAACCGAGCGGCAACGTCTCTACGATCTCTTCGATAAACTCGCCCCCAATGACGACGCGGCTTACACGCACGAAGCCCTATGTGTGCTTCAGACTATCGAAGAATTTCCGCATCCCGTCGACTACATCGTCAGCGACGATGTTTATGCCGCTTATAGGGCGGTCCGCCGAGCCGAAATCACAGAAATCCGCAGGCTTGCAGACGCGGAGCTCGATCGGCCTTCATAAAAATCACGCGGCCGGCAGCATCTCGACAAGCGCTTCAACGGCCTTGTCGACCTGCTGCCCATATCGAAAGTCATTGACCGTTTCGAACAGCTCGCTTAGCGGAGACATCTTCCACCACAAATTCTCGTCATCCTTGAGCGCGCCTATGGCGGTCCATCGACAAGACCCCTGCCTAACACGGGCATGAATCGCAGGGACGCCATTTCGCCGCGACAGACGGCATCCCGGCACAAACCGGCGTGGCGATCCATATCCATACGGATCTGGAGCTGTGCCATTGATACATACAAGGTATAGCTCCCCGAATATCGATATTTGCTCTTGAATTTCCTCGCACTGCAGCAGGCCCAGATCGAACGCCTTTCGGTATTTGACCTCAACCAAAAACTTCTTGTCCTGCTCGCGAGTCAAAACTGTAAAATCCGGCAACCTCCGCGCCGCATCCGGAAATCCCAGCGCATTGTACTGATCCGCTGTCAGGCACGACAACTCGCGGAGAACGCGTTCAATGCCAAAATCGATGACGCGATACCCCGCGTCCTCGAGGATCGCCTTGACGATCGCCTCGCTCATCTCTTTCTGAATGCGCTCTTTGAAATCCACGATCATCCTCCGCACGCAAAACGCGAGCGCAAGCATGCCGATCAAAGATGAAGACCTCCGCAATCGGCATGGTTTACAGGCACCTCGTGGTCGGCCGCGTCCACCCAATCATCATTGGCCTTATGCCTCGATTGCCACAAGCCATCCAATGCGCTACATTGTAGCCCAAGGAGCCAATCAATGACAAATACAGTCGTTCGTGCTCGGATAGACGAGCACCTCAAGGAAGAGGCTGCAGCCGTCCTCGCGACCATCGGCCTTACTGTGTCCGACGCCTTTCGCTTGATGATGGTGCGGATCGCAACCGAAAAGGCTCTGCCGTTCGAACCCCTCGTGCCGAACGCAACAACCATCGCTGCGATGAAAGAAGCACGGCGCGGAGGCCTAGCGTCGTTCTCCTCCGTCAAGGATCTGATGGCGGACCTCAATGAGGACGATTGAGCGAACCGGCCAATTCAAACGCGACTACAAACGCGAAGCTAAAGGTCTCCATAGACCGACCCTCCAAACGGACCTGACTTCGCTCCTCGCGCTCTTGGCCAACGACGACCCGCCGCCGGCAAAATACCGGGATCATGCATTGACCGGCGATTGGCGGGATCACCGAGATTGCCATCTCAAGCCTGATTTAGTGTTGATCTACCGCAAGCCTGACGATGTAACCTTGCAGCTGGTCCGGCTCGGCTCGCACAGCGAGCTCGGCCTCTAACACTCGCGTTACCCCCCCCGCTTTTCACCTCAACCCAAGCAACGCCGCGTAACCAACATATAGTGCCGCCGGAGCCAACGGGATAAGCCGTTCGGATTATCTCCGAATACGTGAACCTTCCTTGCTGAAGGACCCCTAAAAGGTGGACCGTGAGGACGCTGCTATGAGAGACTATGGTGAAGCAATCGAAAAACTTATGGAGCTTCTGCCAACCTTTCCCGGCAGAATCGACGGATGCCTGGATAGTAAATTTGGTGACGCCATCTGGCCGCGCGATCTCGACGCGATCCTCACGGCCGGTCCCACAGCTGTCGAAGCCGTCGGATTCACGATTACAGACCGCTCAGAAGGCGGCTGGACTGCTACTTTCGAAGGCCAACACGATTACGAAGATCGCATGGCGACACTCGAATGCCGCGTCAACGTCGGGACCCTGGACGGCATGCCGGTGATTTGGGCGCGCTATCACGAAAAACGTGACCCAAAACGCATCATGTCCAAAGAACAGGCTCTTGCCATACTACGCTACAAGCGTATATAAGAGTTGCGGCCATGGAGTTCGAATGGGATGACGCCAAGAGCGAGCACAACCTGCGCCACCGAAAATTCGGTTTCGACTACGCAGCGCTCGTCTTCGCCGGACCAACCATCGATACGCCCGATCAGCGACACGCCTACGGCGAACCCCGTATCCTCACGATCGGCGCGGTCGGCAACGATATTCTCGCCGTCGTCTACACCGACCGTGACGACATTCGCCGCATCATCTCGGCTCGAAAGGCCAACCGGAAGGAACGCCGTCAATGGCAATCGTTCGTAAATCCCTAGACGAGCTCATGGCAAATCCGCCTTCCGTCGATCACGCCGAGCTGGCCGCAACGACCGAAGCCGACATCCGGCGGCATATGATCGAAGACGGCCAGAATCCCGACGCGTCGACCGGCCCCTTCGAACTCGTCGTCCCCGCCAACATCGTCCGCGAAAAGCTCGGCCTGTCCCAGGAAGGCTTCGCACGTGCCCTGCATATCCCGATAGGAACGATCCGTAACTGGGAGCAGAACCGTGTTACGCCTGACCCGGCAGCCCGCGCTCTCCTTGCAATTCTCTATCGGCGGCCGGACGCCATCAACGCAATACGTGCGGCCTAGAGGTCGACGCGCCTTCGTTCGACATAGCGAACAGGAGGCTGGGCAAAAGGGCCACTCTTTTTCTTGTTCAGGCGAAAGGCCCCAAAATCAGCCGGCAGGCGGGGCAAACCCCGCCTCGCGCAAGGCCTCCAACGACCGACGGATAAATCGCTGCGTCTTCAGAAGGAGCCGCTCGGCCATCCCTGCAACCGGGATCGCCATTTCCACCTGGTATTCCTGCCACGTCAAGCCGCGAAGCCTGCTGATCGCGATCCCGCGATCCACGCCGTTCATATAACCGAACGGCAGTTGAATGATCCGATAGCCCCTCGCCTTCGCCAGCGCCATCAAACCGGCGACCTTGTCGCCAGGCTGGTCGAACGACCCAAAGGCGCCGTTCAACACCACCCCGAGCCATATCGCCGATATCAGGGCGTCGGCGCGAAGCCCGCCGCTGCGATCGCCTCGATCGCAGAGGCGATCCAGGCCTGCATAAGATTGTGATGGTCGAGCGAGTTCAAATCTTCCCTATAGCTGCGAAGCCTCCTGAAGGCCTCCAAGTCGCTAGCCTTCAGCCGGCCGATCGAAACGCTGTCATCGAGAGCGTAGACGTAACTGTGCTCAATCTCGATGACCGGATAGCCATTCGCCTCGATCTGGCCCCGAAGAGCCTTCAATGCCGGTCCCTCGTGTCCGAACGGGCCATGGGCCTCGTTGAACACAACGCCGATCTTGCAAATGCCTAGCAACGGGCGCAAAGCCTCTGCATCCCGCAAAATCGTAATCGCCCTTCGGAGAGATCGATCAGCGGTGGAAACCACCACAAGTAGATCAACTGCACAAAAAGAATTTTCCGATAAACTGGCATTGGCCCATTGGACAAGCGTCGGCCAAGCCGCTGAAGACACGTCCACCAAAACGTTGCCATGCTTCAGCAAGTCTCCCAATGGATCGAACGAAGGGCCGGTCGCATCCGCTAGTACAAAAGTGTCAGCTATCCCGACAATGACCGGGAAATCGATCGTTGTTGCATACAACTGCCCGAGCGTAGAGCGCTCACCGGGCTCGGCCGCCATGACGGCTGCAAGCTGCTGCTCACTGTTTGAGGCGATGCGCGCCTCAAATAGGAGCTGCGTCAACAATGTGACGCCCTGCCCGCCGGCGCCCGAGACGATCAAACACGAATTCTGTTTCACCATGCCCCTCATCAGAATGTTCCACTGCCAGGGGCAAGGCCCACAAACCTGATCGTCGCGATCGACGTCTCAACCCACTTCTTCATGGCTTGCAGCTCAGCCGCCGCCCGAACCACATCCCTCGTACCGAGACGGCCGCAATAAGTGTCGAGATTTATCGTCGCGAGTTCACTCAATGAAATCCCTTCTTCAAGCGGCTGCAAAGGCCCCTGCCGCAACCGCATCACGGGTATTCCCCTCGACCGCACGACGATATTCAGGATGCGCATGTAAGGTCCCGGCCGCCTGACCGCGCCGTGAACTTCGTTCATCACAACGACAATGCGGCCAATGCGCATATCCTGCTGGGCCTCAATAATTCGCCCCAACAAGGTCAGCGTGTCCGCCGCCGCCTGTTCGCTCATGGTCAACGGGATAGCTATGTTCACGGGAAGAATGTCGAGTGATCGGATCGGCTGCGCAGCCTGCGCCCAGCCCAAAAACGATCCGATCACGTTGGCGCCGAAGTCGACAATGACGTTCTTGCGCCGCAGGACGGGAGCCAGTCGATCCCAATGATCAAGCAAATTCTCGCCGTGACCAGAGGTCACATCCGAAAAATTCGGAGCGATCGTCAGCTCCGTCACGTCCGACCGCTGATGGCCGAGCTTGGAAAACTGGAACCCGCCCGCCTCAGTGTCGACCGCCGCCATCTGCGGCGCGATCCCCGACCGGCGCAGCGCCTCTTCAAGGATCTTGGCAAAGAGCGTCTTCCCGACGCCGCCGCAGCGCGCGGCCACAAGACATGAAAAATTCGGCGCGCCAGAAGCGGCGGGCCGTAACGACCCGCCGCCTCGCAACGCCTGAACCCCGTCCGGTCGCAAAGGCGCCCTGCGGCCCGACATCCAAACAGCCTGAAGGCGTCAGGCGATTTTCGCCGGCGCAAAGCCGGCATCGCGAATCGCGGACACCGCCCCATCGATCCAGGAATGGATCCGATCGAGCTGCCGCATGGCCGTCAGCTCTTCTGCGATCCCGCGCGCCTTCTGGTATTCGGCATAGGTCATCGCCCTCAGCCGGGCGATCGAGAAACTGTCCGCCTGCGAAAAGCTGTTGCAGAACGGCAACGTGATCACCGGATAGTTGTTCCTCGTCACCACCTCGCGCAGCCGCGCGACGTGACCTGCGCCTTCCGAAAAGGCGCCCCGGCTTTCGTTCATGACGACGCCGATTCGGCCGATCGCCATCGCGTCGCGCGTCCTCTCGATCGCGTCGATGACGCGCAGAGCGTCGTTGACCGACTGCTCTTCCTTGGTCGTCACGACCAGGAAGTTCACCGGCCGTCCGCCCATGATGCGGACCGGCGAGGCGACCCGCGCCCACTCCAGCATCGTTCCGATCACGTTCGCGCCCATATCGGCCACGAAATTGCGCCCACGCAAGACGCTGGCGAAGCCGTCCCAGTGGTCCAGTAGCATTTCTCCGTGGGTCTCGGTGAGCACCCCCATGTCCGGCGAAATCGCAAGGTCCTGGGTCTCGGGATGCATCAGGCCGAGCTTCGAGCGCTCGCCCGAGCCTGCCTGGGTGTCGATCGACACAAGCTTCACGGCGACTCCTGCATCCGCCAGCGCCTGCCGCACCAGCATGCCGGTCAGCGTCTTGCCCTGGCCGCCAGTGAAATTGGCCGTGATGGTCGAATAGTTCTGGTTTTGACCTGGGACACCGCTCCGGTCGCTAGCCGTGAACCGATCATCATCGGCCTCGTCCCGCCCAATAGGCCCCGCGAATTCCTTATCCATCTTCATTACTCCGTTGCTTCTTTCGCGGCTGGCTGGATGAATCTTCCGTCGCACGACCATAGCCAGTTCCGTAATTGACCTTAGAAACCCTATCCGACATCGTGCGGCTGTCAAATTCCACCGCCGCGGAGAAATACGATGAGCGACCCGATTTCCAATAACGGACAATCCTACAGCGGTCCGCTTGCGGAACATCCGTTGCTGCTTGAAGCCATCGCATGTGCAGCTGCCAAAAATCGCGGCTGGGGCGCTGCGAGTATCGACCCGGAGTCCAATGGCCTCGTCGAAGTTAGTAAAACCAGCGATGGCATTCTCACGCCGAACGAGCACATGGCCCGCTGGCTACGCCACCGCCTTCGCGCCGCCGAGGCGAGCCGTCTCGCAAACGGCATCCCTTCGATTTTTCTCGGCGAACGCCTGATTGATTGGCGTCCAGCCGCGTCGAAAACTGACTACCACAGCGCGCCCTTCTTCCTGACGCCCGTCACCTATGACGATGAAAATCGGGTTTTTGACGTACTTGGTCCTCAAGAAACCAATTTCGAACTCGAAGCCGCCCTTGCCACAACCAAGGGCAAAATCCTCTTCACAGACGATGAATTCACAGCAGTCATCGTGTTCCCCGCGCATGCGCGCGCCCAAATGCGGATCATAGATCCAGAACAAAACCCCGAGATGTCCAAGGCGCCCGCTATCTCGAGGCTCTTGTTCAACGCCCCGACGCGTCATGAGATCATTCAAGATCGGACCGCCGAGCTAAAAGCTCAACGCCGTACGCCGCTCGATATCGACCAACAGAAAGCATACCAAGCGGCGCTAGACGGTCACGATCTGACCATCTACGGGCCTCCCGGCACCGGAAAGTCGGAGGTGATCGCCGAAATCGCGCGCGCTGCCCTAGAGGGGTCCAAACGCGTGGTCATCGCCTCCACCCTGCCGAGCGCGCTTTCCGTCGCAAAGCGCCGCCTCGATTCGACTGGTCATACTCGAAAATACGCTGAAAACCTCGCCTTCGAGACCCCGGACTCGTTTCCGAACGGCGCCTGCGCAGCGCCCATGTTCGACCTGCTCATCGTGGATGAAGCAACGCGCATGACCATATCCGAAGCCCTGCTTCTCGCTACAAAGGCACGCCAATTGATCGTCTGCGGCGACCCGAAACAGTTGGGCGCCCCAGAAGGAACGCCCAATCTTTTCCAACACGCCTGCGAAATCGGCTTGCCCCAGATCATGCTGCGCCAGCACTACCGCTCTAAATCTGGCGATCTTGTATTTTTCTCTAACCTTACGGCCTACGATATGCAATTGCGCGTCGTGCAATCGCCCGATGTCGCGCTCGCGCACGGCGTGTCCCTCACCATTCCGGCTGCCTGCTCGATCAACCGCATGCCCACCGGAATCGTCAACGAGACCGAGGCGCGGCTCGTCGCCGACAAGCTTGCGGAATACGCAGCCGGCGACGACCCCCGTTCGATATGCGTTATTGCCGCGACGCCAGCGCAGGCTACCGCCATCCGTTCAGCGCTGGCGGCTCGCGGGCTCAGCGAAGCTCAGCTCACCCGTAATCCCGACGAACCATTCTTCGTGCGAACGGTGACGCAAGTGCAAGGAGAAGAACGCGATCGCGTTCTCCTGAGCCTGACCTTCGCGCCTCAGAACAATTCCATGATCGGCGCCCTCGGCATCTTCGAAAAAGATGGCCAACCATTCCAAATGCTTAACGTGGCGCTGACGCGCGCACGAAGCAGGACCGACGTCTTCGCGTCTTTTCTCCCCGCCCATTTGGGCGGGCCCATGCCAATGTCGGCGGCCCGCCAGGCCTTCCTCCTGTTTTTCCAGGCCTACAGCGCTGCGGCAATTTCAAGCCAAGCCTTCGACCTGCTCGGACTTGCAGAGCGCGCCTGCAGCTACATCCGCGAGCCCGGCGACCAACTCGTCAACCTCGGCTTGTTGCATGCATGGAAACGCCCAGGCTCGCCAAGTTACAATCTCGGAATCGTCATCCGATTTCGCGCCAACCCACCTGAAATATGGGATATCGCAATCGCTCAGCTCAAAGTCGCTGGGTGGAATCTCGTCGTCTTCGATCAAGCCGAAATCGAAAATATCGACATTGGCCCGGTCCAAGACATCATCGAGGCGGCCGCACGCGATATCCGAAGGAAGATCGCCTAGTCAGGGTATTCGTCGCATCGCGGCTCCGCCGCCGGCCCTAGCCGTCAGACACCGTACGAAGTCCCGCCCGAGCACAAGGCATCGCATTGTGCGAGGGCGGCGGCCATATGCCGTGCACAGCAGCTGATCCCGTGGCACCCCCAGCGCGGTGTCCCAGGCCTACTTCTTGGCCTTGGCCCGTTCAGCCCAAAACCCGTCGCCACGCTTACCAGCCGCTGCGCCGTCAATGACGTCTCCCAAGAACTCCGTCGTCAGTCCCTCTCCAAGCGTCGCCCGCCCAACGGCACGCTTCACGGCCGCGTCCAACCGGTCACTCGACATCCACTGCGTTTGCACGAGATACGCCAGATGCGTATACCCCGGCACTGCAAGACCACGGTCGACATGACCTTCCATCTTATTGGCTCCTAAGTCGCGATTCGAAAATTCCTGCGTTGGCCCTTCGGCGAGAGCCGTCGGCAACCGCCAGACAAACCCGCCGTCTGTCCTTTCGTACGCCGACGTCGCGTCAATCACCACGACGTTCGCCAGTCCATCGAAACCACGATCGGCGAAATTCGCCTCGGCGGCCTTGCGGTCAAAAACAGCGATCTCACGCGCCAGGCCAGATCCATCCACTTCCGTTCTGGCGCGACTAACGCCATACCGCTCAACCATCTCATCAAGGCGTCGGCGGTCCGACTCCAAATCCGACAACGCCTTGATGCTCGCATCTCGGAGCCGCGTCTGAGCCGCGATCTGCTCTTCCAAGCGCTGCCGCGCTCTGGCCATCAGCGAGACGCGGCGTGCGTAGCCACAATT
>JACKJE010000069.1 GCA_020638135.1 Methylobacteriaceae bacterium | reverse complement strand
GCGACGGTTTTCGCGCTGAGCCTGTAGAGCGTCTGAGCCATAAAACGTCCCCAGCTATAACCCTAGCTTGTGAACGTCATTCTAATGCACATTCGTGCGCAATCAAGCCTTTATACGCTCAACTCATTTGGGATGCCTTGCGCGTCTATGCACGTGAATGCCTGCAAATGCGTGCGAATACTATAGACACCCCTTCCGCCATCCCTCGAAAGAAACGAAGCGTCACGGCTCGCGCGAGGTCGAGTTCAGCTTGCGCTGCGCCCAGATCATGCCGAAGGCGATCAGGCAGCAGGCCATGGTCGTCAATAGCTGGAACGCGCCATTGGCGTCGTGCAGCGCGAAACTGTCGTGCGGCGGGATGACCCAGTAGAGCGTGCCCATGACGCTGCCGATCATCGCGCCGAGGCCGGCGCTAGAGCCGAGATAGACGGCGAGCATGACGAGCGCGAGCATGCCCACGATCACCGCGCCGGAGGCGACGCCCAGATGGATCGTCTGGCTCATGTAGGCCGAGGCGCCGCCGGCCAGCGCGCCGCCGACGAAGAAGGCGATGTGGCGCTGACGGGGATAGTGCGGGGCATCGGGCCGCAGGGTCCGGCGCACGGTCATTTCACCCGCCACCAATCCGACGACGACGCTGAGCAGCAGCACCCACAATGGCGCGCCGACGATCATCTGGGTGTGCCCGATCGCAAGCCCCGCGACGAGCCCAATGAGATTGGACCAGATGCGGAAAACCGACGCCAGATCGTCGCGTTCGAACATAGGCCGATCCGTCACCCCGGTTGGAACGCGCGGCGCCAGCCCCGTGTCCACGCATGCTCCACCCCTATCGGGACGCCACAGTCGCGACGCTCAAGCTGAACGAAGCCGCGCTTTCGCGCAAGCCTATTGGATGCGCGCTAAAGAAGGATTTCGAAAACGCGTCGCGTGCGCCGCCGCACAGCCGGCATGGCGGGCGTCGCCTATGTTCCTTTCATACCTCCTCCCTTCCCCGCCCGGCCCATGCCGGGCGATTTTTTTTCGAACTGCCGCCATCAGTTCCTGACCTCGACCAGGAACGCGATCGAAGAACAGCCCTTCTGCTCGCCCTTGGTCGCGCAGATCTGGATCATGTAGGCGTCCTTGCCGGAATAACCGGCCTTGGGCGTGTAAACGAAGCGCGCGCGCCCTTGTTTCGAAAGCCGCCCGTGCTCGGGTTCGAGCGCGGCCCCGACGCTAGTGAACCGATAGCCCGGTCCCTCCCTGAAATTATGGGTGCAGGGTGTGCCGGCGACGGCGATCGTGTCGACAGTCACGCCGCCGTTCTTTTCGGGGAAGAAGTCGAACACCGGGTATTTGCATTCGGCCCTGGCGCCGCCTGCGACAAGCAGCGTGAGCATGGCTACGGCGAGCGCAACTCGTGACATGAGAACCTCCATCGCGGCCCGACCGGCCGTCACGCCCTCAATGGCGAGGTTCACGCTTTGCCGCAGTGTCGACCCGCACCGCCCAAAGTCGGCGCCGGACACCTGTCGCCAGTTGATTGTTTATGTCTAAACGGCCTATCGTCTGCGCCTCACACTGGCCGATTTGCGGCCGTGAAAGGATATCCGGGAGACGACGATGGCCATCGACGGCAAGTGGAATTTGACGGTCAACACGCCCATGGGCGCGCAATCCTCGACGCTCGAGGTCACGTCCTCCGGCTCGAGCCTGA
>JACKJE010000068.1 GCA_020638135.1 Methylobacteriaceae bacterium | reverse complement strand
ACTGACGCCGGAGTCCGCGATCGCGCGCATCGAGCACGCCAACGGCCTCGTCAGCCTCTACGGCAAGTCGAAGCTGGATGCGGCGACCAAACTCTACAAGGAAGCAGCCGCCGCCAAGCCGCACGATGCGATGGAGCGCCTCGACCAGCAATCGGCGATCGACGAACTGGAGGATTGAGCGACGAGCGAGCCCGCGCTTGCCATTCGCCGGATGCGTAGCAATCCTGACGTCAGACTCTGACCACGCAAACGAGAGCAGACGACGATGACGGCTGAGCGGACCGACACGACCCGGCTGCAGCGATTGGCGCGCGCCTATTGCGAAACGGCCGTCCTGTTTGCCGCAATCGACCTCGACCTGTTCACGCATGTCGCGCAGGGAGCGGACAACGTGGAAAGTCTGGCGAGCGCCATGGGCCTTCGCCCGCTGCAGGCGGAACGGCTCGTCACGACCGCGCTTGCAATGGGATTGCTCGTATCGAGCGCGCAAGGTCTGCGGAACGCGCCGGACGTGGAGCGCTTTCTCGTCAAGGGCAAACCCGGATATGCTGCTGACTGGCTGATGTTCACCCGTGGCGACGTTCCCGCCTGGTTCAGCCTCACGGACACCCTGCGCGAACAGGAGGCGCCGTCCGTACTCGGCATGTACGAGACCCTGACCGTCGAACAGGCGCGCAAGTATCACGCCGCCACCTACTCTATCGGCGCGGGCGCCGGGCGTCGCTTCGCACGACAGGTCGACATGTCCGCGCGCCGTCGGCTTCTGGACCTCGGCGGCGGAT
The DNA here is from genome assembly GCA_020638135.1 of Methylobacteriaceae bacterium. Lineage (GTDB taxonomy): Bacteria > Pseudomonadota > Alphaproteobacteria > Rhizobiales > Beijerinckiaceae > JAJXWB01. The sequence continues at coordinate 1,037 of JACKJE010000068.1, read as the reverse complement.
CCGGCGCCTACAGCATCGAGGCGGTAAAGGCCTATCCGCAACTGCGCGCGGTCGTGCTCGATCTTCCGCCCGTCACCGAGGTGACGAAGGAATATATCGGCGCGGCAGGCGTCGCCGACCGGGTCGGCGTCCTGCCCGGCGACTTCACGCGAACCGCGTTTCCAGACGACGTCGATATCGTCGTCATGGCCAGCAATCTTCCGATCTACGACGAGGCCGTGATCGGCGCGGTCATCGCCAAGGTCCATGATGCGCTTCTGCCTGGCGGCGAATTTCATCTCGTGGGAGAAATGCTGGACGATGATCGCAGCGGCCCGCTCGACGCCGCCCTGTGGGGCATGAACGAGGCCGTCTGCCGCAGCGCCGGAAAGGCGCATACGATCGGTCAATGCATCGGCTATTTCAGGGCGGCCGGCTTTATCGATATCGGCGACGAAACCTTCATTCCCGGGACCCTGCATCGGGTCCATGGCAGGAAGGCCGGTTAGGCGCGCAGCATCTTCTTCCGCTTGCGCATGACCGGCGCGTCTTCGACCGACGGCTCTTCGGCGGGCGCCTCGTCGGTTGACGATCTGGCGGGCTCGCGCCCTTCGTCGGCTTCCTCCTGCCGCTCCTCCGCCTCGTCCCGCTCGTCCGCCCGCGCGGCGGCCTCCAGCAGCACGTGGTACAGATAGCCCTCGAACTCGCGTTCGAAGCGGCCGATGATCGCTTCCGGATCGGGCGTCAGCGCGGCGTCGGTGATCAGGCCGAACTGCACATTGCCGGCATAGGACAGGATCGACACGCCCATGCCGATGTCGCCGGATTGCGGCACCCAGAACATCACCTGCTTCACCGGGCAGCCGGCGATCCTGATCTGCTTCTGCGGGCCCGGCACGTTGGTCATCACGGCGGTCGCGCGCGAGATCAGAAGATCGAACAATTGATCCTGCGCCAGCTTGGGGGCGAGGCCGAGCGCGCCGAACAGCCCGAGCGTCACCGGCGGTTCGTAGCTGCTCTTGAGCTGGAGCATCCGCCGGCGCACTTCGGCGAGCCTC
>JACKJE010000067.1 GCA_020638135.1 Methylobacteriaceae bacterium | reverse complement strand
GCGGAACAGGCGATAGAGCGTCGGCACGCCCGTGCCGTCCCAGATGATCTGCGGGAAGAGATCGGCGACGCTCTTGCACAGAACTTCGAGAAGTTTTTCGTCCTGCTTCTCGGTATGGCCGAACATCAGTTTGCAGGCGTTGAGCGTGGCGTAGATCGCGCACAGCCCGTCGATGTCGCCCTGCTCCACTGGCGCGCGATGGCGTCGCTTGCTCATGCCTCAGGCGCTCTTGTGGATCCAGACGCGATTGTCGTGGAAAGCCGCGCCGCCGAAAGGCGCGGTGGAATCGTCGCCGGTCAATACGTTGATGCCCTGTCCATCGACGAATTTCGAATTGGGCCAGATGCCTTCCGAAATCAACACGCCCCTCTGCACGCCGTCGAACAGTCTGGCATGCAGGCGCGCTTGTCCGCGCCCGTTGCCGAGCGTGACGAGATCGCCGTCGGCGATGTCGTGCTCGGCGGCGTCCAGCGGATGGAGCATCACCGTCGGCCGTTGTTCCCGCGCCAGCGATTCCGGCGTCTCGGTAAAAGAAGAGTTGAGAAAGTTTCGGGCGGGGCTGGTGGCTAGGCGGAAGGGATGGTCGTGATCCGCCTCTTCCGTCACCGTCCAATGATCCGGCAGTTGGGGCATGTCGCGCCACGGCCCGCGCGGCCCGTCATTGGCGAACGGCGTGCGGATCCAGTCAGGCTTGAAGCGGAATTTCTTGTCGGGCCAATGGAAGCCGTCGCGATAATGCGCCTTGTCGAACGGCGGCTGCGCGTCGATCCAGGTGACCTTTTCGAGCGCCTCGAGGCCGCCCCAGCCCGAATCCTTCAGCGTGCGGTCGATGAGTTCGCGCGGGCTCATGTCGAACCCGCGATGCTCGGCGCCGAGGCGTTTGGCCAGCGCGCAGATAACTTCGTGATTGGAGCGGCATTCGCCGGGCGGTTCGATCAGCTTTGGGCCGAAGCCGATATGCTGATGGCCGCCGCCGGGATAGAAATCGTCGTGTTCGAGGAACATGGTCGCCGGCAGCACGATGTCGGCGAGCTTCGCCGTATCGGTCATGAACTGCTCATGCACGGCCACGAACAGATCCTCGCGTGAAAAACCGCGCAACACCTTGTTCTGATCCGGCGCTATGCAGGCGGGATTGGTGTTCTGGATCAGCATGGCCGTCACCGGCGGTCCGCCCTTCAGCGCGTCGGCCTCTCCCGTGAGAATGGCGCCGATGCGCGATTGGTCGAGCACGCGCACGGAGCGGTCGACGACGTCCTGGCCCTCGACCACCATCTGCCTGAGGTTGTAGATCGCGCCATTGTTGTGGAAGGCGCCGCCGCCTTCGTGCGCCCAGGCGCCGGTGACGGCGGCGATGCAGCTAGCCGCGTGCATGTTGACCGCGCCGTTGCGCTGGCGTGAAAAACCGTAGCCGAGGCGGAAGAAGGTACGTTTCGTGCGCCCGACCAGTCGCGCGAACTCCTCGATCTCGGCGACCGACAGCCCCGTGATCGCGGAGGCCCATTCGGGCGTGCGCGTCCGCAGATGCGCTTCCAGTTCGTCCGGCGCGTCGGTGTATTTCGCCATGAAGTCGCAATCGGCGAGGCCCTCGCGAAACAGCACGTGCATGACGGCGCAGGCGAGCGCGCCGTCCGTGCCCGGCCGCAGGCAGAGTGCGAGATCGGCCTGCTCCATCGTGGCGTTGCGATAGATGTCGACGACGACGATCTTCGCGCCGCGCTCCTTCCGCGCACGCGTCGCGTGCGTCATGACGTTGACCTGGGTCGCGACCGCATTCGTGCCCCAGATGACCACGCAATCGCTCTTGGCCATTTCGCGCGGATCGGGTCCGGCGAGGCGGCCCGTGCCGGCGATGTAGCCGGGCCAGGCGAGATTGACGCAGATGGTCGAATAGAAGCGCGAATATTTCTTGGCGTGCGTCAGGCGATTGATGCCGTCGCGCATCACGCGGCCCATCGTGCCCGCATAGTAATAGGGCCAGACGCTCTCGGCGCCGTGCTGTCGTTCGGCATCCAGAAACTTCGCTGCGATCGTGTCGAGCGCCTCGTCCCAGGAAATCCGTTCGAATGCGCCGGCGCCCTTCCGGCCGACGCGCTTCAGGGGATGCAACA
>JACKJE010000066.1 GCA_020638135.1 Methylobacteriaceae bacterium | reverse complement strand
GCCGAAACGGCTCAGTTCTCGCAGGTGACGATCAGCGAGTTCGGGCGCACCTGATTGGCGATCGTCTGGAGCTTCGCCTTGTCTTCAGGCCTTTCGGCGTCGGGCCGGACAACGCCGGTCACGTCGTCGGCGCGGCCGAAGGCCACCGACTGGCCATAGCCATGCGCCTCGCACCAGGCGTCCGCGACGACGCGGCCGCAGGCCGTGCCGTTGGTCAGGCATTCCGTGATGCCATAGCCCTCGTTGTCGTTGATGACGAAGGAATTGCGCTGGGCGGCCTGGACCTGTCCGCGCCCGGCAAGCGCCGCCAGCACGAGGCCGGCCATCAGCGGCAGAATGATCCGGGGAAGAACGCGATGCTCGAACTCGACGAAGGTCATCACTAGGGCTCGATACGAATGGGTCCGCAGGCTGTCCGATATTCGGCAAGAGCGGTTTCCAAACGGTTAAGAACGAGGACTTGCGCGCACTTGACGCGGGCCGCGTCTTGCCCTCATGGTCCAGCCCATGACGACCGCCGCCCGCATCTGCCGGAGCATTATTATCCGCTAGCCCAACCGCTGGCTGGATCCGTCATGTCCTCACGCGATTTGGATGGTCCGGCCGGCAGGCCAAAGGACCCTTTATGCCGACGCCCCGCCTCAGGCTCTACAATACGCTGACGCGCACGAAGGAGGATTTTGTCCCCATCGATGCCGGTAATGTGCGCATGTATGTCTGCGGGCCCACCGTCTACGACTACGCGCATATCGGCAACGCGCGGCCCGTCATCGTTTTCGACGTTCTCTACCGGCTGCTTCGCCATCTCTATGGCGAAAAGCACGTCACCTACGTCCGCAACATCACCGACGTCGACGACAAGATCAACGCGCGCGCGTTGCGTGATTTCCCTGATTTGCCGCTCAACGACGCCATCGCGAAAGTGACGGCGGCGACCGAAAGGCAGTTTCACGAGGACGTCGCCGCGCTCGGCTGTCTTCCGCCGAACGACGAGCCGCATGCGACCGCGCATATCGAGCAGATGAAGGAGATAACGGAGCGCCTTGTCGCGCGCGGCGTCGCTTATGTCGCGCAGGGCCATGTCCTGTTCTCGCCATCGGCGATGAACGCTCTGCCCGGCGCGCCGCGCTACGGCTCGCTCGCGCGCCGCTCGCTCGACGAAATGCTCGCCGGCGCGCGCGTCGACGTCGCCCCCTACAAGCGCGACCCCATGGATTTCGTGCTGTGGAAGCCATCGGCGCCGGAAGAGCCGGGCTGGCCGAGCCCCTGCGGCATCGGCGGACTGGGGCGGCCGGGCTGGCACCTCGAATGCTCGGCCATGTCGATGGCCAAGTTACTGACGCCCTTCGGCGGCGGCCTTGCCTGCGACGATCCGCAGAAGAACGTCTTCGACATTCACGGCGGCGGCATCGATCTCGTCTTTCCCCATCACGAAAACGAAATCGCCCAATCCTGCTGCGCCTTCGGATCGCAGCGCATGGCCAACGTGTGGATGCACAACGGCTTCCTGCAGGTCGAAGGCGAGAAAATGTCCAAGAGCCTCGGCAATTTCGTGACGATCAATGAGTTGCTGCACACGGAGAAGTTTGGCGGTCGCAAATGGCCGGGCGAAGTGCTGCGTCTCGCGATGCTGAAGACGGATTATCGGCAGCCACTTGATTTCACTGTGCGGGCTCTCGAAGAGGCAGAGGCAAATTTGCGTCGTTGGAGCGATCAAATTGGCGAGCCAGCGGAACAGAGAATTCCTGGCAATGTGTTAGAGGCGTTGGTTGATGATCTGAACACACCGCTCGCGGTGAAAAGTCTGCACGAAATGAAGGACAGCCGTTCGATCGACGCCGGTCTACGTCTTCTTGGAGTCGACATTCGAGAATACAGGCGGTGGCGAGAGGCCAAAGCAGCTGCATTAATCGAACGACTTTCAATAGGTGATCAAGTCGAAGCGGAAGTAATTCCTGGCGCGCAGCGGATCGGGTCCCTCATCGCCGCCCGCCTCGAAGCCCGCAAATCAAAGAACTGGGCCGAGTCCGACCGCATCCGCGACGAACTGCTCGCCATGGGCATTGCGCTCAAGGACAACAAGGACGGCACGACGACGTGGGAGGTGAAGCGGTGAGCGCGCGTCTTACTTTCC
>JACKJE010000065.1 GCA_020638135.1 Methylobacteriaceae bacterium | reverse complement strand
AAGGAGGCCGACGCCGCCAAGGGTTTCATTCTCGACGGCTTTCCGCGCACGGTGGCGCAGGCTGAAGCCCTGACGAAACTGCTGGCCGACGAGAAGATGAAGCTCGACGCCGTCGTCGAACTGAAAGTCGACGAAAAGGCGCTGATGGCCCGCATCGAGAACCGCGCCAAGGAGACGGTGGCCGCCGGCGGGACCGTGCGCGCCGACGACAATCCGGAAAGCTTCAAGATCCGCCTCGACGCCTACCGCGAGCAGACGGCCCCGGTCTCGGCCTATTACGCTGGCATCGGCGAGCTGAAGACTGTCGACGGCATGGCGCCGATCGACGAGGTGACCAAGGCGATCAACGGGGCGCTGGCGGGGTAGGGGCTTTGGTCTCTGTTTACGAGGGCGCCTTCGGGCGCCCTTTTTGTTTGGTCAGACAATGAAACGCGTTGTCCGGTGCTTCTCAAGAAGTTTCGCGTCGGGTTTGAACCGATGTGGCAGCATCAAGCGTTCCTGTGCGACCAACCTAAGCTTGTTGCGATCTGTCTCATGCAGTTGCGATGAATATAGAATCGAAAGGTCCGGCGCGACGGCGATGAGACCGTTTTCGAAGGCTCGGTCGTGCAGGTAGTTCAGACATAGGCCGTTGCGCGGGTTGAGCCGCTGCTGCGGGTTCGACGCCCAAGTGTCGATGTGGCTAGCAACCAACAGTCTGTCGTCGGAGATGCCGGTCATCGCGCAGCGCGATTCGTAGCTCGCCATTATCATCGAGCGAAAGAACCCTTGATTGATGCGCCGCTTGGCCGTGCCGACGACGTCTAGTCCCTCGCGGTCCTCGAATGCATATCCGGCCTGTCCGTCCTCGCTGAAGCCCTGCATCGGCGTCGGTTGAACCGACATAGTAAATCGGTCGAGGTCGTCGAAGAATTCCGCCCAGACCTGCCGATCCAAGGCGCTCGCGTTTTCCATTCCCTTGCGGTCGATGGTTGGGTCCAGGCTGGCGAAGTTCACCATTTTCAGCGCCACCGCATTGGCTGTCCGCCCAATGCGGTTCGCCAAATCGATGATGACCGGGTTTCGGGAATGTAATCGCCCAAAGGGCAACACGCAGTATAAGCGCAGCACCTCAAGAAGCTCGTCGCGGGTCCACAACCTAACCAACGGGCCAATCCCGCGCCTTTGCTGCTTTGATCCGGCGAATTAGTTCTCTTGCCGTCAGAAGCGGCTCGCCATCCGTGGTTTCAACGCACTCCTCGAACGTGTGCCAGTCGTGGTCGTCCTCGTTTCGAATCTCGGGCACCAGCGCCGGCAATCCAATGGCCTTGGGCACGAAAAACTCCTCATCGATGAGATATTTCTCGATCTTGGCCCGTGAAAAGGCCCCCTCGACGATGAAGGAGCCTCGGAATTTGTAGTTGCTGGCGTCCCGATAGAGGTAGTTAACTTCGGTCTTCATGAGTCGGCCTCAGGGTGTAGTTTGCTCCGCCCCGACCGCGCCCGCAACAACTGCTGAGGTTCGACTGGGAATAGCCGGTAGAGCGGGCCGTTTCCCCCTTGACCCCGCCAGCCATCCCCCGTAAACACCCGCCATCCGAAGCGATCGCGCCCGACGCCCCTCCCGGGGGACGCGGGCTTTTGCGTTTCGGAATCAACCTCCCGCATGGGCCGGCCTCCACCGGACGCGGGGACAACAACCGAGGCGCTTGCTGAAATGGCTCGCGCTTCCCACATGGAGATGTGAAATGGCTCGTATTGCGGGCGTCAATATTCCGACGAACAAGCGCGTCGTCATCGCGCTTCAATACATTCACGGCATCGGCGCCCAGAAGGCGCAGGAAATCTGCGAGAAGGTCTCGATCCCGGCCGAGCGCCGCGTGTCGCAGCTGACCGACGCGGAAGTGCTGCAGATCCGCGAGACGATCGACCGCGACTATCTCGTGGAAGGCGACCTGCGCCGCGAAGTCGCGATGAACATCAAGCGCCTGATGGATCTCGGCTGCTACCGCGGCCTGCGCCATCGCCGTCAGCTGCCCGTCCGCGGCCAGCGTACGCACACCAACGCCCGCACCCGCAAGGGCAAGGCGAAGCCGATCGCCGGCAAGAAGAAGTAATCGCGCAGTAGCACGATCATCCCCGGACTTGATCCGGGGTTCTCTCTCAGCGGGATGGCCGGGTCGAGCCCGGCCATGACGGCGGAGAGATAACGACAACCT
>JACKJE010000064.1 GCA_020638135.1 Methylobacteriaceae bacterium | reverse complement strand
ACCTGACCGCCGATCTCGTGGACCACACGATCCGTTTCATCGCCGATCATATCGCGGATCGCCCTCAGGACCCGTGGCTCGCCTGGCTTGCGCTCGGCGCCTGCCATGCGCCGCATCAGGCGCCGGCCGATCTGATCCGCCATTACGACGCGCAATTCGCCCACGGCTGGGACGAGGAGCGCGAGCGGCGGCTGGCGCGCCAGAAAGAACTCGGCATCGTGCCGCCAGCCACACGTATGCCGCCGCGAAATGATTTCGTGCGCGCCTGGGCCGATCATTCCGACGACGAGCGCATGGTTTTCACACGGCTGCAGGGTGCCTATGCGGCCATGCTCGACCATGCCGACCAGCATCTCGCACGCCTCGTCGCGTTTCTCGAGACGGCTGACGTCCGCGACGACACGCTCGTCATCGTCATGTCCGACAATGGCGCGAGCCAGGAGGGCGGGCCGCTCGGCATGCTCAACGCGATGGGCCCGTACAATTTCCGCTGGGAATCGATCGAGGAGAAGAAGCGGCTGATCGACCGGATCGGCGGGCCGCAATCGCATTCCAACTTTCCGCTGGGCTGGGCGATGGCTGCGAATACGCCGCTGCGCCGCTACAAGCAGAACACGCATGGCGGCGGCATTCGCGATCCGCTCGTCGTCTCCTGGCCGAGCAAGATCAAGGCGCGAGGGGAATTGCGACACCAGTTCGCGCATGCGAGCGACCTGACGCCGACGCTGCTCGACATTGTCGGCGCGGCGCCGCCGGCCGAGATCAACGGCGTGAAGCAGCAACCGATGACGGGCGCGAGTTTCAAGCAGAGCCTGTTCGACGCCTCCGCGCCCTCGCGATCGCGACCGCAATATTTCGAGATGTTTGGCCATCGCGGCGTCTGGCGCGACGGGTGGAAGGCGGTGGCGTTCCATCCGCCGGGCACGCCGTTCGAGAAGGACAAGTGGGAGCTGTTCCATCTCGACGAGGATTTTTCCGAGACCAACGATCTCGCTGCCGAGAAGCCAGAGCTCTTGAAGGAGCTGGTCGATCTCTGGTGGAAGGAGGCGGAAGCCAATCAGGTCCTGCCGCTCGACGATCGCTTTGGCCCGCGCTTCGCGGAGACGGCGGCGCGCTATCACGGCGAGCGGCGCAAGTTCACGTTTCATCGCGGCATGGGCCATGTGCCGACGGATGTCGCGCCCGACGTGCGCTCGCGCTCCTACACGATCGAAGCCGACGCGCATGTGCATGACGGCGCCGAGGGCGTGCTGATCTCGCATGGCGACGCGACATCCGGTTACGCGCTTTACCTGCGCGGCGGTCGGCTGACGCATGTGCTCAACATCGGTGGAACGCACACGCTCGTCACATCCGATCGCGGCGTGCCGGCGGGCGACCGCAAGCTCGGCGTGCGCGTGCGGCGGCTGAGCAAAATAGCGCCGCCGCGCATGGGCGAGGGGCAGGGGGCGAGCCGCTACACGCTGCTGATCGACGGCGAGGAGTGCGGATCGGTGGAGACGCCGCTCGGCTTCGTCACGCTGATCTCGTGGTCGGGCCTCGACATCGGCTTCGACCGCGGCAGTCCGGTCGGAGACTATGCCGCGCCCTTCGCCTTCACCGGCGAATTGCGCAAGGTGGTCGTGACGATGGACGAGGATCAGGCGCTCGACGGCGAAGCCGTGGGCAATACGGAGATGGCGCGGCAGTAGGCCATCATCGGTCGCCCGCTGGCCGCTCATCCGGCTCAAGGCGTCAGGAGAGGAATGCGTCGATTTCGGCCATGAACTGCGCCCAGGCCGGCTCTTGCGGCAGTATGACGTGGTTCGCGCTCTCCAGCCCGACAAAACGCGCGTTTTGTATGGCGACGGCTATCTGCCGGCCGTGGTCGAAGGGAACGACGCTGTCATGCCGACTGTGGAGCACCAGCGTCGGGGCGCGTACCTGCGCCAGCAGCGCGGTCACGTCGATCTCGTCGCAGCTCGTGCGGATTGCGATCGCATTGTCGGGAGACGTCGTCTTGCGTTGCAGGTCGCAGAACCATTGGATTTGCTCCGGCGTCCCATTGGGTAGATAGAGAGCGCTGAAGGCTTTCATGAATGCGGAATTCGCGTAGCCCCAACCGTGCCGGATGAGCGTGAGATAAGCGGCCGCCTGTTCCGTGTCCGCCTGCCGGTCGCGCTTGATCCTGCCAAGTGCATAGGCGCCGTGCAGCACGAGCTTCGAGACG
>JACKJE010000063.1 GCA_020638135.1 Methylobacteriaceae bacterium | reverse complement strand
CGCGAGGGCGGCCCATCCTTCGAGACGCGACGCTGCGCATCGCTCCTCGGGATGAGGGCTGGTTCTCAAAGGCGGGCGCATGCGTCCGCCTTTTGTTTTGGTAGGCGCATGGACGGCTGGGCCGAAGTTTCACGCGCGAAAACTGCGGCGGGCGACACGCTCGTGTTGCGCGAAAAGGCCGGCGTTTTCGAAATCCGCTGCAATGGCTGGGACCTGATGTCCAATCGCGCGCATGCCTCAGAGGAGCGCATGGCGCGCGAGGCGGTGGCGATGATCGCCGGCCGGTCCGCGCCGCGCATTCTCATCGGCGGGCTCGGCATGGGCTTCACCCTGCGCGCCGCGCTCGACGCCGCGCCGGCGGGCGCGCGGATCGAGGTCGCGGAACTGGTCCCCGAGATCGTCGCCTGGAATCGCGGACCGCTGGCCGCGCTCGCTGGACGGCCACTCGACGATCGCCGTGTTCACATTCGCATTGGCGACGTCGCGGATACTCTGACGCGCGACGCGCTCTACGACGCCATTCTGCTCGATACCGACAATGGTCCCGGCGCGATCATGCTGGCGCGCAACGCCGGCCTTTACGCGCGCGAAGGTCTGATGCGGGCGTGCGCGGCGCTTGCGGCGGGCGGCGTCCTGGCCTTGTGGTCGGCGGATCGTTCGCCCGATTTCGAGGCGCGGCTGGCTGACATGGGCCTCGTCTGGCGCCTCGTGGAGACGCCGGCGGCGGTGGGGCGCGTTGAGCCCCTGCATGCGCTCTATTTCGTGACCTGACGGCGAAGCCCGCGCTGCCCCGAGGGGCGCGTGCGCTCCGCCACTTTGTCGCCGTCTCGGTTGCGCCTATATCGGAATGGACAAATCCGGAGAGGCTCCATGAATGTTTCGATCCGCGTCGGCCTGGCGGCGCTGCTTGGCCTGTTTCTCGCCTCGGGCGCTTCGGCCGAGAACGCCGCCGAGCGCGTCGCGCCGCAGACGCGCGCCGAGGCGCTGCTTTCCTTCTCCGCGACGGTGAAGAAGGCCGCGCCGGCGGTCGTCAACGTCTACGCTTCGCGCACCGAGCAGATGCCGCAAAACCCGTTGTTCGACGATCCGATCTTCCGGCGTTTCTTCGGCGGCGGGCAGGGCGGCCCGCGCGAGCGTACCGCTCAGTCGCTCGGCTCTGGCGTGATCGTCGAGCACAATGGCCTCGTGATCACCAACAACCACGTCATCCAGAACATGACCGAGGTGAAGGTGGCGCTGCCGGACCGCCGCGAATTTCCCGCGGAGATCGTTCTGCGCGATCCGCGCACGGATCTCGCCGTCCTGCGCCTGAAGGGCGCGGGTTCGCTGCCGGCGATCGAACTCGGCGATTCCGATGCGCTCGAGGTCGGCGATCTCGTGCTGGCCATCGGCAATCCGTTCGGCGTCGGCCAGACGACGACGCAGGGCATCGTCTCGGCGCTGGCGCGCACGCAGATCGGCATCAGCGACTACGGTTTCTTCATCCAGACGGACGCCGCCATCAATCCCGGCAATTCCGGCGGCGCGCTGATCGATACGAAGGCGCGGCTGATCGGCGTCAATTCGGCGATCTTCTCGAAGTCCGGCGGTTCGGTCGGCATCGGCTTCGCGATTCCCGTCAATATGGTCAAGAGCGTGATCGCGACGGCAAAGAGCGGCGGCAAGCAAGTGCGCCGGCCCTGGCTCGGCGCCTCGCTGCAGACCGTGTCGAAGGAAATCGCAGACTCGATCGGGCTCGATCGCCCGGTTGGCGCGCTGGTCGCCGACATGAATCCGAAAGGGCCGGCGGCGGACTCGGGGCTCAAGCGCGGCGACGTGATCGTCGCGGTCGACGGTCTGTCGGTCGACGATCCCGAAGGCCTCGGCTATCGCCTCGCCACCAAGCCCATCGGCGGGACGACCGAATTCTCGGTGCTGCGCTCGGGCAAGAAGACGCAGGTTTCCGTCAAACTCGTTCCCGCGCCCGAGACGCCGGCGCGCGATCCGGTGACGATCGACGCGCCCTCGCCGTTCACCGGCGCGACCGTTGTCAATCTGTCGCCGGCGACGGTCGAGGAATATTCGGTCGAAGGCGCGAGCCAGGGCGTCGTGATCGCGCAGGTCGCGCCGGATTCGCAGGCGGCGGCGCTCAACTTCCAGCGCGGCGACGTCGTCATGTCGATCAACGACGCCAAGATCGAGACGACGCGCGATCTCCAGAAGACCGTCGGCAAGCGTCACTACTACTGGAAG
>JACKJE010000062.1 GCA_020638135.1 Methylobacteriaceae bacterium | reverse complement strand
GCGCTTCCGCTTGGATCAGCTTTTCATTGATCTCGCGCTCGACCGCATCGGTCCACCGCCCCGCCATGTAGCGGGCGGCGATTTCGTCGGCCTCGTGCTGGCGCGCGGCCTTGAACGCCGCGACAAACCGGGTCAGCAGGCCGCGCGGCTGCGAGCGCTTGGCCCGCGCGCCATAGGCCCTGGAAGGAATGATCATCGTCGCCATGGTTCGGCTCCATCGATAGAGAGAGCCCCTGACGTTCCACCCGACTCGGCTTGTCGCCGTTGGCGGGGAATATAGGTCGGCAATTGTGTCGGAACCATTGATGTTGCACTGCACAAATCGCATGGCTGGGGCGCGGCGCCATCATCGCCGGCGTGCGGTCGAAATTGAATTTTCCGGCCGCGCCTCTAGGCTCTGCGCATGAAAGAATCCGTCTTCGAATCGCATTTCCAGTCCTTCGCCGAACTGTCCGACCCCGCCCGCGCCGCGCCGCGCCTCGCCGCCCTGCGCGCCGAACTGGCGTCGCGCGGGCTTGCCGGTTTCATCGTGCCGCGCGCCGACGAGCACCAGAACGAATATGTCCCGCCCGGCGCCGAGCGGCTCGCCTGGCTGACCGGCTTCACCGGCTCCGCCGGCGCGGCCATCGTGCTGGCGGACAAGGCCGCCCTCTTCGTCGACGGCCGCTACACGATCCAGGCGCGCGAACAGGTCGACACAAAGCTGTTTTCGATCTGCGACCTCGTCGCCGACCCGCCCTCGCGCTGGATTTCGCGCGAAGCGCCTCGTGGCGCGGCGATCGGCTACGACCCCTGGCTGCACACGCCGGCCGCCGTCGAGGCGCTGCGCAAGGGCGCAGACGAAGCCGGCGCGAAACTCATCGCCGTTGAGACCAATCCGATCGACGCGATCTGGACGGATCGCCCGCCTGCGCCCTGCGCCCCCGTCGTCCTGCACGCGGAAAAACTCGCCGGCGAAAGCGCGGCCAAGAAACTCGCGCGCATCGCGCAGGCGCTTGGCAAGGCCGACGGCCTCGTGCTCTCGGATCCGCACGCCGTCGCCTGGGCCTTCAACATCCGCGGCGGCGATGTCGCGCATACGCCGCTACCGCTGTCCTGGGCGATTGTTTCAAGCGCAAAGCGGCCGTCGCTCTATATCGAAGGCGCGAAACTGTCGAACAGCGTGCGCGCCGCGCTGGAAGACCTCGCCGACGTGCGCGAGCCCTCAGCGCTCGTCGCCGATCTCGAACTTCTGGCGCGCGAAAAGAAAAAGCTGCTGTTCGACGCCGCCACCGCGCCGGAAAAACTCGTGGCGCTCTATCGCGCGCGCGGCGGCGCGGCGGAAGTCGGCGCCGATCCGACAGCGCTGATGAAAGCGAAGAAGAATGCAGCGGAACTGCGCGGCTCGCGCGCCGCGCACATCCGCGATGGCGCGGCCATGGTCGAATTTCTCGCGTGGTTCGCAACCGAAGCGCCCAAGGGCAGGCTCACCGAAATCGGCGCCGCGCAAGCGCTCGAAACCTTTCGCCGTGCGACGGGAAAACTGAAGGAAATCTCCTTCGGCACGATTTCCGCCTTCGGCGCGCATGCGGCGTTGCCGCACTATCGCGTGACCGAAACCAGCGACGCGAAGATCGGCAAGGGAATCTATCTCGTCGATTCCGGCGCCCAATATGTCGACGGCACGACCGACATCACGCGCACGACCATCGTCGGCGCGCCGAAAGGCGATATGCGCGACAAATATACGCGGGTGCTGAAAGGCCATATCGCGATTGCGACTGCCGTGTTTCCGCAAGGGACGACCGGCGCGCAGATCGATTCCTACGCGCGCCGTGCGCTATGGGAGGTCGGAACCGATTTCGATCACGGAACCGGCCATGGCGTCGGGGCCTATCTCTCGGTGCACGAAGGTCCGCAGCGCATTTCGAAACTCGGCGGCGTCGCGCTCGAGCCCGGCATGATCCTCTCCAACGAACCCGGCTATTACCGCGAAGGCGCCTACGGCATCCGCATCGAGAACCTGATCGTGGTGGAAGAGCGCAAGATCGCCGGCGCGGAACGGAAAATGCTCGGCTTCGAGATGATCACTTTCGCGCCGATCGACACGGCGCTGGTGGATGCAAGATTGATGACGCGTGGAGAGATCACGTGGCTCAACGCTTATCACAAGGCTGTGTGGCAGAAGCTGGAAGGCAAGGTCTCGCCGGTCGCGCGGAAGTGGCTGAAGGCGGCGACGAAGAAGGTGGGGTGACCCT
>JACKJE010000061.1 GCA_020638135.1 Methylobacteriaceae bacterium | reverse complement strand
ATTCTTTGGATGCCCTACTTCTTCACGACCGTCGCAAAAATCTTCTGCGCGACCTTCCAGGTTCCGTCCGCCTTCGCGAAGACCAGATAGTCCGTGAAATAGAGCGGCGGCAGTTGGCACTTCACCTTCACGAAGGCCGTGTCCGGGCCGGACTGATCGAAGACCAGAATGCCGTCGTCGCGCGCGGAGCCCTTGGATTTCGCGCTCTCGCGCTTGCGCACGTTGTCGAGCCATTGATCGCGCGTCCAGACGACGAGCTTGCCCTCCTGCGCGAAGGTGAGTTCGCTGGTCGGATGAAAGATCGAGGCGAGCCTGTCGGCGTCGCCTTCATAGAGGCCGTCGAAATAGGTCTGGACGGCTTGTTCGATCTCGGCCTTGTCGGTCGACATGTGTTCCTCCCGTATTTCGTTCTTGCGTCATGACCGGGCTCGTCCCGGCCATGACGGCAGCGCCAAACCTACGCAGCCGCCTCCAGCCGCTTCGACACCATTTCGCGCAAGGCCAGCAAATCCTTGGCGAACAGCCTGATGCCGTCGGACAGTTTTTCCGTCGCCATCCTGTCCTCGTTGAGCAGCCAGCGGAAGGTCTTTTCGTCGAGGTCCATTTTCGCCGGCGCGGCGCCGGGCTTTTCGGCGAACAGTTTCTGTTCGAGCGCGCCCGTATCCCTCGACAATTCCTCGAGCAGCTGCGGCGAGATGGTGAGCTTGTCGCAGCCCGCCAGCGCCTCGATCTCGCCGGCGTTGCGGAACGAGGCGCCCATCACGACCGTGTTGAGGCCGTAGGTCTTGTAATAGGCGAAGATCTGGCGGACCGAGACGACGCCGGGATCGGTCTCGCTCGTATAATCCTTGCCGGTCGACGCCTTGTACCAGTCGAGGATGCGGCCGACGAAGGGCGAGATGAGAAAGGCGCCGACTTGCGCCGCGGCCACCGCCTGCGCGAGCGAGAACATCAGCGTGAGATTGCAGTCGATGCTCTCCTTCTGGAGAACCCGCGCCGCCTCGATGCCTTCCCATGTCGAGGCGAGCTTGATGAGGATGCGCTCGCGCCCGACGCCGCGCTTTTCATAATCCGATATCAGCGCGCGCGCCTTGGCGACCATGGCGTCGCGGTCGAAGGAGAGATCGGCGTCGACTTCCGTGGACACGCGGCCGGGAACGATCTTGGTCAGCTCCGCGCCGAAATTGATCGCGAGACGATCGGTGATGCGGCTCGTCACGCCATGATGGCTGCGGCCCCAGACGATCGCCTCGTCCACCAGATGCTTGTACTGCGGCATGCCCGCGGCCTTGAGGATCAGCGTCGGATTGGTCGTGCAATCCGTCGCGCCGAAGGCGCGGATCGAATCCATGTCGCCGGTGTCGGCGACGACGGTCGTCATCTTCTTGAGTTGTTCGAGCTTGGAGGTCATGCGGCTCCCCTTCGGGCGGATCATATCAGATGAATTGGCGGGCGAGGCGATGCGTCAAATCGCCGATGAAATCATGCACCAGACGCACGCGGGCGAGATCGCGTACATCGTCGTGGGTTACGATCCAGTATGCGCGCGTCACGCGCCGGTCGGGCAGGATGCGGACGAGGTCGCCCATGTCGCGCACGGCGTAGTCGTGCAGCACGCCGACGCCGGCGCCGGCCCGCACCGCCTCGATCTGGCCGAGCATGCCGGCGCATTCGAATTTCGGGTTCTGGGCGAGGCCGAAATCACCGAGATAGTCGAGGGCCGGCGAGAAAATGAGGTCGGGCACATAGGCGACGACGCGCACGCCCGCCAGATCGCCCCTGGCCAACGCCGGGCGGGTCTTCAGGAACTTGCGGGACGCATAGAGGCTCAGGCTGTAGTCGGTCAGTTTCTTGACCGTCAGCCGGCCTTCGACCGGCCGGTCGATGGTGACGGCAATGTCGGCCTCGCGCTTGGCGAGCGAAAACGCGCGCGGCAGCGGCACGAGTTGCACATTGAGGCCGGGGTGCTCGTCCATGAGGGCGCCGAGATGGCGGGCGAGCACGAAGGTGCCGAAGCCGTCCGGCGCGCCGACGCGGACATTGCCTGATACCGCGACATCGGCGCCGGACAGCGCGGCCTGCGCGCGCAGCATTTCGGTCTCGATCTTCTCGGCGCTAGCCAGAAAGGTCTCGCCGGTCGCGGTCAGGGCACAGCCGTTGGTGCGCCGCTCGATCAGTTTCACGCCGAGCGCCGTCTCCAGGGTTGCGATCCGGCGGCTGACGGTCGCATGATCGAGGCCGAGTTTTTTTGCGGCGCCGAGCATCTGTCCGGTGCGGGCGACGGCCAAAAATATCCGGGCGTTGTCCCAGTCGAGCATACGAAGACTTGCACAGCGGTTGCGCGATATCGCCGATTGATATGCGAAAAATCGTGAACGATAAAGGGACTACGATTTGAAGGAACTTCATCCTG
>JACKJE010000060.1 GCA_020638135.1 Methylobacteriaceae bacterium | reverse complement strand
GCAGCGCGAAAATCTCGCCGCGCTCGATCTCGAGATCGATCTCGTGCAGCGCCGTGAAGCCGCCATAGCTCTTGGCCACGCCGGCGATGGAAATGATGGGCAAGCGATGCTCCGCTTCAAAGATAAAGCCGCCGGGGTCGGGCCGGCGGCGGGTACGGGGGAGATATGGGGCGGAAAGAGCGATCAGCAACGCGGGGTACGCTTCCCTCCCCCCTTGTGGGGAGGGGTCGCCACTCGGATCGACGCCCTACACCAGCACCGGCTGCGCGCGCATGCCGGCGGCGGAAAAGATGGCGCGATAGCGCTCGATCTCGCTTTCCGGCCCCGTCGCCTTCAGCGGATTGTCCGAGAGCTTGACCGCCGGCCGGCCCGCCGCCCCGATCACCTTGCAGACCAACGAAATGGCGCGCAACCGGTCGTCGCCGCCGGGATCGCAGCCGAGAAAATCGTTGGTCAGGTTCGTGCCCCAGCCGTAGCTGGCGCGCACGCGGCCGCGGAAATGGCGCGAGGTTTTTTCGATGGAATCGATGTCCATCGCGTCCGAGAAGATCACCAGCTTTTCATGCGGGTCGCGGCCATGCGCGGCCCACCAGGCGATCAGCTCCTCGCCCGCCTCGATCGGGTCCTTGGAATCCGGCCGCGCGCCGGTCCAGTCGGCGACCCATTCCGGCGCGTCGCGCAGGAATTCCGTCGTGCCGTAGGCGTCGGGCAGGAAGACCAACAAATTGCCGGAATAGGTGTCGGACCAGGATTGCAGCACGCTGTAGCGGGAATCGCGCACGCGCTTCTCGTCGGCGCCGGCCAGCGCGGCATAGACCATCGGCAGTTCATGCGCATTGGTGCCGATCGCTTCCGCGCCGATCTCCATGGCGATATGCACGTTGGACGTGCCGGTGAAGGCGTCGCCGATGCCTTCCTGCAAGGCCTCGCAGCACCAGCGCTGCCAGAGATAGCCGTGGCGCCGCCGCGTGCCGAAATCGCCGACGCGCAGCGGGCCTTCCTTCTTCAGGGCGCGCAGGCGCTCGATCTTGGCCCAGAGCTTCGCTTTCGCGCGGGCGTAGAGCACGTCCAGCTCGAAGCGCCCCATGCCGTGCAGCACTTTGCGCGCGCGCAATTCGTTGATGATGGAGAGCGCGGGGATTTCCCACATGGTCGTATACGGCCAGGCGCCGTGGAAGGTCAGCTCGTACTGGCCGTCGCGACGCTCGAGCTCGTATTCCGGCAGCTGGAAATCGGCCAGCCATTCGATGAAGTCCGGCTGGAAAATCTGTTTCACGCCGTAGAACGTATTGCCCGCGAGCCATATTCTTTCGCGCGAGGTGAAGCGCAGGGTGCGGGCGTGGTCGAGCTGCGCGCGCAATTCGCCTTCGGGGATTTCATCGGCGATGCGCACATTGGCTGTGCGGTTGACGATGCCGAAGGTGACGGGAACCTCGCGATGCCGGCGCCAGATCATCTGGAGCATCAGCAGCTTGTAGAAGTCGGTGTCGAGCAGGGTCCGCAGGACCGGATCGAGCCGGAACGAATGGTTGTACGTCCGGGTCGCGATGTCGGTGAAACTCATTGAACGCTTTTAGACCTCTCGGCCCGTTTCCTCTCGAAGGGCCGCGAGCATAAGCGATCGCGCCGGCAAAGCCAAAAGGCCTTGGGAGTCCGGTATTTCCACAAACGTTCCTTAAAGGGTTTCTGGCAGACTGCACGGTCGCAAGGGGACACTCGAAGAGGGTTCCGGACGCGATGAACAGGCTGCCGACGATAGCGATTTCGCTCGGGCTCGCCCTGGGCTCGATCCTGATCTTCATGGGACGCACGGGACGTTTGCCGTTGCCCGACCCCTCGCCCGCCCCGCCGCCGGCCGCCTCGGCCTCGGTCTGCACCTCCAGCTATTTCGGCAACCAGTGCGAGGCGCGCGACACGCGGGCGATCATTTCCGCGCGCAGCGACCGCGCCTATAGCGGGCGCGGCTACGAGGCGCAGGTCGCCTTCGTCGGCGTCTTGTCGACGCCCGACCCCGGCAAGGCCGCCATCGTCGGCCTGCGCGCCGAAGGAAAGGTCGTCTGCGTGACCGGCAATGCGGGACTGGCGCGGTCCGCGCGTTTCGAACTGAACTACGGCGACCGCGCCGTGCTCTCGGGGATCATCGACCACCGCGAAGGGCGGACGGTGTTTCTGACGAATTGCGCGTACTGGCGGGGGTGAGGGGGGGTGCATCTTTATTCGATCAATAGTGATACCGGCACTGCGCGATCAGCAGATCGTCGCCCTCGACGCGATAGACGAGCCGATGCTCCTGCGTCAGACGGCGCGACCACCAGCCCGACAGCGCGCCGCGTAGTGGCTCCGGCTTGCCGGTTCCTTGAAACGGCGTGCGCGAACATTCCTTGATGAGGCCGTTGAGGCGGGCGAGCAGTTTGGGATCGGTCGCCTGCCAGTGCAGGTAGTCGTCCCAGGCGTTTGCGGAGAAGACGAGTCTCATAGGCGA
>JACKJE010000006.1 GCA_020638135.1 Methylobacteriaceae bacterium | reverse complement strand
GAAAGATTGCTGCGCTCGTGAAGCAGACACCCCGCCTCGTCCTCATTGGCCGCTTCGGCGCGCCGCAGGGCGTGCGCGGCGAAATCCGCATCAAGAGCTATACCGCCGATCCTCTTGCGATCGGCGATTACGGCCCCTTGTCCGATGAAACGGGCGCGCGAAAATTCGAGATCGAGCGCCTGCGTCCTTTGAAGGAGGACATGGTCGTCGCAAGAGTGAAGGGGCTGTCCGACCGCGATGCGGCGGGCGCCCTCACCGGCGTCTCGCTGTTCGTGGCGCGTGACAAACTCCCGCCGCCCGACGAGGACGAGTTCTACGTCGCCGATCTCGTCGGCTTGTCGGCCGTGTCGCCTGACGGCGAGACGATCGGCATTGTCAAGAACGTGCTGAACTTCGGCGCGGGCGACATTCTGGAGATTGCGCCTGCCAGCGGAGAAACGCTGATGCTGCCCTTCACCAAAGAGGTCGCGCCGTCGATCGATTTTGCGGGCGGCAGGATCGTTGTCGTGCGCCCGGCAGAAACGGAATGACCTTCCGCGCCACCATCCTCACCCTCTTCCCGGAAATGTTCCCCGGCCCGCTCGGCCTGTCGCTCGCCGGCGACGCGCTGGCGAAGGGCCTGTGGTCGCTTGAAGCGCACAACATCCGCGAGCACGGCCTCGGCAGGCACCGTGCGGTCGACGACACGCCAGCCGGCGGCGGCGCCGGCATGGTCTTACGCGCAGATGTTCTGGCGGCGACCATCGACGCGGCGGCGCCCGCCGACGACCCGCGCCCGCGCCTGCTCATGAGCCCGCGCGGCAAACCGCTGACGCAGCGCAGAGTTCGCGAGCTGGCCGCCGGCCCCGGCGCGCTGATCGTGTGCGGCCGCTTCGAAGGCGTGGACGAGCGCGTGATCGAGGGCCGCAGTCTCGAGGAAGTCTCGATCGGCGATTACGTGCTGTCCGGCGGCGAGATCGCCGCCCTCGCCCTGCTCGACGCCTGCGTGCGCCTCATCCCCGGCGTGATGGGCGCGACGGATTCAGGCTCGGAAGAGAGTTTCGAGAACGGCCTGCTCGAATATCCGCATTACACGCGACCGCGCGAGTGGGAAGGGCGGGCGATCCCGGAGGTTCTCCTATCCGGCGATCACGGCAAGATCGCCTATTGGCGGCGTGCGGAGGCTGAACAGCTGACCAAGATGCGGCGGCCCGACATCTTGAAGGGTGCGAAGTGACGATGCTCATAGAGAAGAATTTGAGTTTCTTTTTTGCTTGCGACGAACCTCAACAGGGCAATGTGGGAACACCGCCGAAATTTTGGGCGGATCGATTCTGCGGCCCCCTAAGCTTCGAACTTGAAGATCGAAAATTGGATAGAAGGGAGTTGCGGAAGCTCTGTGCAGATCCTGCGACGTCGGAGCTCGCGATTTATGTCAACGTGATGGCTTGGGGCGATCAAGGCCGGGGCGTGCAGCGGCGTCACGCAGCCTCCGCCTGGGCGAGACATCGCGACGCATGCCGAATAATACGAAAATTGAGAACGGGCGGGCTGACTGCCGCGGCGGCGTATGACGAATTTCGAACTGCCGACATTCTCGGCTTGGGTCCATCTTTTTTTACAAAACTCATTGCATTTGCGCATCCCGGTAATGACCGTCTGATTATGGATCAATGGACTGGAAAGTCTGTCAACATTCTGACGAGACAAGGATTAGTCTCGTTCGCGGGAACGAGCCCGTCACGAAAGAACTGCGGCCAGGATTATGGAAAATTTTGCGATGTCATTGGCACCGTCGCCGCGATAGCAACGACGCGGGGTCTGTCAAACTTCGACACCCCCTGGAAGGTCGAGGAGCGGATGTTCTCACACGGGGGGCGCAAGAAAGGACCTTGGCGGCAGTATGTTATCGACAATTGGCCGCTCGACTGTCGGTAGGAATCGACATCCCCGCCCCGATCCGCTATAGCCCCCGCGCAACTCAAAACAGCGTTCCCGAAACGCTCGCCCGCAAAGGGCGAAACGGAAGGACAGATACGATGGACATCATCGCCCAGCTCGACGCCGAGCAGGCCGCCAAGCTCGCGCCTGCCATTCCCGAATTCCAGCCCGGCGACACCGTGATCGTCAACGTGAAGGTCAAGGAAGGCGAACGCTCGCGCATCCAGGCCTATGAAGGCGTCTGCATCGCCCGCCAGGGCGGCGGCCTGCAGGAGAGCTTCACGGTCCGCAAGATCTCCTACGGCGAGGGCGTGGAGCGCGTCTTCCCGATCTATTCGCCGAACATCGACTCCATCAAGGTCGTGCGTCGCGGCAAGGTGCGCCGCGCCAAGCTCTATTACCTGCGCGATCGTCGCGGCAAATCGGCGCGTATCGCCGAACGCACGGACCGCACGGCCGCAGCCAAGAAGTAATCTCGACAAGCGGGCGCGGGGCAAGACCCCGCGCTCTTGCTTTGCGTAGCCTTCCGCTGATGACGCCGGGCGGGCGGGCCGCGCATTGGTTCGACTTTTCCGGCGCAAGCTCGAGGCCTTCCATGGCGTCCGACCTCCGCCGCGTCGCCCGCGCGCTGATTTCCGTTTCCGACAAGACCGGCCTGATCGACTTCGCCAAGGCCCTGAGCGCACGCGGCGTCGAACTGGTGTCGACCGGCGGCACGCGAAAAGCGCTGGCCGACGCCGGCCTCAAGGTGATCGACGTCTCCGATCTCACCGGTTTCCCGGAAATGATGGACGGCCGCGTCAAGACGCTGCATCCGAAAGTGCACGGCGGCCTGCTCGCGATCCGAGAGAATCCCGAGCACGAAGCCGCGATGTTCGCGCACAACATTCAGCAGATCGATCTGCTCGTCGTGAACCTCTATCCCTTCGAGGCGACGGTCGCGAAGGGCGCGGCCTACGAGGACTGCATCGAGAATATCGACATCGGCGGCCCGGCCATGATCCGCGCCGCCGCCAAGAATCACGACGATGTCGCCGTCGTCGTCGATGTCGAGGATTACGACGCTTTGCTCGGCGAACTCGCCGCAAACAACGGCGCGACGCGGCTCGCAACGCGCCGCAAGCTCGCGCAAAAGGCCTATTCGCGCACGGCGGCCTATGACGCCGCGATTTCCAACTGGTTCGCCAATGCGATCGAGGAGACGACGCCCGCCTATCGCGCGATCGGCGGCAAGCTTGCGGAAGCCATGCGTTACGGCGAAAACCCGCACCAGTCGGCCGGCTTTTATGTCACCGGCGAGAAGCGCTTCGGCGTCGCCACCGCGCGGCAGGTGCAGGGCAAGCAGCTCTCCTACAACAATGTCAACGACACCGACGCCGCCTTCGAACTCGTCGCCGAATTCGATCCGTCGCGCACGGCCGCCGTGGCGATCATCAAGCACGCCAACCCCTGCGGCGTAGCCGAAGGCGCGTCGCTGAAAGAGGCTTACGAAAAGGCGTTGCGCTGCGATCCCGTCTCGGCCTTCGGCGGCATCATCGCGCTCAACCGCAAGCTCGATGCGGCGGCTGCCGCCGAAATGACCAAGATCTTCACCGAGGTCATCATCGCGCCGGAAGCCGACGAGGAAGCCATCGCCATCATCGCGGCGAAGAAGAATCTGCGCCTGCTGGTCACGGGCGGCCTGCCCGACCCTCGCGCGAAAGGTCTCAGCCTTCGCACCGTCGCCGGCGGCCTGCTGGTGCAGGGCCGCGACAATGCCGTGGTCGACGACATGGACCTGAAGGTCGTCACGAAACGCGCGCCGTCGGATCGCGAACTCGCCGATCTCAAATTCGCCTTCCGCGTCGCCAAGCACGTGAAGTCGAACGCCATCGTCTACGCGCGCGATCTTGCGACGGTGGGCGTCGGCGCCGGCCAGATGTCCAGAGTCGATTCCTCGCGCATCGCCGCCTGGAAAGCCGAGGAAGCCTCGCGCGCCGCCGACCTGCCCGAAAGCCTCGCCAAGGGCGCGGTCGTGGCCTCGGACGCCTTCTTCCCCTTCGCGGACGGCCTCTTGGCGGCAGCCGAAGCCGGCGCGACGGCGGTCATCCAGCCCGGCGGCTCGATGCGCGACGCCGAAGTGATCGCGGCGGCCGACGAGGAGGGCCTGGCGATGGTGTTCACGGGACACCGGCATTTCCGGCACTGAGGGGAACTGGTTTCGTCATTGCGAGCGCAGCGAAGCAATGACGACTCGTCTACCTCAGCCGCAACTTCATCCCGTCGCGACCGGCGACCACGCCTTCGATCATCGCGCCGGGCTCGACATCAGGCGTCGCCACCAGCGTGAAATCCGCCGTGCGCCCGACGCCGCCGCGCTCGGCCAGAACCTCGACACGTCGTCCCACCTGCGCATCGAGATGCCGCGTGAGCGCACGCTCGCCGGCTTCACGCAACGCTTTCGCGCGCGCGACGCGCACGTCCCTGGCGACCTGCGGCATGCGCGCCGCCGGCGTCATCTCACGCGGCGAATAGGGGAAGACGTGCAGATGCGTCAGCCCGCAATCCTCGACCAGCCGCAACGTGTTTTCAGCCATCGGATCGGTCTCGGTCGGAAAGCCCGCGATCAGATCGGCGCCGAACACGATATCCGGCCTGAGCTTTCGCACACGATCGCAAAATTCGATGGCGTCGCGCCGCGAATGGCGCCGCTTCATGCGCTTCAAGATCACGTCGTCGCCCGCCTGCAGCGACAGATGCAGATGCGGCATGAGGCGCTCTTCCTCCGCGAGCGCGATCATCAGATCCTCGTCCGCCTCGATGCAGTCGAGCGATGACAGCCGCAGACGCCACAACTCCGGCAACGCCTTCAACAGCGCGCGCACCAGCAATCCGAGCTTCGGCGCATCGTGCAGATCGCCGCCCCATGAGGTCAGGTCGACGCCAGTCAGCACGATCTCCTTGTGGCCGAGTTCGATGAGACGTCGCGCCTGCGCGATCGCCGTCTCCGCCGGAATCGAGCGCGACGGCCCGCGTCCGTAGGGAATGACGCAAAAGGTGCAGCGATGGTCGCAGCCGTTCTGGATCGCGAGAAAGGCGCGTGTATGCCCCTCGATCCGCGCCGCCGTCACGGGCCGCGCGATCCGCGCCTCTGCGATGTCGGCGACGGGCGTCTCGCCGCGCTTGAGCGCGCGCCATGTCTCGGCCTCCGTCTTCGCGGCATTGCCGACGATCGCGGCGACTTCCGGCATGTCGGCGAAACGCGCGCGTTCGATTTCGGCCGCGCAGCCCGACACGACGATTTTCGCGCCCGGCCGCTCGCGTGAAACGCGGCGGATCGCCTGACGCGCCTGCCGCACGGATTCGGCGGTGACCGCGCATGTGTTGAACACGATCGTATCGGAATGCCCGGCGCGTTCCGCGGCCCGCCGCATCGCCTCGGATTCGACGAGATTGAGCCGGCAGCCGAAGGAGACGACCTCGACCTTTTCGCGCGCGGGCGCGTTCATGCCGTCTCGCGTGCGAATATGGAGGCGTCGAGCGTCGTCTCGAATTCGAGTTCGACCGGCCCGGTCATCAGCACGTGATCGTCGCTGTCGCGCCAATGGATGCGAAGATCGCCTCCCGGCAACGAGACCGTCGCGGCGCGATCGGTCAGGCCGAGCCGCGCGCCCGCGACCGCCGTCGCACAGGCCGCCGTGCCACAGGCGAGCGTCGCGCCGGCGCCGCGCTCCCACACGCGCAGCAGGATGGAATCGCGCGCGCGCACCTGCGCGAACGACACGTTCACGCGCTCGGGAAACATCGGATGCGTCTCGATCTGCGGCCCGAGGCCCGCGAGATCGATCGCCATCGCGTCGTCCACGAAAAACACCGCATGCGGATTGCCCATGCTGACTGCGGAGAATTCGCCCGGCGCGCCGGCGATGGCGGGCGCGAGCGTCAGACGCGCAGTATCCGCTCCCGCGCCGGCGAGTGGAATGTCGCGCCAGCCGAATTGCGGCGCGCCCATGTCCACCGTGAACGTCCATTCGTTGTCGCGGGTAACGTGCAGCAGCCCGCCATCGGATTCGAGCCGCAGGTCGCGCGCCGCGCCGTCGCGCAGCAATTCCCAGGCCACGCAGCGCGTGCCGTTGCCGCAGGCGCCCGACAGCGAGCCGTCAATGTTGAAAATCTTCATCGACGCTGCGGAACCGGCGTGGGCGGGGTCATAGAGCGCCATCAGCTGGTCGAATTTCAGGCCGGGCGCCGCGCCGATCGCGCGGGCGTCCTCGCCCGACACGCGCACGTCCGTGCCGCGCAGGTCGAGCACGAGAATCTCATTGCCCGCGCCGTTCATCTTCGCGATGCGACGACCGGTCAGGGGATGACGATGCGCACTTGTCACGAATTTCCCGAAAGTGTGACAGCCTCAGCTCCGCCATGATGGCGGCGAATGCTATATATAGGCGCGAGAGGGGCGGAGCGAATCGCATGGCGTATGCTGGACGTTTATTGACGGCTCTTTCCTTCTGCGCGGCCCTGGCTGTGGCCGGCGCCGCAGTGGCGCAGACCGCGACCCCGGCGCCGGCGACCCCGACCCCGGCGGCGCCTGCCGCCCCTGCAACGACCACCCCGCCGACGCCTGGCGCCTCGGCCGCCCAGCCCACCGATGCGGACGCCGCCGCTCAGCCGTTCGAGATCAAGGCGCGGCCTGCGATCGCCGTTTCCGGCGCCGCCAAATGGGAAGACGGCTACAAGGCGATCACGGCCGCGCTCGGCAAGGCGCGCGCAGCCTTGCTCAAGGCCAATCTCAAGGAGGGCGGCCGCCCGGTCGTCGCCTTCGTCGACACCGACGACGACAATTTTAAGTTCCAGGCGATGATCCCGCTGGATGCGCCGGTCGCCGCGACCGTCGATCTCGGCGCCGAAGCCAAACCGGCCGAAACGCCGGCCGGCCGCGCCATCAAGTTCCAGCACCGCGGCGCCTATGACGACGTCGATTCGACCTACGAGGCGATCACCGCTTTTCTCGACGAGAAGGGCTACATCGCGCAGAATATTTTCGTCGAGGAATATCTCAACGATCCCAAGGGCGCAGACGATTCCGCACTCGAAATGGCGATCTATGTGTTCATCAAGTGAGACCTGATCGCGTCGCCTTTTTCGATCTCGACGGCACACTGACAGATCCCAAGCCCGGCATCTGCGGCTCGCTGCAATTTGCGCTGACGGAACTTGGACATCCTGCGCCGGCGCAGGACGAACTCGAATGGGTGATCGGCCCACCCATGATCGAGAGCTTGCGCCAGATCGTCGGACCCGACCGCGCCGAGGAGGGCTTGCGCCTCTATCGCCGACGCTATGGCGAAACCGGCCTGTTCGAGAACCGGGTCTATGACGGGATTCCGGAACTGCTGCGCCGCCTGACGGAGGACGGCTGGCGGCTCTACGTCGCAACATCGAAGGCGCGGCCCTATGCGCTGCGCATCGTCGAGCATTTCGGTCTCGCGCCATTTTTCGCCGAGACATACGGCTCCGGCCTCGACGGATCGCTCATGCACAAGGATGCGCTGCTCGCCCACGCCTTTGCCGATGCGGGCGTCGATCCGCGCGCGGCCGTCATGATCGGCGACCGCAAATTCGACGTGCTCGGCGCGAAAGCCAACGGGGCGCCGACTATTGGCGTCGCCTGGGGATATGGCTCGCGGGCGGAACTCGAGGAGGCCGGCGCGGCGGCCATTGTCGCGACGCCCGCGGAGGTCGATGGCGCGCTGGCGGCGGTCGCCTCCTAGAGCGCATCACGTTTTCACGGAAACGCGCGACGCGCTCTATCCTGCTGTTTTCGTCGCATATCCTTGTCGCAGAAGTCTGCAACTTTTGCGGGATATGCTCTAGATCACGCAGACCAGCGCCAGCGCCTCCTGCGCGAAGGCTTCGAGCGAAGCCGCGCTCTCGCCGAGCCGCGCGCGGACCGCCAGCGTGTCCAGCATGGCGGTGGCGAGTTTGGCGCGGGCCGACGGCGAGGGCTCGCCCGGCAATTCCCGCCGCGCGACGCAGCCAGCGAAGGCGCGCTCGAATATGGCCTCGGTCTCGACCCGCAATGCGCGGGCGGCTTCCGCGATGGCCGGATGTGTCGTCGCCGCGGTCGCCGCCGTGTTTACGATCATGCAGCCGGCATGCAGCGGCGGCGCGCTGTAGAGCGCGATCGCCGCCTTGTAGACTGTTGTCAGCCGCTCCTCGATCGGCTCGCCGCGCGCCAGCAATTCGCCGAGCCGCTGCACGCTGCGTGCGCCGTAGAGCCGCAGCGTCTCGATATAGAGCTGCTCCTTGTCGCCAAAGGCGGCATAGAGGCTCGGGCGGTTGAGCCCGGCGGCGGCGGCGAGATCGTCGAGCGAGGCGCCCGAATAGCCCTTTTCGACGAAGACGTTGCGCACGGCTTCGAGCACCCGCGCCGGTTCGAACTGCCGGGGGCGGCCGCGTTTGCGTTTTTCTTTTTCTGTATCGCCTCGCATAAAAATCCTTGACGGCGTCGGATCGCGCCTATTCTATACCGATCCGCACAAAATGTGGAGGACGTCCATGGAACTGTTCACTTCGCCGATGGCCTGCTCGCTCGCCGCCCATATTACAGCCTATGAGGCCGGAATTCCGCTGGAAATCACCTATGTCGACACCCGCGCGAAAACAACCAGGGACGGCCGCGACTACCGGGCCATCGCGCCCAACGGCTACGTGCCGGCGCTCAAGCTCGACGACGGGACGCTGCTGAACGAGAACCCCTCGGTCCTGCAATATCTCGCCGACCGCAAGCCCGAGGCGGGCCTCGCGCCGCAATGGGGCGACGTGAGGCGCTACGAGGTCGTTGACGCCCTGAATTTCCTCGGCACCGAAGTGCACAAGAAGATATTCTCGCCCCTGTTCGCCCCCGCCATGCCGGCCGAGGGCAAGGCCTATACGATGACGGCCGTCCGGCCGACCTTCGACGCGCTCGTGCGCCGTCTTGGCGAGCGCGATTATCTCGTCGGCGACCGCTTCACGATTGCCGACGCCTATCTCCTCGCCATGCTCAACTGGTGTCCCTTCGTCGCCATCGATCTGTCCGCCTGGCCGAAGCTCGTCGCCTATCAGAAACTGCATCTCGCCCGCCCGGCGGTCGTGAAGGCGATCGCCGAAGAGATGGCCGAAAGAGCGCGCAGGGCGGCGTAGAGCGTATCCCGCAAAAGTTGCAGACCTTTGCGGCAAGGATATGCGACGAAAACAGCAGGCTAGAGCGCGTCGCGCGCTTGCGAGAAAGCGTGACGCGCTCCAGCTCAGCGCGCCTCGAACACTTCGCCGGGGCGGACAGCGCGAAACCGCTCCGGCGCAATGCCGGCGCGCTCCAGGGCGATCGCGAGCCGTCTCGGCGGCTCGTCGATCGCCTCGTCGGTCAGGCGGAACGTGCCCCAGTGGCAGCCGAGCGCCTCCGCGGCGTCGACGTCGTGGAACATGCGTAGCGCCTCTTCGGGATCGACATGCTGCTCGCGCATGAACCAGCGCGGCTCATACGCGCCGATCGGCAGCAGCGCGAGCCGCATCGCGCCGTGCTTCAGGAAGATGTCGCGGAACACCGCTCCGTCGCCATAGCCGGTGTCGCCGGCGATATAGACCTTCCCGACCGCCGTCTCGATCACGAAGCCGCACCACAGGGCCATGCGCCGGTCGCTGAGGCCGCGCGCCGACCAGTGCTGCGCCGGCGTCAGATGCACGGCGAGCGGACCGACCTGCGCCACGTCGCCCCAGTCATGGGCGCGCGCGTCGACCGTCCTGATCGCCCGCTTCAGGATCGTGTCATTGCCGAGCGGCGTAATGACAGGACAGGGTCTATCGCGCGCCAGTCGGGCCAGCGTCGCCATGTCCATGTGATCGTAGTGGTTGTGTGTCAGCAGAATGGCGTCGAGAGCGGGAAGGTCTGCAAAGTCGACGCCCGGCGCATTCACCCGCTTCGGCCCGAGAAAGCGCAGAGGGCTCGCGCGCTCCGACCACACGGGATCGACCAGTAGGTTCACGCCCTGCGCCTGGATGAGAAAGGTCGCATGGCCGACGAACGTCACGCGCAGCGCCTCGCCTTCGACCCGCGCCGGCGGTCTGTCCTGCGGCGGGGCGGGATAATGGCCCGGCCACTCCGGCAGGTCGCGCGACTGGAACCGCCAACGCAACAGGTCGCGCCGGCTTTTGTCGGTCGCCCGTCCGCCCGGAAGGAAGAACCGCACGCCGTCGAAATTGTGCGACGGCGGGCCTGAATAATAGGGATTGCGGGGCATGGGCCTCGAATGGACGGCGCGCCGTCAGGCGCGCAACTCACGTCTGCGTGAAGCGCGCCCGAGGACGTCGCCTGCGAACCTCACCGCGACATCGCGTGATATTGCGGGTTCGGCCGCATGTCGGTCGCCGCCGCCATGCGGTTGGTCATGTTGAAGAAGCTTGCGACCGCGCCGATGTCCCAGATGTCGCGGTCGGAAAAGCCGGCTTCGCGGAGTTTCGCGCGATCTTCTTCCTCGATCGCCCACGGCTCCCTCGTCATCTTCACCGCGAAATCGAGCATGGCGCGCTGGCGCGGCGGCAGATCGGCCGCGCGATAATTCATCGCGATCATTTCGCCGAGCGCGGGATCGCCCGACAGGCGCCGCACCGCCTCGCCATGCGCGACGAGGCAGTAGAAACATTTGTTCTCCGACGACACGGCGACCGAGATCATCTCGCGCTCGAGCTTGGAGAGACCCGAAGGGGCGAGCATCAGATCGTTGTAATAGGTCGAGAAGGCGTCGAGCTTGGCCATGTCGTGCGCGAAGGCGAGCAGCACGTTCGGAACGAAGCCGATCTTCTCGTCGCACTTGTCGAAATAGGCCTTCACCTCTGGCGTGCGCTCCGCGAACGGCAGGTCGAGCGCGATGACGCCCTCCATGTCGCGCGCCTTCGACTTCTTGGCTGCCTTGGCTTTCGTGGTCATGCATATCTCCCTGTTCGCGCTCATTTTGCGGACGAATGCGCGGCGCGCAAGCCGCTTTCAGTCCTGCCTGCGCGTCGCCTTCAACGCTTCTTCGAGGCTCATCTGCGCCGAGCCGCGCGCGGCGGGCTTCTGCTGCGATTCGTGCGGCGCCCAGCCCGACAGCCATACGATATCGAAGCTCGCGCGCACGCGGCCGTCGGGATCGCTGTATCGATCCGCGTAGATTTGCGCGGCGCGCATCAGCGTCGCGCGGCGCAGCGGCTTGCGCGAACGGACGACGAGCGCATTGGTCGCGCCCATGGCGCGCAGATCGGCCATCAGTCCGAACATGGAATCGTAGCGCACCGTCAGCGTCTCGAAATCGACGACCGGCAGGGCGAAACCCGCGCGCTGCATCAGCGCCCCGAGCTCGCGCACGTCGCCGAACGGCGCGACGCGCGGGCTCGCCCCCCCCTCCAGCTCGGCTTCGGCCGCCGTGAAGCTCGCGCGCAATTCCGACAGGCTGGCGGCGCCGACGAGACAGGCGAGGAAGAGACCGTCGGGCTTCAGGGCGCGCCTGATCTGCGCGAGCAGGCCCGGCAGATCGTTGACCCATTGCAGCGCCAGCGCTGAGACAACGAGATCGACCGAGGCTGGCGCGACCGGCAGCGTTTCGCCCTCCGCGACGAGAAAGCGTCCCGCGCCGGCAAAGCCCGGATCGTCGCACACGCGGACGATGTCGCGCCCCGGCCGCGCGAGCGCGTCGGCCAGCATGGGCGAGGGACCGCCGACATCGAGCGCGCTGACGAATTCGCGCTGCACGGCGGAGAGCCGGGCGACCAGCTCCTCGACCGTCGCCGCGAGCAGGAAATCGGCTGGCCCCTGCGCCAGCGCGCGCTTCTGGCGCCGCGTCAGCAGCGCGCGATCGAAAATGACGGGGGCGTCGGTCATGGCGGCTTATCGCGCGCCGCGCGCGACGGGTCAAAGGCGCGAGCGCGGCGCCTGTGGCGCAGTTGCGACAGTGCACGGAATCTTAAGCCTACCGCTTAACTGCGCAGCCAGGAACGCTTCGACAAGCGCCCTCTCCTCGATAAAGATCGGTCAAACGCATCGTCCACGATCGTCGAGTATTTCGGGGGAATTTGCGCATGAGCCGTTCGTCCTATCGCGCCGCGGCGCGGACCCTCCCGGTCCGGTCGCGGGCTGTCCTGGCTCTCGGCCTCGCCGCCGCCCTGTTCGGCGCGCTGATCGCCCTTCCCAAGCCCGCCGCCGCCGCCGAACGCGTCGTGCCCTTCCCTCAGGCCGGAGATCTGCGGCCCGGCACTTTGGTCATCAGCGCCCGCCAGCGCGCGCTCTACTATGTCCTCGATAGCGCCCGCGCGATCCGCTATCCGATCGCCGTGCCCAGGCGCGGCAAGGAATGGTCGGGCGTGGCTTACGTGGACGGCAAGTATCTGAAGCCCGACTGGGCGCCGCCGGCCGTCGTCAAGCGCGACCATCCGGAACTGCCGAATCTCATCCCCGGCGGCTCGCCGCACAATCCGATGGGCGTCGCCGCGCTCACGCTCAACCGCGACCAGATCGCCATCCACGGCACGACCCGCTCCATGCGCCGCTCCATCGGCAGCGCCGCCTCCTACGGCTGCATCCGCATGTACAACGAGGATGTCGCCGACCTTTACAATCGCGTCAGCGTCGGCACGCAGGTGGTGATGCTGCACTAGGTTCGGGAACAGGCTCCGAAACTCCACGGCCCGGCTCGCGCCGGGCCTTTTTTCATGGCGACGCGCCAATCTGCGCTATATGTCGGCGCAACCAGAGACGGAGTTTCGCGCATGGCGCTGCAGGTTCATCAGTTCATCTGCCTCGACGACAATTTTGGCGTGCTGATCCACGATCCCGCGACCGGCGCGACCGCGAGCATCGACGCGCCGGACGCCGCGCCCGTGCTGGCGGCGCTCGCGAACAAGGGCTGGACCCTCACCGACATTCTCGTCACCCACCACCACCCCGACCACATCCAGGGCATTGCCGAGGTCAAGGTGAAGTTTCCCGGCGCGCGCGTGACCGGCGCCAAGGCGGACGCCCATCGCATCAAGGGGCTGGACGCGCAGGTCGTCGAAGGCGATGAAATCACGGTCGGCTCGGCCAGGGCCCGCGTGATCGAGACGCCCGGCCACACGACCGGGCACATCGCCTATCATTTCCCCGACGACGCGCTGCTGTTTGCCGGCGACACCTTGTTCGCGCTCGGCTGCGGCCGCGCCTTCGAGGCGCCCTCTCCTATTTTGTACGGATCGTTACAGAAATTGGCGGCGCTGCCGGAGGAAACCCGCGTCTATTGCGGCCACGAATATACGCTCGGCAACGCCAAATTCGCCCTGACCGTCGACCCCGGCAACGTCGAACTCGCCCGTCGCGCCGCCGACATTTCTGCGCTGCGCGCCGCCGGCCAGTACACGCTGCCGACCACCATCGGGCTGGAGCTGGCCACGAACCCGTTTTTGCGCGCGACCGATCCCGGCGTGCAGGCGGCGGTCGGCATGACCGGCAGGCCGGCGGCGGAGGTGTTCACGGAACTGCGCGAGCGGAAGAACCGGGGTTGATCGAGCGGCGGTCCCGCTCAAAAATCCACCGCGATCCCCTTGTTCTCCCAGTCGCCGTAGCGCACGGGCTCCGGCCCTTCGCGACCGCCAAACTCCTTCGGACGCGCGGCCGCCTGCGCCGCCTTGCGGCGTTCCTCGGCTTCGGCCAGAGCGCGCTGGGCTTCGGGCGTCAGCTTGCGCGGCGCCGATTCGATTGCAGCTTCGCCGTCCGTCTCGTCCGCCATTCTCTTGCCCCCGTCATCCCGCACTGATGGCCTTGCGCATTCAGGCGCCGCCTCCCCACATAGTCCCGGGCGGCGCGCGCCGCTACCGGCTGGAGGGGGGCAAACATGAATTTCATGCGCACGGCGATCCTGCTCGCTGGCATGACGGCCCTGTTTATGATCGTCGGCCTCGCGCTCGGCGGGCGCGCCGGCATGGGGATCGCGCTCGTCTTCGCCATCGGCGCCAACATGTTCGCCTACTGGAATTCGGACCACATGGCGCTCGCCTCGGTCGATTCGCACGAGGTCGACCGCTCCACCGCGCCCGATCTCGTCGACGACGTGGCGACGCTGGCCTCCCGGGCCGGCCTGCCCATGCCGCGCGTCTATGTCGTCAATTCCGATCAGCCCAACGCCTTCGCCACCGGCCGCGACCCGGAACATGCCGCCATTGCGGTGAACTACGGCCTCTCGCAGATGCTGACGCGTGAGGAGCGCATGGGCGTGCTCGCGCATGAAATGGCGCATATCAAGCACCGCGACACGCTGACCATGACGATCGCCGCGACGCTCGCCGGCGCGATTTCCTCGATCGCCAGCTGGGGCATGTTCTTCGGCGGCGGTCGCCGCGACGGCGGGCCCGGCCCGCTTGCCTCCATCGCGCTCGCCATTCTCGCGCCGATTGCGGCGATGATCGTGCAGATGGCGGTCAGCCGGTCGCGCGAATATGTCGCCGACCGCACGGGCGGCGAACTCTGCGGCAATCCGCTGTGGCTCGCCTCCGCCCTGTCGAAGATTTCCGACGGCGCCGCCGCCATTCCCGACGAGGCGGTGGAAGCCAAGCCCGCCATGGCCCATCTTTTCATCGTCAATCCCTTGGCCGGCGGGCCGCGCGACAATCTGTTCTCGACCCACCCCGACACCCAGAACCGGATTGACGCGCTGGTCGCGCTCGCGCAGGAGATGGGCGTCGGCATGGCGCAGCCGCAGCCCGCCGCCGCGCCGGCCGGCGGCTGGTCGCCGTTCCGTGGCGACACGCCGACTGGCGCGGACTCCTTCCTCGGCGGATCGGGGATCGTGCGCGGCTCCCCCTGGGGAAGCCCGCCATCACAAACAAATCGCCCCGACCCCTGGGGTAGAAGCTGAATCTCCGGCATATCTGGCTTAAGAATAGGTCCGTGAACTTGGTAGCGATTCGAATTCAGGCGGTGACCCTGTGAAGCGTGCATCGGGCAAGGCGCCCGGCGGCCGTCCGGGCGCCGCCCGCCCCACGGACGCCGAGCGCGAAGCCGCCATCTCCGCCGTCCCCGGCCTGCGCGCGCGGATCGCGGCGCATCAGGTGATTTCCGACGTCGTCGTCAGCGGCCATGCGCTGGACGAGCGCTTTGCGCCGGCCGCCGTCCCCAATCGCACAGCGGGGCTCGACGCGCGCGACAAGGCGCTGGTGCGTTCGATCGCGACAGTCTCCGTGCGCCGGCTCGGCGCCATCCGGCGCACGCTCGCCCGCCTGCTCGACAAGGGCATGCCGCGCAACGCCGGCCAGTTCGAGTGGATCGCCATCGCCGGTCTGGCGCAGATCCTGTTCATGGATACGCCCGACCACGCCGCCGTCGACCTCGCCGTGCGCGCCGCCAAGGCCGACGTCAAGACGGCCGGCTTTTCCGGCCTCCTGAACGCCATTCTGCGCTCGGCGATTCGCGAGCGCGAGACCCTGCTCGCCGAACTCGATCCGCTGGCCGACGAAACGCCCGGCTGGCTCGGCCAGCGCTGGCGGCGCGCCTGGGGCGAGGAGCGCGCCCGCGCCATCGCCGCCGCCCATCTGCGCGAGCCGACGCTCGACGTCACCGTCCGCGACGACGCGCCGGGCTGGGCGGAAAGGCTCGGCGGCCGGGTCCTGCCGACCGGCTCGATCCGCATTTCGGCGCATACGCCCGTCCCGGACCTGCCGGGCTTCGCCGACGGCCAATGGTGGGTGCAGGACGCCGCCGCCGCCCTGCCGGCGCGCCTGCTGCCCTTCGAGCCCGGCGCGCGGGTGCTCGACCTCTGCGCCGCGCCCGGCGGCAAGACGGCCGAACTCGCCGCGGCCGGCGCGCAGGTCACAGCCCTCGACCGCTCGGCCGAACGCCTCAAGCAGCTCTCCGCCAATCTCGAACGTCTCGGCCTGCACGCCGATATCGTCGTGGCCGACGCCGCGACCTGGTCGGCGGAGCCCTTCGACGCCGTTCTGGTCGATCCGCCCTGTTCGGCGACCGGCACGATCCGCCGCCATCCAGACGTGCAATGGACCAAGAAGCCCGGCGACGTCGATCAGCTTGCCACGCTGCAGGCGAAGATTCTCGCCCGCGCGGCGATGCTGGTGAAGCCCGGCGGTCACCTCGTCTATTGCGTCTGCTCGATCGAGCCCGAGGAAGGCGAGACGCAGATAGCCGCGCTCCTGCGCAAGAATCCCGACTTCAGGCGCGTGCCGTTCGAAGCGGGGGAATGCGGCCTGCCGCCTGAATTCCTGACCGCCGAGGGCGACCTGCGCACGCTGCCTTGTCACTGGCCGGACGAGGACGCGCGCATGGCCGGGCTCGACGGCTTCTTTGCCGCGCGGCTCTGTCGACAAGGTTAATAGACCCTAAACACATCAAGAGACATTATAAGCGTCGGCATGAGCGGCGGCGGGCGATGGATTGCGCCCGGCAGGAGGGGCGACTGACAAGCGGAGGACCGGCGGATCGCGCGAAGCTCGCCGCTATCATGGCGCGGCGTTACGCGTCGCGGATCGCGCGCGCGGCGATGGCGCCGGCGCGCGCCTTTGGCCGCATGCGCATTCGCGCGCCCGAACGCCTGCTGATCGCGCCGCAGGACATCCGCACCGCCGACGCCACCCGCGCCGAGGACATTTACGCCGGCTACTTCGCCTTCGGCGGCCGCATCGTGAATACGCAGGGTCGCTCGCCCTTCGATCTCCACCCGCCTTCGCCCGAATGGGCGCGCGCGCTCAACGGCTTCGGCTGGCTGCGCCATCTGCGCGCCGCCGAGACGAGCCTCGCCCGCGTCAATGCGCGCGCGCTCGTCGACGATTATCTCGCCGCGCGCGGCCGCACCGGCGGCGAAACATTCGACGCCGCCACGACGGCGCGCCGCATCCTCTCCTGGCTCAGCCAGGCGACCCTCGTGCTCGAGGGCGCGGAGGCCGAATTCTACCATCGCTTCCTGCGCGCCCTCGCCCGCGACGCCGCACAATTGCAGGACGCGCTCGGCGCGACCGCCGGGCTCGCGCGGCTTCAGGCGACGATGGCGCTCGCCGCCTACGCCATGTGCGCCGACACGCCGGCGCGATTCCAGACACGCGCGAGCGCCCAGCTCGCCGACGCCATCGGCGGGCAGATCCTGCCCGACGGCGGCCATGTCAGCCGCAACCCGCAGGCGCTGATCGACCTGCTGCTCGACTTCCTGCCGCTGCGCCAGGCCTATGTCGCGCGCGGCGCGGCCCCGCCGCCGGCGCTGCTCAACGCCATCGACCGCGTCATTCCCGCGCTGCGCCTGCTCCGCCACGGCGACTCTTCGCTCGCCTTGTTTAACGGCATGGGCGTGACCGCGCCGGACCGGCTGGCGACCGTCCTGCATTACGATGACGCGCGCGGCGCGGCGCCGGTCAGCGCGCCGCATTCGGGTTACCAGCGGCTGGAAGCCGCCGACACGATCGTCATCGTCGACGCCGGTCCGCCGCCGCCCGGCCCCTATTCGCTCGACGCGCACGCCGGCTGCCTGTCCTTCGAAATGTCGAGCGGCCTGCAGCGCATCGTCGTCAATTGCGGTACGCCGGCCGTCGGCGGCCCTTCGGCGCGCGAGGCGGCGCGCCAGACCGCCGCCCATTCGACCCTCGTCCTCAACGACGTCTCCTCCTGCCGCATCGCGCCCGACGCCGGCATGGAGCGCATCGTCGCCGGCCAGATCGTCGCCGGCCCGACGCATGTCGGCATGAGCCGCGAAACGCTGGCCGAAGGCGCGCTGCTCGACCTCTCGCACGACGGCTACGCCCAGCGCTTCGGCCTCGTGCACGAGCGCCGCATCGCGCTGAAGGCCGACGGCGCGCAGCTCGTCGGAGAGGACCGGCTCGTCGTGGCCGGGCAAACCGGCCAGAGCGCGCCCGAAACCTTTGCGCTGCGCTTCCACCTGCATCCGTCTGTGGTCGCCATGCGCGCCGGCGACGATACGGCCGTCGTGCTGGATCTCGCCGATGGCCAGCGCTGGATGTTCGACGCTGGCGGGATGGACGTCGGCCTCGAGGAAAGCGTCTTCTTCGCCAGCCCCGACGGCGTGCGCGCCTGCCAGCAGATTGTGGTGGCCGGCGTGGCGGAGGCCGGGCTCGAGGTGCAGTGGGCGTTCAGCCGGTTGTAGAGAAACACCCGACCGCCCCGCCAGCAGTGAGGGAGAGGGTCCCGCCCGCCCTCAATCCTCCGCAAATTCGGATTTCACTTAACCAGCGGGTTGTTCTAGAAGACGGCCCACCAACGCCTTCGCGGGCCGCAAACCGGCCGCGCCCGGCGCAAGAAAGACAGCACCTCGACGAGGACGCCATGACCGCAGGACCGCGCACGCTCTACGACAAGATCTGGGACGACCACGTCGTCGACGTTCAGCCGGACGGCACCTGCCTCATCTATATCGACCGCCATCTCGTGCACGAGGTCACGAGCCCGCAGGCCTTCGAGGGCCTGCGCATTTCCAGGCGCAAGGTGCGCGCGCCGGAGAAGACGCTCGCCGTCGTCGACCACAACGTGCCGACCACCGACCGCTCCAAGCCGATCGAGGATCCGGAATCCAAGGCGCAGGTCGAGCAGCTCGCCATCAACGCCGCCGAATTCGGCGTCGAATATTACGACGAGCACGACAAGCGCCAGGGCGTGGTTCACATCATCGGGCCGGAGCAGGGCTTCACCCTGCCGGGCACGACCATCGTGTGCGGCGACAGCCACACCTCCACGCACGGCGCCTTCGGCGCGCTGGCGCACGGCATCGGCACGTCTGAAGTCGAGCACGTTCTCGCCACGCAGACGCTGATCCAGAAGAAGGCGAAGAACATGCTGGTGCAGGTCGACGGCAAGCTGCCGGCCGGCGTCACGGCAAAAGACATCGCGCTCGCGATCATCGGCAAGATCGGCACCGCCGGCGGCACCGGCCATGTCATCGAATATGCGGGCGAGGCCATCCGCGACCTCTCGATGGAAGGCCGCATGACGCTCTGCAACATGTCGATCGAGGGCGGCGCGCGCGCCGGCCTGATCGCGCCGGACGAGAAGACCTTCGCCTATCTGAAGGACCGTCCGAAGGCGCCGAAAGGCGCGGCCTGGGACCAGGCCGTCGCCTATTGGTCGAAGCTCAAGACCGACGACGGCGCGAAATTCGACACTGTGGTGACGCTCGACGCCGCGTCGCTGCCGCCGATCGTCACCTGGGGCACAAGCCCCGAGGATGTCATCACCATCGAGGGCACCGTGCCGACGCCGGCCGACGCGCCCAACGAGGCAAAGAAGGCGGCTGTCGCGCGCGCTCTGGACTACATGGGCCTGAAGGGCGGCGAGAAGATCACGGATGTGAAGATCGACCGCGCCTTCATCGGCTCCTGCACCAACGGCCGCATCGAGGATTTGCGCGCCGCCGCTGCCGTGGCGAAGGGCAAGAAAGTCGCCTCTCACGTCAACGCGATGGTGGTGCCGGGCTCCGGACTCGTGAAGGAACAGGCGGAGGCCGAAGGTCTCGACAAAATCTTCATCGAAGCGGGCTTCGAATGGCGCGAACCCGGCTGCTCCATGTGCCTTGCCATGAACCCCGACAAACTCGCGCCGGGCGAGCGCTGCGCCTCCACCTCGAACCGCAATTTCGAGGGCCGCCAGGGCTTCCGCGGCCGCACGCATCTCGTCTCGCCGGCCATGGCGGCGGCTGCGGCTATCGCCGGGCATTTCGTCGACGTGCGCAAGCTCGGCTGAAAAAGAAAAGGCCGGCGGATCGCCGCCGGCCTCGGATTGGTTGCGCGCCGCTTACATCCAGCCGCGCCGGCGCCAGCCGCGATGACGGCCGCGCCGCCAACCGTAATGGCGCTTGCCCCAGCCGCGATGCCAGCCGCGGCCGCCGCGCCGGACCATTTCGATCTGGCCGCCGTCGTGATTGCGCTCGAGGCCGAACGGCGCCGGCAGAGGCGCAGCGCTCGCCGAACCCGCCAGGGCCGCGCCCGCGACCAGGATCGCCGCGAACAAAAGCTTCTTCATATCTTCCTCCGTCTCGCAGGCGCCTGACCGGTCGCAGCCGCGCAGGCGCAGATGTAGCGCGAGCGTTTCCGTTGGCAACTCCGCTCGCTTTTGCACAGCAAGCAGTCATGCGATGCTGCGGCATGGCACAGGCGCCTTCCGGCTGGATCGACCGAACCTCCCCCACCCTCGTCGAATTCGAGGATATGGCGCAGGCGGCTTTCGACGCACTGCCCGCGACGTTCCGCAGGCTGTGCGAAGGCGTCGTCATCCGTGTCGACGACTGGCCCGACGACGACACGCTCGACGAGATGAATTGCGAGAGCGACTACGACCTGCTCGGCCTCTTCCGAGGACGCGGTCTCGCGCAGGGCGAAGCGCTCGCCCATACCGGGCAGCAGCCGAACATGGTCTGGCTCTACCGCCGCCCGATCCTCGACTATTGGGCGGAAAACGAAGATGCGCTCGGCGCCGTCGTGCGCCACGTGCTGATCCACGAGATCGGCCACCACTTCGGCCTGTCGGACGAGGACATGGAGCGCATCGAACGCGAGGCGGACTGATGTCGCCGGCCTCGACCGCCGACTTGCGCCGCGCCTTTGCCCAAAAGATCGTCGCGCAGGCGGGCGTGCGCGATCCCCGCATCGAAGACGCATTTGCGGAGACGGCGCGCGAGCAATTCGCCGGACCGCCGCCGTGGTTCGTCGCGCGCCTCGACGGTTACGTGGAGACCAGCGATTTCGCCGATCTCTATGAGGATTGCCTCGTCGCCATCGACGCGGCGCGCGGCATCAATATCGGCGAACCGGCGCTGCATGCGCGCTGCATGGCCGAACTCGACCTGAAAGACGGCGAAACGGTCCTGCATGTCGGCGCGGGCGTCGGCTATTACACGGCCATGCTGGCGCGGCTCGTCGGCGAAACCGGCCATGTCTTCGGCTATGAGATCGACGCCGGCATAGCGGCGCGCGCGCAGGACAATCTGCGCGACCAGCGCAATGTGACGATCGCGGCGCGCTCTGGCATCGCGCCCGGCCTGCCGCAAGCCGACGCCATCTATGTCAACGCCGGCGCGATCGAGCCCTACGCCTGCTGGCGCGAGGCGCTGAAGCCCGGCGGCCGCCTGCTGTTTCCGCTGGAGGCGCCGCATGCGCTCGGCGCCATGCTGCTCGT
Organism: Methylobacteriaceae bacterium; assembly: GCA_020638135.1. Taxonomy (GTDB): domain Bacteria; phylum Pseudomonadota; class Alphaproteobacteria; order Rhizobiales; family Beijerinckiaceae; genus JAJXWB01. Next base: position 119,959 of record JACKJE010000006.1, on the reverse strand, counting down.
GCAGCGCGACGCAAACGACCTGCGGTGGCCGGCGCGCTTCCTCTTTCCCGTCGCTTTCATCGCCTGCGAGACCGAGCGCGACCGCGCGGCCGAGCGCAACCTCGCCGAACGCTTCCGCGACGAGAGCTGGCGGCGCGTGCATTCGTTGCGCTTCGACGCGCCGGACGAGACCTGCTGGCTCGCGGGCGCGGACTGGTGGTTGTCGACGGCCGCGCCGTAACGCTCAGTCCCGCTTCTTCACCAGATATTTGTGCCAGCCGTCGAGCACGAGCTCCCGCTTCTGGTTGTGCACGGTCGCGCGCATGGTGATGACGCCGGTCGAGCGCTGCGCCTTCAGCTCCGTGATCTCGAGCGTGGGATAAAGCGTGTCGCCATCGATCACGCCAGCCAGAAACCGGCAGGATTGCTCGAGGAACGCGACGAGCGAATCCGAGACCTCGTGCGGGAACTGGCCTGCGCCGGCGGCGGTAAAACACATCACCTGCAGCCCGTGCGCGAGCAGGCCGCCGTAACCGCGCTTGCGGCAATATTCGACATCGTAGTGGATCGGATGATTGTCGCCGGAGACGAGCTGGAAGGCGGCGAAATTGGCGGCGTTCACTGTCCGGCTCGGCAGGATGTAACGCTCGCCGATCTGAAAATCCTCGAACCAGCGCTGTTTCGCGCACAAGTGCATTTCGGGATCGAAATTCGTGTCGACGCTGCCCAAATCGGCCTCCCATTTTCCTCATGGTCGCAAGCTGCGGCGCGCGGGGTCAATGCGCGCGTCTGTGCTTGGTTTGCGCACTTGGCCCCCTTTTGCTAACACCCTGCCAAACCCGCAGCCGAAGGCCTTTGCGATGGAAAAGTTCACGAAATTGACCGGCGTCGCCGCGCCCCTGCCGATCGTCAACATCGACACGGACATGATCATCCCCAAGCAATATCTCAAGACCATCGCCCGCACGGGCCTCGGCAAGGGCCTGTTCTCGGAGATGCGTTACAATGAGGACGGTTCGGAGAACCCGGATTTCGTGCTCAACAAGCCTGCCTATCGCAAGGCGCAGATCCTGGTTGCGGAAGACAATTTCGGCTGCGGCTCCTCGCGCGAACACGCGCCCTGGGCGCTGCTCGACTTCGGCGTGCGCTGCGTGATCTCGACCAGCTTCGCCGACATTTTCTACAATAATTGCTTCAAGAACGGCATCCTGCCGATCAAGGTTTCGAAGGAAGATCTCGCCAAGCTGATGGACGACGCCAATCGCGGCGCCAACGCGACTCTGACCGTCGACCTCGAGGCGCAGGAAATTCGCGGCCCCGACGGCGGCGTCGTCAAGTTCGATATCGACGCCTTCCGCAAGCATTGCCTGATCGAGGGCCTCGACGACATCGGCCTCACCATGGTCAAGGCCGACAAGATTTCTTCCTTCGAGAAGAAGGACGCGGCCGCGCGGCCCTGGGCGTAAGGCTCGGCCGGGCATTTTGCAGCCGTCATGCCCGGACTTGTTCCGGGCATCCACGCCGTCGTGCACGGCAGACACTCGAAATAAGACACAGCGCGATCTGCAATTGGAATTGCGGCGGCTCGGCGGGATGGTCGGGACAAGCCCGGCCATGACGGTCCAGAGGCGCTCAAGCAAAAAGGCCGCGCATCTCTCGATGCGCGGCCTTTTGTTTGCGGCGTCTCAACTCACCCGCGATTAGCGATCAGATCGTCCACGACAGTCGGATCGGCCAGCGTCGACGTGTCGCCGAGCGCGCCGAATTCGTTCTCGGCGATCTTGCGCAGGATGCGGCGCATGATCTTGCCCGAGCGCGTCTTCGGCAGTCCCGGCGCGAACTGGATCACGTCGGGCGTGGCGATCGGGCCGATCTCCTTGCGCACATGCGCAACCAGTTCCTTGCGCAAAGCGTCGGTCGCCTCGACGCCCGTCATCAGCGTGACATAGGCGTAGATGCCCTGGCCCTTGATGTCGTGCGGGAAGCCGACGACGGCCGCTTCCGAGACGGCGTCGTGCGAGACGAGCGCGCTCTCGACTTCCGCCGTGCCCATGCGGTGGCCGGACACGTTGATGACGTCGTCGACGCGGCCGGTGATCCAGTAGTAGCCGTCGGCGTCGCGGCGGCAGCCGTCGCCGGTGAAATACTTGCCCGGATAGGTCGAGAAGTAGGTCTGCACGAAGCGCTCGTGATCGCCGTAGACCGTGCGCATCTGGCCCGGCCACGAATCCGCGATCACGAGATTGCCCTCGCAGGCGCCTTCCAGAATTGCGCCATTGGCGTCGACCACTTCCGGCCGCACGCCGAAGAAGGGCTTGGTCGCCGAACCCGGCTTCTGCGCGATCGCGCCCGGCAGCGGCGTGATCAGAATGCCGCCGGTCTCGGTCTGCCACCAGGTGTCGACGATCGGGCAACGGCCGTCGCCGACGACGCGGTGGTACCATTCCCAGGCTTCCGGATTGATCGGCTCGCCGACCGAGCCGAGCAGGCGCAGCGTGGCGCGGCTCGTCTTCTTCACCGGCTCCTCGCCCGCGCCCATCAGCGAACGGATCGCGGTCGGGGCGGTGTAGAAGATGTTGACCTTGTGCTTGTCGACGACGTCCCAGAAGCGCGAGATCGACGGATAGTTCGGAATGCCCTCGAACATCAGCGTCGTCGCGCCGTTGGCGAGCGGGCCGTAGACGATGTAGCTGTGGCCGGTCACCCAGCCCACGTCGGCCGTGCACCAGTAGATGTCGCCGTCGTGATAGTCGAAGACGTATTGATGCGTCATCGAGGCGTAGACGAGGTAGCCGCCGGTCGTGTGCACCACGCCCTTCGGCGCGCCGGTCGAGCCCGAGGTGTAGAGCATGAACAGCGGGTCTTCCGCATTCATCTCGACCGGCGGGCAATCGGCGGAGACCTTGGCGATCTCGTCGCCGTACCAGACGTCGCGGCCATCGACCCAGTCGACCTTGCCGCCCGTGCGCTTGACGACGACCATCGTCTCCACGAAGCCGGCCTTCTTGATCGCCTCGTCGGCGTTGACCTTCAGTGGCACCTTGCGGCCGCCGCGCAGGCCTTCGTCAGCGGTGATCACGACCTTGGACTTGCAGCCTTCGATGCGCGCGGCGAGCGAATCCGGCGAGAAGCCGCCGAACACGATCGAATGCACCGCGCCGATGCGCGCGCAGGCGAGCATGGCGTAGGCGGCTTCCGGGATCATCGGCAGGTAGATGGTGACTGTGTCGCCCTTGCCGACGCCATGCGCCTTGAAGACGTTGGCGAGCTTCGAGACGCGCTCGTGCAGCTGCTTGTAGGTGATGTGCTCGGATTCGTCCGGGTTGTCGCCTTCCCAGATGATCGCGACCTGATCGCCGCGCTTGGCCAGATGCCGGTCGATGCAATTCATCGACACGTTGGTCGTGCCGTCCTCGAACCACTTGATCGACACATTGTGCGGATCGTAGCTGGTGTTCTTCACCTTCGTGAACGGCTTGATCCAGTCGATACGCTTGCCTTGCTCGCCCCAGAAGCCTGCGGGATCTTCGACCGACTGCTTGTACATCGCCTGGTACTTGGCCTCGTCGACATGGGCGCGTTTCTTCCAGTCGTCGCTGACGGCGTACACTTTTTCTGACATTGCGTCCTCCCGCGGGCGCGCGCGACATTGGCGTCGGCGGCGCTCTTGAAAATCCGGGGGATTATGCGCCAGCCAAGGGTGCTCTCACAAGGCGAGCCAAGTCGAACTTTGGTCGCGGCGCCCCAGGCCAATTGCAGGTCAGGCTACTGGCATTCCTTGCGGATACGGGCCAGCGCGTCGCTTATGCCAGACAGCGAATATGTATCGGTCGACATATTGCCGCGGGCCGAGGAGGCTTTGACGACGAGCTTGGCGCCCTTCTTCAAGGCGCCGACGAATTCGTTTTCCTTCGCCGGGTTCTTCAACCAGGCGTTCGAGCCTTTGGCGACGAGTTCGTAAGCCTCGCCGTCGACCTGCGCCGTCGGCTCAGATCCGTCCTTCATGGCGAAGCCCATGATGACCGAGACTTCATTCTGCACATTCTCGCCCGGCCGGGCCGAGATGAAGACATAGGCGTCGTCGCGTTTCAGCTTGGCCGGCGCGCGATCCTTGGGCCGCGCGAGCGTATAGCAGGTCTTGGACTTGCCGCCGGTCGTGAACACGTCCCATTCGCCGAACCGGCCGACCGGCGTCGACTTGCCGCCGCCCTTGCTGTCAGCCTTCGTCGATTTATCGGCCTTCTTGGACTTGTCGGCCTTGGCGGCCTTGCCCGTCGCAGGTTTCTTCGCCTTTTCCTTCTCCTTGGCCTGCGCGCCGGAGAGGACGAACGCGCCGGTAATCGGCGCGGGCGCCGACAGGCCGAGAGCGAGGGCGAAGACGACGAGCGCCGGAACGGCGCGCTGCGGCAATCGAATCATGTCCCGATCTTATCCAATTTGCCGCCGGACTGCGACGCGGCGCGAGGATAAGGAGCGGCCGATCGCGGCGAAATTCGGACAATAGTCCGAAGGCCGGCCGGTCCGGTGTGGCGGGCCGCACTTTCGTCGCTCGCGACCTGCGGATAATGTCCTCGCCATCAGACGGAGCTGACCATGGCCTTCACATTTTCCCGTATGCGCGCCGCCTTCGCCGCCCTTGCGCTCGGCTTGAGCGTCGCCGGCTGCGGCTACAACACGATTCCCACAGCAGAAGAGAACGCCAAGGCCAAATGGGCCGACGTGCAGAATCAGTACCAGCGCCGCGCCGACCTGATCCCCAATCTCGTCGCCACCGTGCAGGGCTACGCCAAGCAGGAGAAGGACGTGCTCACCTCGGTGATCGAGGCGCGCTCCAAGGCGACCTCGGTCAAGATCGACGCCTCGCAGCTGACCGACCCGGAAAAGGTCAAGCAGTTCCAGGACGCGCAGAACCAGCTCTCCGGCGCGCTCGGTCGGCTGATCGCCGTGTCGGAAGCCTATCCGGACCTGAAATCGAACCAGAACTTCCTCGCCCTGCAATCGCAGCTCGAAGGCACCGAGAACCGCATCGCCGTCGCCCGCCGCGACTATGTGGGGGCCGTGCGCGACTACAACCTCACGCTTTCGACCTTCCCTTCGCTCATCTGGGCGAAGACCATCTTCTCCGGCAACAAGCCGATGGCGACGTTTACGGCGTCGGAAGGCGCCGACAAGCCGCCGCAGGTGAAGTTCTAGAATGGACCGCGAGCCTTCAGGCTCGCATCGGGCCGCACGCATAATGATGGGCGTTCCCACGGACAGGCATAGGATTGCGAGCCTGAAGAGTCTGGCCGGAAATTCAGAACCCCTCATCCTGAGGAGCCGCGCAGCGGCGTCTCGAAGGATGGCCGAGGCAGAGATGGTTGGTCTTGCCATCCTTCGAGACGCGCCTTCGGCGCTCCTCAGGATGAGGATTCGATTTTTCGGCCGGGCTCTGAAGGCTCGCGGTCCGTTCGCCGTCGTCCTCGCGGCCGCCCTCGCCCTCTTCGCCACGCTCGCCTTCGCGTTCGACTTCCCCGCCCTCACCGGCCGGGTCGTCGATCAGGCCAACATCATCCCCGCCGCCACGCGCTCGCAGATCGAGGCCAAGCTCGCGAGCCTGGAGGACAAGTCCGGCATCCAGCTCGTCGTCGCCACCGTCTCCTCGCTGCAGGATTCCGACATCGAGACGTTCTCGGTCGACCTCGCCCGCGCCTGGAAGCTCGGTGAGGCCAAGAAGAACAACGGCCTGCTGCTGCTGGTCGCGCCCAACGAGCGCAAGGTGCGCATCGAGGTCGGCTACGGCCTCGAGGGAACGATGACCGATGCGCTCACGAAGGTCATCATCCAGAGCGCCATCGTCCCGAAATTCCGCTCCGGCGACTATGCCGGCGGCGTCGACGCGGGCGTCGACGCGATCATCGACGCGCTGACGGTGGATTCCGCGGAATGGCAGAAAAAGGTCGAAGGTGCGCGTCGAGCAGCAGCCCGATCTCATCGACCAGATTCTGCCCTTCGTCATTTTCCTGCTGTTCGTCTTCATCGTCATCTCGATGATCCGCAATGCGCGCGGGCAGACGGGCCGATGGGTGCGGCGCGGCAACCAGACGATCTTCATCCTCTCAGCCCGAGCAGCTGGAGCGGCGGCGGGGCGGCTGGAGCAGCGGCTCGGGCGGCGGCGATTCCGGCTTTTCAGGCGGCGGCGGCGATTTCGGCGGCGGCGGCGCCTCGGGGAGACTGGTGAGATGACCGAAGGCCGCAACCCTATCTCGGAACAGGACCGCGCCCGCATCGCCGCGGCGATCCATGCGGCCGAGCAGAAGACCGCCGGCGACATCGTCTGCGTGCTGATGCGCTCGTCCTCGTCCTATTCCTACGCCCCGCTCCTGTGGGCCTCGTTTGTCGCGCTGGTCTCGCCCTGGCTGCTCGTCTTCGCCACGCAGCTCAGCGTCATGCGCATCCTGGCGGCCCAGATACTCATCTTCTTCTTTGTCGGCCTGCTCCTCATGTGGACGCCGCTGCGCATGGCGCTCATCCCGCGCGCGGTGAAGCGCACGCGCGCGCATCGCGCCGGCATGGAGCAGTTTTTCGCGCGCGGAATCACGCAGACGAAGAACCGGATGGGCGTGATGATCTTCGTCTCACTGGCCGAACATTACGCCCATGTCGTCGCCGACGACGGCATCGCCGCGCGCGTCGATCACGCAGTGTGGCGCGAGACGGTCGACGCGCTGACCGCGCAGATCGCGCAGGGACGGATCGCCGACGGCTTCGTCGCGGCGATCGAGCGCTGCGGCGCCGTGATGGCGCAGATTGCGCCGCCCGACGGAACGGCGCACGCCCTGCCGGATCGCATCTACGTGTTGTGAAAGGCCGAGGTCAGTTCGCCCGCGCCGCGCCCAGGATCGCGCCGGGCCTGTCGACGCTGCCCGCCTGAACCAGCGCGACATAGCGCATGTCCGCCGTGGACGCCGTCGGCGCCTCGAAATGCGCTGGCGCGCCAGCGTAGTCGCCGAGCCGCGTCATCTTGCGCACCACATTCGTGTAGGTGAGCGTGCGCCCCGCATTTTCGCCACGGCCGACCGTGACGGTGGCCTGCGGTTCGACTTCGAGCAGCCAGACGACGGCGCTCCGGTCCGCCGCCGGCCCGATATCGACCGTCGCGCGGCCGTCCGCGACCTTGGCGGAAACGTCGAGGCTCAGCGCGCCTTTCGCCCCGCGGTCCTGGTCCAGCGATTTCGCAATCGCGGCACCGTCGGCGCCCACGACATGAGTGATCCCGTCGATCACCGCCTGTGGCGTATAGACCTGTCCATCGCCGCGCGCCGCCGCATAGCCCTTCTGGCGCGCCGTGCATTGCGGCGAGGCGAGCGTGTCTTTCCAGCCGATGTAATCCCAGTAGTCGACCGCCAGCGACAGGACGACGAGCGATGGGTCCTTGGCCAGCTCGCCGACGACCTTGTCGGCAGGCGGGCACGAGGAGCAGCCTTGGCTGGTGAAAAGCTCGACCACGCCGCGCGGCCTTTCCGTGGCGGCGGCGCTCGTGGCGGCGGCGCTCGTGGCGGACAGCAGGGCGGCGATGAGGGCGATCTTTGGGGAGCGCATGGGGTCTCTCTTGTGGAGACAGGCTTACGCTCGACCCCGCGCACGAACCATTCACAATCAGGTGACCCGCGACCGCGCGGCGGTCCGCAGGTCAGCGCCCGCGCAGGGCCTTGAGCACCTTCATGCCCGGCCGGCCGCGCTGCGGCATGCCGATCTGCGCCTCGATAGCCATGATGGCGGCGCGCGTCTTGGCGCCGACCGCGCCGTCGGGCTCTCCGACGTCATAGCCGCGCGCGATCAGCAGGCGCTGCAATTCGCGCCGCTCGTTGCGCGACAGGCCGAGATCGTCGGTCGGCCATTGCCCCTGCACGCCCGGCCTGCCCTTCAGCCTGTCGGTCAGGATCGAGATCGCCAGCGCATAGGCGTCCGAACCATTGTAGGAAAAGGCCGCGTCATAGTTCTTGAAGACGAGAAAACCGGGGCCGTTCTTGCCGGCCGGGAGCAGCAGCGCCGCAGAACCGCCGCCCGACAGGCCGCCGCCGCCGATCTTGCGGAGGCCGTGGCCCTGCCAATAGGACAGGGGGTGGCGGCTGGTGCGCCCGGAGGGTCCGGAATAGCCCGAGGGCACATCCACCTCGTAGCCCCAGCTGTGTCCGCTGGCCCAGCCGGACTTGCGCAGGTAGTTGGCGGTCGAATGCAGAGCGTCCGGCACGGAATTGACGAGATCGCTGCGCCCGTCGCCATCGCCGTCCACGCCGAGCCGCAGATAGGTCGAGGGCATGAATTGCGTGTGCCCGAAAGCGCCGGCCCAAGATCCCCAGAGGTCGGCCGCCTCGAGATCGCCGCGCTGCAGAATCTTCAGCGTCGACATCAGTTCGCCGCGGAAATAGGACTGCCGCCGATTGGCCATGCAGACCAGCGTCGACAGCGCCTGCGGCAGATAGAACCTCTTCGCCGCCTTGCCGAAATCCGATTCCACGCCCCACACCGCCGCGATCGCATAGCGGTCGACGCCGTAGCGCTGTTCGGCCGAGGCGAGCGCGCTCGCATATTGGCGCATCGCGGCCTTGCCGTCGGCCACTTTTTCGTCGTCGGTCAGGGCCGCCAGATAGTCCCAGATCGGAGTCTTGAACTCCGGCTGATTGTTCATCAGCTCGATGACCTTGGGCTCCGCCGCCACATTCTTGAAGGCGGCGTCGAAGGTCGCGCCGGATATGCCGTGCTGGGCGGCTTGCGCCCGCAGACCGGCGACGCAGGAGGAAAAATCGGCGGCGGCCGGCGTGGCGGCGGCGAACGCGGCGAGGGTCAGGAGGACGGGCGCTGCTTTCATGGGGCGAAAACTAGCGCGCCCCATTAACGCGTCATTAACGTTGCCGGAGCCTTGCCGGCTTCGGTCGGCCGGGCTTAGGCTGGCGTCATGCTGGCCGACCGGCTCCGTCCTGCCCTTGCGCCGCTCGCGCATGTCGCGCGAAAAGCGGCGGCCCGCGCGCTCGACATCGTCTATCCCCGGTCTGCATCGCCTGCCGGCGCGCCGCCTCCAGCCATTTCGGCCTCTGCGCGGACTGCTGGACGAAAATGCGCTTCATCGAAAAGCCCTGGTGCGACCGGCTCGGCACGCCTTTCGACGTCGATCTTGGCCAGCCCGGCCTGCTCTCGCCCGAGGCGATCGCCAACCCACCGGTCTTTTCGCGCGCGAGATCGGTCGTGCGTTTCGACGACGGGCCGGCGCGCCTTCTGGTGCATCGGCTGAAATATTACGACCGGCTGGAGCTCGCCCGGCCCATCGGCCGCTGGATGGCGCGCGCCGGCGCCGAACTGCTCGACGACGCCGACCTGCTCGCGCCCGTGCCGATGCACCGGCTGCGCCTGATCGGCCGCAAGCACAACCAGGCCGCCCTGCTCGCCCGCGCCGTTTCGCAGGAAACGGGCGTGCCCGTCGCCATGCGCGCGCTCGAACGCGTCAAGCCGACCGCGCCGCAGGTCGGCCTGTCGAGGACGCAGCGCGCGACCAATCTGCAGGGCGCGTTCCGGGTCAGCGAGGCCGGCAAGCTCGCCGTACTCGACAAGCGGGTCGTGCTGGTCGACGACGTCATGACCTCGGGCGCGACCGCCAACGCCGCAGCGCGCGTTCTGCTGCGCGCCGGCGCAAAACGCGTGGATGTCCTGACTTTCGCGCGGGTTGTGACGGGAGGATGAAATCCCATATAAGCGCCCCGAAAAGGAGCACTCATGCAACCGATCACGATCTACACGACCTCCATGTGCCCCTATTGCCATGCGGCGAAGGACCTGTTGCGCAAGAAGGGCGCTGACTTCGAGGAAATCTCGCTCGACGGCGACCGCGCCGGCCGCGCCGCCATGTCGGAGCGCGCGGGCGGGCGCACCACCGTGCCGCAGATCTTCATCGGCGCGACCCATGTCGGCGGCTGCGACGATCTCTACGACCTCGAATCCGACGGCAAGCTCGACGGTCTTCTGGCAGGCTGACCATGATCCGCTACGCGCTCGTCTGCGACGAGGCCCACGAATTCGAAAGCTGGTTCGCCAGCGCCGGCGCCTATGACGAACAGGCGCGCCGCGGCTTCGTGACGTGCCCCTATTGCAATTCGGCGCGCGTGACCAAACAGATCATGGCGCCGAACGTCGCCCGCCGCGACCGCGATGAGACGCCGGCGCCTGCGCCGGCCGCCCAGCCCGCGCAGGACGTCGTTCTGGTCGACGAGAAAATGGCCGAAGTCCGCGCGATGGTGCGGGCATTGCGTGAAAAGATCATGGAAGCGACGACCGACGTCGGCGCGGCCTTCCCCGAGGAAGCGCGCAAGATCCACGACGGCGAGAGCGAAGCCCGCCCGATCCGCGGCCAGGCGAGCTTCGAGGAAGCCCGCGCGCTGATCGAGGACGGCGTCGAAATCATGCCGATCCCGCCTTCGCCCGACGAGCGGAATTGACTTGGCGTCGCTGGCGAAGGCCGCGTTTCGAGCCTTCGCCCCGGGCGTGCGCCCATCGTCAGCCGTTGGCCGGATGCCGGCCGGGCCTCTGCGGCAGCAGGACGATCAGCGCGAGCATCGAGACGATCAGTACGGCAGTTGCATAGACCCGGCTCAGGCCAAGGCCTCCTGACGCGTGCGGCTTGTCCAGGAGGTCGCCGACGGTCGCGCCGAGCGGACGCGTCAGGATGAATGCGACCCAGAACAGGAGCACGCGGGAGATGTCGGTCAGGTAGTAGAGCACGGCGACGACGGCGATCGCGGCGGCGAACACGAGCGCCCCGTCGCCGAATCCAAGCGCATTGGTGTCTGCCATCCAGTCGCCGAGCGCCGTTCCGAGCGTCTGCGAAAACAGGATCGTCACCCAGTAGAAGGCCTCTACGCGGGGCGTCGCGACCGTATCGACCGAGACCGTGCCCTCCGACCAGCGCCAGATGGCGAGAGATGCCACGAGCAGCGCGAGCAGGAGCGACGAGCCGCCGGCGTAGCCGATCCCGAGCGACCGGTCGGCGAAATCGGCCATGGTCGTACCGACCGTGGTCGAGGCGACGATGGCGATCCAGTAGATCCACGAATTGAATTTCTTGGTCGCGATCTGCGCGGCGACGGCCGCGACGAAGATCGCCAGGAATATGCCGGTTCCGATCAGATATCCGCCGTTGTTCGCATTCCTGTCGGCGTGCAGCAGGCTCATCGTGACGGCGTCTCCGCCGGTTTCGCCGAGCGTCGTGGCGATGATCTTGATGATCCAGAAGCCGAGCGTGACTTCCGGGACCTTGCTCAGGGCGGCCTTGGTTGCTTCGTTCATGGGTCTCGTCTCGTGATCGCAGAATGGCCGCCCCGCATGGCGGAGCGGCCCGAAATGCGGGTTGGACCTCAGTCCGGATTGGGCCCTTCGGCCTTGTTTTCGAGCACCGCGCCGGTCGCGGCGTCGACGCCGACTTCCTGAACGTGGCGGCCGTTCGCGATGTCGAAGGAATATCTGAGCCCGCTGCCGCCGGGCTCGCGCTCGAGTTCGGAATCCGTGATCTTGCCCGCATGCGCCTTCAGGGCGATGGCGCGGGCCTCTTTCATGCCGATTTTGGCCTCGCCGCGCAGCTTCTGGCCCGTGTAGGCCAGCGCGGGTGCAACCAGCGTGACAGCCAGCGCGGCGATCGCGACGATCCCGATGTTCTGTCGTTTCATATCCATGTGGCTCTCCAAGCGCCCCGGTCTCTGGCTGGCGAGGCTCGCCCGCGCGAATGCGTCGAATGGCGGGATGGTGCGCCGGGAGAATGAGGAGCGAATTAGCTCGCCGCGCCCGGCATCGATTTCGGCGCCGTGACGCGCGCCAGCGCGCCCGGGACGCCGTCCGTCCGGTTCTCGACGGTCAGGGCGAGGCCGTGACGTTCGGCCACGCGGCGCGCGATCGCGAGGCCGAGCCCTGTTCCCTCCGCATTGCCTGAAGCGCCGCGATAGAACCGGTCGAAAATCCGCATTTCCGCACCGGGCGGCAGGCCGGGACCAGTATCGACGATCTCCGCGACGAGCCTGTCGTCGCGAAGGCCCAGGAACACGTCGACCTTTCCGCCGCGCGGTGTGTAGCGCACGGCGTTGTCGATGAGATTGGCGAGCAAGGCCCGCAATTCGCTTTCGACGCCTCGAAAACGCATGTCGGGTCGAATATTCGCGCCGAGATCGACGCCTTTCCGCTCGGCGAGCGGCGCGCAAGTGGCGATGCAGTCTAGGATGAGCGCGCTGAAATCGAGGACCCGCCCCTGTCCGGGCGTTGGTTCGTCCAGCCGCGCGAGTTCGAGCAAGCGGTTGGCGAGCGCGTTGGCGCGTTTGACGCTGGCCGCCAGCGCGACGACACGGTTCGCGTATTCCGCGCCGGCGGCGGGCCGGAGATTGTCGACTTCGATCTGCATCGCCGCCAGCGGCGTCCGCAATTCATGCGCGGCGTCGGCGACGAAGCGCTTTTGCGCCTCGACCGCCGCTTGAAGGCGATCGATCAGCCCGTTCATGCTCGCGACGAGCGGCGCCACTTCCGCGGGGACGCTGTCGAGAACGATCGGCTCCGTCGCCGCCACGCTGCGCGCGGCAAGTTCGTCCGAGAGCGCGCTTAGCGGGCGCAGGGCGCGGTTGAGTGCCCAGCCGACCACGAGCCAGGACAGCGGTATGACGATGAGCACCGGGGCAGCCGCGCCGAGCGCCGCGCTGTTGGCGATCTCCGCCCGCACCGTGTCGCGCTGGGCGACCTGCACAATGCGGTCGTCGCTGCGCGCCACATAGACCCGCCACAACACGCCGGCCGCGCGGACGTCCGCGAACCCTGCCTGCCTCTGCCGGGGGATCGCCGCCTCCGGCCCCGACTGATGGACGATACGCCCGGCGCTGTCCCAGATCGTGATCGCGAACTGATCCTCCGGATCGCGGTCAGGCCCCGCAGGCGCGTTGGCGGGTCGCACGTCTGGCCCAACGTTCAGCGCAATCTGCCTCAATTGCCCATCGAGAAATTCCGCGGCCTCGCTGCGGGCATACCAATAGGCGATGAGGATCGCGACGAGCCCGACCGCCGTGAGCAGACCGGTCATCCAGGCAAGGGCGGTGCGACGCAGGGACCGGTTCATGACTTCGCGACCATCCATCCCGCGCCGCGCACGTTGAGGATGACGTTCTTGCCGAATTTTCGACGGATGGAATGGATCAACACGTCGACGGCGTTGCTTTCGACTTCTTCGCCCCAGCCGTAGATGCGCTCCTCGATCTGCGCCCGCGAGAGGATGCGCCCGGGTCGCTCCATCAGAGCGTGCATGACGGCATATTCCCTGGCCGGCAGCACAGCGGCCTGTCCGGCATGCGTCAATTCATGGCTTTCCGTATCGAGTTCGGTCGCCCCCGCTATCAGGATTGAGGTCGCGCGCCCCGCGCGGCGACGCACGAGCGCGCGCATGCGCGCGAGAAGCTCCCGCGTCTCGAAAGGTTTGACCAGATAGTCATCGGCGCCGAGATCGAGCCCGGCGACGCGGTCGTCGAGCGCGTCCCGCGCGGTAATGATGAGGACGGGGGCGTCGCTCCCCCTGCCGCGGGCGGTTTTGAGAAGCGCAAGACCGTCTAAATCCGGCAGGCCGAGATCGAGAAGGACGACCGAATAGCCCTCGTCCCGCAAGGCCGCTTCGGCGTGAGCGCCATCGCGAACCCGGTCGACCGACAAGCCCTCGCCGGCCAGCGCGGTTTCGAGCGCGCCGCCCAGCATGGCGTCATCCTCGATCAGCAGAACCCTCATCGCGCAACATTAGAAGGTTCGATTGTGGCCACGATCGGGAAGCCGCCGGATCGATCGGCCCGCTAATCCGGCTTCTGCGCCGCCATCATGTAGTTGATGCTGCAATCCTCGGACCTCCGCCACTCGTCGAAGATCGGGTGATAGACCACGCCCGTGCGGTCGAAAATCTCGAGTCCCGCCGCCCGAAAATCGGTCGCAAGTTCCTGCGGCGTCACGAACTGCTCCCAATTGTGCGTGCCGGGCTTGACCCAGCGCAGGATATATTCGGCGCCGACGATGGCGAGCGCGTAGGATTTGAGCGTCCGGTTGAGTGTCGCCGCGAACAGGAAGCCGCCGGGCCGCACAAGGCTGGCGGCGGTCGCGATGAAGGCGGGGCGGTCTGCGACATGCTCGACCACTTCCATAATGAGGACGGCGTCATATTGCGCGCCGGTCGCGGCCAGTTCTTCCGCAGTCATGGCGCGATAGTCGATCGCAAGACCCGACTTCGCCGCATGGGCCTTCGCTACTTCTATGTTCATGGGCGCCGGATCGACAGAAGTCATTTCGGCGCCCAGAGCCGCCAGCGGCTCGGAGAGGATGCCCGCGCCGCAGCCGATGTCGAGCAGGCGGAGACCGGCGAGCGGTTTGTCTGTATTTTCCTGCGGCTTCGCACAGATTTCATCGACCAGAATGTCGCGGACATATTCAACCCGCGTCGGGTTCAGCTTGTGCAGCGCCCGCATCGGGCCCCACAGGTCCCACCATTCCTCGCCGAGCGCATTGAAGCGGGCGACATCGGCGGGATCGACGCTCGCGCTGCGGGGCGCTTCCTTGGGCGCGCGGGGTTTGGTGGCGGCCTTCGCCATGCTTGGATTCCCTAGGTCTTCATGCCGCGGCCTGCGCGATTGACAGGCGCCAATGAGGCCGTATGTATACGCCGCCTTCGGACAGGGCGCGAGACAGGCATTCCGCGTCAAAGCTTCGCAAGGTCGGCAAACCCTTCGGAGCGTCATGTCCGGTCAGGCAAAACCCCGTCTCGTCATGAAGTTCGGCGGCACTTCGGTCGCCAATGTCGAGCGCATCCGCAACGTCGCCCGCCACGTGCAGCGCGAGGTCGAGGCCGGCTACCACGTCGCCGTCGTCGTCTCCGCCATGTCCGGCAAGACCAACGAACTGGTCGCCTGGTGCAAGGAGGCGGCAGCCCTGCACGACGCCCGCGAATATGATGCGGTCGTCGCCTCCGGCGAGCAGGTGACCTCGGGCCTGCTGGCCATCGTGCTGCAGGGCATGGGCATTCAGGCCCGTTCGTGGCAGGGCTGGCAGATCCCGATCCTGACCGACGGCGCGCATGGCTCGGCGCGCATCGAGGGCATCGACGGCTCCAAGATCATCCAGCATTTCACCGAGCGCGACGAAGTCGCCGTCGTCGCCGGCTTCCAGGGCATGCACCAGCCAACCGGCCGCATCGCCACCCTCGGGCGTGGCGGCTCGGACACGAGCGCGGTGGCGCTCGCGGCGGCGATCGGCGCTGCGCGCTGCGACATCTACACCGATGTCGACGGCGTCTACACGACCGATCCGCGCATCGTCCCGAAGGCCAGGCGTCTCGACAAGGTCGCCTTCGAGGAAATGCTGGAAATGGCCTCGCTCGGCGCCAAGGTCCTGCAAGTTCGATCCGTCGAGGTCGCCATGGTGCACAAGGTGCCGACCTATGTGCGCTCGTCCTTCGACGATCCCGCCAATCCCCAGTCCGGCACGCTGATCTGCGCCGAGGAGGACATTATGGAAGCCCAGGTTGTCACCGGCATCGCCTTTTCCCGCGACGAGGCGCAGATCACGCTGCGGCGCGTGGCCGACAAGCCGGGCGTGGCGGCGGCGATCTTCGTGCCGCTGGCCGACGCCAACATCAACGTCGACATGATCATCCAGGTCGTCTCGGACGATCAGGCGACGACCGACATCACCTTCACCGTGCCGGCCGCCGACTATGAGCGCGCCCGCGCCGTGCTGGAAAAGGCGCGCGACCAGGTCGGCTTCGCCTCGATCGCCGGCGCGACCGACGTGGTCAAGGTCTCGGCCATCGGCATCGGCATGCGCAGCCACGCCGGCGTCGCCGCTCGCGCCTTCAAGGCCCTGTCGGAAAAAGGCATCAATATCAGGGCGATCACCACGTCCGAGATCAAGTTCTCGGTGCTGATCGACACGGCCTATACCGAGCTTGCCGTGCGCACGCTCCATTCGCTCTATGGCCTCGACAAGGCCTGACCCGCCCGCCTCGCTTGGCCCGCCGTTATCGCGTAAACATGTGGCCTGACGAGTCGCCCTGACTGCCGCGTCCGGCCCGTTTCCTGCAAGGGAACGCTGAATGCGGCCGGGGTTCAGGCTCGCCGGATTTTCGCCGGGCGCCCGCCCGAACTGGACACGACACGATGCGCAGCGCACTCGGCGGACCTCGCCTTCTGCTGCGCCGGCTCCGCGAAGTCATGGCGGAGCCGGTGAGCCCGCAGGCGCGGCTCGACAAGATCGTGATCCATATCGCCGCCAACATGGTCGCCGAGGTCTGCTCGGTCTATGTCCTGCGCGCCGACAACCGGCTCGAACTCTATGCGACCGAAGGTCTGAACCGCGAAGCCGTGCATCTGACCACCATGCGCGCGGGCGAAGGCCTGGTCGGCCTGATCGCGACCTCGGCCGAGCCGCTGGCGCTGGCCGACGCCCAGTCGCATCCCGCCTTCTCCTACAAGCCGGAGACGGGCGAAGAGATCTACCATTCGTTCCTGGGCGTGCCCGTCCTGCGCGGCGGCAATACGCTCGGCGTCCTCGTCGTCCAGAACCGCGCCCGCCGCATCTACACCGACGAAGAGGTCGAGGCCCTCCAGACGACCGCCATGCTGCTCGCCGAGATGATCGCATCCGGCGAATTGCAGGCGATCGCCCTGCCCGGCGACGAGACAGCGCTCAGGCGCCCGCTCGCGGTGCGGGGCTCCGCGATCGCCGACGGCATCGGCCTCGGCCATGTCGTGCTGCACGAGCCGCGCGTCGTCATCAAGCAGATCATCGCTGAAGACGCCCAGACCGAGAGCCGCCGTCTCGAAGACGCCGTGCAGGGCCTGCGCGACGAGATCGACATGCTGATCGCGCGCGGCGACCGGCTTGGCGCGGGCGAACATCGCGACGTTCTGGAGACGGTGCGCGTCTTCGCCAACGATCGCGGCTGGATGCGTCGTTTGACGGAAGCGATCCAGACCGGCGTGACGGCGGAAGCCGCCGTCGAGCGCGTACAGAACGACGCCCGCGCGCGGCTGCAGCGCCAGACCGATCCTTACCTGCGCGAGCGCCTGCACGATCTCGACGATCTCGCCAACCGCCTGCTGCACCGGCTGACCGGCGCCGATTATGTCGTGGCGCGCGAAATCCTGCCCGACAACGCCATTCTGGTCGCTCGCTCGATGGGCCCGGCGGCGCTGCTCGACTATCCGCGCAACAAGCTGCGCGGCCTGGTGCTCGAACAGGGCGGCGCCTCCAGCCACGTCGCGATCGTCGCGCGCGCCATCGGCATTCCCGCCGTCGGCGACGTCGCCAACATCACCGATTTCGTGGAGACCGGCGACGCGCTGATCGTCGACGGCTCGACTGGCGACGTCCAGGTGCGGCCCGGACCCGACGTCGAGGCCGCCTATGCCGAGAAAGCGCGGCTGCGCGCCCGCCGACAGGAGCAGTACGTCAAGCTGCGCGACGTGCCCGCCGTGACGAAGGACGGCGTGCAGATCAAGCTGCACATGAACGCCGGCCTGATCATCGACACCCGGCATTTCGCCGAAACCGGCGCCGAATCGATCGGCCTGTTCCGCACCGAGCTGCAATTCATGCTGGCCGCGCGCTTCCCCCGCGCCGGCGAGCAGGAGGCGCTCTACCGCGCCGTGCTGGAAGCCGTGCCCGACCACCCTGTCACCTTCCGCACGCTCGACATCGGCTCGGACAAGGTCCTGCCCTACATGGCGAAGGTGGAGGAGGAAAATCCCGCGCTCGGCTGGCGCGCGATCCGAATCGGCCTCGACCGGCCGGGCCTGCTGCGCCAGCAATTGCGCGCCATGCTGAAGGCCGGCGCCGGCCGCGAATTGCGCATCATGTTCCCGATGGTGGCGACCATCAAGGAATTCGAGGCCGCACGCGAAGTCGCCATGCACGAGCTCTCCTGGCTCAGGAAGCACGGCTATGTGACGCCCGAACCGCTCAAGCTCGGCGTGATGGTGGAAGTGCCCTCGCTGCTGTGGGAGCTCGGCGCGATCTGTGCGCGCGCCGACTTTCTGTCGGTCGGATCGAACGACCTGATCCAGTACCTTTTCGCCGCCGACCGCGACAACAAGCGCGTCGCGTCGCGCTTTGATCCGCTGTCGCCGCCGGCGTTGCGCGCCCTGCGCGCTATCGCCGAGGCCGGCGCCCTGACAGGAACGCCGGTCACGCTCTGCGGCGAAATGGGCGGCAAGCCGCTCGACGCGCTGGCGCTGGCCGCCATCGGCTATCGCTCGCTCTCCATGTCGGCGGCCTCGATCGGCCCGGTCAAGGCGACGCTGCTCAGCGCCAATCTCAATGAAACTCGGGAATTCCTGGCGCCCATGATCGACCAGGGCGACGACCGCCAGCCGCTGCGCGAGCAATTGCGCGCCTTCGCCGAAGCACGCGGCGTGCAGCTGTAGCGTCGCGTCGGCCGCGCGCCTTCAATCGTCGCAATTCGCCTTGGTCCTGAAGCGGCGCATGAATTCTTTCTGCAACGCTTCGCGTGTCGCCTCGTCGCGTTCCCGCTCCTGATTGAGCGTCAGAAACTCGATCGCGCAATTCGTCCAGTCGAAACCGATCACATCCCTGCGGATCAGCTCGTCCGCGTCCGGCTTCTGTTCGAGCGCAAGCGAATCCTTGCGGCAGCGCGCCGGATCGGAATTGTCGACGCAGCGCTTGCCGACGAGCTCGCGCCAGAATGCGCGCAGGCCCGCACGATTCTCGAGCGCGGGAACGAAATGGCCGCAGGCTTTTGCCGAAGCCGCATGTTCGAGCAATATCTTCGGATTGGCGCCGGGAACGAGCGCCCGGCCCTTGATCGCCTCGAAGGCGCAGGTGTCGACGGTCTGGTCGGTCTTGCGGGCGCGGAACTCCGCCAGACCCGGAATGTCCATAAGGTCGAGCCCGCGCGAGCGGCCGATCGACTGCTGGCACGCCGCCTGATCGGCGGCGACGATTTCCGGCGTCAGCGTGTCGGTAGTCGGATGAACCGCGAAATCAGGATAGGGCAGGACGCTTCCGAGGATTGCGCCGGCAGTGTCGCGGACCTGCTTCTCGCTGAACTTGCCGGGATCGAACCGCACCTTGAACGAACAGGCCTCGCCATCGACCGTAATCGTGCGGTCCGCAGCGTCGGCCGGCGCCAGCGCAAGACCCAGAAAGAGGATAGAGACGAACGCCCGCATCATTGGCTATTTCCCCCGCGATAGCATTCGAGCACTTGCAGTCCGGCCTGTCCCGGTCAATACCGACGATCAAATCGGCCGGAGCCTGCTCCGGCGCATGACGCTTCCAGATCGATGATCCCCTCAGAACGCCTCGACGTCATCCTGCGCCGCCACGACGAGATCGGCGCCAAACTCGCCGAGGGCGCCGATGGCGCGACCTATGTGGCGCTCTCCCGCGAATTGTCCGCGCTGGAGGACGTGGTCGTCGCCATCCGCATGTATCGCGGCGTCGCCGACGAGGTTTCCGGCCTCGACGCCATGCTGGCCGACCCGGCTCTCGACCGCGAAATGCGGGAGCTTGCCGAGGCTGAACGCACGGGGGCCGGCGAGCGGCTGGAAAAGGCCGAGAAGGACTTGGCCATCGCGCTCCTGCCCAAGGACGCCGACGACGAAAAGAGCGCCATCGTCGAAATCCGCGCCGGCACGGGCGGCGACGAGGCCGCGCTCTTCGCCGGCGATCTCTTCCGCATGTACGTCCGCTATGCCGAGGCGCACGGCTGGAAGGCCGAACTCGTCTCGGCCAGCGAAGGCACGATGGGCGGCTACAAGGAAATCATCGCCGAGATTTCCGGCAAGGGCGTTTTCGCGAGGATGAAATTCGAATCCGGCGTCCATCGCGTGCAGCGCGTGCCGGCGACGGAGACGCAAGGACGCATCCACACGTCGGCAGCCACGGTCGCCGTCCTGCCGGAGGTGGAAGAAGTCGACGTCGCCATCAACGAAGCCGATCTGCGCATCGACACGCTGCGCTCCGGCGGCGCCGGCGGCCAGCACGTCAACAAGACGGAATCGGCGATCCGCATCACCCACATCCCGACCGGCATCGTCGTGATGATGCAGGAAGAACGCTCGCAGCACCGCAACCGCGCCAAGGCCATGAGCATTCTGCGCGCGCGGCTCTACGACCAGCAGCTGCAATCGCGCGACAGCGAACGCGCCGCCGACCGCAAGGCCATGGTCGGCTCCGGCGACCGCTCCGAGCGAATCCGCACCTATAACTTCCCGCAGGGGCGGGTGACGGACCATCGGATCAACCTGACCCTCTACAAGCTCGACAAGGTGATGGAGGGCGACCTCGACGAGATCGTGGATGCGCTGATTACCGATCATCAGGCGAAGCTGATGGCGGCGCAGGCCGAGTGAGGCTCCAAAACTGAAAAACCCCCGCCGTTTCCGGCGAGGGCCCTTCAGGAGATCGAAATTTCGATTTCGGCTCAGCAGGCCACGCGGACGCGGTGATAGCCACGGAAGCGGCCCCAGTCGTCGTAGACGCGCTGGCGGACGACGCAGGTGTCGTAATCGTAGGCGGACGAGGCGGCGAGCGCGCCGACCGTCAGGGCGCCGATGCCGAGCGCAACGCCAGGGCCCCAGCCCCAGCCGCCATGATGATGATGGTACTTGCCCCACGCGGCGGCGGGCGTCGCGGTGGCCGAAACGGCGCCGGCCAGGGTCAGGGCGGCGATCGAGGCGGTGATGAACTTGCGAGTGCGGGTCATGTCTCTCTCCTGTTTGTTTCGCCCTGTTGTTTGGCGATGATTGGAGAGTAGCGGCGTCCTTTTCCGGCCGATGTGCTCGCCCGCACGGGGCGCATCGGGCCTCCTTCGCCTTGACGGGGCCCGCCCGCTCCCTTATAGCGACGCATCCTTTTCGGCGGCTTCGGCCGCCGAAGGCTTTTCCATGCTTTCATGGTCTGGCCCGCCGCCCGCACAGCGCGCGAGGACAAGAGCTTTCACCCCGGCCCGGCCGGGACGACCTGAGATTACGGAGCAACCCATGTCCCGCCGCTGCGAACTGACCGGCAAGGCCGTCCAGACCGGCAACCTCGTCAGCCACTCGAACCGCAAGACGCGCACGCGCTTCCTGCCGAACCTGTGCAACGTCACGCTGATGTCCGAAGCCCTGCAGCGCCCGGTGCGCCTGCGCATCGCCGCAGCGGCCCTCCGCTCGGTCGAGCATCGCGGCGGCATCGACGCCTTCCTGCTCAAGGCGCGCGACGAGGAGCTGTCGATCGGCGCCCGCGCGCTGAAGCGCGAAATCGCGAAGAAGCAGGCCGCCAGCGCCTGATTTTTCCGTTCCGGAATTCGAAAGGGCCGCCCCGCGCGGCCCTTTTTGTTTTGCGCACTTGAGTTTTCGCGCGGGCGGATGCTTGTCTTGTCGCGCGGCGGATTCGCTCCGCGCGCGACCGGAGCCTGTACGCATGAAACGTCATTTCCCCGCCGCCGCCATCCTGTCTTTCGCCCTTCTCGCCGGCGCGCAGGCTCAGGCGCAATCCGCCCAGACCACGCCTGCGAGCGGCGGGCGCGGCGCGCGCATGATCGAGCGGCTGTGCGGCGCGATGAAGCCGGCGCAGGCCTGGGGTCGCTACGCCGAGCGCCTGAGCGACCGCCTCAACCTCGATCAGAAGCAGAAGGACCTGCTTCGCGCCTGGCAGGAGGCGCGCGTCAAGGCGCGCGAGGATTCGCGCACCGCCCAGTGCTCGCCCAAGCCCGATCTGACGACCTTCAAGGGCCGGCTCGACTGGCGCCAGAAGCGGCTCGAGGCGCAGCTCGCGGGCTTCAAGGCGACCCGCGCCCCGCTCGAGGCCTTCTATGCCGGCCTGTCCGACCAGCAGAAGGCATCGTGGGACGCGTTCCGCGAGCGGCGCGGCGAACGGCGGCGCGGTCGTCGCGACAACTGAAACGCTTCCGCTCGGCGGGCGGTTCGGGTTAGATCGCGCGATCAGACCAAGATCGAGGATCGCCGTTTCATGTCCACCGAAAGCCTGTTCGCGCCACTAAAGCTCGGCCGCCACACGCTCGCCCACCGCGTCGTCATGGCGCCGCTGACCCGCATGCGCGCGACGCCGGGAACCAACGCGCCGAATGCGATGAACGCCGAATATTACGGCCAGCGCGCCTCGAAGGGCGGCCTGATCATCTGCGAAGCCACGCCGGTGCTGGCGAGCGGCACGGCCGGCCCCAACGTGCCGGGTATTTATTCGGATGCGCAGGTCGCCGGCTGGAAGCTGGTCACGTCAGCCATTCACGCCAAGGGCGGCGTCGCCTTCCTGCAGCTCTGGCACGGCGGGCGCATCTCGCACTCCTCGTTGCAGCCCGACGGCGGCCTGCCGCAGGCGCCCTCCGCCATCCCGCCCTCCTCCGGCATGGTCTTGGGCGCTGATCTCAAGCCGCACCCCTTCGAGACGCCGCGCGCGCTGGAAACTTCGGAGCTTCCCGGCATTGTCGCCGCCTACGGGCAGGCCGCGCGCAACGCGATCGCCGCCGGTTTCGACGGCGTCGAGATCCATGGCGCCAACGGCTATCTGCTCGAGCAATTCCTGCAGTCGCGCTCGAACAAGCGCACGGACGCCTATGGCGGTTCGATCGAGAACCGCGCCCGCTTGATGCTGGAGGCGACCAGAGCCGCCGTCGACGCGATCGGCGCGGACCGGGTTGGGATCAGGCTGTCGCCCTATGGCCGCGCCAACGATTCCGGCGAGGACGATCCGATGCCGCTCTATACCTACGTGATCGGCGAACTGAACAAGCTCGGCCTCGCCTACCTGCATCTGATCGAGCCGCGCGCCTCGGGCGCCGGCCAGCGCGAGGTCGATCATCAGGACGTGCCCTCGGGCTGCGAGACCGTGCGTCCGCTGTGGCGGGGAACACTGATTACATCAGGCAATTTCAGGACGGATTCCGCAACGGCGACTGTGGGGAAGGGCCATGCCGACGCCATAGCCTTCGGCCGGTTCTTCATCTCCAATCCCGACCTGCCGGAGCTGATCCGCGCCAGCGCGGAGTTCCGCTCCTACGACCGCTCGACCTTCTACGGCGGCGGCGCCAAGGGCTACACCGACTACGCGCCGCTGAGCGCTGTGCCGGCGGAGTGAAGCGCGCATTGCCGGACCTGAGCCGTCATTGCGAGGAGTGCAACGACGAAGCTATCCATCCACCGATATTGTGGCTGTGCCTCGGATCGAATTGCGCCCGGGCGGCGGAGCCCCGTAGATGGATTGCGTCGCTCACGCTCGCAATGACGGGACAGCGCTGACGATCCACACCGCAGCGCCCAGAATCACCCGCCCGTCGCGCTCCAGCGGCGCGAGTTCCTTGCGTAATTCCTCGATCGCCGCAGCGCGGATGTCCGCCGGCTGGTCGGTCAGCGCTGCGCCGGCGGCCCCCGCATTGGCGGCAGTGTCGACCGCCGCCTCCAGCCCGCGTCCGACCGCAAGGTCCATGTCGAAATCGAATTTCGTGAACTCAGGCGCGGCGAATCCGGCCTGTGTGAGAATGCGGCGAACGCGCTCGGGATCGCCGAACGAGAATGGACCGGGCTCTTCGGGGCCCGGCCGCTGCGGGCGCGGCGCGTGCTTGCAGACCGCGGCGAGCGGCGTCAGCATCCATGGATTCTCGGGCAGCGGCCGCCAGCATATGAAGGTCAGCCGCCCCTGCGGCTTCAGCGCCGGGCGCAGGCGCGCAAAGGCGGCCGCGGGATCGCCGAAGAACATCACGCCGAACCGCGAGAACATGCGGTCGAAACTCTCATCCGCGAAATCGTGCGTCGCGGCGTCGGCGACCATGCATTCGACCTGGCGGAGATCGCGCGTCGCCTTCTGCGCCTCGGCGATCATCGCGTGCGAAATGTCGACAGCGAGGATACGGCCCGCTTCGCCGACCTGCGCGGCGAGCGCGATCGCCGAACCGCCGCAGCCGCAGCCGATGTCGAGCACGCGCGCGCCGGCGGCGATCTCAGCCGCCTCGATCGCGGCGCGTTGCGCCGGCGCGGCATTCACGTCGACATCGGCGCTGCGCTTGATCCATTTGTCGCCGCCCGCGCCGTCCCAGTAGAGCCGCTGCGCCTCGTGGTTCTCGCTCGCTGCCGACATATCCGCTCCCGTCATCGCACGCTTGGCCGCACATCTGTGCGATCATATGGTGCGCGCCTCTACATGCGAAAGGCTCGCCATGCCCCGCCTGCCCGACATCGATCCCGCGACGCTCGACGCCGAGCAGAAGCGCATCTACGACGAAATCTCATCCGGCCCGCGCGGAAAGGTGGAAGGGCCGCTGCGCGTCTGGCTGACGAGCGCGGGGCTTGCTGACCGCGCGCAAGCGCTCGGCGCTTTCTGCCGCTACGGCACGAGCCTGCCGCAGCGCCTGTCGGAACTCGCCATTCTCGTGACTGGCGCATACTGGCAGGCGGGCTTCGAATGGCATGTCCATGCGCCGATCGGCGTCAGGGCGGGGCTCGATGAAACCGCCGTCGAAAGGATCCGCGTCGGCGCAGAACCTGAACTGACGAAAGACGACGAGAAAGCCGTCTACGATTTCGCGCGCGAATTGCTGACGACGCGCCGCGTGTCGGATCGGACCTACGCATTCGCGGAACGGATTCTCGGCCCGCGCGGCCTCGTCGATCTCGTCGGCGTGCTCGGCTATTACGGCTTGATCTCGATGACCATCAACGCCTTCGAAGTGCCGCTGCCGGAGGGCGCGAAAGAGCCGTTCGCGTGAATGACCGCGAGCCTTCAGACTCGCAGAAAAAGGCCCTCATGCTGAGGAGGACGCGCAGCGTCCGTCTCGAA
Source organism: Methylobacteriaceae bacterium (assembly GCA_020638135.1). GTDB lineage: Bacteria > Pseudomonadota > Alphaproteobacteria > Rhizobiales > Beijerinckiaceae > JAJXWB01. The sequence continues at coordinate 95,155 of JACKJE010000006.1, read as the reverse complement.
GCATGGCCACGACACGAGAGTTTCCGTTGCCAAAACCCTTGCGAGCCTGAAGGCTCGCGGTCCAGTCACCCCAAGATAATGTGCGGCACATAGCGCGAGCGATTGGACGTGATCGCGTTTGTGTCCTCGCGAATGCCGATGCCCGCCGCCTCGTCGCCGACGAGCCACGAGCCGATCACCGGCCGGAAACCGTCGAAATCCGGCAACGGATGCAGCGCCTGGCGCACATAGCCTTCGACGCCGTAATCGCCCGACGTGCGCGCGAGAATATGCGCGCCTTGATACAGCGTGACATTCGCGCCCTCGCGCGACAGCAGCGGTTTTCGCGCATAGGAATCGCCGAGCGTATCGGCGCGAAAATCGTTCTCGAAGAACGCCGGCAGCAGATTGGGGTGGTTGGGTTCCGCCTCCCACAGCAGCGCCAGCCACCCCTTGTTGGACAGCAGCATCTTCCAAGGCGGCTCGAAGAAGCGCGTCATCTTCATGGCCGGCGACTTGCCGAATTCGTCGGCGAACATCCATTCCCAGGGATAGAGCTTGAACAGGAATTCGATGGCGCGATCCTCGCGGTCGGCGAAGCGATCCATCAGGAAGCCGATGTCGCCCATGTCGATCTGCAGCGTGTCGAGCCCTGCCTGGATCGCGCAATCCGCGAGATAGGCGATCGTGCCGGAATCCTCGACGCTCTCCTGCATGCAGGCGAGATGCAGGAAGGCGCCGGGCACCAACGCGCGCCAACGCGCGATCAGTTTTTCGTGCAGCGAATTGAACTGGTCGCTTTCGGCCGGCAATTGCCCGCGATCGACGAGATCGCGCAGCCAGCGCCATTGCACGATCGCGCTTTCGAACAGGCTGGTCGGCGTGTCCGCATTGTATTCGAGCAGTTTCGCCGGCCCCGCGCCGTCGTAGACGAGATCGAAGCGTCCATAGAGGCTTGCGTCGCCGCGCTTCCAGCTGTCCGCGATCAGATCCCACGCATGGCCGGGAATCGCGAGCTTGCGCAGGATCGTTTCGTCGCGCACGGCTCGGCCGACGAGTTCGAGCGACATTGCGCCGAGATCGACGGTCGGCGCCTCGAGATCCTCCTCGATCTCGCGCAACGTGAATTCGTAGCGCGCGCTCTCGTCCCAATAGGGCTCGCCGTCGATCACGGCGAAATCGAAGCCGATATCCGCGGCGCATTTCGCGAAATCGGGACGTGGCTCGCTGGCGACGCGCCGCATGGTCAGGAGCCGCCCGAATGCGCATGCCCGGCATGTCCGAAGCCGCCGAACAGGCCGTGCGACGTCGACGATCCCCCATGGTCGGATGTCGAATGGCTCGAACTCGATCCGCTCGAGGAATACCAGCTGCGGCCACTGCTGTGCGAGCCGCCGGAGCTGCGCGCAGACGGGCAATTGTCCGGCGGCAGACCCCGGCGCGCTGCTTCCGCGCGGCATTCCTCGGCGCGGATGCGCGTTTGCCGCGCCTCCAGCCACACGCCGCCGGCCAGCGCCGCCGCGCCGAGCGAGACGAGCCCGACCGTCATCGACATCTTGCGCTTTGCAGGCGGGACCGCGACGGTCTTCGGCAATCCGGCGGGCGCGTTCAGGACCGGAGGCGACGCATATTTCTTCTTGCCGAAGTTCTTGCTCGACTTCGACATGATCAGGGGCTCATGCAGGCCGTGGTGATCAGGCCGGCGGCGATGGCGACCGAACCGGACCAGATCGCAGCCGCCAGCGCATTCTGCTCGATCGCTTCCGACAGGCCGGGATGGGCGAGATTGGCGAGCCCGTAGGCGACGAATTGCGCGAGCATCGCCACCAGGCCCCAGATCAGGAATTCAATGATGCTGCGCGTATTGTGGATCGCGCCGGCGAGCGCGATGGCGTAGCCGACCAGCGTCAGCCCGAAGGCGACCGCCGCCGACGCATTGTGCTCGCGCACGATGAGATCGAATTCGCTGTGCCGCGTCAGCCGCGTGTAGATCGCGCAAAACGCCGACCCATAGGCGAGCGCGCCGACGAAATAGATCGCGAAAGCCGTCAGCCCCGCCAGCAATTGCTCCGGCATGCCTCATCCCCCAAAGCGACGCCCCAGCCTATCAAGCCCGCCGCCGAAAGCGAAGCCGCCCGTTCAGGCCAGATATTGCCTGAGTTCGAGCGTGCCGTGCTCGCCGATCGCGGCGTAATTGTCCGCGATGAATTTCTCGCCCGCGCGCCGGCCGAGATCGAAAAGCTTCTTGAAGAGATCGTAGTCGGCCTGCATTTTCGTATCGGCCGTATAGGCGGCCAGCGCCTTGCCGCCCTCGATCAGATGCATGCGGATTTTCTTGTAGTGCGTGCCCTTCAGGCGACCGCGGTCGATCAGGCGCGAAACGAAGTCGATGGCGCGGAATTCGCCGATCAGCGGCGCGTTGAAGGTGATCTCGTTCATGCGCTGCATGATCTCGGCCGCCGAATCCGGCGTCCCTGGCCGTTCGATAGGGTCGAGCTGGATCAGCACGATGTCGAGGCAATCGGTCTCGGTGAAGAACGGAAAGAGCGGCGGATTGCCGGAAAAGCCGCCGTCCCAATAGGGAACGCCGCCGATCTCGACCGCCTTGAACAGGGTCGGCAGGCAGGCCGACGCCATCACCATTTCCGCGGTCAGTTCGTCGCGATGGAAGACCTTGATCCGTCCCGTCGTCACATTGGTCGCGGAGATGAACAGCTTCACCTCGTCGCTTGCGCGCAGCGCGTCGAAATCGACGAGCTTCACCAGCGCCGCGCGCAGCGGATTGATGTCGAGCGGGTTGAGTTCGTAAGGCGACAGAAAATTGGACGCGCTCTGCAGCAGCCGTTCGCTGAAATTCAGCGGATCGAAAGCGCCGAGCCAGGCGTCGAACAGGCTGCGCTGCGCGGCGTTGAGCTGCCCGTCGAGACTGACCGCGCGCCAGAATTGCCCGAGCTGCTTGCGCGCGCCGTCGACGCCGCCTTCGCGCAGGCCGTCGGCCAGCACGACCGCGTTCATCGCGCCCGCGCTCGCGCCGCTGACGGCTGAAATCTCGAAGCGCCCGTCCCCTAACAGCGCGTCGAGCGCGCCCCAGGTGAAGGCGCCGTGCGCGCCGCCGCCCTGCAACGCGAGATTGATGCGCTTCTTCGGTTTCGTGCCGTTGGCGCTCACGCGGCGGTCCAGCCGCCGTCCATCGAAATATTGGCGCCGGTGATATTGGCGGCGGCGTCCGAGCACAGGAAGATCGCGAGCGCCGCCACCTGCTCGACGGTGACGAATTGCTTGGTCGGCTGCGCGGCGAGCAGCACGTCGTTCATGACCTGCTCCTTGGTCATGTTGCGCGCCTTCATCGTGTCGGGAATCTGCTTTTCGACCAGCGGCGTCCAGACATAGCCGGGCGAGATGCAATTGACCGTGACGCCGAACGTGGCGACTTCCAGCGCGACCGTCTTGGTGAGGCCGGCGATGCCGTGCTTGGCCGACACATAGGCCGACTTGAACGGCGAAGCGACCAGCGAATGCGCCGACGCCGTATTGATGATGCGGCCCCATTTGCGCGCCTTCATGCCGGGCGCGGCGGCGCGGATCGTGTGAAAGGCCGACGACAGATTGATCGCGATGATCTGGTCCCATTTCTCGATCGGGAAATCCTCGACCGGCGACACGAACTGGATGCCGGCATTGTTGACGAGCACGTCGACCGAGCCCAGCGCCTTCTCGGCATTGCCGATCATGGCCGCGATCTCGGCGGGCTTCGACATGTCGGCGCCGTCGTACAGGCACTTGACGCCGAAATCCTTCTCGATGCCGGCGCGCTCCTTCTCGATGGCGTCCTTGTCGCCGAATCCATTGATGACGACGTTGGCGCCCTCCGCAGCGAGGGCGCGGGCGTAGGCGAGCCCGATGCCCGAGGTGGAGCCTGTGACGACGGCGGCGCGCTTGGCGAGAGACATGGAGACCTCCTGAAATTGATGCGGCGCAATATACGGCGCCGCCCGCCCGAAAGCGATGGTTCGAAATGCTAACGCGCCACGCTATAATGGCTGAATGATGCGCCGCACCGGGCACGATCACGACCAAAATCACGGCCACGGACACGGCGGGGCCGGCGCCGGCCGTCTGACGCCCGGCCGCAAGGCCGTTCTCGACATTCTCGAACGCGCGCGCCGCCCCGTCGGCGCCTATGAGATGATCGACATGCTGGCGGGCCCTGCGGGCCGCCGCCCGGCGCCGACCCAGGTCTATCGGGCCCTCGATTTCCTGGTCGAGCAGGGGCTCGTCCACCGCCTCGCCTCCCGCAACGCCTTTCTGGCCTGCGGCCACAGCCATGGCGCCAGCGAGCCCGTCGCCTTCCTGATCTGCGACGGCTGCGGCCATGTCGACGAGGCGACCTCGCCCGCGCTCGCCGCCGATGTCGCCGCCGTGGCCGGCAAGCGCGGATTTGCGCCGCGCGCCCAGATCATAGAAATAGCCGGCCGCTGCGCCGCCTGTGTAACGAGGGACGATTCTGTTCCCTCCCCCCTTGCGGGGGAGGGCTAGAGTGGGGGGTCGGGGAACCCGGCGAGGTTGCCCAACCCCCTCCCCTTCCCCACAAGGGGGGAGGGCTGCGCCTGCGCCCGACGTGCGACCTAGCCGATGACAATGGACCCATGACAAACACTTCCGACACCGCCTGCCTCCCCGATCCCATCGCCGCCGAGCCCGCCGCGCGCCACCGCACGACCGGCGTTCTCGTCGGCGCCGGCAAGGGGGCAGTTCAGGTTGGCGGCGGCGCTCCCATCGTCGTGCAATCCATGACCAATACGGATACGGCCGACGTCGAGAGCACGACGCGGCAGGTGGCGGCGCTGGCGCAGGCGGGCTCTGAACTGGTGCGCATCACCGTCGACCGCGACGAGGCGGCCGCCGCCGTGCCGCATATCCGCGACCGTCTCGCGCAGATGGGCGTCGAGGTCCCGCTGGTCGGCGATTTCCACTACATCGGCCACAAGCTGCTCGCCGATCATCCGGCCTGCGCCGAAGCGCTCGACAAATACCGGATCAATCCCGGCAACGTCGGTTTCAAAGAGAAGAAGGACCGGCAGTTCGCGGCGATCGTCGAAACGGCGATCCGCTATGGCAAGACCGTGCGGATCGGCGCCAACTGGGGCTCGCTCGATCAGGAAATGCTCACCGTCCTGATGGATCGCAACGCCAAATCGTCGCGCCCGATCGACGCGCAGGCGGTGACGCGCGAGGCGCTGGTTCAGTCGGCGCTCATGTCCGCCGATCTCGCGCAGGAAATCGGCCTGCCGAAGGATCGCATCATCCTGTCCGCAAAGGTCTCGGCGGTGCAGGGGCTGATCTCGGTCTATCGCATGTTGGCGCAGCGCTCGGACTACGCCCTGCATCTCGGCCTTACCGAGGCCGGCATGGGCTCGAAGGGCGTCGTCGCGTCGGCCGCCGCGCTCGGCGTACTGCTGCAGGAAGGGATCGGCGACACGATCCGCGTGTCGCTCACGCCGGAACCCGGCGGCGATCGGACGCTGGAAGTGAAGGTCGCGCAGGAAATTCTGCAGACCATGGGCTTCCGCACCTTCGTGCCGCTGGTCGCGGCGTGTCCGGGTTGCGGGCGCACGACCTCGACCGTGTTTCAGGAACTCGCGCGCGACATCCAAGACCACATCCGCGTCTCCATGCCGGAGTGGAAAAAGAAATACGCGGGCGTCGAAACGCTCAATGTCGCGGTCATGGGCTGCATCGTGAACGGGCCGGGCGAATCGAAGCACGCCGACATCGGCATCTCGCTGCCCGGCACCGGCGAGGCGCCGGCCGCGCCGGTCTTCATTGACGGCAAGAAGGCGATGACGCTGCGCGGCGCGGGCATCGCGGACGAGTTCAAGCAGATCGTGGAAGACTACGTCGAGCGCCGCTTTGGCGCTGGCGCGAAGGCGGCGGAGTAGAGCCGCAACGAGACTTCAAAACCGTTTCACATACTGTAGGAACCCCGACTTCGTCGCGACCTTGTCGTAGAGGATCATCGCACGCTCATTGGTGAATTGCGTCAGCCAGTGCACGCGCGAGCAGCCGTGCTTCTGAGCGACGTCGTAGACGGCCTCGATCAGCTTGGCGCCGACGCCGCCGCCGCGAATGTCGGGCGCGACGAACAGGTCCTGCAAATAGCAATAATCGCCTGTCGTCCAACATGAGCGATGCATGATCCAGTGCACCATGCCGATGGCGCGGCCGGCATCGTCGCGCGCGAGAAACGCGCCCATCGGCTCGGCGCCGCCGGTCAGACGCGCGAAGGTCGTGCGCGTCGTCTCTTCGTCGATGTCGGCCTTGTAGAAAATCTGGTAGCCGCGCCACAGCGGCAGCCATTCTTCGAAATCCTGCTCCGTCAGTGCAACGATGCGCGTCACTTGCGCTCTCCCCGTATCAGAACAGCCCCGCCGCCAGATTGATGGTCAGCGCGAGAATCGTGGTGTTGAAGAAGAACGACAGGACGGAATGCGCCAGCACGACCGCGCGCATGGCGCGCGAGGAGACGGTGACGTCGGCCGTCTGCGAGGCCACGCCGATCGTGTAGGAGAAATAGATGAAGTCGAGATAGGTCGGCTGAACCGTGTCGGGAAAGATCAGGCCGCCGCGCGTATCCGACGAGGCCGCCGCGAGCGCGCGGTCCCTGTCGTCGACCTTGCCGTCGCCATCGAGATCGACGGCCGCGCCGGCCGCCGTCCGGCCCTCGGCGCCGGACAGGCGGCGCTCCAGATAATATTCATGCGCGTAATGCAGCGCGAACATCATGTGCATGAACAGCCAGGACGTGAGGATCGTGCAGCCCGCCAGCCCCAGATGCAGCGCGCGCGCAAGTCCGCTCATTTCCTTGGCCGCGCTCATTTCCGCGACGATGGCGCAGATGGCGACGACAGCGGCGAGCGCCGAAAAGGCGAGGACGAAATGGCGGCCGTCGTCGAGCAATTGCGCCTGGTAGCGAATGCGGCGCGGCTTCGATCCGTGCGTCGAAGCGAGAACGAGCGCGAGATCGGCCAGGGCCGCGACGTTCCAGCCGATCAGCGCGCGCGTGACGATTCCGAGCGCTTCGGGCGTCAGAAAACCGGCGAGCGCGCCGGCCGCGAATGCAAGGAACAGGCGAGGCCGCGCGGCGACGACGCGCAACGGCAGCAGCCGGCTGCGATGGCGGACGAGGCGCGCCGCAAATTCGGCTTCGCGGCGCGCCAATTGTTCGGCGGCCATGCGCGGCGCGCCCTCAGCTGCGCCGCGCGGCGGTGAAGCGCGCGGCTTCCGCGAGCACGGCGGCCTTTTCGCCGAAGCCGCCCTCCTCCAGCGCCTCGATCGCGTCGATCGCGAGGCCGTCGCGGCGTTCGCGCGCGGCGTCGATGCCCAATGCCGAGACCAGCGTCGCCTTGTTGCGGCCGGCGTCCTTGCCGGCGCGTTTTCCCAGCGCCGCCTCGTCGCCCTCGGCGTCGAGGATATCGTCGGCGACCTGAAAGCAGGCGCCGAGTGCGCGGCCGTATTTGACGAGCGCGGCGCGCTGGTCGGCGTCCGCGCCGCCGATGCGCGCGCCGGCCTCCACGGCATAGAGCAGCAGCGCGCCGGTCTTCATCGCCTGCAAGGTCATGATCGCTTCGCGTGCGTGCGGCGTCGTCGCCTTCTCGGCTTCGAGATCGAGCGCCTGCCCGCCGACCATGCCGCCGAGCCCGCCGGCGCGCGCGAGCCCGAGCACGAGATCGGCGCGAACCGCCGCGTCCCTGTGGGTCTCGGGATCGGCCAGCACGTCGAAGGCGTAGGTCAGGAGCCCGTCGCCGGCGAGAATCGCTGTCGCCTCGTCGAAGGCCTTGTGCACGGTCGGCCGGCCGCGGCGCAGGTCGTCGTCGTCCATCGCCGGCAGGTCGTCGTGCACGAGCGAATAGCAATGGACCATTTCGAGGGCGGCGGCCGCCCGCAGCACGCCCTCGCCCCCGGCGCCGAAAAGGCGGGCGCTCTCGACCACCAGAAAGGGCCGCAGGCGCTTGCCGCCGCCCAGGCTCGCATAGCGCATGGATTCTAGAAGGCGCGCCGGCCGCTCGATTTCGCCGGGACGCACCAGCGGCGACAGCAGCGTGTCGAGCATGCTCTCGGTCGCCGCGGCGACCTCGTCGAGCCGGGAACGGAACAGGTGGGCGGTCGCGCGCTCGGTCATGCGCAATGGGCTCCTCGACGTACCGGACCCGCTTGCCCGATCGGGTCTTGCCGGTCAAGGCGGCGCGCTCCGCTACATCGGCTTGCCGCGCGCCCAATTGTACAGAAATCCGGCCAGCATCAGCGCGACGATCGCCGCGCCGAGCCCGAAGCCCGCCCGGCAGGCGAAATCCGGGACGCCGACGCCTATTCCCGCGCCGCCGAGGCCGATGCCGCCGACGCAGACCCGCGGGCCCTCGCCGAGCGCGATCCATGCGGGCGGCGTCAGCATGGCGAGCAGCAGGCCAGAAACGGCTAGACGGTGGAGGCGCCGCGCCCCGCCCTCGTCCGCGACAATGACAAGGCCAGCCGCGACAAAGGCGCCCACGGCCGCGAGCGCCACCCACAGTGGGGCTCTCAGCCCCTCGGGATGGCGGACGATCAGCACGCCGAGCGCGACGCCCAGCGCGGCGATGGCGAGGCCGAGAGAGGTTTTCGACTTCATGCGGGCGCCCGATATGCACGAAATCATGAGGCCAGCCCCTTAAGGCGGCGTTTCCACGCGACGGCCGCGCTTGCCCCTGCGCCGCCGATCGTTCAACCCTCGCCCCGGAGGTCGCGATGGCGCAGGCGCCGGAACAGGGCTGGGCGGATTGGATCGGACGGGCGTTCCGGCTGGCGCGGATGGCGGCTGGCGCCGCGCTCCTGACGCTGGTCGCGCTGATGGCGCTGTGGCGCTTCGCGCCGCCGATCTCCTCGCTCATGCTGGCGCGCTACGTCACGGGCCGCCCCGTCGTGCGCGACTATGTTGCGCTGGAGCGGATTTCCCCGGCGCTCATCGCCTCCGTCGTCATGTCGGAAGACGCGAAATTCTGCCGCCACTGGGGCGTCGACTGGCAGGCGCTCGGCGAAGTCCTCGACGACGCCGACGAGGACGGCCCGGCCCGTGGCGCCTCGACGATCACCATGCAGGTTGTCAAGAACCTGTTCCTGTGGCCCTCGCGCAGCGCCATCCGCAAGGGCGTGGAAATCCCGCTGGCTCTGGCGCTGGACTTCGTTTGGCCGAAGCGACGGATTCTCGAAGTCTATCTGAACGTCGCGGAATGGGGCCCGAACGGAATTTTCGGGGCCGAGGCCGCCGCCCGCGCCAATTTCGAGCGGTCTGCGGCGTCGCTGACGCAGGGCCAGGCCGCCTTGATGGCCGTCGCCCTGCCCAATCCCATCCTGCGCCGCCCGGCGCGCCCGACCACCCGGCAGGCGCGGCTCGCCCGGCGTCTGTCCGGCCGCGCCGCCGGGGCCGGGCCCTGGCTCGACTGCCTGAAGTGACATTCGCACGCGAATTCTGCGGTTCGGGGTGGCGCGGCTGGATTTTTTGCGTTATGAGCCCGCTGCCGTCCCGCCTGCGCGCCGGAACGATTGCGGCTTGCCCAGGTTCGGCCTGCCCGAAATCGAATATCGAACGCAGACAGGGCAAGCCCGCCTTGCCCATCACGGGACAATGGAGTTTCAAATGGCTGTTCCGAAGAGAAAAACCTCCCCGATGAAGCGCGGCTTCCGCCGTTCGGCCGACGCGCTCGCCGCCCCGACCTATGTCGAGGACAAGGATTCCGGCGAACTGCGCCGTCCGCACCATGTCGATCTGAAGACCGGCATGTATCGCGGCCGCCAGATCCTGAAGCCGAAGGCTTCGCAGGAAGCGTAAGCTCTCCTCCCGGCGTTTCGAAGCAGCCGGCGGTTTCCGCCGGCTGTTTTCGTTCGCCCGCGATCACGCGGACGCTGCCTTGATACGCCCGCCTTCAGGCGGACTGGGCGTCGGGCACCAGCACGCGCCGCAGACGGATCGTCTCGCGCGAGACCATGTCGAGCCGGTCGTAATATTTCTGGATCAGCTCGACGAAACCCGACCCATCGATCAGCTTCAGATTGCCCTTCGAGCGCGCGAAACTCGACGCGCTCGCCGTATAATCGCCGGTCGTGATGAATATGCCGACGTCGCGCTCGTGGACCATGGCGTAGAACGCCTTGACGTGGTCGGCGCAGATGTTCGCGTCATTCGACTTCACCTGGATCTTGATGATCGGCGGCTCGATACCGAGCTCGTCGCGATGCGCGATCACGTCGATCCCGTCGTCGCGCACGGCGCGTGTGGCGCGCGCATTGTAACCCATGGCGCGAAACAGCGACGCGACGAAGGGCTCGTCACTCAAGGCGCCGACAGAGCGGCGATGTTCGTCAGGCATTGAATTTGAAAATTTCGATTCTTAATGGAGATTAATCTCCCAGCGAACATTGTAGATATAATTGCAAAACGATTCATTGATATGAATATCAAGCAATCAATGAAAAGTATAGTAATGCCACATTGGGACAAAATGCTGAGGCAATGCCGGGCTCAATTGGAACAATTGGCAATCACAGACCCGATTCAAGCTGGTCTGATCGCTGTTTCTAGCCTGTTGAAAATCGAGGCTCCGGAGGCAGTAGCTTGGATCGACCAGCACGGAAACCCGGTCGGCGATCCGGTGTCTGGGGTCATCTTGGCAACATTGATTGGGCTAAATGGGCCTCTTATCCTATCGAGCTGCCTCTGCGACGGACGAAATGACCGAGTCAGCTTGTCCAAACGCCTTGACCTGTCTGTCGCGATTCTGACAATGGTCGTTGACGCTGCTATCGCATTCCCAGACATTACTTCTCGTACCTTGAATTAATTTGCATTGAGAATCCATGGGGGACTCTTGTGGCGACTGGATTGCTCGAAGGAGCATTTTCGCAGATTGAGCTAGATCGCTTGGATTCAGCTCGTACCTTGAGCGACGTATCCGATTTTGTGAATTTGGCCCGAGACCGTATGGGCTTGGCTCATTGTATCTACCACTGTCCGACGCTGCGGGGCTTCTCGGCCGCTAACCCGCTTCTCTTGCTGACTTATAATGAAGATTGGGTCGAACACTACAAGCGCTCACAATATGTGCGAATCGATCCAGTCGTCCACGCCGCGGCTCGATCGATGCTTCCTATTGACTGGTCCAAATTGGATCGCACACCGTCGAAAGTCAGGCGTCTTTTCAACGAGTCTATTGATGCAGGGGTCGGTCGACAGGGGCTGACTGTTCCGATACGCGGCCCCGTGCATGGCATGTGGGCGCTGATGAGTATCACCACCAATGACACAGAGCGCGAATGGAGCCTCCGTCGCGATCAATTCAAGAAGGAAGCGCTTCTGCTGGCCTATTGCGTCCATGAAGCGGTTGTCCGTATCCAGAACGAAGCGCCAGTCATCGACTTCAACCTTATTACGCGCAGAGAGTGCGAAGCACTTTCGTGGATCGCCGAAGGAAAGACCATTGAGGACGTCGGGGTAATTCTTGGAATCTCGGATGAAACGGTGAAAGCGCATCTGGATTCGGCGCGATCAAAACTTAGCGCCCTCAACAGGCCTCATGCCGTCGCCAAGGCGTTTCGGATGGGGCTGATTTACTAAATTTCCTCCCCGATTTGGGGAATATCGCAACGTAAGTCGATCAGGGAATCTCATCCAGCTATGAGCTGGAGGGTAACATGATCAGCCAATTTGAAGGATATCAGCGCACCGACAACCGGGCCATTTTCGACGAAATGTTCGCCCAACGGAAGCGGACCTTCCACGACGAAAAGGGATGGGATGTCCAGGTTGTCGACGGCAAGTATGAAATCGACAGCTATGATCGAGACGAGACTGTCTATCTCATTGATTTCGACGATCAGGGCCGCCAGGTTGGATCTATCAGACTCTTGTCGACCATCGGCGATCACATGATGCGTGGGCCGTTTCGATCAATGTTTCCGGACATCGACTTCCGGTCACCCCTTATCTGGGAAGCGACCAGATTCACCGTCTGCGATCCACGCGTCCAGCCGAATGGCGTGAGCACGGCCGCGTGCGAAATATTGCTCGCAATGTGCCGTTTCGGTCTGGAACACGGCGCCGCGCAAATCACCGCAGTTTACGACGCTCCAATGAGTCGCTTCTATCGCCGCTGCGGGTTGCATAATCGGATCGCAGGCAAGTTCCAGACTGAACATCACGGGATGATTTATGTCGGTCTCTGGGACATTTCCCGTGACTTGGAGGCTCGAATTCTTCGTGCCACTGGACTTGAAACTCAGGTCGAGTCTCACGCAGCGTAAAGTCTGCCATTGGCTAGAGGTGCGTTATGAAAGGGAATGGAGTGCGCGACCGCGCGCTCTCCCCAATACGAATCGCAGTGAATCGATTTGCCGATGTTTCGAGAGAACTGGCTCGCTCGTCACACAAATCGGAATGCGCGCAAAACAAGCTATGGGGAGAGTTAGAAGGAATCGTTCAGCAGATCACAACGACGCATTGCGCTTCGCTCGCCGACTGTATCGACAAGTTGCGTGTTGCCGTCACGGTGATCGATGAAGCAGACTTCCAGGCACGCCGCTTGTTACAGTCAGCTTACGTCGACCTGAAAAAAATCGCCGGCGCATGAGCGCCGGCGTCTCGTGTCGAACTCTTGGCGACAACAACGTCAGACCATGTACTGGCCGCCGTTGGCCGACAGCGTCGAGCCGGTAATGAAGCCGGCGTCGTCGGAGGCGAGGAACACCACCGCGCGCGCGATCTCCTCGGGCTCGCCGAGACGGCCGACCGGGATGTAGGGCAGGATGCTCTTGGCCACGACTTCCGGATTGATCGCCTTCACCATCTCCGTGGCGATATAGCCGGGGCAGATGGCGTTGACGGTGATGCCGGCCTTCGCGCCTTCCTGCGCCAGCGCCTTGACGAAGCCGATGTCGCCCGCCTTGGCCGAGGAATAATTGACCTGGCCCATCTGGCCCTTCTGGCCGTTGACCGAGGAGATGCAGATCACGCGGCCGAACTTGCGCTCGCGCATGCCTTCCCACACGGGGCGCGTCATGTTGAACAGCGAGTTCAGGTTGGTGTTGATGACGCCGTACCACTGCTCCTTGGTCATCTTGTGGAACATGCCGTCCTTGGTGATGCCGGCATTGTTGACGAGCACGTCGATCGGGCCGAGGTCGGCCTCGACCTGCTTCAGGCCGGCGGCGCAGGCGTCGAAGTCCGACACGTCCCACTTGTAGACGTTGATGCCGGTCTCGGCCTTGAATTTCGCGGCCGCTTCGTCATTGCCGGCGTAGCTCGCCGCGACCTTGTAGCCCGCCGCCTTCAGCGCCTTCGAGATCGCCTCGCCGATGCCGCGCGTGCCTCCCGTAACTACTGCAACTCTGGCCATTTCAAACTTCTCCCCGAGATTGGTTGATCGTTGAATCGACAGTCGGCGGAAGGCGTTCGGCAGCCGCTTGTGGCGACTGCCGACAGCCCAACGCCGACTGGCCTGATGCGCTTAGCGCTCGACGCAGAGAGCGATGCCCATGCCGCCGCCGATGCACAGCGTGGCGAGGCCCTTCTTCGAGCCGCGCTTCTGCATTTCGTGCAGCAGCGTGTTGAGAATGCGTCCGCCCGAGGCGCCGATCGGATGGCCGATCGCGATCGCGCCGCCGTTGACGTTCACGATCGAGGGATCCCAGCCCATGTCCTTGTTGACGGCGATCGCCTGCGCGGCGAAGGCTTCGTTGGCTTCGACCAGATCGAGGTCCTTGACCTTCCAGCCGGCCTTTTCGAGCGCCTTGCGCGAGGACGGGATCGGGCCCGAACCCATGATCTTGGGATCGACGCCGGCCGTCGCCCACGAGGCGACGCGCGCCAGCGGGGTGAGGCCGCGCTTGGCGGCTTCGTCAGCGCTCATCAGCACGATGGCGGCCGCGCCGTCATTGATGCCCGAGGCGTTGCCGGCCGTGACCGTGCCTTCCTTGTTGAAGGCGGGCTTCAGCTTGGCCATCTGATCGAGCGTCGCGCCGTGGCGGATGTATTCGTCCTGATCGACCACGACGTCGCCCTTGCGGGTCTTGATGGTCACCGGGACGATCTCGTCCTTGAACTTGCCGGCCTTCTGCGCGGCCTCGGCCTTGTTCTGCGAACCGACGGCGAACTTGTCCTGCTCGTCGCGGCTGATCTGCCATTGCGCGGCGACGTTCTCGGCCGTCACGCCCATGTGATAGCCGTGGAAGGCGTCGAACAGACCATCCTTGAGCATCGAGTCCATGAACTTGATGTCGCCCATCTTGGTGCCCGCGCGCATATAGGCGAGGTGCGGGGACATCGACATGGATTCCATGCCGCCGGCCACGATCACATTGGCGTCGCCATTGGCGATCTGCTGCATGCCGATGGCGACGGTGCGCAGACCCGAGCCGCAGAGCTGGTTGAGACCCCAGGCCGTCTTTTCCTGAGGGATGCCGGCCGCCATCGCGGCCTGGCGGGCGGGATTCTGGCCGCCGCCGCCGGCGAGAATCTGGCCGAGGATGACTTCGTCGACGTCTTCCGGAGAGACTTTCGCGCGCTCGAGCGCGGCCTTGATCGCGATCGCTCCGAGCTCCTGCGCATGCATCGAGCCGAACGCGCCGTTGAACGAGCCGACCGGCGTGCGCGCGGCTGATACGATGACAACGTCTTTGGACATACAGACCTCCTTCGGGCCGGGTGGGCCATTCTTGCGCGAGTCGCGCCGGCTCCCGTTCCGCCCGGACTTTCTTTCAACTACTTGGCGTTGGCGCGGTCAAGGACGGGAAGTCCCGCGCAATCCGAGCAATTCGTCTTAGGTTCGGCGCACGGCCGCGGCGCATTCCCCAAATTCGCACTTGCGAGAACGCGCAAAGGGGCTATCGTCGGCCCCGCGCACCGCACAAAGTTCGGGCGCCGGGGGAGGAGAGCCGCCCAGGGCGGCCGGACGGGCAAGTGAAATGGCCAACGAAAAACAACCGACGACGATCAAGAAATACGCCAACCGCCGTCTCTACAACACCGGCACGTCCGCCTATGTGACGCTCGAAGACCTCGCCGAAATGGTCAAGAAGGGCGAGGATTTCGAAGTATTCGACGCCAAGACGAGCGAAGACATCACGCGCTCCGTGCTCACCCAGATCATCTTCGAGCAGGAGGGCAAGGTCGGCCAGGCCATGCTGCCGGTCGCCTTCCTGCGCCAGCTCATCCGCTTCTACGGCGACAGCATGCAGGCCCTGGTGCCGAGCTATCTGGAATTCACCCTCGATCGCCTGACCAGCGAGCAGCAGAAATTCCGCGACCAGTTCACCAATGTGCTGGGCGGCGGGCCGCTGGCCGAGCCCACGCGGCAGATGTTCCAGACCATGGACGAACAGGCGCGCAAGAACATGGCGGTCTTCCGCCAGGCCCTGTCCATGTTCAATCCGTTCGTCCCGGGCGGCGGCGCGAGCGCGCCGGCGAAAGCGGGCGAAGAAGGCAAGGAACTGGACGAATTGCGCAAGCAGGTCGGCGACCTGCAGAAGCGCATCGACGGCCTCTCGTCCGACCGCACCTGACAGGCGCGGTCGCGCGCGTCAGGCTGCGACCGCCTCGGCCGGCGCGACGGTCTCGACGATGCGGGCGTCGGCGAAATGCACGCCCTGCATATATTCGACGCCCCACTCGGTCAGCAGGTTCGCCGTTTCTGCGTCTTCGACCCATTCCGCCACGACCGGCAGGTTCATGTGGTGGGCGAGGTCGATCAGCGTGCGCACGAAGAACCGGTCGTCGGGCGAGCGTGCGAGGTTCTGCACGAAGGCGCCATCCATCTTGATGAGATCGAACGGCAGGCGACGCAGGTTGCGGAACGAGGTGTGTCCCGCGCCGAAATCGTCCATGGCGACGCGCACGCCGAGCGAGCGCGCGCAGGAGATCGCCGCATGCGTCGCCTCGATATCGGCGATAGCGCAGGTCTCGGTGATCTCGACGATCAGCCGCGAAGCGATTCCCGGATTTTGTCCGATCATCGCCTTGAAGCGCTCTGGCCAGTCCGGATCGTGAACCGTGGCGCCCGAGACGTTGACCGAGAGGGTCAGCTGCGGATCGGCCTGGAGCCGCGCAACCGCGAGCTCCATCACCCGCTGGTCGAGCAGATGCACGAGCCCGGCCTTCTCGGCGATCGGCAGGATGGCGCCGGGCGAAACGATCGAACCGTCGGGCTGTCTCAGCCGGATCAGCGCCTCGCTGAACGCGGGCCGCCGCGACTTGGAATCGATGATCGGCTGCAGCGCCAGCGCGACGCGCCCGTCGTTGAGCGCGCCGACGATGTCGTCGGCCATGCGCGCGGCCTGCACGCGCGTGTCATTGCGTGCGAGCGAGGGCTCGTAGGCGACGAGGCGCGTCGCCCCTGACGCGCGCGCCAGATCGAGCGCCTCCTCGGCGTGCTGAAACAGAAGATTGGCCGTGCGGCCGTCGCGCGGCGCGGCGACGCCGCCGATGCGCAGCGCGATCGGGATCGGCCCGGCGCTCGTCTCGATCGGCTCCCGGCTGGTCTCGTTGAGAAAGCGCTGCGCTGCGATCATCATCTGCTCGCGATCGCAATTGTCGAGCACCAGCGCAAACTTCGCGCCGGCGTAGCGGCCGAGCGAATCCGGGCCGCGCATCGTGCTGCGCAGTCGCTTGGCGACGCCCGCGATCACTTCGTCGGACACGTCGTAGCCGTAGGTACGGTTGAGGACGAAGAGGTTCTCGAGGCTGGCGAGCAGGATGCAGAAATGCGTCTGCTTGCCCGGCGTGCGCGCGAGATGGCGCGTGACGATGTCGAGGATATGGGCCCGATTGTAGCAACCCGTCAGCGTGTCGAATCGCGAGCGGAACTCGAGTTCGCGCTCGGCCTCGTAATGGCTGGTGATCACCCGGATCAGGCCATGCGCGCGCGCGGCCTTGCCATCGGGGCCGGCGAACCACCGTCCGGTGTCCTCGAGCCACACGGTCTGCTTCACCCGGCCGTCGCCGACCGCAATGCCGTAGCGCGCGCGATAGGGCACGCCGGAGCCGTCGTCCGCCGTGGTCGAGCCCGTGATCGCGGCATAGCGCGAGGCGAGGCTGTCAGAGGTAATGAGTTCGCCGTAGGCCCGGCCGCTCGAAATCTGGTCGAGATCGCCGACGCCCAGCACATCGGTCGCGTTCGGCCCCCAGGTCAGGCGATCGCTGACCACGTCCCAGTCGTAGACGACTTCGCCGATCGAATCGAGAATCGCGCGTGGATCGGGCCCGGCCCCGGCGGCCGGCGGCGGCGCGCTGGCCGGGCCGACCGGACCCGGCTGAGTTCCGACTTGCGCGTCCGCCCGCTGCGGACGCTGAACCATTTTGCGAATATCCAAGAGGTCACCCGAACAGAAATCGGCCCATTCGGGATCGTGGCGCGCCCGGGTAATCTTTCCTTTAACGGCCGCGAAGAGGAAGTCCCCGAAACGGCCCGCGCAATCTCCCCCGCGTCCCGAAAACATGCGAAAAGGCGGGATGCGCCTCGATGTCGTGGACCTCAGATCTTTCTACGCTTCGCCGCTCGGCGTGGTTACCGGTCGGTTTCTGAACGCTACGGTCCGGGCCCGCTGGAGCAATTGCACGGGCATGGCGGTCATGGGGATCGGCTATGCTCTCCCCTACCTCCAGCAGTTCCGGGACGAGGCCGTCCGTGTCATCGCCTTCATGCCGGCCGAGCAGGGCGTGGTGAACTGGCCGACGTCCGGCCCCTCCGCCTCCGCCCTCGTCGAGACCACCGCCCTGCCGCTGCCCGATTCCTGCATCGACCGCGTGCTCGTCGTCCACGCGCTCGAGGTCAGCGAACAGGCGCGCGAATTGCTCGCCGAAATCTGGCGCATCCTGACGCCCGGCGGCCGCATGATCCTGGTCGCGCCGAACCGCGGCGGCCTGTGGTCGCGCGTCGACACGACGCCTTTCGGCCATGGCCAACCATTCTCGCGCGGCCAATTGCGCGAATTGATGCGCGAGACCATGTTCTCGCCGATCCACTGGGGCGAGGCGCTCTATGGCGCGCCCTTCCAGCGCCGCTTCCTGTTGCGGCTCGCGCCAGTCCTCGAACGCATCGGCGCGCGCCTGTCGCTGCCCGGCGCCGGCGTATTGGTCGTGGAGGCGACCAAGCAGCTTTATCGACCCGTCGGCCTGCGCCGCGTCGCGCGCCGCGCGCTGCCGCTGCCGGCCGAACCGGTTCTCGCGCCGAGCGGCGCCAGCGTCATGCCGCGAAAGGAACAGACATGAGCGACCTGATGGTCGTGGCCGGCGCGACCGGCCTCGTGGGCTCATTCGCGATATCGACGGCGCTGCAGCGCGGCTGGCGCGTCGCCGCGCTCGTGCGCGATCCCGGCAAAGTCCCGCAGCGCGACGGACTCGAAGCGATCGCAACGAATTTCGACGCGCTCGCCGACCTGTCCGACCGCTTGAAATCCGCGGCGCCGACTGCCTTTCTCTGCGCGCTCGGCACGACCATCCGCACAGCCGGGTCGCAACAGGCCTTCGCCAGGGTCGACCGCGACTATGTCGCGGCCTTCGCGCAACTCGGCGTCGCCGCCGGCGCCAAGAAGTTCGGCATGGTCTCGTCCATCGGCGCCGATGCGGCGTCGAGCAATTTTTACCTGCGCACCAAGGGCGAGGCGGAGGCGGCCGTCCGCGCCGCTGGCTACGCGCATGTCGAAATCGCCCGGCCCAGCTTCCTCACCGGCCCGCGCGCGGAAAAGCGGATCGGCGAGAAGATCGCCGTGCCGGTCTCGACCGCGCTGGCGCCGCTGCTGATCGGCCCGCTCGCCGTCTATCGCCCGATCGCCGCCGCCACGGTGGCCCGCGCGCTGGTCGCCGGGCTCGAACAATCCGACGACGGTGTATTTGTGCGCCATTTCCTGGAATTGCGCGCGCTCGCGAACGCCTGATCTTGCGGCGGCGGCGATTCACGCACTAGCATGTCAGGCAAACGAGTCCCCGGGAGGAAGAAATGACCACAAGCGCGCCGCTCGCGCACTTGGCCCGCCGTCTGCGCGCTGGCGAAACCCTGTTCATGTCCTGGTGCGGCATGAACGACGCGGCCATCGCCGAGGCGACCGTGCGCGAGGATTTCGACGCGGCGCTGATCGACATGCAGCACGGCGCGGTCGACTTCACGACGACCGTGCAGGCGATCGGCCTGGTCGGGCTCGCCGGCAAGCCGGCGATCGCGCGCATACCCGTCGGCGAATTCGCGACCGCCTCGCGCCTGCTCGACGCGGGGGCTGCGGCCATCGTCGCGCCGATGATCAACAGCGAAGCGGACGCCAGGCGGTTTGCGAGCTTCGTGAAGTTTCCGCCGGTCGGCGAGCGTAGCTGGGGCCCGCATCGCGCCTTCGGTCTCGCGGGCCTCGAGGGCGAGGCCTATTTCCGCGCCGCCAACGACCTGCATCTCGCCATCGCCATGATCGAAACACGCGAGGCGCTCGACGCGCTCGATTCGATTCTCGACGTCTCCGGCATCGACGGCGTCTTCGTCGGCCCGTCCGACCTGTCGATCGCGCTGACCAAGGGCGCGGTCGTCGACGCCGGCCACCCGGAAGTCGACAAGGCGCTCGATCACATCGGCGCGCGCTGCAAGGCCAGGGGCAAGGTCGCCGGCGCCTTCTGCATGACCGGCAAGCGCGCGAAGGAGGTCGCGGCCAAGGGCTTTCGCCTGTGTTCGATTTCGACCGACGGCATGATGATGCGCCTCGGCGCGCGGATGGAGCTGAAGGCGGCGCGCAGCTAGTTCACAGCGATGAATCCGGCGCCCGCCCGCTCGTGCGCCTCAGCAGGTCACCGTGACGATCTGATAGAGGCCGCCGAAGCAGCGGCGCGCGTCCTGGATTTGCGCCGAGCGCGGCGAGGGAAACCAGGTCGTGATGTCCTCGCGCCACAGATCGAGCGCGAAGGGTTCGAGCCGTGCGAGCACCGGCCGCATCAGATAGCGTAGCGGATGGCCACGCGCCGGCAGCGCATAGTCGACGATCACGATGCGTCCACCGGGTTTCACGACTCGCAGCGCCTCGGCGATCGTCCGCCGACGCGTCTCCGCGGGCTGCTCGTGCAGCAGGAAGAACAGGATCGCTCGGTCGAAGCTCGCATCGGCATAGGTCATCTGCGCCGAATCCATGCACCGCAACTCGACGTTCTGCGCATTCGGCGTCTTCGTGCGCAGATTGGCGAGCTGGATCGGCAGCGCGTCGATCACGTCGAGAGCGCCGTCGTGCGTGACGCGCTCGTGCAGGCGCGGCGTGAAATCGCCATAGGCGCAGGCGATCTGCAACGTGCGGCCGGGCAGGACCTGTCCGAGCTCGTCCAGCGCCATGTCGCGCAGCTTCGCGTAATTACCCCACAGTATGGCGTTGACGAGCCATTGCCGCTCGAAAACGGCGAGCGCGCGCGGATGGACGTAGGCCCACCAGTAGTGATCGAGCAGGTAGCGCGGCGGAGCGGGCGAGCGCGCGGCCGGCGGTTCGTCCTGAACCGAAGACGACGCGGGGACGCCGGAGTCGGAGAGCTCGAGCGAAGCTGTATCCATCACCTCACCGCACATTCTGGCGCCCAGCGGCGCCTCCGGCCGCCGCTTCAGCGCGGCTGGCTCTCCAATTCCTTCAGGCCGTCCTCGAAACGGCCGAGCTTGCCGGCGTCGCTGGCCAAGGCCTTGCGCGCGTCGACGATGGCGGCGGAGCGCGCCGCTGCGTCGCCGAGCACGCCGTAGGAGCGCACCAGACGCACCCAGCCCTCGGGATCGTCGCCGTTCTGCTTCAGCCGGGTCGCGAGGCGCGCGACCATGCCGGCGATCGCATCGCCCTGCGGCTCGGCGCCTTGCGCGGGGGCCAGCGCGGGAGCAGGAGCTGGCGCAGGCGCGGCAGGCGCCGACGCGCCATGGCTTTCGCTCTTCAGCGCCTCCTCGAACAGCGCTGTCTTCACGGCGCTCTCGGCCAGCGCCTTGCGCGCGTCGGCAATGGCCTCCTCGGCCTTCGTCGTATCGCCGATCACGCGATAGGACTGGACCAGGCGCGCCCAGCCGACGGGGTCGTCGCCATTGGCCTTCAGGCGCTGGGCGAGCTTGTCGACCATGCCGCGGATCATTTCGGTTTGCTGCTCGGCCGGCAGGCGGGCCGCCTCTTCCATCTGGCGGGCGCTCGGCCCGTTGACGGGGCGCTCGGGCAGCGGCGGCGACTTGCCGTCGAGACGGTCGATCGCCGCGCGGATCGAAATCGCCCATGTGGCTTCCGGCGGCGCGGAGGCGACGAGATCGCTCCAGGCCTTGCGCGCCTCGTCGCGCCGGCCTTCCTGTAGCGCGGCGAGGCCGAGATAATAGCGGGCGGGCACCGTGGTCGCGTCGAGCGCCACGGCCTTTTCGAATTCGGTCTTCGCCTCGGGCGTGACGACGCCGTCGGCGGCGGCCACCAGCGACTCGCCGTAGTTCTCGCGCCGCTCGGAATTCTCGCCGGCGAGTTCGATCACCCTGCGCCAGGCGCCGACCGCGTCGTCGTAGCGGCCGAGGCGCATATAGACCGGCGCCAGCACTTCCCAGCTGCGCAGGTCGTCGGGCTTGAGCTTCAGGTGATTCTCGACCTGCAGGATCATGTCGTCGATCGAGGCCCGGTTGCGCTGGGCGGCCTGGCTCGCCAGATCTGCGCCCGGCCGCGCCGCCTTCGGCGAACCGAGCCGCTGGTAGAACGCGGCCGAAAGCGTCGGCACGGCCAGCGCGATGATGGCGATCATGGCGATCCTGACGCGGCGACGACCCGGGCCGTCGTCACTGTCATGGGTCTCGGCCTCGTCTCTGCGGGCCGCGCCGAGCAGGCGGCGCGATACTTCGATTCGCGCAGCCTCGGCCTCCCGTTCGTCGATCAGGCCGGAGGCGTTGTCGCTTTCGATCTCGCTGAGCTGGTCGCGATAGATCGCGACGTCGCTGGCCTGGCCGGCAAGACCGGCCGCACGGCGCCGGCCGAGGAAGGGCAGGACCAGAAACGCAACCGCAACCAGGGTCAGAAGTGCGAGGATCGACCAGAAAAGCATGTCAACTCGGGAAACTTGCCGCAGGCGGCGGTGCGCTGCCGGAGGCTTCTAGCATGTCGGCGGCGCCTTGGGCGCCTAACGCAACGGGTCCCGCCGCGACGCGCACGACAGGACCCGAAACGGAACCGCTTACGAGCGAAGCCTCAGCAGGGGCTCTTGCCCTTGGCCTTGTATTTCTGGCCATACGAGGTCCAGCCCTCTTCCTTGCCGCCCGTCGGGCTGTTGTGGCACTTCTTGCACGGCAGGCCTGTCGCCTCGGAAATGCATTTCTTGGCGCTCGCCGGAGCCGGCGCGATGACCATCGCCCCGCCGACGAGCCCGGCCAGCGCAAAAGCGGAAAGTGTGGCGCGCAAGGCGACGCGCAGGCCCACCGGTCTAACCATTGGAAATCTCCCGAGGTTGCTTCAAAAGCAGCTGAAACAGAGCCTATGCCCACATCGTCATCATTGACCTAGATCAACGGGTCGGAAATTTCCGACGCCCACATCCTGGAGACAATCGGTCGCGGTCGCATTGATTCAAATGCACGCAAATGATGCATTTTCGCCACACATTAAAAATCGTTCACAAAACGGCCAGTCCGTTGACCTACATCAATCGCAACAGGGCTGGAGCTGGGCCAAATCACGGCATCAGTGTGATCATCGGCCGCATCCGCGCCCGATGTTGATGTCGGAGAGCGGGAATGCGGGGTCACAGCGGCGCGGTCAGCGCTCAGGCTCGCCTTAAGCTGCAAGGCGCCATGCGCAGAGGATCGGGCATCGGGCGTTCGATCGTCCGTAACTTCGCCATGGCGGCGCTTCTGGTCCCGCTTCTCGGCGTGCTTTCGGCCAAGGCCGAGGCGCCGGCCGCGCACGGCGGCAAATTCGCCGACCCGGCCTTCACGGCGTTGCGCGACCTGTCGCAATCGCTCGACGGCCAGGCGCTCGGCGGCAAAGCGGTCGCGCGCAAGCCGGTGCGCGGCTCGGTCGATGTGGCCGCCGACAGCTTGTTCGACGCGCTGCGCGAACGCTCCCAGGGGATCACGCAGGAAGACGCGGCTCCCGCGCCTGCGCCGAAGCCCGCCGTCGTGAAGCGCGGCAAGAAGGGCAAGGCCGCTGTCGCCGATGCGGCCGGCGGCGAGCCTGATTTCGTCGGCTCCAAGGTCTGCGTGAATTGCCACGAGAAGGATGTCGCGGCGTTCAAGAAGACAATGATGGGCCGCCTCTGGCTGCAGAACAAGATTCAGTGCGAAAGCTGCCACGGCCCCGCTTCGCTGCACGTCAAGGTCGCCTCCGAGACCAACCGCGATCCCGGCGTTGGCATGCTGGTCACCTTCCGCGGCAACGATCCGCGGAACAACCCGACCGAAATCAACGAGATGTGCCTGGGCTGCCACAAGCGTGGCGATCGCGCCCACTGGTCCGGCAGCGCGCACGACGGCCGCGACGTCGCCTGCACCAGCTGCCACTCGCTGATGAAGGATGTTTCGCCGAAGCATAACCTCAAGACCAAGTTCGAGGCCGAGACCTGCTTCCAGTGCCACAAGGACCGTCAGGCCCAGTACTGGCGCAACGCCCACATGCCGCTGCGCGAAGGCAAGATGACCTGCTCGGACTGCCACAACCCGCACGGCTCGGCGACCGAATCCCTGCTGCGCGGCTCTGCGCCGAACGACACTTGCTACAAGTGCCATGCCGACAAGCGCGGCCCGTTCCTCTTCGAACATCTGCCGGTGCGCGAGAACTGCATGAACTGCCACGATCCGCACGGCAGCGTGAACGAGGCCATGCTGAAGATCCCGCGGCCCCGCCTGTGCGCGACCTGCCACGGCTTCGGCCACGGCCTGACCAGCGGCGTCGCCTCTGTCCAGTACATCGGCAGGTCCTGTCAGAACTGCCACACCAAGGTGCACGGTACGAACAGCCCGTCTGGTCCGCTGCTGCATCGCTGAGAAACGACAATCGGGACCGGCGGATGACTGTCCGGCGGTCCATAGAGAAGAAATCCGGGTCGAGGAGGCACGTGTGTTGACCTGCCGCACCAGCTTGATGATTGCCTGCGCCACGAGCGCGCTCCTTGTCGGGATGGCCTCGACGTCAGTGGCCTTGGCGGCCGACCTTCCGACAAAGAAGGCGGAGCCAGTGCCCGTAATGCTCGATCCGGGCTGGTACACGGAGGGCGTCATCGAGGTCGGCGGCCGCTTCTTCGTCAACCATCCGGACCGCGGCAACATGCCGGCGATGGGCCGCAGCCTGGCGAAATACTACCAGTTTTCGACGATCAAGCCCGGCCCGTTCTCCGACGTCTTCCTGGCCGCCGGCACGAACGACGGCGCGCGCCGCATCGAGATCTTCGGCGCCAACATCGGCTACAGCGACCAGGCCTTCGGGCTCCATGTCGACCACATCGGCAAGTATTATTTCAACTTCCTGTGGGATCAGACGCCGAATGTGATCTCGACCGGCGCGCAGACCATCTATGGGGGCGTCGGCACCAACAACCTGTGGCTGCCGGCAGGGCTTTCCCCGGCTTTGCGCGCGGCCTGCGGCAACACCAACCCGATCACTGCCGCCGCCGCGGCAGCGTGCCGGGCCATGCTCACCGCCAATTCGCATCAGACCGATCTCGGCACCCGCCGCGAAACGGCAAGCGGCGACTTCCGCTGGACGCCGAACGACGCGTGGGACGTGCGCGCCGAGTTCAGCAACATCCATCGCGACGGCACGCTGATCGACGGCATCTCGTTCACCGCCGGCACGAGCGGCGTGGTCACCCAGGCGCCGATGCCCGTCAACGACGACACCAAGAATTTCGGCCTCAACGCCGAATACGCGGGACAGTCGCCATGGGAAAAGCCGTTCACCTTCAAGCTCGGCTACAACGGCTCGATCTACACCGACAACAACAAGTACTACACCGTGCAGAATCCGTTCTGCGCCGTCGGCGACGTCATCTGCGCGCGCACTTCGGCGCCGATGGCGCTCGTCAGCCTGCCGCCGAACAATTCGGCCAATGGCGTGACCGGCACGCTGGCGCTCGAACTGCCCTGGAAGGCGCGCTCGGTGACCACCTTCTCCTGGACGCGCATGCAGCAGAACGATCCGTTCCTGCCGTTCTGGACGGGCGGCGCGCTGAGCGGCGGCTTCGGCGCGACCGGCGCGCCGGTCTATCCCGCGGCGAGCCTCAACGGTCTGGTCGACACGTTCCTGCTCAACAATGTCGTGACCAAGCAGTTCACGCCCGACCTGAAGGGCAAGCTGACCTATCGGTACTACGACTTCGCCAACCGGACGCCGGAGCTGTTCTTCAACAACTGGATCGTCACGGACATCAACGGCGCCAAGGCGACGACCGCGCAATATGCGCCGGTGCGCTCGCTCAGCATGTCCTATGTCAAGCAGAACGCGGCTGCCGAACTCGACTGGCGTCCGCTCAAGAGCGTGCACGTCGGCGGCGTCGGCGGCTGGGAGCACTACTCCTGGACGCGCGAAGCGGCGACGGGCACGGACGAGATTTCCGGCAAGCTGTTTGCGGACTGGAAGCCCTCGACCTGGTTCAACGCGCGGGCGAATGCGCTGCTCGCGCGCCGCTACTCGCACAACTACAATTACTACGCCAATCTCGGCGGCTTCCAGTGGGCGACGCCGCCCGCCAACTTCCCGAACGCCGGCAGCGTCTGGAACAACCAGGACTTCCGCGCCTTCTATCTGTCGGGACGCATTCGCTCGAAGGCGGACATCCAGGCGAGCGTGACCGTCATCCCGAATTTCGTGGTGACGCCGAGCTTCGCCTATATCAACGACTATTATCCGATGCCCGACCAGCGGGGCATGATCCCGACGGCCGCGCAGAACTGGTCGCAGCTCTATCAGGAGGGCCTGAACTGGGCCAAGACGATGCAGAGCGGCGTCGACATCTCCTGGACGCCGGTCAAGAACCTGAAGCTGTTCGGCTTCTACATGTTCGAAAAGACCTCGCGTGGCTATCAGGCCGGCTCGCCGGGCAACGTGAACGTGCTCAACGTGTCGCAGATGCAGAAGATCAGCAACGGCGAGGCCGTCCAGACCTTCCGCGCCGGCTTCGACGCGGCGGTCATTCCGGAGCGGTTCGACGTCAAGGGCGCCTTCACGATCGCCCATGGCCGCGCCTCGCAGAACCTGCCCTTGGTGACCGGCGTCACACCGGCGACGTTCATCAACTATCCCGACGTCGTGACCAATCTGATGCGGGCCGAAGTCGACGCCAAGTACACGTTCTCGGATGGCTGGCTGCACCAGATGGGCCTGAAGGGCAAGCTGTCGGCGCGCCTGAACTACACCTGGGAGCACAACAGCGTCACCAATTGGCAGGCTTCGACCATCAACTACATGTACAATCCGGCGCTGACCACCGTCGGCTACATGACCTGGCTCGGCTACAACAATCCGAACTACAACATCCACCGCCTCGGCGCCTCGATGGCCTACAAATGGTAAGCGAGCGGCGAGCATGACGTGAAACCGGGGCCCGTAACGCAAGTTGCGGGCCTCGTCCTTTCAGCGGACGCAAAAGTCAGTAAACAGACAAGGACATGACATGGCACAGGATGGCGCGCCCTCCGAGCGGCAGGGCCTGATCAAGCGGCTCTGGACCCTCTTCTGGACGCCGAACGCGCGTTGGCCGCTCGGCGTCATCGTCGTCGGCGCCGGTCTTGCGGGCGCGATCGCCTGGGGCGCGTTCAACTGGACGCTGGAGATCAGCAACACCGAGGCCTTCTGCATCTCCTGCCACGAGATGCGCGACAATCCTTACAAGGAATTGCAGTCAACCATCCACTTCAAGAACCGCTCCGGCGTGCGGGCGACCTGCCCGGACTGCCACGTGCCGCATCCCTACATCTACAAGCTGCAGCGCAAGATTCAGGCGTCCAACGAGCTCTTCCACAAGCTGATGGGCACGGTCGACACGCCGGAGAAGTTCGAGGCCAAGCGGCTCGAAATGGCGCGCAACGTCTGGAAGGTGATGGGCTCGTCCGATTCCCGCGAGTGCCGCAACTGCCATCAGGAACATTCGATGGACTTCTCCAAGCAGACGCCCAAGGCGGCCAAGGAGATGAAGGAAGGCTTCGCGAAGGGCATGACCTGCATCGATTGCCACAAGGGCATCGCGCACAAGCTGCCGAAGGACCCGCTCGACGACGACGATGACGACAAGGGCGGCGACAAGGCCGCGCCGGCCAAGGCCGACGCCCCCGCGCCCGCCCCGAAGAACTGAGCGGCGATTCGGACGGCCGTTTCACCACGGCCCTGGCGACGGCGTTTCTTCACCACAGGAGAAACGCCGTCGCGGCTGGGACTTCCCAAACTGATTTGCACGCGCCCATCGCAGCGGCGCAGCTCCGACGCCCGGCAAGGCGATTTCCCGACGATTGCAAGCGACTGTCGAGGACCTGCGAGCGGTCCTGACGGACCAAATGGTGCCCCTGGCCGGGATCGAACCAGCACTCCTTGCGGAACTCGATTTTGAGTCGAGCGCGTCTACCAATTCCGCCACAGGGGCGTTTCCGGGGTCCGGAAAGCGCGCGGATCATAGCGGCGCGCGGGCGCCCGTCAACCGCGCTTGCGTAACTGGCCTAAAGCGGCCTGCAATGCTATTCGGGCTCGCGAGTCGCGGCGATCGAGCCTTTGTGTCCAGCCCTCGCTGCGCCCGTCGTATTGCGTCAGCGCCCTCGCCCCGGCGCCGTCGCGCGCCCTGCCGGTTCACGAGGATCGATGTTCAAGAAGCTCTACGACTGGACGCTCTCGCTGGCCGATTCGCCGCGCGCGACCTGGGCGCTCGGCGTCATCGCCTTCGCGGAAAGCTCGTTTTTCCCGCTGCCGCCTGACCTCATCCTCGTGCCGATGTCGCTCGCGCAGCCGAAACGCGCCTGGTACTACGCGGGCCTGTGCACCATCGCCTCCGTCGTCGGCGGCGTGCTCGGCTACATGATCGGTTCGGTGCTTTACGAATCCGTCGGCAAATGGCTGATCCATTTCTACGGCTATGACGAGAAGGCGCTGGTGCTGCGCGCCTGCTACGACAAATACGGCTGGCTGATCATCCTGCTCAAGGGCCTGACGCCCATCCCCTACAAGCTCGTGACCATCGTCAGCGGCTTCGCGGGCTACAACATCGCACTGTTCATCCTGCTGTCGCTCATCACGCGCGGCGCGCGCTTCTTCATCCTCGCCGGCATCCTCAACCGGTTCGGCGACCCGATCAGGAAGGCGCTGGACCGTCATTTCGCCACGTTCATGATCTTGATCCTCGCCATGATCGTCTTCGGATTCTGGGTCGTGTCGAAAATGGGCGGCGGAGGGGCGTGCTGATGCTGGCGCGGCTGGATGCGCGCACGATCGCGCTCGTGATCTTCGCGATCGTGGCCGCGACGCTCGCCGGCGCATGGACGTCGCAGATGCTGGGCTACGCGCCCTGCGAACTCTGCCTCAAGCAGCGCTACGCCTATTACCTCGGCCTGCCGCTCGCGCTCGCAGCATGGTTCGCGACGCCGGCCAACCGCCGTGGCGCGCGCTTTCTATTCGCGCTGATCGCGCTCGCCTTCGTCGCCAACGCCGTTCTCGCCGCCTATCACACGGGCGTCGAATTCAAATGGTGGCCGGGCCCCGCCGATTGCACCGGCGCCTATCAGGGCGCGGGCAATGTGGCCGATTTCATGAAGCAATTGCAGCAGACGCGCGTCGTGCGCTGCGACGAGGTGAGCCTGCGCATCTTCGGGTTTTCGCTGGCCAACGCCAATATCTTCATCTCGGCGGCGCTGGCGGCGCTCGCTTCGCTGGCCGCTGGCCACGTGATGCGACAGGGGTGAATGCGCCTCGGCCATCCTTTCGAGACGCAATGCGACGCATCGCTCCTCAGGATGAGGATTCGGGGAAATCTACTC
Source organism: Methylobacteriaceae bacterium (assembly GCA_020638135.1). Taxonomy (GTDB): domain Bacteria; phylum Pseudomonadota; class Alphaproteobacteria; order Rhizobiales; family Beijerinckiaceae; genus JAJXWB01. The sequence continues at coordinate 66,200 of JACKJE010000006.1, read as the reverse complement.
TGCCGCCAGCCGCGCCCGCGCGCGCAACTTCTCCGTCTCGCTCTTCAGCTGTCCGCAGGCCGCCAGAATGTCGCGACCGCGCGGCGTGCGCACCGGGCTCGCATAGCCCGCGTTGAACACGATGTCGGAGAATTTCTCGATGCGTCCCCAGTCCGAGCATTCGTAGGGCGCGCCGGGCCACGGATTGAAGGGAATGAGATTGATCTTGGCCGGAATGCCCTTGAGCAGCCGCACCAGTTCGCGCGCGTCGGCGTCGCTGTCGTTCACGCCCTTGAGCATCACATATTCAAAGGTGATGCGCCGCGCGTTCGAGGCGCCGGGATAGTCGCGGCAGGCCTGCAGCAGTTCGGCGATGTCGTATTTCTTGTTGAGCGGCACGAGCTTGTCGCGCAGATCGTCGCGTACGGCATGCAACGAGATTGCCAGCATCGCGCCCGAACGCGCGCCCAATTCGCCGATCTGCGGCACGACGCCCGACGTCGAGACCGTGATGCGGCGCTTCGACAACGACAGCCCGTCGCCATCAGACATGATGGCGAGCGCGTCGCAGACATTGTCGAGATTGTAGAGCGGCTCGCCCATCCCCATGAACACGACGTTCGACACCGCGCGCACACCCTCGCCCGATGGCACGATGCCATCGTCGGGCGGCGTCAGCCCCGGAAAGTCGCCGAGTTTTTCACGCGCCACGACGAGCTGGGCGACAATCTCCTGCGTCGTCAGGTTGCGCACCAGCTTTTGCGTGCCAGTGTGGCAGAAGGTGCAGGTGAGCGTGCAGCCGACCTGGCTCGACACGCAAAGCGTGCCGCGATCGGCCTCGGGGATGTAGACGCATTCGATCTCGACGCCCTTGTCTCTGGCGTCGACCGGCGGCATGCGGATCAGCCACTTGCGGGTGCCGTCGGTGGAAACCTGCTCGCTGACGACCTCCGGCCGTGCGAGCGTGAAACGATCCGCCAGCCGCGCCCGTAGAACCTTCGAGACGTTGAGCATCGCGTCGAAGTCGCGGACCCCATGGAAATAGATCCAGTTCCACAACTGATTGACGCGCATGCGGATTTCGCGCTCGGGCAGGTCGAGGCCGCGCAGAGCGTCGGCAAGCTCCCCGCGCGTCAGGCCGAGCAGCGAGGGCTTGGCCGGCGGGGCGGCGTCCGGCGCCGAAGTGGCGGAAGGGGCTGTCATGGCCGGGGTTTTACACCGAAACCGGGCAAAGTTGCGAACAGGGGCCGCTGCCCTCACATCCCGTTCGCGAGCCGCCACACCACCTCCGGCGTCGCGGGCATATTCACATGGCTCACGCCCCGCTCTTTCAGCGCATCCACCAGCGCGTTCATCACAGACGGCAGGCCGCCGGCGCAGCCGGCCTCGCCGCAGCCCTTGGCGCCCAGCGGATTGGTCTTGGTGATGGTCGGACGGTTGTGCACGGCAAACGGCGGCGCCTCTTCCGCTCGCGGCATCGCGTAATCGGCGAAGGAGCCGGTGATGAGCTGGCCCTCGTCGTCGAACACCACGCGCTCGAGAAGCGCCTGGCCGATCGCCTGCATCACGCCGCCATGGCCCTGCCCTTCCACGATCATCGGATTCACCACCGTGCCGAAATCGTTCATCAGCGTGTAGCGCACGACCGCGACCATGCCCGTCTCCGGATCGACCTCGACCTCGGCGACATGGCAGCCGTTCGGATAGGCCGAGGGCGAGGCCTTGTGCACGTGGCTGACGTCCAGAGACTTCGGGCAATCTTCCGGCAGGTTCGTCGCGGTGCGCAGACGCTTCGCCAGTTCGATCACGCCAATCGAGCGATCGGTGCCCGCGACCGCAAACGCGCCGCGCGAAAACTCGATGTCGGAGACGGCGGCTTCGAGCAGATGCGAGGCGGCGCGCTTGCCGATCTCGATCACCTGCTCGCTCGCCTCGATGAAGGCCGAGCCCGACGCCATCGTCGACTTGGAGCCGCCGGTGCCGCCGCCGATCCTGATCTGGTCGCTGTCGCCCTGCACGAGGCGCAGGCGATCGAAGGGCAGACCGAGCTGGCTGACCAGAACCTGCGCGAATGTCGTCGCATGGCCCTGCCCGAAATCGAGCGTGCCGGTGCGCATGGTCACGCTGCCGTCTTCCTCGAAGATGATCTCGCCGAGTTCGTTGGTCGGCGGCGCGGTGATTTCCAGATATTGCCCGACGCCAATCCCGCGCAGCTTCCCGCGTGAGAGACTCTCGGCCTTGCGCGCCGCAAAGCCCTTGTAATCCGCCGCCTCCAGCGCCGCGTCGAGCAATCCGGTGAAATCGCCGCAATCATAGATCGTGCCGACGCCGGTCGTGTAAGGCAATTCCTCGGGACGGATGTGATTGCGCCTGCGCAGCGTGATCGCGTCGATGCCGCTGACGCGCGCGGCCTCCTCGATCATGCGTTCCATGATGTAATTGCCTTCCGGCCGTCCCGCGCCGCGATAGGCGCCGATCGGAGGGGTATTCGTCAGGACGCATTTGATATTCGTCGCCATGATCGGCGTGCGATAGACGCTCTGCGCGTTACGATGAATGTTGATCGCCCCGATCAGCACGCCGAACGGCGTCATATAGGCGCCGAGATTGGCGTAGCCCGTCATCCGCATCGCCAGAATATGGCCGTCGGCGTCGAGGGCGAGCTCGGCGTCGACATCATGGTCGCGGCCCTGATGGTCGCTGACGAAACTCTCAGAGCGCAGCTCCGTGAATTTCACCGGCCGCTTCAGATCGCGGGCCGCGTGCAACAGCGCGATATATTCGGGGAAGACAGAACCCTTCATGCCGAACGAGCCGCCGACCTGGCTGGTCAGCACATGCATCTTGTCGGGCGCCACGCCCATGGCGGCTGCAAGTCCGTTGCGCATGCCGTAGACGCCCTGCGTCTGCATATGGGCGGTGAAGCGTTCGCTTGCTGCATCGTACTCGAACAGCGCCGCGCGTGGCTCCATCGCCGCGACCATTACGCGATTGTCGACGATGCGCAGGCGCGCGACATGTCTCGCGGCGGCGATGATCGCTTTCGCTTTCGCCATGTCCCCGAGCGTGTGGTCGAGCGCGATATTGTTCGGGGCATCCGCATAGACCTGCGGCGCGCCCGCCGCGGTCGCCGCGCGCGCATCGACGGCGGCGGGCAGCGGTTCGATGTCGACGACGATTGCCTCGGCCGCTTCGCGCGCCTCGATCTCGCTCTCCGCAATGACTAGCGCGACGGGATCGCCGACATAGCGGACCTTGTCGGTCGCAAAGAACATCGTGCCATTGCCGCGCATCGGCGAACCGTCGTCGCTCTTGAGCGGAAACGGGCTTTTCTGCGCGTGATAGGCGGCGAGATCGGCGCCGGTATAGACGGCAAGCACCCCCGGCATCGCGCGCGCTTCGTCCGCCTCGATCGACTTGATGGCGCCATGCGCGTGCCGGCTGCGCACCACCACGCCATAGACCTGGCCCGCAACGGAGATGTCGTCGGAATAGCGGCCCCTGCCCTGCACCAGTGCGGGATCCTCGGAGCGTCGTACGGGCTTGCCGATCGAAAATTCGGGGACATCGGCAAAGGGCGCGTTCATCGGCAATCTCTTGAGCGAAGGGGGCGCATGGCCCCGAGGAATGGGGGAATGGGTTGGAATTATAGCGCCGAAGCGTCCGAGTTGAAGGTTACGCCGCTCATGGCAGACCCGCTCGCGCGTCCGCACGTCGAAACGCGGCCTGTGCGCTGAGCTACATCGGCGCATCCGCGGCTGGCGCAAGCTTGCGCCGGAAAGGAAGCCCGATGAACCAGCGCCTGCAATTGAAACCGGACGAACCGCAATTTCCCTGGGAAGGCGCCGAACGTTTCGCCGCCTGCAATTTCGCTTTCGGCGACCTTTTCCGGAACCTGCCGGCTGAGATGGCGTTCGACGGCCATATTGACGTCCCAACCCTGCTCGCGGCGGCCGGCGCCATAGCGGGCTTCGCCGCGCAGCGCGCGCTGTTTGCGCAGGCCGACGCCTGGCCGGCCGGCATGCATATTGCGACCACGAGAGCGGGGCAGACTTTCTATTTCGGCGATCCCCTGAACAACATGCTCGTTCCAGCCTCCCGCGACGACACGCCGTTGCGCCTCTGGCCGCTTGCTGCGGGCGCCGCAGCCTCGGCCAGCGTAACGCCGCCCGACGTCGCCGCCATGTTCGCGCATGTCACGACGATCATCGGACACGACAGCGATTTCTATCCTTCGCCGGCAGGCGCGCGGCCGAAATTGCCCTGCGTCGAACTGTTGAAGCGGGCATGGCCGCTCGCGCGCGATTGCTTCGACGGCAAGCTCTCCGGCAAGGTCCTGCGCGAGGAAGGCGTCGTGCCGCAGCGCTGGCGGCCGGTCGTCGCGGCCTATGTCGCGCATTACGGCCTGCGGCAATCGCAGGCCGCGCTAGACGCCGTGACGGGCGTCACGGTGCTGATGGAATCGGCGATCTATGCGTCGAAGATCGATTCGAAGCGGATCGAAAATGCCTGACGCTTACGCGCCAGGGCGTTGCGGCCGCATGTCCTTCGGGTCGATGCCGGCCACGACCACCGGCTTCTTCATCGCGTCGCGTCGGAAGGGCTCGCCGAGCTCCTGATTGAGGATGATTTCGATGAAGGTCGTCACGCCTTTTTTCTGATCCTCGCAGGACTTTGCGATCGCTTCCGTCAGCTGCGTCTGCGTCTTCGCCACAACACCCTTGAGCCCGCATGCCTCCGCCACGCGCGCGTAGGACAGATGCGGGTCGAGTTCCGTGCCGACGAAATTGTCGTCGTACCACAGCGTCGAATTGCGCTTTTCCGCGCCCCATTGATAGTTGCGGAACACCACCATCGTGATCGCCGGCCATTCTTCGCGGCCGATCGACGACATTTCGCTCATGGAAATGCCGAATGCGCCGTCGCCGGCAAAGCCCACGACCGGCGTATCGGGATTGCCGATCTTGGCGCCGATGATCGACGGGAAACCATAGCCGCACGGGCCGAACAGGCCGGGCGCGAGATATTTTCGGCCTTTTTCGAAGGTCGGATAGGCGTTGCCGATCGCGCAATTATTGCCGATGTCGGAGGAGATGATCGCCTCGCGCGGCAGGCCCGCCTGGATCGCGCGCCACGCCTGGCGCGGCGATAGGCGCTCGGGATCGCGCTTGCGCGCACGATCGTTCCAGCTCGTGCCAGGATCGTCGTCCTCGTGGTCCATGCCGGAGAGCTGCTGCAGCCAGGCCGACTTGGTCTTGTGAACGAGCGCCTTGCGTTCGTCGCGGCCCTTGTCGCCGGCGCCCGGCGCGAGTTGCGCGAGAATCTGTTGCGCCACGAGTTTCGCGTCGCCGCAGATCGCGACGCTCACCGGCTTGGTCAGGCCGATACGGTCGGGATTGATGTCGACCTGGATGATCTTCGCGTCCTTGGGCCAATAGTCGATGCCATAGCCGGGCAGCGTCGAGAACGGATTGAGCCGCGTCCCGAGCGCCAGCACGACGTCGGCCCTGGCGATCAATTCCATCGCCGCCTTCGAGCCGTTGTAGCCGAGCGGGCCGCAGGCGAGCGGATGCGAGCCGGGGAAGGAATCATTGTGCTGGTAGCCCGAGCACACCGGCGCCGAGAGTTTTTCGGCAAGCGCTGCGCAATCGGGAATGGCTTCGCCGATCACGACGCCCGCGCCTGAAAGGATCACGGGGAACGCGGCTTCCGACAGAAGTTTCGCGGCCTCCGTGATCGCTTTCGCGCCGCCCGCCGGCCGCTCGAATTCGATGGGAACCGGCAGGTTGATGTCGATCGCCTGCGTCCAGAAATCGCGCGGCACATTGATCTGCGCCGGCGCCGACAGGCGATGCGCCTTGAGGATCACGCGATTGAGCGTCTCGGCGATGCGCGAGGGATCGCGCACTTCCTCCTGATAGCAGACGCAGTCGCGGAACATCGCCATCTGCTCGACTTCCTGGAAGCCGCCCTGCCCGATCGTCTTGTTGGCGGCCTGCGGCGTCACCAGCAGCATCGGCGTGTGGTTCCAGTAGGCCGTCTTGATCGAGGTCACGAAATTGGTGATGCCCGGCCCGTTCTGCGCGATGCACATAGCCATCTTGCCGGTCGTGCGCGTATAGCCGTCGGCGATCAGCGCGCCATTGCCCTCGTGCGCGCAGTCCCAGAACATGATGCCCGCCTTCGGGAAGAGATCGGAGATCGGCATGAAGGCCGATCCGATGATGCCGAACGCATGTTCGATCCCATGCATCTGCAGCACTTTCACGAAGGCTTCTTCGGTCGTCATTTTCATGGAGCGTTTCCTGAATTGTATTGTCCTTGCAATTTGCGGCTGGATTGTCGCTGCGTCCGGCCCCGGCCCTCCCCGCTTCGCGGGAAAACGAGAAAGCTGCGTAGCCTCGCCGACAGCCAATAGTCACGCACGACCGCCGTCCCCTCTCCCGCGAAGCGGGGGAGGGAAAGGGAGGGGGCTACGCCATCACAGCGCCGTCAGCGTCTTCCTCGAAATTTCGACCATCTGGTCGATATGGTCCGTCGTCATGACGAAGGGCGGCGCGAGAATGCCGGTGTCGCCGGTCGTCTTGATGTGCAGTCCGTTGTCGTAAAGCTTCTTCTGCAGGATATGCCCGCGTTCGCCAGGAATTTGCGTCGGCGCGACATCGATGCCGCCCGCCATCCCGTAGCCGCGGATATCGGTGACGATCGGAATGTCCTTCAGCGAGATCAGCCCTTCGAGGAAATAGGCCGACATCTGGCTCGCGCGCTCGAACAGCCGCTCTTTCTCATAGATGTCGATCGTCGCGATCGCCGCCGCGCAGGCCGCCGGATGCGCCGACCAGGTGTAGCCGTGGAAGAACTCATTGGCCGCGCGCGGATTGGGCGAATCCTCGACGATCGTCTTGTAGACGGAATTGTCGACCGCGACCGCCGACATCGGCTGCACGCCATTGGTGATCGCCTTCGCCATCGTGATGATGTCGGGCTTCACGCCGAACGACTGCGAGGCGAAAGCCTTGCCAGTCCGGCCGAAGCCGGTGATGACCTCGTCGAACACCAGCAGAATGCCGTTGGCCGAGCAGATTTCGCGCAGGCGCTTGAGATAGCCCTTCGGCGGCACCAGCACACCGGTCGAACCCGCGATCGGCTCGACGAAACAGGCCGCGATATTTTCCGCGCCATGCAGTTGCACGATGCGCAGCAAATCTTCGGCGAGATCGGCGCCCGTCTCCGGCTCGCCCATGACGAAGCGCTCGGCGCCGTGCGTATGGCGCATATGCACGGCATTCGGCAGGCCCGGCCCGAAGGTGCGCCTGTTATTGACGAGGCCTGACAGGGCCACGCCGCCGAAGCCGACGCCATGATAGGCGCGCTCGCGCGACACGAACATGGTGCGCGACGATTGCCCGCGCGCGCGATGATAGGCCATGGCGATCTTCATCGCGGTGTCGACGGCTTCGGAACCGGAATTGCAGAAGAACACCTTGTCGATGCCGTCCGGCGTCAGCCGCGCGACGCGTTCGGCCGCCTCGAAGGCCTTCGGGTGCGAACGCTGGAAGCTCGAAACGAAATCGAGTTCGAGAAGCTGCTTGTAGACGGCCTCCGCAATGTCCTTGCGGCCATGGCCGATCGGCGTGGTGAACAGGCCGGAGCAGCCGTCGAGCACGGCGCGTCCGTCCGGCGTGTAATAGTGGACGCCCTCGGCGCGCGAAAAGAGTTTCGGCTCGTCGTGGAAGTCGCGGTTCGGCGTGAACGGCAGCCAATGATGATCGAGTTTCGGCGTCGCGGCGGCCATTTGTCTCTCCCGGCGAAGTCTGTGGGGGTCTGAATCGTTAGTGTGCCACCAGTTGGGCTATAAACAAGCCCTGCCCGTCGCCCGCCCGAGGCCTGAATGTCGATTCTCGTCCTGAATGTCGGCTCGTCCAGCGTAAAATTCGCGATTTTCGTGCGCCGCGACGGGGGGCTAGCGGAAATCGCGCGCGGAAACCGCGCCCGGGCCGCCGGGCTCGCGCAGGGCGAGGCGATCAATGAGGTCGACCTCGCATTGGTGGCCGACACTCTGGAAACAGCCGAGCGCGAAATCGGCTCGCTTGAGGCGGTCGGTCATCGCATAGTGCATGGCGGCCGCGCGTTTCTTGCGCCCGTAGCGATCGACGCAAGGAGTCTCGCTGCCATTGCAGCGCTCGCGCCGCTGGCGCCGCTGCACCAGCCGCATAATCTCATGGGCGTGCGCGCGGTCGCGCAGCTGCGACCGGGTCTCAGACAGGTCGCCTGTTTCGACACGGCCTTCCATCGCACGCAGCCCGAACTGCATCGCCGCCTGCCCTTGCCCGAAATCTATTTCGAGCAGGGAATCGAGCGTTACGGCTTTCACGGCCTGTCCTACGCATGGCTGACGCAGGAAATCGCGCGGCTGCGCGGCGCGACGCCGAGGCGCATGCTCGCTTTTCATCTCGGCGCCGGCGCCAGCGCCTGCGCGATTCTCGAGGGCCGCTCGCACGACACGTCCATGGGCTTTTCGACCATCGACGGTCTGATGATGGCGACGCGGCCGGGCGCGGTCGATCCCGGCGTCATCCTGCATCTGCTGGGCCAGGGCGTGGTCGAGAAGGAGCTGACCGAACTGCTCTACACGCGCTCGGGCCTGCGTGGCGTATCTGGTCTGACCGCCGACATGAAGACGCTGCTGGCGAGCAATGAGTCGGCAGCCGCGCGCGCGATAGAAATGTTCTGCCGGCGCGCGGCCGTCGTTGGCGCGGGCCTCGCGGTTGCGCTCGGCGGCCTCGACGCCATCGTCTTCACCGGCGGCATCGGCGAACATGCGCCGGCCATTCGCGACAAGATCGTCGCGCAGCTTTCCCTGTTCGGCGCGCGCATCGATGCGCCGAGCAATGCGCGCAACGATGCACGCATCTCGCCCGATGGCGCCGATGTCGAATGCTGGATCGTCAAGGCGGATGAAGAGCGCGTAATCGCGGAGGCGACGGCGGCGCTGGCATGAGCCGCCGAAAGGCTCGCGGTCCGCTTACAGCCCCAGCGCGGTCTTCAGCTCGTTGAGCTGGTCGAGCTTCTCGCTCGCCACGCGCTTGGCCTCGTCGCCCGAGGCGTCGGCAAGATCTTCCTGCGCGTTCTTGATTTCCTGCGTGATCTTGCTGGCGTCGAGCTGCTCGACGGGCGTGGCCACTTCCGCGAGGATCGTCAGGCCGCCGGTGGCGACATCGGCGAAGCCGCCGCGCACGAAGATGCGGCTCTTCTTCGAAGCGCTTTCCTCGACCTCGACGATGCCGGGCTTCAGCGTCGTCATGACCGGCGCGTGATCCCTGAGGATCGTCATCTGACCCTCGACGCCGGGAATGGCGACGGATTCGACCTCGCCGGAGAACAGGAGCTGTTCGGGCGAAACGAGTTCGAAGTGAAAGGCGGCCATGATTCGATCCGAGCTTTGATCCGATCTGGACCACGGGCCATCAGGCCCGCGGCTTGGTCACCGGGAAAGCGAGCCTGAAGGCTCGCCATCCAGTGTTACGCGGCTTCCGCGGCGAGCTTCTGCGCCTTCTCGACCGCTTCCTCGATCGTGCCGACCATATAGAAGGCGGCCTCGGGGAGGTGGTCGTACTTGCCGTCGACCAGGCCCTTGAAGCCCTTGATCGTATCGGCGAGCGAGACGAGCTTGCCGGGCGAGCCGGTGAAGACTTCCGCGACATGGAACGGCTGCGACAGGAAGCGCTCGATCTTGCGGGCGCGCGCCACCGTCATCTTGTCCTCTTCGGACAGTTCGTCCATGCCGAGAATGGCGATGATGTCCTGCAGCGACTTGTACTTCTGCAGCGTCGACTGCACCTTGCGGGCGACGTCGTAATGCTCGTCGCCGACGACCGCCGCAGACAGCATGCGCGAGGTGGAATCGAGCGGATCGACCGCCGGATAGATGCCCTTTTCCGCGATCGAACGCGAAAGCACGGTCGTCGCGTCCAAGTGCGCGAACGAGGTCGCCGGCGCCGGGTCGGTCAGATCGTCCGCGGGGACGTAGATGGCCTGCACCGAGGTGATCGAGCCCTTGTTCGTCGTGGTGATGCGCTCCTGCAGCGCGCCCATGTCGGTGGCGAGCGTCGGCTGATAGCCGACCGCCGAGGGGATGCGGCCGAGCAGCGCCGACACTTCAGAACCCGCCTGCGTGAAGCGGAAGATGTTGTCGACGAAGAACAGCACGTCCTGGCCCTTGTCGCGGAAGTGTTCGGCGACGGTGAGGCCGGTCAGCGCGACGCGCGCGCGCGCGCCCGGAGGCTCGTTCATCTGGCCGAACACCAGCGCGCACTTGGAGCCAGCGGTCGAACCGCCGTGTTCCTTCGGATCCTTGTTGACGCCGCCCTCGATCATCTCGTGATAAGGTCGTTGCCTTCGCGGGTGCGCTCGCCGACGCCGGCGAACACGGAATAGCCGCCGTGCGCCTTCGCGATGTTGTTGATCAGCTCCATGATCAGCACGGTCTTGCCGACGCCCGCGCCGCCGAACAGACCGATCTTGCCGCCCTTGGCGTAAGGCGCGAGCAGGTCGACGACCTTGATGCCCGTCTCGAGGATCTGCGCTTCCGTCGACTGCTCGGAGTAGGACGGGGCCGGCTGGTGGATGGCGCGCAGCGCCTCGTGCGGCACGGGGCCGGCCTCGTCGACCGGCTCGCCGATGACGTTGATGATGCGGCCGAGCGTGCCGTCGCCGACGGGCACCGCGATCGGGGCGCCCGTGTCGGTCACGGCCTGGCCGCGCACGAGGCCTTCGGACGTGTCCATGGCGATGCAGCGCACCGAGGATTCGCCAAGATGCTGGGCGACTTCCAGCACCAGACGCCCGTTCGGATTGGACGCCGACTTGAGACCGCCGTTGCTGGTCTCGAGCGCGTTCAGGATTTCCGGCAGATGGCCCTCGAACTGCACGTCGACGACGGCGCCGATGACCTGGGTGATGCGGCCCGTGGCGGTATTGCCCATGTTCACGTTCCTCTTTTCGAGTTCGGTCAGAGCGCTTCAGCGCCCGAAATGATTTCGATCAGTTCCTTGGTGATCATCGCCTGACGCGACCTGTTGTAGAGCGTCGTCTGCTTCTTGATCATCTCGCCGGCGTTGCGCGTGGCGTTGTCCATGGCGCTCATCTGAGAGCCGTAGAACGAGGCCATGTTTTCGAGCAGCGCGGTGAACACCTGCACCGAGATGTTGCGCGGCAGCAGCGTCGCCAGGATCTCTTCCTGGCTGGGCTCCGCCTCATAGGCCGCCTGCGCGCCGGCGCCGGCATTGTCGTTGACGGCGATCTGCGCGGGGATGAGCTGGTTGGCGGTCGGGATCTGCGCGATGACAGAACGGAAGCGCGAGAAGAACAGCGTGCACACGTCGAACTCGCCCTGTTCGAACATGTGCATGATCTTCTTGCCGATCGCGTCGGCGTTGGCGAAGCCGATGTTACGCACCGAGCGCAGGTCTTCCACGCCGATGATCTGCTTCTCGTACTGGCGCTTGAGCTGGTCGAAGCCCTTCTTGCCGACGCAGAGAATCTTGACCGTCTTGCCCTGGCCCATCAGCGTGTTGATGTGGTCGCGGGCAAGGCGCACGATCGCCGTGTTGAAGGCGCCGCACAGGCCGCGTTCGCCGGTGCAGACGACGAGCAGGTGAACCTGGTCCTTGCCGGTGCCGGTGAGCAGCGCGGGGCCCGAGCCCGGCGCGATGCCGCCGGCGACGTTCGTCAGCACGGCGCCCATGCGCTGCGCATAGGGACGCGCGGCTTCCGCCGCCGTCTGCGCGCGGCGCAGCTTGGCGGCCGCCACCATCTGCATGGCCTTGGTGATCTTCTGCGTCGCCTTCACCGAGGCGATGCGATTGCGAAGGTCTTTTAAGCTCGGCATCCGCTAGGCCCTTGCCCTTCATGGCCGGGCTTGACCCGGCCATCCACGTCTATGTCCCGACGCGGTGGGCGTGGATGCCCGGGTCGAGCCCGGGCACGACGTTGATGATTACGCGAAGCTCTTCGCGAAGCCTTCGACGGCGCCCTTCAGCGTGGCCTCGTCGGCGCCCGACAGATCCTTGGAGTCGCGGATCGAGGCGAGCAGCGGGCCATGGCTGGTGCGCAGCAGCGACAGCAGACCGTCCTCGAACGCCTTGACGCGGCCGACCGGCAGCGCGTCCAGATAACCGTTGACGCCGGCGTAGATCACGCAGACCTGCTCTTCCATCTTCAGCGGCGAGAACTGCGCCTGCTTCAGGAGCTCGGTCAGGCGCGCGCCGCGATTGAGCAGGCGCTGGGTGGAGGCGTCGAGATCGGAGCCGAACTGTGCGAACGCCGCCATTTCGCGGTACTGCGCCAGCTCGCCCTTGATCTTGCCGGCGACCTTCTTCATCGCCTTGGTCTGCGCCGCCGAACCGACGCGCGACACGGAGAGGCCGACGTTCACCGCCGGACGGATGCCCTGGAAAAACAGGTCGGTTTCGAGGAAGATCTGGCCATCGGTGATCGAAATCACGTTGGTCGGAATATAGGCCGACACGTCGTTGGCCTGGGTCTCGATCACCGGCAGCGCGGTCAGCGAACCGCCGCCGAGGCTGTCGTTCATCTTCGCCGCGCGCTCGAGCAGACGGGAATGCAGATAGAACACGTCGCCGGGATAGGCTTCGCGGCCCGGCGGGCGGCGCAGCAGCAGCGACATCTGGCGGTAGGCGACGGCCTGCTTCGACAAGTCGTCATAGATGATGACCGCGTGCATGCCGTTGTCGCGGAAATACTCGCCCATGGTGCAGCCGGTGAACGGCGCGATGTACTGCATCGGCGCCGGGTCCGAGGCGGTGGCGGCAACGACGACCGAATATTCCAGCGCGCCCTGCTCCTCGAGCACCTTCACGAACTGCGCGACGGTGGAGCGCTTCTGGCCGATCGCGACATAGACGCAATACAGCTTGATCTTCTCGTCGCCGGTCGCGTTGAGCGGCTTCTGGTTGAGGATGGTGTCGAGCGCGATCGCGGTCTTGCCGGTCTGGCGGTCGCCGATGATCAGCTCGCGCTGGCCGCGACCGATCGGGATCAGCGCGTCCACGGCCTTGAGGCCGGTCGCCATCGGCTCGTTGACCGACTGACGCGGAATGATGCCCGGCGCCTTGACGTCGACGCGGCGGCGCTCGGTCGACTGGATCGGCCCCTTGCCGTCGATCGGATTGCCGAGGCCGTCGACGACGCGGCCGAGCAGGCCCTTGCCGACCGGGGTATCCACGATGGCGCGGGTGCGCTTGACCGTCTGGCCTTCCTTGATGTCGCGGTCGGAGCCGAAGATGACGATGCCGACGTTGTCGCTCTCGAGATTGAGCGCCATGCCGCGGATGCCGTTCTCGAACTCGACCATCTCGCCCGCCTGGACGTTGTCGAGACCGTAGCAGCGGGCGATGCCGTCGCCGACGGACAGAACCTGTCCGACCTCGGTGACCTGGGCTTCGTTTCCGAAATTCGCGATCTCGTTCTTCAGGATCGCGGAAATCTCAGCGGCGCGGATATCCATCAGCCGACCTCTTTCATGCGTGTGCGAATGGCGTTGAGTTTGGTTTTCAGCGAAGAATCGACCATGCGCGAGCCGACCTTGACGACAAGGCCGCCGATGATGGCGGGATCGATCTTCACGTCGACGTCCACGGACTTGGCGCCGGCGACAGCGGCGAGCTGATCGCGCAGGGCCTGCATCTGCTTGTCGTTGAGCGGGCTTGCAGCCGTCACTTCGGCGCGCGTGACGCCGTTGGCGGCGTCTTCGAGCTTCCGGTAGCCGGCGATCATGTCGGAGATCGCAAACAGCCGGCGCTTGGAGGCGACCAGCTTGATGAAATTGGCGGCGACGCCAGAAATTCCGGCCTTGTCGAGGATGACGTTGAGCGCCTTGGTCTGATCCTCGGCGGAGAAGACCGGGCTCTTCACCAGACGCTGCAGGTCCGGGCTCTCGTCGATCAGCTTCTGGAAGGAGGAAAGGGCCGCGCCGACCGCAGCGGTGGCGCCGCTCTCGGCGGCCAGGGCATGCAAGGCGGATGCATAACGCCCCGCCATGCCGGATACGATCGTTTCCTCTTTGGCCAACGCTGAATCCCTCGAGCGATCGACATTCCGAAACCGGCGCGCCGGCCTCGTAGAAACCCTCCCGGACAGGCTGCGCGTTGTCGCGACTTTCGTCGCAAGACCACGGAAATCCGGGCATTTTTGCTGGGACGGAGCACAGGCGTGCGGACACGCCGCTCCGGAAGCGCGCGTGACCTAACATATGGCTTTTTTGTGCGCAACCCTGAGCAACGCCTACGGGATAAGGCTTTGGGAGGGGGCCCTCATGATCGGCCTCAGCCAACGCCGTCGATCACGCCGCGCAGAAAGGCGACATGGCGCTCGAAAGCGCGCCGTAAGAACCGGCAGGGCAGGCGCGTCCTTCGTATCAACTGCACACCCCCTTGAGGATCGATTCAAGCGGCGGGCGACCCGCGGTCGCGCGATCATCGCGGCGAGCGCCGCCGCCACCAGACCGAACAGGGCGAAAAGAATGACGACGGGCGGCAGGACGAAGCGTTTCGACGTGAGGCTCAGTCCAGATGGCTCTGCTATACAGCGCGCTCTGGACTTGATCTCAAGCGCAAGAGCGGCAAGGCGCCCGTCAGGCTTGCAGCCAGCAAGCGCCAGGACCGCCGGCTACAGGAAACTCATCGGATCGACATCGACCTGCGCGCGCACATTGCCGCGCTCCTTCGGCCCTGCCGCCAGCATGGCTCGCAAGAAAGCCTGCAAATCGGCGCTACGCGGCGCGCGCACGAGCAGGCGGAAACGATGGCGCCCGCGCACCATGGCGATCGGCGCTTCGGCCGGGCCGAGCACGACGATCTCGTCGACCTCGGGCAAGCCGCCCGCAGGCGCGACGCGGAATCGGCCGTCTGCCGGCAGGTCCCACGCAGCGCGCACCAGCGCGCGCGCGTGAAGTTCGGCGGCCGCCCGATCCGTGCCCGAGACGACGATCGCGGCAAGCCGCGAAAAAGGCGGAAGATTGGCGTTCTGGCGGGCGAAAATCTCTTCCGCGTAGAACTTTTCCTGATCGCCCGAGATCAGCGCGCGGATGACGGGATGGTCGGGCTGAAAGGTCTGCACCAGCCCGCGCCCCGGTTTCTCGCCGCGCCCGGCGCGGCCCGTCACCTGCTGCAGCAACTGGAACGTGCGCTCGGCGGCGCGCGGATCGGACGAGGAGAGGCCGACGTCGGCGTCGACCACGCCGACCAGCGTCAGATGCGGAAAATTGTGCCCCTTCGCCACGAGTTGCGTGCCGATGACGATGTCGAAGGCGCCCGCCGAAATCTCGGCGATTTCGCGTCGCAGCCGCTCGGTCCCGCCGGGAAAATCGGAAGACAGCGTCAGCGTGCGGGCGTCGGGAAACAGGGTCGCGACTTCCTCCGCCAGCCGCTCGACGCCCGGGCCGCAGGCCATCAGCGAATCCGCGGTCTCGCATTCCGGGCAGACGTCGGGCCGCCGCTCGATGTGGCCGCAATGGTGGCAGACGAGCGCCCGGCGGAAGCGGTGCTCGACCAGCCAGGCCGTGCAGTTCGGGCACTGGAACCTGTGCCCGCAGGCCCGGCACAAGGTCAACGGCGCAAAGCCGCGTCGGTTGAGGAACAGGAGCGCCTGCTCTTTCGCCGCCAACGTCTCGGTCATCGCCTGCGCCAGCGCGGGCGAAATCCACGCGCCGCGCTCGGGCGCCGAACGGCGCAGGTCGATCGCGGCGAGCTGCGGCAGCCGCCGTCCGCCGTGCCGCTCGGGCAGGCGCAGCCAGCCGTAGCGGCCCTGTTCGGCGTTGACGCGCGTCTCGATCGAGGGTGTGGCCGACGCCAGCACGGCGGCGATGTTCTCGGTCCGCGCGCGCACCACCGCCATGTCGCGCGCGTGATAGGAGACGCCGTCCTCCTGCTTGTAGGCGGCCTCATGCTCCTCATCGACGACGATGACGCGCAGGTCCGCAAACGGCAGGAACAGCGCCGAACGCGCGCCGGCGACGACCTTGACGGCGCCTTCCGCGACGCCCGCCCAGATGCGCGCCCGCTTGCGCCCTGAAACGCCCGAATGCCATTCGGCCGGGCGCACGCCGAACCGCGCCGCGAACCGGTCGAGGAATTGTGCGGTCAGCGCGATTTCAGGCATCAGGATCAGCGCCTGCCCGCCGTTCCGAAGCGCGGCGGCGACCGCCTCGAAATAGACCTCCGTCTTGCCCGAGCCGGTCACGCCCTCGAGCAGGGTCGCGGAGAATTTTCGCAGAGCGACCACTTCCGCAAGCGTGTCCGCCGCATGCCTTTGCTCCGGGCCCAGCGTGGGCGCGGCGAAATCCGGGTCGGGGCGCTCGGCGATGGCTTCGGCCGGCAAGGCCAGCGCCTCCAGCGCGCCGCAATCGACCAGCGAATCGATCACGCCGGCCGAGCAGGCGGCGGCCTCGGCCAGCGCCGATTTCGTTCGCGCAAATCCGTCTGCGGCGACCGCCAGCACGCGCGTGCGCGCCGGCGTCAGCCGTTCCGGCGCGGTCCCGGTCGCGCGATAGCCGAGGCGGACGGGATCGGGCCCGAGGTCCTCGGCCGCGCGAATGGCCATGCGCAGCACCATGCCGCGCGGGCTGAGCGTCCAGCGCGCGACCCAGTCGATGAACCGCATCAGCGGGGCGCGCAGCCCCGGCGCGTCGCGCCTGGCCAGCACGGCCTTGAGATTGGCGCCGGCGGCCGTCTCGCGCACGGTCCAGACGACGCCCACCGTCTCGCGCGTCCCGAGCGGCGCGTCGACGAGATCGCCGGGCGCCAGCGCAAGCCCGGCCGGAACACGATAGGAATAGGCGGTGTCGACGGCAACCGGCGCGACGATGTCCACGACCGTGGGCCGCGCGCCCGATTCGGCCGGCTCGACGGCGGTATCATCCCTCGCGCTCATGCAGGCTGCTTACCATCGGCGCGGTCGCGTCCAAATGAAAAACCCCCGCCGTTTCCGAAGATCAGCCGGACGGCTGATCGTCTGGAAACATGGAGAGCGCGCCGTACAGCGCGCTCTCGGGCCGTTCAGGAGTGTGGAATTCGGTTCGATCAGCAGGCGACGCGAACGCGGCGATAGCCGCGGAAGCGGCCCCGATGGTCGTAGCGCGCCTCGCGGACCAAACAGGTGCTGTAGGCGGGTTGCGCCGCATTGGCCGCGCCGGCGGCGATCGCGCCCAGCGCGAGCCCGCCGATCACGCCACCGACGATCGCGCCGCCCGACGGTCCGTCGCTGTAGCAGGTCCAGCCGTTGCACCAGGCGGCGGCGGGCGTAGCCGTGGCAGTGACGGCGCCGCCGAGCGTCAGGGCGGCGATGGACGCGGTGATGAATTTGCGGGTGCGGGTCATGGCTCTCTCCTGAATGTGTCGCCGCATTGTCCGGCGCTGATTGGAGACTAGCCGCGCCCTGTGCCGGGCGATGTGCCGACCCGCACCTGCCCGACCCGCGCCTGCCGGGTCAGGCCAGCGCCGAGAGTTTCCCGAGCTTGTCGGCGACCAGATAGTAGAAAGCGACCCGCGACTTGTCGTGATCGGCCTTCATCGTCTCGCAGACCGACTTGATCGCCGCATCGAGCTCGGCGTCGCCGGACAGCCCGAGCTTTTTCTTGCACCAGCTCTCACGCACGGTCTTCAGCTCGTTCGGATCGGAGCAGGACACGAGCGAGGAATCGCGGTTGCGGAGAGCGATGCCGAGATGCTTGACGATAGCGCCGATCGTCTTGTCGTCGGCGCCCGGAACGTATTTTTTCACAGCGGCTGCGTGATCCATGACGTGCTCCTCTCTGCCTGGCCGGCCGGAGAGGGAATCTTACACGCATCGACGCGCTAGATCAGCCCGCACTTGAGCGGAATCGCGCAAGTGCAGAAAAAGTTGATCGATTTCAAAGCGTAGAGCGCGCGCTTCGCGAAAAACCGGCGTCCACTTTTTCGCCGCGCGCTCTCGTCGAACGTCGCCGCAGAACTCCGGCTCAGGCGATGGCGCCGTGGCAATGCTTGTACTTCTTGCCCGAGCCGCACGGACAGGCCTCGTTGCGCGAAACCTTGCCCCAGGTCGAGGGATCGCTCGGGTCGCGGGTCGGGCCCGACGGCGCCTGCGGCGCGAGCAGGGCCTGCGGCGCGAAATCGCCGGCGGCGATTCGCGCATTGATTTCGGCCAGCGCCATTTCGTCCTCGCCGGTCGAGGCGTCGAAATGGTGGCCCTCCATCGGCGGCAGTTCATTCGGCGCCGGTTCGAAGGCCACTTCCACCCGCATGGTCTGGCCAGTCGTGATCTCGTCCCAGCGCTCCATCATGCCGCGGAACAGGTCGAGCGCTTCGGACTTGTATTCGTTCAGCGGATCGCGCTGCGCATAGCCGCGCCAGCCGATCACCTGCCGCAGGTGGTCGAGCACGACGAGATGCTCGCGCCACAGATGGTCGAGCACCTGCAGGATGATCTGCTTCTCGACATAGCGCATCACGTCGGGCGAGTTCTTTTCGACGCGCGCCGCATAGGCCTCGTTCGCCGCCTTGATGAGGCGCTCGAGCATTTCCTCGTCGGCGATGCCCTCTTCCTTCGCCCAGTCGGCGACCGGCGCGTCGATGCCGAGAACGTTGACGACGGCGTCGTGCAGGCCGTTCACATCCCACGCCTCGGCATAGGCGGCGCGCGGAATATGTGTCGAGACGAGGCGGTCGAGCACGCCCTCGCGCATCTCGCCGATCGTCTCCTCGACCGATTCCTCGGCCATGATCTCGCGGCGGCGTTCGAACACGACCTTGCGCTGGTCGTTCATCACGTTGTCGAACTTCAGGATGTTCTTGCGGATGTCGAAGTTGCGCGCCTCGACCTTCTGCTGCGCCTTTTCCAGCGCCTTGTTGATCCACGGATGGATGATCGCCTCGCCTTCCTTGAGGCCGAGTTTCTGCAACATCGAATCCATGCGCTCGGAGCCGAAGATGCGCATCAGATCATCCTGCAGCGACAGGAAGAATTTCGAGCGGCCCGGATCGCCCTGACGACCCGAGCGGCCGCGCAGCTGGTTGTCGATGCGCCGGCTCTCGTGGCGCTCGGTGCCGACGATGTAGAGGCCGCCGGCCTTGATCGCCTGTTCCTTGAGGCGGGCGACCTCGTCGCGGATTTCCTTCTCCTTCGCGGCGCGCGCCTCGTCGTCGAGACCGGCGCATTCCGTCTCGACGCGGAGATCCGCGTTGCCGCCGAGCTGGATGTCGGTGCCGCGGCCCGCCATGTTGGTGGCGACCGTGATCGCGCCGGGCACGCCGGCTTGCGCCACGACATGGGCCTCCTGCTCGTGGAAGCGCGCGTTGAGCACGGCGAACATTTTCGACGGCTTCCCGGCGCGCGCGGCCGTAAACAGGCCGTCCAGCGCATTCGCCTGGTCGAAGTCGATCTGCTTGTAGCCGTTCTTGATCAGGAATTCGGCGAGCAGTTCCGACTTCTCGATCGACGTCGTGCCGACCAGCATCGGCTGGAGGTTGACGGCGGCCGCCTCGATCTCGCCGACGATCGCCTGCAGCTTTTCCTCGTCGGTGCGGTAGACCTCGTCGTCCTCGTCCTTGCGCTGCACGGGCCGATTGGTCGGGATTTCGACGACGTCGAGCTTGTAGATTTCGGCGAATTCGTTAGCCTCGGTCGAGGCCGTGCCGGTCATGCCCGCGAGCTTGTCGTACAGGCGGAAATAGTTCTGGAAGGTGATCGAGGCGAGCGTCACGTTCTCCGGCTGGACCTGCACGTGCTCCTTGGCTTCGAGCGCCTGATGCAGGCCTTCCGAATAGCGGCGGCCCGGCATCATGCGTCCCGTGAATTCGTCGATGATGACCACCTCGCCGTTGCGCACGATATAGTCCTTGTCGCGCTGGAACAGCTTGTGCGCGCGCAGGGCCTGGTTGACGTGGTGCACGATCGTGACGTTGGCGGCTTCGTAGAGCGAGCCTTCCTTCAGGATGCCTGTCGTGCGCAGCAGCTCTTCCATATGCTCATTGCCGGCTTCGGTCAGGCTGGTCGCGCGCTGCTTCTCGTCGATCTCGTAGTCTTCCTTGACCAGCGACGGGATCAGCCGGTCGATCATGTTGTAGAGGTCGGAACGGTCTTCGGACGGCCCGGAGATGATCAGCGGCGTGCGCGCCTCGTCGATCAGGATCGAGTCGACCTCGTCGACGATGGCGAAGGCATGCCCGCGCTGCACCATCTGCGCGAGCTCGTACTTCATGTTGTCGCGCAGATAATCGAAGCCGTATTCGTTGTTGGTGCCGTAGGTGATGTCGCAGGCGTAGGCCGCCTTGCGCTCGTCGTCGTCGAGACCATGGACGATCACGCCGACGCTCATGCCGAGAAAGCGATAGACGCGGCCCATCCATTCGGCGTCGCGCTTGGCGAGATAGTCGTTCACGGTGACGACATGCACGCCCTTGGCCGCGAGCGCGTTCAGATAGACCGCGAGCGTGGCGACCAGCGTTTTGCCTTCGCCGGTGCGCATTTCCGAAATGCCGCCCTCGTGCAGCACCATGCCGCCGATCAGCTGCACGTCGAAATGCCGCTGGCCGAGCGCGCGCTTGGCTGCCTCGCGCACCGTGGCGAAGGCCGGCACGATGAGGTCGTCGAGCGTCTTGCCGGCGGCGAGCTGGTCCCGGAATTCCTGGGTGCGCGCCTTCAGCTGATCGTCGTTCAGCGCGGCGACCTCGGCCTCCAGCGCGTTGATTGCGCGGACTTTCGGCTGGTAGCCCTTCAGCCGGCGGTCGTTTGCGGAGCCGAAAATCTTCTTCGCGAGGTTGCCGATCATGGAAACGAAGACCTTGTGCCTGTGAAAGCCCGGCGCAAACCGGCGTCGCGGGCTGTATTCGAACGTCTATGTCGGGAAGATCGCGGCGCCGCCACGGCGGCGGACATGCGCCGGGACGCCCGGAAAAGCCGGGCGAGAGATAAGGAGGGGCTGGCCCCTTGTCAACGCGGCGGCCCACGGCGCAGCGATTGCGCCATGCCCGAGAATGGGCGAATTTACGCCCGATTTTCTCGCCATTGGCGCGATTCGTTCAAGCGCCGGCCGTTCGGTCCCGTCTCCTGGAGAACCTCATGTCGCATATTCCTGCCCGTTCGTTCCTGCGCGCCGGCGCGGCCAGCATCGCCTTGGCCATAGCTCTGGCCGCCGGCGCCGCGCCGGCCTCGGCCAAAGTGCTGGCCAAGGTCAACGGCGTTGAAATCACCGACGAGGACCTGGCGATCGCCCGCGACGATCTGTCGGCCCGCCTGCCGCGTCAGCTCGCCGGCCCGGCGCGCGACAAGGCGCTGCTCGACAATCTGATCGTCGCCAAGGTCGTGGCGCAGAAGGCCGAGGCCGAGAAGCTCGCCGCCAGCCCGGAATTCGCCCGCAAGCTCGCCTATCTGCGCGACAAGCTGCTGACCGAGACCTATCTCGGCAAGATCGCCGAGACCGCCAATACAGACGCAAACATCCAGAAGACCTACGATGAGGTCGCCAAGTCGCAGAAGCCGGAGCCCGAAATTCACGCCCGCCATATCCTCGTCCCGACGGAGGACGAGGCGAAGAAGGCGTTGGCGCGCGTGAAGGGCGGCGAGGATTTCGCCAAGGTCGCGACCGAAATCTCCAAGGATCCCGGCTCCAAGGGCGGCGATCTCGGCTGGTTCACCAAGGACCGCATGGTGCCGGAATTCGCCGCGGCCGCCTTCAAGCTCGACAAGCCCGGCGATATTTCCGAACCCGTGAAGAGCCAGTTCGGCTGGCATGTCATCAAGCTCGAGGAAAAGCGGACGAAGGAATTCCCCAAGCTCGATCAGGTGCGTGACCAGGTGGTTCGCTACATCATGCAGAAGGCCGAGGGCGAGGAAGTGGTCAAGCTGCGCGAGGCCGCCAAGATCGAACGCTTCGACGCCCCGCAGAAAGGCATGAAGCCGGAAGACGCCGAAGCCGCCAACCAGAAGAAGTGAACTTGCCGCCGGGGCGACGGCGCCTTCCGCGCTCCGGCGGCTTGACGCCTCGCTGATTCGGTCGGCAAATCGCCGCGGATTCACGAGGCTCGCCATGGCGCACGACGCTCCCCTTTCGCCGCTTGCTCCCAAGACCTTTCCGGATATGCCCGCCATCGACGGCGTGCGCTTCGCCTCGGGCGCGGCCGGCATCCGCTACAAAGGCCGCACCGACGTCATGCTGGCGCTGCTCGACAAGGGCGCGCAGGTCGCCGGCGTCTTCACCAAGTCGAAATGCCCGTCCGCTCCGGTCGACTGGTGCCGCGCCAAACTGAAGTCCGGGAAAGCGCGGGCGCTGCTCGTCAATTCCGGCAACGCCAACGCCTTTACGGGCAAGATCGGCGCCGACGCCGTGAAGCTCGCCGCCAAGATCGCGTCCAGGGCGACCGGCGCGAAGGAAAGCGAAATCTTCATGGCCTCGACCGGCGTCATCGGCGAGCCGCTCGACGCGACCAGGTTCGACGGCGTGCTCGATACGCTGGTGAAGGACGCCTCGGGCGAGAACTGGCTCGACGCCGCCCGAGCCATCATGACGACCGACACGTTCCCCAAGGTCGCGACCGCGGAAGCCGAGATCGGCGGCGTGCGCGTGCGCATTTCGGGCATGGCCAAGGGCGCCGGCATGATCGCGCCGGACATGGCGACCATGCTCTCCTTCGTCTTCACCGACGCGCCGATTGCGGCGCCCGCGCTGCAGGCCATGCTGTCGAAATCGGTGCAGGGCTCGTTCAACGCGATCACGGTCGACAGCGACACGTCGACCTCGGACACGCTGCTGCTGTTTGCGACCGGCGCCGCAGCCGCGCGCGGCGCGCCGAAGATCACGGCCGCCAACGACCGTCGTCTGACCGCATTCAAGGCCGCGCTCGATGTCGTCCTGACCAACCTCGCCCATCAGGTCGTGCGCGACGGCGAAGGCGCGCGCAAATTCGTCGGCATCGAAGTGACCGGCGCGGACAATGCGAAGGCCGCCAAGCGGATCGCCCTGTCGATCGCCAATTCGCCGCTGGTGAAGACGGCGATCGCTGGCGAGGACGCCAATTGGGGCCGCATCGTCATGGCGGTCGGCAAGGCCGGCGAGAAGGCCGAGCGCGACAGGCTCGCGATCTGGTTCGGCGGCATCCGCGTCGCCTACAAGGGTCTGCGCGACCCCGCCTACGACGAGGCCAAGGTTTCCGCCGCCATGAAAGAGCAGGCGATCGACATCCGCGTAGACCTCGGCCTCGGCAAGGGCGCGGCAAAAGTCTGGACCTGTGATCTGACGAAGGAATATGTCGCCATCAACGGCGACTATCGTTCCTGAAGCGTCTGGCGTTCCGCGGCCTCGCGCTCGTGCGCCGCAAAGGCGGTCGTCTTGCCTTTTGCCGCCCCGCGCGCGACTGTTTCGCCATTAGGCGTGACGAGGTTGTTTCATGCGTTCATTAGCGATCGTGATCGCAGCCGCCGTTGCGCTCGCAGGCTGCCGGTCCACTCCGCAGACGACGCCCGTGGCGACCGCCGCCGCCTTCGATCCCGCCGAGGCGGCCTACATCAAGAAGACGGGGGCCGTCTCGATCCACGGCCATGCGTTCTGGCGCGACGACAAGGGCGGCACGGTGAATGCGGCCGGCGAAATCGTGCGCCTTGTGCCGGCGACGCGATATGCGCGCGAACGCTTCGCCGTTCTCTACAGGGGCCAGCGCTCCCTGCCGACCAGCCAGATCCCGCGCGTCGACGTCGATCCGCAATATGCCGATTTCACGCGCACGACGCGCGCCGAGTCCACGGGACGATTCGAATTCGACAATGTCGCGCCCGGCGTCTATTTCGTCACCAGCCAGGTCAACTATCGCGACAAGGACGCTTACGTGCAGCTCAACGCCGGATCGTTTCATCAACGCCTGCGGACCGGCAATGACGGCGGCGCCATGTTCGAGACGGTGACCGTGTCGGGCAAGGAGGAGAAGCCGATCAAGCTTGTCCTCACCAACGATCGCTGAGGGCCTCTTGAACCTGCTGCTCGTCGTCGCCTGCGCCCTCGTCGATCAGGACAACCGCATCCTCATCGCGCAGCGCCCGCCGGGCAAGAAGCTCGAAGGCCTCTGGGAATTTCCCGGCGGCAAGCTCGATCCCGGCGAACGGCCGGAGGAAGCGCTGATTCGCGAATTGCGCGAGGAATTGTCGATCGAGGCGAAGGCCCCGTGCCTCGCGCCGCTGACATTCGCCAGCCACGCCTATGACGACTTCCACCTGCTCATGCCGCTCTACATCTGCCGCCGCTGGGAAGGCTTCGTCCAGCCGCGCGAGGGGCAGGCGATCAAATGGGTCCGGCCGCGCGACCTGCGCAACTGGCCGATGCCGCCGGCCGACGAGCCGCTGATCCCGCACCTCGTCGACCTCCTGGGCTGATCGGGTTCATCTTCCTGTCATTTGTGCGTCGCAATAATTTGCAACGTCGCATCGCCACGATTCCGCCTTGGTTTATATATCAACTGCGGCCCAAGAGAGCTAGAAGATCATATTATATCAATGGTGTATGAAATGCTCAGCTTTTACGCTTGCTTAATCTATTGCGGCGCACAATATCTTTGGCAGACCGGGAGGCGTGGGTCGGATTCGAGTGCGGCCAGGATGGCCGCGACTGGAGGCTGATATGGAACACGCGACTATTCACGGCGGCGTCGTCCGACGCTTGTGGCCGTCGGATATGCCGGCGTTCCGCGATCATCTGTTGCGTCTGGACGCGCCGAGCCGGCACGACCGGTTCGCCATGGCGGTCAGCGACGAGTTTCTCGCCAATTACGCCGAGCGCTGCTTTGGCATCGACGACGTCATCTACGGCTATTTCGTCGATGGCGTGATGCGCGGCGCCGGCGAATTGCGCGGCGTGGGTCTGGGCCTCGACAAGGGGTCGGCGGAAGCCGCCTTTTCGGTCGAGGTCGGCTGGCGCCGGCGCGGCGTCGGCACGGAACTGATGGGCCGCATCGTGCAGGCCGCGCGCAATCGCGGCGCCGAGACGCTCTACATGTCGTGTCTCGCCCGAAACCGCGCCATGCAGGGCATGGCCAGGAAGTTCGAGGCCGACCTGCAGTTCGACGCCGACGACGTCACCGGCAGGCTGGTCGCGCGCACGCCCTCGGCGGCCGCGCTGTGGGACGAGTGGACGGACGACGCCTCGAGCTTCGCCACCGCCATGCTCGACCTGCACACGCGCATGTATTCGATGCAGCACCACAAGCGCTGATCGCGCCGGACCTGCCCAAAATGCAAAAGCCGCGACGGTCGCCCGTCGCGGCTTTTTCGCGTTCGATCCGTTCGTTCAGAACTGCCGCACGACCATCATGTTCTTGATCTTCGAAATCGCGTCGGCCGGGTTCAGCCCCTTCGGGCAGGCCTTCGAGCAGTTCAGGATCGTGTGGCAGCGATAGAGGCGGAACGTGTCCTCGATATAATCGAGCCGTTCGCCGGTCGCCTCGTCGCGCGAATCGATCAGCCAGCGATAGGCCTGCAGCAGCGCGGACGGGCCGAGATAGCGCTCGGTGTTCCACCAATAGCTCGGGCACGAGGTCGAGCAGCACGCGCACAGGATGCATTCGTAGAGGCCGTCGAGCTTGGCGCGATCTTCCGGCGTCTGCAGCCATTCCTTCTCGGGCGCAGGCGTATCGGTCTTCAGCCAGGGCTCGATCGAGGCGTGATGCGTGTAGAAGCGGGTCAGATCCGGAACGAGATCCTTGACCACCGGCATGTGCGGCAGCGGATAGATTTTCACCGCGCCCTTGATCTCGTCCATGCCCTTGGTGCAGGCGAGCGTGTTGGTGCCGTCGATGTTCATCGCGCAGGAGCCGCAAATGCCCTCGCGGCAGGAGCGACGGAAGGTCAGCGTCGGATCGACCTTGGATTTGATCCAGATGATCGCGTCGAGAATCATCGGCCCGCAATCGTCGAGATCGACATAGTAGGTGTCGAGACGCGGATTGCGTCCGTCATCGGGATCCCAGCGGTAAATCCGGAATTCCCTGACATTCGTCGCGCCCTGCGGACGCGGCCAGGTCTTGCCGGAGGTGACCCGGGAGTTTTTCGGCAGTGTGAATTCGACCATGGTCAGTTCCGTATGGCTGCGGTCGCGTCAGTAAACGCGGGCCTTCGGCTCGATATACGAGACCTCGTTCGTCATCGTGTAGGAATGCACGGGGCGGTAGTCGAGCGTCACGCTGCGTCCGCTGTCGTCGATCGACGCCAGCGTGTGCTTCATCCAGTTGGCGTCGTCGCGTTCGGAATAATCCTCGCGCGCATGGGCGCCGCGCGATTCCGTGCGGTTGTTCGCCCCCTCCATGGTCACGACGGCCTGGACGATCAGATTGTCGAGCTCCAGCGTCTCGATCAGATCGGAGTTCCAGATCAGCGAACGGTCGGTGACGCCGACATCGTCGCGCGCGGCCCAGACGTCGTGGATCAGCTTTACGCCTTCCGCCAGCGTCTCGCCGGTCCGGTACACCGCGCAATGGTTCTGCATCACCTTCTGCATGTTCAGCCGCAGCTGCGCAGTCGACGTGCCGCCCTTGGCATAGCGGTAGCGGTCGAGGCGGCTCAGCGACAGATCGGCGGAATCGGCCGGCAGGTCGGCCTGCTTTTCGCCGGCCTTGACCAGTTCCGCAGCGCGCAGGCCCGCCGCGCGGCCGAACACGACGAGGTCGATCAGCGAGTTCGAGCCCAGACGATTGGCGCCATGCACCGACACGCAGGCCGCTTCGCCGAGCGCCATCAGGCCCGGCACCACGACGTCCGGATCGCCGCCTTTCCTGGTCAGCACCTCGCCGTGATAGTTCGTCTGGATGCCGCCCATGTTGTAGTGGACGGTCGGCAGGACCGGAATCGGCTCCTTCGTCACCTCGACGCCCGCGAAAATCTTGGCGCTCTCGGAAATGCCCGGCAGGCGCTCGTGCAGCATCTGCGGCTCGAGATGTTCGAGATGCAGATGAATATGGTCCTTGTTCTTGCCGACGCCGCGGCCTTCGCGGATTTCCATGGTCATGGCGCGCGAGACCATGTCGCGCGGGGCGAGGTCCTTCACGCTCGGCGCATAGCGCTCCATGAAGCGCTCGCCGTTCGAATTGGTGAGATAGCCGCCTTCGCCGCGCGCGCCCTCGGTGATGAGGCAGCCCGCGCCGTAGATGCCGGTCGGATGGAACTGCACGAATTCCATGTCCTGCAGCGGCAGGCCGGCGCGCAGCGTCATGCCGCCGCCGTCGCCGGTGCAGGTATGCGCCGAAGTCGCCGAGAAATAGGCGCGCCCGTAGCCGCCCGTCGCCAGAATGGTCAGCTGCGAGCGGAAGCGGTGGATCGAACCGTCGTCCATCTTGATGCAGACGACGCCGACGCAACGGCCCTCGCTGTTCATGATCAGGTCGATCGCGAAATATTCGATGAAGAATTCCGTCGAATTCCTCAATGCCTGGCCGTAGAGCGTGTGCAGCATCGCGTGGCCGGTGCGGTCCGCGGCCGCGCAGGTGCGCTGCGCCGGCGGGCCCCTGCCGAAATCAGTGGTCATGCCGCCGAACGGACGCTGGTAGATCTTGCCGTCGTCGGTGCGCGAGAACGGCACGCCCCAGTGTTCGAGCTCGTAGACCGCGGCCGGCGCGTTGCGGCACAGATATTCGATGGCGTCCTGATCGCCGAGCCAGTCCGACCCCTTCACGGTGTCGTACATGTGCCATTTCCAGTTGTCCGGCCCCATGTTGCCGAGCGAGGCGGCGACGCCGCCCTGCGCGGCGACCGTATGCGAGCGCGTCGGAAACACCTTGCTGATGCAGGCCGTGCGGAGCCCCGCCTGCGAGCAGCCGACGGTGGCGCGCAGACCCGCGCCGCCGGCGCCGACGATCACGACGTCGAATGTATGGTCGGTGACGGGATAGGCGCGGCCGTTGATCGAGAACGCCCCAGAGCCGTTCGTAGCCCCATTGCTAGCCATGTGAAAAGTCCCTCGATCAGCCGCCGACGGCGAGTTTGAGGATCGACAGCGCGGTGGCGGCGGCGATCAGGCCCGAGAAGAGCAGGTTGGCGACGAGCAGGCCGATCTTCCACCAGCCGTGCGCATAGTCCTCGATGATCGTCTCCATGCCGGTCTTCATGTGATAGACGCCGACCAGCACGAACAGCAGCGCGATCGTGCCCGGCCCGACGCGATGGCCGAACAGGCGCATCACCGAATCATAGTCGCGCCCGACGAGCGACACGACCAGGAAGGCGAAGAGAATGGTGAGCGGCATCAGCGCCGCCGCCGTCAGGCGCAGCATCAGCGCATGGTGCGTGGCCTTGCCGCCGCTCGCGCCGAGCGAGCGGACCGTGGAGGCTTCGCTGCGCAGGGAAGAGGATTTGTTGGACATCTCGTTCTCCGCTCAGCGATAGGCGTAGGCCAGGACCCAGAAGATCACGGTCAGCGCGATCGAGCCGACCAGCGTCGCCTGCGCCGCGAGTTCGCGCCCCTTGGCGTCGAACATATAGCCGGCGTCCCAGATCGCATGACGAATGCCGCCCATCCAGTGATGGAACAGCGACCAGGTGAAACCGAACAGAACCAGCCGGCCGAGGAACGAGCTGTAGACCCAGTTGACGGTCTCGAAGGCGTGCCGGCCGGAGGCGGCGGCGATGAAATACCAGGCGAGCAGCAGCACGCCGGCGTAGAGGCACATCCCGGTGATGCGGTGCAGGCCCGACATCACCATCGTGAACATCATCTTGTAGATCTGGAGATGGGGAGAAAGCGGCCTTCTGTCCTGCAGACGCTGGGACGCGTTATTTGCCTCGGCCATGACAGCCCCTCACATGCGATGCATCGTCGCAATGTTCACTATTCCAAACGCCGCTGCCACGCAACGCCGCGCAACGTCGCAATTCGGATGAACGCGCCGGCGGTTGCATTGCCGCCGCAATGCTATGATTGTTGGCGGCTTCGGATGATCGAGGGGCTATTCTGGATGCGGTTTCTTGCGCCTGTTGTCTGGCGTCTGGCCTTTGCGGCGGCCATCGGCCTCGGCATGGCCTCCACCGCCTCCGCCGCCTCCGGACGCCTGACCCTCGAATCGGGCGGCGTCAGGCGGTCGGCCTTCATCGTCGAACATGCGCGCCTGAAGCGCGCGCGCCGACCTGTCATCATCTTTCTGCATGGCCAGTCCGGCGCCGGCGTGCGGGTGCGCGACCGCCTCGGCCTCGATCGCAAGATCAAGAGCCGCAGCGTGGTTGTCGCCTATCCGGACGCGCTCGGCGGGCGCTGGGACGTCAGCGAGGCCGGCGCCGAACGCGAGCTGCGTTTCGTGAACGACCTGATCGCCCGGCTGAAGAAAGACGGCATCGCCGACCCCAAGCGCATCTTCATCGCCGGCGGCGGCCCGGGCGGAATTCTGGCGATGCGTCTGGCCTGTCGCGAGACGGGAACATTTGCCGGCGCGGCCTCGCTGATCGCGCTGATGCCCACCGCCGACGCGGCCGCCTGCAAGCCGTCGCGGCCAATTCCCTTCATGCTGCTCGCCGGCACGGCCGACCCCAAGATTCCCTTCGGCGGCGGCAAGGCCGATATTCCCGAATACAAGGGCGAGGTCGTCTCCGCCGCCGGCACGCTGGCGCCGTTTGCGGCGGCCGCAGCTTGCGGCGACAAGACGACGAAGATCGATGTCGCCGACCGGGATCGCAACGACGGCTCGCGTGTGCAGCTCGAATTTCGCGTCGGCTGCAAGGCGCCGATCGAACTCGTCCGCATCGACGGCGGCGGCCACACCCTGCCGGGCGCGCGGGCGAGGGCGGATCGCGGCCAGCCGGTCGGCGCGCGCAACGGCGACATCGACACGGCGCGCGTGCTGGTCGACTTCTTTCTGAAAGGGCGCGGCGGCTGATCCAGCGCGTCTTTATCGTCGCAATCCTCTGCCTCGCCGCGCTGGAATCGACGGCGGCCCGCGCCTGCGCGTCCGACAAGACCGAATCTGCGCAAATCGCCGGCGTCGACGACAGTTTCGACCTGCTCTTGGGCGACGGACGCGTGGCGGCTCTGGCGGGGGTCGCGGCGGTTGCAAGCGCGCCCGGATACCGGGCATTCGCGGACGCGCTCGCCGGCGCGAACGTCCGCGTCGCTGCGCTCGAAGCCAAACCCGACCGTTGGGGCCGCCTTGTCGCCTGGGTCCGCCGTGATTCCTCCGACGCGCCGGGCGAAAGCCTCGCCGAACGCGCGCTGGCCGCCGGCCTTGCGCTCTATCGTCCGGACGCGTCGGCCAAGCCTTGCCGCGACCGGCTTCTTGCGGCCGAGCAGGCGGCGCGGGCGGCGCGGCGCGGTCTGTGGAGCGAGGCCGGGTCGGGGCCGCTGGACGCGGTCGACGCAAAGGCGATCCTGGCGGCCGAAAAGGGCCTCGTCGTGGTCGAAGGCCGCGTCTTGACTATTGGCGAGCAGCGCGGCCGCCTTTATCTGAATTTCGGCCCGCGACGCACGACGGACTTCACAATCGTGATTTCGAAACGAAAACTTGCTTTGTTCGAGGCGGCGCGCGTACCGCTGCGCCAGCTCGCCGGCAGGCGTCTGCGCGCTCGCGGGTTGGTGGATCGCGGTTTTGGACCCGTGATGGAGATTGTGAGCCCGGATGCGCTGGAATTGCTGGACAGCGCGCCGGCCAGCGTGGAAGCGAATCGGTGACGAGGGGAATGGCGGCTGGCTTCGACAGGGGCGCGATTGTGCGACGGGCGTCGGCGTTTGCGCTCGCCGTCGCGCTCGCCGGTTGCGCCACGCTCGAACGGCAGGGCGAACTGCCCCAGGCCCCCGCCGTGCCGCCAGCTGCGCCGCGCACGGTCGGCGTCGACGCGCTGACCACCGCCGAGCACAAGAAGCTCGTCGCCCAGTTCGGCGGCGAATATCGCTGGCCGACCGCCGAATCCTACCTGAACGCCATCCTCGTCAAGCTTGCCGCGGCCTCGGACGTGCCGACGACGCCCTATCGCGTCACCATCCTCAACACGCCCGTCGTCAACGCCTTCGCGCTGCCCTCGGGCAATCTCTACATTTCACGCGGCCTGCTGGCGCTCGCCAACGACTCGGCCGAGGTCGCCGCCGTCATGGCGCACGAGATCGGCCACGTGACCGCCCGGCACGCCGCCGCCCGCGCCGAGCGCGAGAAGCAGGCCGCCGTCATCGCCTCCGCCGCCACGGTGATCCAGAGTCGTCAGAAAGGCGAAGAGGTCGAGAACAATCAGCGCCTGTCGTTTGCGAGCTTCTCGCGCTCGCAGGAGATCGAGGCCGACCGGATCGGCGTCAACGTCATCGCGCGCGCCGGTTTCGATCCCTACGGCGCAGCGCGTTTCCTCACCTCGCTCGGTCGCTCGACCGCGCTGCGCGCCGAACTCCTCGGCCAGAAGAGGCCCGACAAGCCCGATATTCTGGCGACCCATCCGGCGACGCCCGAACGCATCGCGCAGGCGACCCAGACCGCGCGCCAGATCGGCGCGCCGGGCATCGGCTCGACCGATCGCGCCGGCTACCTGGCGGCCATCGACGGCATGAACTTCGGCGAGGACCCGGCCGACGGCATCGTTCGCGGGCGGCGGTTCCTGCAGCCGCGCCTGCGATTCGCCTTCACGGCGCCTGAGAGCTTCGTGCTCGACAATACGCCGCGCGCCCTGCTCGGCCGCGCCCCCGGCGGCGTCGAGGCCGTGCGCGTCGACAGCGTGCCGGATTCGTCGGGCGGCCCGCTCGACGCCTATCTTGCGTCCGGCTGGCTCGACGGGCTCCTGCGTTCGTCCATCCAGACGGGCGAGGTCAACGGCATGCCCGCGGCCTTCGGCACGGCGCGCGCCGGCGAGTGGAACTTCCGCGTCGCCGTCGTGCGCAAGGACGGCGACATCTACCGCCTGCTGTTTGCGGCCCGCGCGATGGACGAGGCCACCCTCGGCAAGTTCGACCAGTCGATTCAGTCTTTCCGGCGATTGACCGAGGAGGAAGCGACCAAGGTGAGGCCGCTCAAGCTCCAGATCGCCAAGGCGGGACTGACGGACAATGTCGAATCGCTGGGCCGGCGGATGGCGGTCGTCGATCGCCCGCTCGACGTGTTCCTGCTGCTCAATGGCCTGTCGCACGGCGCCGCGCTGAAATACGGCGAGGCCTACAAGATCGTCGTCGATCAATAGGCTACGGCCGGATTGAATAATCCGGCGGCCACTTTTCTCACGCCTTCACGCGCTTGTGATGCGCAATCCCGCATCGGCCGTATAGCCTTAGTCGCCCAATCCGTGAACGCCGCCTTGACCGGCGATCCACAGACCCGGAGGCAACCATGGCGCAACTGCCTGGAGTGCATCGTGAATTTGTACGCGCCGCGATGGCGGCGCCGTTTCTGGAGCGTGAAGAAGAACATCAGTTGGCGCTGCGCTGGCGCGATTTTCGGGATCAGAAGGCGCTCGACCAGCTCTCCGCCTCGCATATGCGGCTCGTGATCGCGCTTGCCGCGCGCTTCCGCCACTACGGACTGCCGATCGCCGACGTGATCCAGGAAGGCCACGTCGGCCTGCTGGAGGCTGCGGCCCGCTTCGATCCCGACCGCGAGGTCCGGTTCTCGACCTACGCCACCTGGTGGATTCGCGCCGCCATCCAGGACTACATCCTGCGCAACTGGTCGATCGTGCGCGGCGGAACGAGTTCGACGCAGAAAGCGCTGTTCTTCAACCTGCGCCGGCTGCGCGCCCAGATGACGGCGACGGCCGGCGTCGAAAAGGCGACCCTCTATGATCGGATCGGCAAGGCCGTCGGCGTTTCCAGCGCCGATGTCGAACTGATGAGCGCACGCTTTTCCGGACCCGACATCTCGCTCAATGGCCCGATCAGCGGCGACGATCCCTTCGATTCAGCGGAACGCGGCGATTTCCTCGTCGACGAACGGCCCCTGCCGGACGAGACCGTCGGCGAAAACATCGATTCGCAGCGCCGCCACGCCATGCTCAACGATGCGCTCTCTCAACTGTCGGAACGCGAATTGCGGATCGTGCGCGAACGGCGCCTTGCGGAGGAGGCTGCGACTCTCGAGCAACTCGGCGCCCAGCTCGGCATTTCCAAGGAGCGCGTCCGCCAGATCGAATCGCGCGCGCTCGAAAAGCTGCGCAAACTGCTCGAAGGCGGGGTCCAGCCGCACGGCTGAAACCAGCCCGCCGAAACGGAAAAGCCCGGCGCGAGGCCGGGCTTTGAATTTTCTTGATCCTTGGCGGATGACCAAGCCGTTTACGCGGCTTCGTCGATCTCGCCCGATTCGGATTCGGCTTCCGCTTCCGCCTTGGCGGCGCGGCGCGGCCCCTTCTGAAGCTGCGTCTCGATCAGCTTGAGCGACTCCTGCTCGGTGATCTTCTGGACCACCGAGAGTTCGCGGCTCATGCGGTCGAGGGCCGCCTCGTACAGCTGACGCTCCGAATAGGACTGCTCCGGCTGGGCCTCCGAGCGGTAGAGGTCGCGCACCACTTCGGCGATCGCAATCAGATCGCCCGAATTGATCTTCGCCTCGTATTCCTGGGCGCGACGCGACCACATGGTGCGCTTGATGCGCGCCCGGCCCGTCAAAGTGTCCAGCGACTTGGTGATGACCGGCGCCTCGGCGAGCTTGCGCATGCCGACGCTGACGACCTTGGGGGTCGGCACCTTCAGGATCATCTTGTCCTTGACGAAGCTGATCACGAAGAGCTCCAGCTTGAAGCCGGCGACTTCCTGCTCCTCGATGGCGATGATCTGTCCGACGCCATGCGCCGGATAGACGATGTGCTCGTGGGTCTTGAATCCGAGCTTCTGGCCTGCGGGTTTCGCGGGCTTCTGCTCGGGCGCGGGAATTTTCGCGGCCGGCTTGGAAGGCTTGGCTACGGCGGGAGAAGTGGTCTTTTTCTGTGTCACCGGATTCTGTTCGCTCGTCTCTCGAGGCTGCACCGCCGGCGCGTGCGACGCCGGTCTCGGATCGGGCGCGGCGCGGACGGGCGCGGGCGCGGGCGTTGCAGGCGCGACCGGAGCGGCCGCTTCGGGCCGCACCAGTTGAACCGTGGCGCGCGCGCCGGCCTGTTCGACCGGCTTGGGATGTGTCGCTGTCGCTGTCTTCGTGTTGTCTACCGCCTTTTTGATCTGGGGCTGCTTCGCCTTCTCCTGCGTCGCTTCCTTCACGACCGCTGCACTGCGGTTCTTTTCCAGTTTCGTCTTCGCCGGCGCCGGCGACCCGGCAGGCGCGGCCTTGGCGGACGAGGGCTTTGCCGCGCGAACGGCGGCCGTCGTCTTGGAGCCTGTCGTCTTGGAGCTCGTCGTCTTGGCGCTCGTCGTCTTCACGCTGGTCTTCGCGCTCCTGGCGACGGCGGCTGCCTTGCCCTTGCCGGCCGGCTTGGCGCTCGCGCCCTTGGCCGGCGTCCGCGCCGCGGCGGCGGCTTTCGCCTTGGCTGCGGCTTTGGCGAGAGCGGCCTTGCGCGCAGCGGCCTTCAGCGCGGCCGCCTTCGCCTTGGCGGCGACTGCCGCTTTGGTCTTGGCGGCGGCGGCCTTGGCGGTCGCCGTTTTGGCCTTGGATGCCGACGTCACGCTCTTCACCTTGCTCGTCTTGGCCTTGGCGGCGGCTTTCGCCGTCGACGCCTTGGCTGTCGTCCGCTTGGACTTCGTCGCTTCGGTCTTCTTGCCGGCGGTCGCCTTTGCGGACTTGCTCGAATTCTTCTTGGACGGCATACGCAGCACACTCCTCGCTCAGCCCGGAGCGAAACTCCGGCGCTTGACGACGGCCCGAAACGCAGGCCGCCGGCGCAGGGCCCGCGACGGCGAGCCTGGCGCACAGTCCAAATTTGAGGAATCCGCTTCCGTCGGCGCGACGCTCAGGCGCGCGCTCGCCCAAAACATTTCGCAGCCGCGAAGCGGCGCGAACCATTGCGGGATGTACCTGTCAACCGACTGATAGGACGCAGATTTCTGTGACTGTTAAAAATGTGTATATCACAGAAATCCGGGAAAATCAAAGGCTCGCGCCCCGCGCGGGCCATTGCTCTGCGCATTGGTTAACCCGTGGTCGAGCGAATCGATCGAGAACTCGGCAATAGCCGGGGATCAGTCGCCTTCGCCGGGCTTGTCCGAGAAGAAGTTCTTGAATTTGTCCGGCTTGCCGTCGAATTCCTTGGCGTCCGCCGGCGCATCGCGCTTGACGGTGATGTTCGGCCAATTTGGCGCAAGATCGGCGTTCAGCTTGAGCCATTGCTCGAGGCCCGGCTCGGTATCGGGCTTGATCGCCTCGGCCGGGCATTCCGGCTCGCAGACCCCGCAGTCGATACATTCGTCCGGATGGATCACGAGCATGTTCTCGCCTTCGTAGAAGCAGTCCACGGGGCAGACTTCCACGCAATCCATGTATTTGCACTTGATGCAGTTTTCGGTGACTACATAGGTCATCGCCAGCTCCCGGCGCGCGCCGTCCGCGCCCACCTCAAAGATTGCGAACTGCTATATGCTTTGATCGGGCTGCGCAAGAACATGGCGCACGGTCAGGGCGCAGCGCCGTCGGGCGCAATATCCTCGTAGAGCTGGCGCGCCTCTTCATAGGGGCCGCGACGGTCGCCGGTCGCGACAATTCGCAGCAGGCGGACATCCCGCGCCAGCGCGACCGTCAGCACGTCGCCGGGACGCACGGCTTTCGCCGCCTGCGCAACCCGCTGCCCGTTGAGCCGCACATGGCCGTCGGCGACGAGCTGCGCGGCGGCGGTGCGCGTCCGCGCCATGCGCGCGAACCACAGCCATTTGTCGAGTCGCTGGCGATCCGTCGGCGTCATCGAGGCGCACGTTCGGGCAAAGCCGCGCAGTCTGCAAGCCGCGCTCAGCCGGTGTGCCGGCCCAGGGCCGCAGCGGCCGCCGACTTGACCGCCGCGCGCATCGCGCGCGCCAGGCGCTCGCGTCGCACCGCGCCAGGAAAGCTGCGGCTGCGCGCGGGATCGACGCCGATCACCAGATCGAACATGGCCTGCCGGTCGGGCCACAGGCGATCGATCATCGGATGGTTGGCGATCGCGCAGGAATCGGTGACCTGTACGGCCGCATCGGCCAGTTGCCGCTCGGCGAGCGCCCGGGTCAGCTGGACGCCCGGCGAATAGCGGGCGTAACGCTCGTCATAGGCCGTCTTCCAGTAATAGGCGCGTTCGCCGCTGCGCAGCACGATCGCCATGGCGATCGGCCGCCCGTCGACGGCAATCCAGTCGATCCGGCACTTGCCGGCCCGCGCGAGCTGGCGCAGAGCCACCCGCAGGAAGGCGGCGTCGCCGGCGTCGGAGAGAAACGCCGTGCGCCGCCGCCCCTTCCAGCCGGCCTGCTCCAGCGCCAGAAACCATTCCGACGCGTGTCTGACATCGGTGGGATCCGACGCCGAGCCGTAGCCGACCTCGCCGACCTCGGCGAGGCGACGTCCGAGTCGCGCGATTTCCCGCTCGTGCTTCCTGCTTTGCGCCCCGCGCACGCGCCGCGCCTGGTCGCCGACCGGCGGCTGGAGCGCGGCGCGCTCATGTTCGTTGAGGCCGGTCGAAACCAGCCCGTGCGCCGCGCAACGATCCGCGATCAATTCGGCCGCGGCCCCTCCGCGCGCCAGATCGCGCAGAATGAGCGCGGACTGGCCGAGCCGGCGCTCCCGCAACCACGCCAGGATGGCGTCCACGGAACGGGCGGCGGCCAACCGGTCGATCAGCGGCGTCCCCAACGCGCTGTGCTTGTACTTCCAGCTGCGCGCAACGCCGCCGAACGCGCCGAACCGCCCCTGCTCGAAGCCCCATACGCCGACCATGCGCGCGCGCGGCTCGTCGCCCGCGCTCTGCCAGGCGACGGCGACGATCGGGCGCTGGCTCTCTGGCAGATGAAACATGGCCGTCAGCGCGAAATCCGGCTCCATGAACGGGTTCGGTTCGATGGCGCGTCGCGCCAGATCGCGCCAGTCGGCGCGATGCGCCTCCAGTCCGTCGATGTCGAGCGCCTCCACAAGCGTCTCGCCTTCCGCCATATGCAGACGGCTGTCGACGAAGTCGCGCGCAAGACGGCCGCCAGCGATCCGCCGGACATCGTCCGGCCAGTGCTGCATCGACCTGAGGCGCCAGAAATGCGCAGCCATTGCGATCCCTCGTCGCAATGGGCGCATTCAGGGCGGACCTGTCCCGAAACGGGACAACGTCGCCTGGGAGCCCATTGCTGGGGACTTGGCTACAAGTTGCGGGCCATTCCGCGCGGACCGCGCGGGAAACGCCGCCGTTACGCCAGAAGTCCGCCGGGCCGCAGGTCGAGCGGATTGCCGGTAAGGGCGGCCCGGTCTGGCGTATCGGCGCGCGTCTCGCCGATCGCGGCGGAAAACAGGCGTTCGACGAATTCCTGATCGAGCCCGTCCACGATCAGCACGATCCGCGTCCGCCGGTCGGCGTCTGGCCAGCCCGCGAGCCGGACCGCCGGATGGAACAGGTGCTGCACGCCGTGGATGACCACCGGCCGGCCGGGATCGTCGGCCAGTGCGACGATCCCCTTCACGCGAAGCAGCTTCGGTCCATGGGCGTGGCGAAGGAGATCGAGAAAGATTTCGAAGGCGCGCGGATCGAGCGGCGCGTCCCGCGTCAGGCAGAAGGCGCGGATCGAGGCGTCGTGCCGGTTGGGATCATGCGCATGGGCGTGGCCATGCCCGTGATGGTCGTGGGCGTCGAATGCGTCGGCGTGCAGCCAGGCGGCGACATCGGGAATCTTGCGGTCCGTCGAAAACAGGCCCGCGGAAAACAGACTTTCCGTCGTGGCTTCGCCCTTCGCGGCCTCGAGGCGCGGCGCGCCGGGATTGAGCGCGTCGAGGCGGTTCGCCAGCGCGGCGGACGAGCGGGCGGCTTCCACCAGATCGGTCTTGGTGACGACGATCCGGTCGGCGACCGCGACCTGCCGCAGCGCTTCCCGGTGGCGCTCGATCGTCGCCGGCCCGTTGACCGCGTCCACCGTCGTCACCACGCCATCCAGCTTGTAGCGCAGCGCCAGATAGGGGTGGCCCATCAGGGCGTTCAGGATCGGGGCGGGATCGGCAAGCCCCGTCGTCTCGATCACGACGCGCCGGAACGGCTTGATACGCCCATTGTCGAGACGGCGCAGAAGATCTTCGAGCGCATGCACGAGATCGCCGCGGATCGTGCAGCACAGGCAGCCCGAGGCCATCAGCATCATGTCGCCGTCGATCTTCTCGACGAACAGATGGTCGAGGCCGATCTCGCCGAATTCGTTGATGAGTACGACCGTGTCGGCGAGCGCGGGGTCGGCCAGCAGGCGGTTGAGCAACGTCGTCTTGCCCGAACCGAGGAAGCCCGTGAGGATCGTGACCGGGACGGGCGGCGGCGGACGGCGCTGCGCGGCCTCGCTCATTCGTCGCGCTTGGCGTGGCGCTTGGCGGCCTTCGCCTTGCCCTTTGTCGCAGCGGCCTTCCCGGCCTTTTCCGCCTTGGCGGGCTTGGCTTTCGCCGCCTTGGCCGGCTTGGCCGCTTTGGCCGTGGCCGCTTTGACCGGCTTGTGCGGCTTGGCGGCGTGAGCCTTCGCCTTGCCGCCGCGTTTGGCCCGCATGGACTGGGCGTCCGGCGCCGGTTTCACGGGCGAATCCGCCTCGTCGTCGGCATTGGCCGAATAGGCCTGCGTGACCGGGGTCGCAGTGTCGCCCGCGGCATGCGCGATCGGGCCGGTCCAACCCGCTGCCGGGCCGACAAAGACCGGAACCGGCTGAAAGCTCGGTCGCGGCAGGGTCGCGACCTCGCTCGGGCGCATCCCGCCCCCGGCGGCCGGCGAACCGCCCGCGGGACCGCCCGCATAGGGCGAATTGCCCTCGGGCCCTTGCGCCGCCTGCATGAAGCTGCGCGGGATCGGACCGACATGTCCTCGACCTGCGCCTCGAATTCCGCGGAAGCCTTGCCGCGGTGACGACAGGCCGAATCCCGCATGTCGGGCGCTTCGCCGCCGGCGGAGGCGAGCGACGTCGCCGCGCCCTGGCCGCCGCCCGTCACGAAACCCTTGTCCAGCAGGCTCGCGGCCATCATCGTGCGCGACTTGGCGCTGGGCGCGCCGAGCACGACCGCGATCAGCCGCTTGCCGTTCTGCGAGGCGCTGGCGACAGGTTGAACCCAGCGGCGCAGGTAAAGCCGGTCTTCATGCCGTCGGCGCCGGGATAGCGGCCGAGCATGCCGTTATGCGTGGGGATGACGCGCTTGCCGAGCCGCAGCGCGCCAATGTCGAACAGGCCGGCCTGTTCGGGAAAATAGATGTAGAGCGCGCGGCCGAGCACGGCCATGTCGCGCGCCGACGAAACCAGACGCGAATCGGGCAGGCCGTTCGGATTGGTGAAGTGCGATTCGTGCATGCCGAGCGCGCTCGCCGCCGCATTCATCTCGTTGGCGAAGGCCTCGACGGAGCCTGAGACCCCTCGGCGATCGTCACGGCTATATCGTTGGCCGACTTCACCATCAGCATCTTGAGCGCATTGTCGAGCGTCACCAGCGTGCCGCGCCCGGAACCCCATCTTCGAGGGAGCCATGGACGTGGCGCGCGCGGAAACCCTGAGCGGCGTGTCGAACGTGATGCGGCCTTCCCGGACGGCCTTGAGCGCGACGAAGACCGTCATCAGCTTGGTCAACGAGGCCGGATACCAAGGGCGCGTCGCCTCCTGCTGCAACAGGGTCTCGCCGGAGGCGGCGTCGATGACGATCGCCGGATTGGCCGAGGCGGGAACGGCGCCGCCAACCAGCGCGAGAAGCGCGGCGCAAGC
This sequence comes from Methylobacteriaceae bacterium, assembly GCA_020638135.1. Taxonomy (GTDB): domain Bacteria; phylum Pseudomonadota; class Alphaproteobacteria; order Rhizobiales; family Beijerinckiaceae; genus JAJXWB01. Next base: position 26,446 of record JACKJE010000006.1, on the reverse strand, counting down.
GGTTGCACGGGTCAGGGTCGGTCGCAATATGGCTCCCCGGGCAAATGCGATTGAAGCGAGATCGGCCCGTGTTCCTACGCCTCCCCGACGCGATTGCAAAGTCGCGCTGGGGGAAGCGGCAGATCGGAAGGCCCGCGCCGACCTGCGATCGGCCTGACGCATAAAAGTCAACGATGAGGCGATTTCGTGACCGCGGCCGAAGCGCGGGCTACCAGGTTCGATCCATCGGATAGGGATTGATGTTCAGGGGCGCGCGCGGCGCAGGCGCAGCGACCGTCGGCTGGACCTGCGGCGCCGGCTGGGGTTGCGGCCGCCGCCCGGCGCTCGAATCGGGCCCGATCGCGATCTCGTTGGCGGCGCCCGATCCGAGCACGACCACGCGCGCGCCGACGTTGACGCGGCCGTAGAGGTCGATGGCGTCCTGATTGATCATGCGGATGCAGCCGGACGAGGCGTTGGTGCCGATCGTCCAGGGCTCTGTCGTGCCGTGGATCCGGTAGAGCGTGTCCTTGTTGTTCTGCCAGAGGTAGAGCGCCCTGGCGCCGAGCGGATTGCGCGGGCCGCCGGGCATGCCGACGCCGGAGCGCAGCTCCTTCATGACTTTCATGAGTTCGGGCTGACGCTCCAGCATTTCCTTGGGCGGATACCAGTCCGGCCATTCCTGCTTGCTGTTGATCGTCGCCACGCCCTTCCAGGCGAAACCCTGCCGCCCGACGCCGACGCCGTAACGCATCGCCGTGCCGTCGCCGTTGACGAAATAGAGGTAATGCCGGCGCGGATCGATGACGATCGTGCCCGCCGGCTCGCGGGTCGGATAGGGCACTTGCGAGCGCAGGAAAGCGGGCTTGATTCGCGACAGATTGATCGCGGGAATCGGAAACTTGTCGGCGACGGGCCGTAGAGGCCGCGCGCCTCGCCGCTGACCGCCGCGGCCGAGGCGGCGGTCGGCGCCGCAGCGCAGGCGACCAGGCCCGCCAGAAATTCGCGTCGATGGAATTGCATCGAACCCTCATTGCCTGAAACGCGTTGCATCGAAAACTAGTGGCGCGCGGCCCGGTCCTTGGCAAGCGCAACAGGCCGCCTTGACGCGAACGTGACGCTCGGATCGATTTGGTGATGCAAGGACGACACGCTGAGGACACCGGCCGGCATGAACAACGCGCCCGATGGATATTCGCCCACCGATCATTCCAGCCCCTACATGGACCTGATCGGCCGGCTCTACGAAAGCGGCGCGGGAACGGACGATTACCGGCTCGGCATGCGCGTCGAGGAACATCACACCAATCGCTTGGGCCAATGCCATGGCGCAGTGCTCGCCGCGCTCGCCGACGTCCACCTGCTGCGCGTCATCGCGCTGACGCGCAAGCCGCGCCTGACCCTGGTGACCGTGCATCTGGGGCTCGACTATCTGAGCCCCGCGCCGCTCGGCTCCTGGATGGAGGGGCGCGGCCGGATCGACCGCATGGGCCGCTCGCTCTGCCATTCCAGCGGCATGGTCTACGCCGACGGCAAGCCCGTGCTGCGCGCCTCCGGCGTATTCCAGGTCATTTCCGACGATCGCGTCAAGAAATGATCACTCGCCGGGCGCCTTGGCGTGGATGGCGAGCGCATGCACGCCGCCGGCGATTTCTTCCGCCAGCAGATCGTTGATCGCGCGATGGCGCTGCACCCGGCTCTTGCCGGAAAAGGCGGGCGACACGATCTTGACCGTGAAATGCGTTTCGCCCTGGTGGCCGGCGCCGCCCGGATGGACATAGTGATCGGCATGCTTGTGCGAATCGTCGATCACCTCGAGCGAAACCGGACCGAGCGCGGCCGCCAGCTTTGCTCTTATCCGGTCCTTAACCGGGACTGCGTTTCCATTCACCGTTTGGCCTCCTTGGTCGCGTAACGGCTTCTCTTCTGATGGAATTTTAGCCCCGAACGCGCCTTGCGGCGAGCCCCGAACGACCGATAATGACGGCTCCATGGATCTGAATTCGCCCATATTCGACCGCATCCGGGTCAAGCGCGAGCAGCAGCGTCGCGCGGAACCGGCCTCCGCGCGGCGGATCGTCTGCGATTTTCCGGGCTGCGAGGCCGCCGGCGATTTCCGCGCGCCCATGGGCCGGCTGCGCGAAGGCCAGTACTTCTGCTTCTGCCTCGATCACGTGCGCGAATACAATTCCACCTACAATTATTTCGACGGCATGACCGACGAGGCCGTCGCGCGCTGGATGAAGGAGGACGTGATCGGCCATCGCCCGACCTGGGCCATGGGCGTGAACCGCGCCGGCAAGTCATTCCGCGACGACAATGCAGGCATTCGCGATCCGTTGGGCGCGTTCGGCGCGCGCATGCGCCATCCCCAACCCGACGCCCCGGCGCGGCCAAGCTACGGCATCGCCGCCAAGAAAGCGCTATCCGCGCTTGGTCTCGACGAATCCGCCGACGCCGCAGCGATCAAGACGCGCTACAAGGATCTCGTGAAGCGCCTCCACCCGGACGCCAACGGCGGCGACCGCTCGAGCGAGGACAAATTGCGCGAGATCATCCGGGCCTATAATTATCTGAGGTCGGCCAAGCTCGCCTGACCTTCGCCCCCTTGGCGGCGGATGCGTCGGACCGTCGGCCGGACATTTTACGCAGCGCCCGCCGATCCGCGGCCGGCCGATCGGAGGATTGATGCAAGCCGTTAGCGAAAGAGCCGCAGATCGCGCCGCGCCCATGCCCGACATCAAGCTGTCGGTGCGGCAGACCTTCGGCATCGACACGGACATGGAAGTGCCGGCCTATTCCAAGGCCGACGAGCACGTTCCCGATTTCGATCCCGATTATCTCTTCGACCGCGAGACGACGCTCGCCATCCTCGCCGGCTTTGCCCGCAACCGCCGCGTGATGGTCACGGGCTACCACGGCACCGGCAAATCGACGCATATCGAGCAGGTCGCCGCCCGCCTCAACTGGCCCTGCGTGCGCGTCAACCTCGACAGCCACATTTCCTGCATCGATCTCGTCGGCAGGACGCGATCGTTCTGAAGGACGGCAAAGCAGATCACCGAATTCCGCGACGGCATTCTGCCCTGGGCGCTTCAGAACAATGTCGCGCTCTGCTTCGACGAATATGACGCCGGCCGCCCGGACGTGATGTTCGTGATCCAGCGCGTGCTCGAAGTCTCCGGCCAGCTGACGCTGCTCGACCAGAACCGCGTCATTCGGCCGCACCCCGCCTTCCGCCTGTTCGCGACCGCCAACACGGTCGGACTAGGCGACACGTCCGGCCTCTACCACGGCACGCAGCAGATCAATCAGGGGCCAGATGGACCGCTGGTCGATCGTCTGCACGCTCAATTACCTGCCGCACGACAAGGAGGCGGACATCGTGCGCGCCAAGGTGAAGTCCTACGACAAGACCAAGGAAGGCAAGGAGACCATCTCCAAGATGGTGCGCGTCGCCGACCTCACCCGCAACGCCTTCATGGCAGGCGATCTCTCGACCGTCATGAGCCCGCGCACCGTCATCACCTGGGCGGAGAACGCGGAAATCTTCGGCGATCTCGGCTTCGCCTTCCGCCTGACCTTCCTGAACAAATGCGACGAACTCGAGCGCCCGATGGTGGCGGAGTTCTATCAGCGCTGCTTCGGCAAGGAATTGCCGGAGAGCGCCGTGAATGTGGTGATGACCGTGAGGAGCGCAGCGAAACGATCGCAACCCGGCTGGATTGCTCGTGCTTCCCTCCAAGACGATGAGTCGGTCTCCAACCGCAAACCCGCCTCCGCCAAGGAAGCCCCGCAGGAGCCGTTCAAGCGGGCGGTCGCCGCCTGCATGCGCGCCATGGCGCAGACGCCGACGCTCGAAGTCACCTATTCCGCCGACCGCCCGCCGTGATCGGCACGGGCGAGGGCGCAAAGGCGCGCCTGCCCGAGCCGCCGCGCAAGCTCACCCCGCGTGAAGCCGCAATCGTGCGCGGCCATTCCGATTCGCTCGCGCTGCGCCTCGCCTGCCACGACGAGAAGGTGCATCGCCGCATCGTCCCGCAGGGCGCCGCCGCGCGAAACGTGTTCGAGGCGGTCGAGCAGGCGCGCGTCGAGGCGATCGGCGCGCGGCGCATGGAGGGCGTCGCCGCCAATCTCGGCGCCATGCTCGAGGACCGTTACAGCCGCGGCAATTACGCCGAGATCGACAATCGCGCCGACGCGCCGCTCGAGGACGCACTGGCCCTGATGGTGCGCGAACGCCTGACCGGCGCGCCCGCGCCGAAGAATGCGCAGGGCGTGGTCGATCTCTGGCGTCCCTTCGTGGAAGAACGCGCCGGCGCGGAACTCGACCGCCTCTCGGGCTCCATCGAGGACCAGCGCGCTTTCGGCAAGGTCGTGCATTCGCTGCTCAGCGCGCTCGACATGGCCGACGACGCCTCCTCCGACACCGAGGAGAGCGAGGAGGATTCCAAGGACGAGAGCGACAGCAACGAGAACGAGGACGACAAGGGCGACGAGCAGGAGGCGCACGGCGAGGCCGTCCAGATGGACAAGGCCGCCGATTCCGAAGACGACATGGAAGACGGCGAGACCGACGCCGCCGACGCGCCGACGGGCGAATTCCCGGAAGAGGCCGACGCCGGCGACAGCGAGGAAGCCGCCGAATCCCGCCGTCCGCCGATGCACGGCGCCGACAAGAAGGCGCCCGACTACAAGGCCTTCACCCACAAGTTCGACGAGATCGTGCAAGCCGAGGAATTGTGCGATCCCGAAGAACTCGAGCGCCTGCGCGCCTATCTCGACAAGCAGCTCGCCTCGCTCTCCAACGTCGTCGGCCGTCTCGCCAATCGCCTGCAGCGCCGCCTGATGGCGCAGCAGAACCGCGCCTGGGAATTCGATCTCGAAGAAGGCGTGCTCGACTCGGCGCGCCTGCCGCGCATCATCATCGACCCGCAGCAGCCGCTCTCCTTCAAGCACGAGAAGGACACGAATTTCCCGACACCGTCGTCACGCTGCTGCTCGACAATTCAGGCTCGATGCGCGGGCGCCCGATCACCGTCGCCGCCACCTGCGCCGACATTCTCGCGCGCACGCTCGAACGCTGCGGCGTGAGGTCGAAATTCTCAGGTTCACGACGCGCGCCTGGAAAGGCGGGCAGTCGCGCGAGCCTGGCTGCAGGCAGGCAAGCCGGCAATCCCGGCCGCCTCAACGATCTCCGCCACATCGTCTACAAGGCGGCCGATGCGCCCTGGCGTCGCGCGCGAAAAAATCTCGGGCTGATGATGCGCGAGGGCCTGCTGAAGGAGAACATCGACGGCGAGGCGCTCGACTGGGCGCATCGCCGGCTCGTGCATCGGCCCGAACAGCGCCGCATCCTGATGATGATTTCAGACGGCGCGCCGGTCGACGATTCCACGCTGTCGGTCAATCCCGGCAATTATCTCGAGCGGCATCTACGCCACATCATCGACGAGATCGAGAACCGCTCGCCGGTCGAACTCATCGCCATCGGCATCGGCCACGACGTCACGCGCTATTACAAGCGCGCGGTGACGATCGTCGATGCGGAGGAACTCGGCGGCGCGATGACGGAAAAACTCGCCGAACTCTTCGACGAGAACACCCCGCCGCCGGCGCCGGTCAAGCGCGCCCCGCCGAGGGCTGCGCCGCGCAAGGACGGGCGGGTACAGATCGCGATGCGGTGAGGATTACCCTTCTCCCCGCAAGCGGGGAGAGGGGCTATTGCCCGACTCTCACCGGCACCCGTAATCCCGCTCCATCCGCACGATCTCCGCGACCCGCGCACGGCTGTTCGCCGATAGCGGCACGTCGTTCATATTGTCGTACTGGCAGCCGGAATTGCCGAAGGCGCGGATGCCGCGCGACGTCTTGAAGCAATAGCCGGCGTCCTTGTAGATCGCATTGCGCTCGTACCAGAGATCGCCGCAGCTCTGCGCGAAGGCCGGCCCGACGAAAGCGAAGCAGGCGAAGCCGGCCAGAATGATTTTTTTCATGACGCTCCCCTTTCTGAACAAGCTTAGGAGCGTAGTTCGCCAGCGCCAATGGGCTGCGTCAATTCGCACGAATCGTATCGTCGCCCTTCCCCCCGCAAGCGGGGCGAGGGAGAGTTATCGCGGCGCGAGCGCCCAATAGTCGATGTCCAGGATCACGCTGGGGTCGTAATCCTTCGATCCTTCCTGCAGCAGCGGATATTCGCCGCACGGCTTGTCCTTCGTGGCGATCGTCCTCAACCGCAGCGCGCCGACGTCGTCGCGGCCGGGGATTTCGGCCGTCTCCAGCACCTGCGTCCAGGCATGCACGGTGAGGCCAGCAAACAGCGGCGCGACATGGCGGCCGCCGTTGATCGCGGCAATATGGAAGGCGTTGGCGAGCCCGTTGAACGACAGCGCGCGGGCGAGCGAGATGACGTGCCCGCCGTAGATCAGCCGGCGTCCGAAACGTCCCTGTCCTTCCGTGAACTGGTTGAAATGCACCTTGGCGGTGTTCTGGTAGAGGCGCGTCGCGATCATGTGCTCGGCTTCTTCCACCGTCATGCCGTCGACATGGTCGATTCTTTCTCCCGCCTGATAGTCGCCCCAGCGATGCGGCTGGCCGGCCAGCGCGAAATCGTAGTGCTTGACCGAAATTTCCGGGCAGGCGTCGCCAAGCGCATCCGCCGGCAACGCCTTCGGCAGGTCTGGCGTATGCTCTTCCGCGACCACCGTATTCGGATCGCGCTTGCGCACCATCACCCAGCGCACATAGTCGAGCACGACATCGCCGTGCTGGTTGTAGCCGCGCGAGCGCACATAGACGACGCCAGTCTGGCGGTTGGAGTTTTCCTTCAGCCCGATGACCTCTGAAACCGACGAAAGCGTGTCGCCGGGATAGACCGGCGCGAGAAACCGGCAGGCGGCATAGCCGAGATTGGCGACAGCATTCAGCGAAATGTCCGGCACGGTCTTGCCGAACACGACGTGGAAAACGAGCAGGTCGTCGACCGGCGCATGCCTGTAGCCGATCGCATGCGCGAAGGCGTCGGAGGACTGGACGGCGAAGCGCGAGCCGTAGAGGGCGGTGTAGAGCGCGACGTCGCCCGCCGTCACCGTGCGCGGCGTGGCGTGGCGGATCGTCTGGCCGATCCGAAAGTCCTCGAAGAAATTGCCCGGATTGGTCTTGCTCATCATCGCCTCGATGTCGGACCGCGAGCCTTCGGACTCGCAATGTGCAAAACGAGCCTGAAGGCTCGCGGTCCAATGTTCTCTAGCCCCTGTCCGCGGCCCGCGCCAGCGCGGCGGCAAGTCCGTCGGCGTCGCCCGCGATTTCCAGCGTCTTCACGCGCGAAGTGTGGCCGGCGGCGACCGTCACGGCCGAGCGCGGAACCCGCAGCGCCTTCGCCAGCAGTTCGATCAGCGCCGCGTTCGCCTTGCCATCCTCGGGAACAGCCCGCACGCGCGCCTTCAGCACGACTTTGCCGTCGCTCATCGTCTCGACGCCGTCGATCGCGTCGCGTCCGCCCTTGGGGGTCAGCCGCACGACGAGCGTCAGGCCGTCCGCCGTCGCCCGCCAGGGAAGGTCGGCCATCAGCCGGCGAGTCGATAGGCGTTGGAGCGGATCAGGTCTTCGATGAAAGAGAGCGCGAGCAGCAGGATGACCGGCGAAATGTCGAGCCCGCCAAGCGTCGGAATGAATCGCCGGATTGGCCGCAGCACGGGCTCGGTCAGCGCATCGAGCGCTCGCCAGATCGATTGCACGAACTGGTTGCGGGTGTCGACCACCTGGAAGGCGACCAGCCAGGACATGACGGCGGTCGCGATGATCACCCACCAATAGAGGTTGATGATCGTCAGAATGAGCTTGATCAGCGGCAGCGCCATGGATTTGCGGTCCCTCGTGTCGGCCGGCATCCATACCATTCGGGGCGCCGATCCTTCAATGCGCGAACAATTCCTTGGCGTCGCGAATTGACAGAGGGGCGCCGGGCGCACTACACAGCGCGCCGGAGCGGGGCTGTAGCTCAGATGGGAGAGCGCTGCAATCGCACTGCAGAGGTCAGGGGTTCGAATCCCCTCAGCTCCACCAATCCCCGTCGGCCGTCGCGTGCTCGCAAAAATGCACATTTTTCGCGCGAAGACTCAGATTTTTGTTGAATTTCTCAACCGCTCGACGGTAGGTTGACGACCAGCGAACGGGCCGAGGGCGGCGGTCGGTTTTCGCATTTCATTGATGCGGCTCGAACGAGGCCATTCGGGCGGGCGACAGCGTGAGGCTGTCGCCAGCTGTATTTTGCTGCGTCTTCGCGCGCAGCGGCTTGAATTTGAGGAGTTGCGTCATGCGTTGGTTTGCCGCGCACCGTGAAGCGTCCGATCGATCTTCCGCCACGATCCCCGGACGTCGTCCCGTCAGGGCCGTAATCTTCGCTCTGGCCTGCCTCGCCGGGCTCGGCTTCTCTGCCGGCGAACGTTTCGAGGCGCGCGCTGACGACGGCGGCATGATGTCCTTCTTGCTCCGCGGCAACGGCAGCGGTCGCGCCCGAGTGGCCGTACCGCAATTCCGGTTCGATCCTCCGGCCTTCCGCCAACGGTCCCCGGTCGTCCGTCGCGCCGCCCGGGCCCATCACAAGTCGCGCGCTGCGCACCACGCCATCGCCTGGCGTCGCGCGAAGCACAGCCGCCACGCGGCGGTCCCGGCCAGGATGAAGGACATTCCGAAGCCGATGACACAGGTTGCGCTGGGCCCGGTGGATATGAAGGTCACCGCCCACACGCTTGCGCTCAAGGCGGCGGCCGCGGCGGCGCGCCCTGACGATCCGCATTTCCGCGACAAGACCCTGCGCCGCGGCGACATCGTCGCGACGACGACCGGCCTCCGGGTTTTCCTCGGCGCCGCGCATTTTCCTTACCGCCCTCGTGATTTCGCCCCCGTTTCGACTGCGCGGCATGTGGCCCAACGCAGAACTCTGGAAGCGCTCGACCGCTCGCTGCGCGGCGTTCGCGTGGTCGCCCGCGCCGCGAAAATGCACATTGCGAAGGTCGCGAACCGGCTGAGCGCAAGAGCCGAAGCGCCCAGAAGCGTGAAAATCTCGGTCGTCCGCCGCGTCGATGTTCCGCCTGCGTCGCAGACGGTCGCGCTCGCCTACGCGCCCAGGGTCGACACAATCGTCGCGGCGACGCCGGCCCCGGCGGTCGATGCGATCGAACGCATCGTTCGCCGGGTCGACGCGCAGGCGCCGCGCCCGACGAACGCCGAACAGGCGAGCCGCGCTTCGCCGCCGCGGCGGCGGCACGTCCGGCAAACCGAATAGACCGACAGAGCAGGGCGCGCGGCGGGGCTATCCGAACTTGCGCTGGCGCATCCGGCCGGCTAGGCCTCGACTGGACGCCGAGGCCAGATTTCCATGCGATTCTTCTCTGTCTACCGACGGGTTCTCGCCCAGCTCGCGCCGGAGGCGGCTCTCGCCATCCTGCTGGCGGTCGCCAACCTCGCCGTCGCTGCCGCGCAATTCGCCGAACCCCTCTTGTTCGGGCGCATCATCGACCGGTTGACCACGGCGCAGGCGCAAAAAATCGCGCTGCAAATGTTCGATCTCGCGCCCCTGCTCGCCGCCTGGGTCGGTTTCGGCCTGTTTTCGATCGGCGGCTCGGTTCTCGTGGCGCTCCATGCCGATCGGCTCGCCCATCGCCGGCGCCTCGGCATGATGAGCGCCTATTTCGATCACGTCCTGCACTTGCCGTTGAGCTTTCACTCCGCCGTGCATTCCGGCCGCCTGCTCAAGATCATGCTCGACGGCGCGCAGGCCATGTTCAGCCTGTGGCTCTCGTTCTTCCGCGAGAATTGCGCCTCCGCGGTCGCCCTGTTCGTCCTGCTGCCGCTCACCCTGTTCATCAACTGGCGGCTGGCCGCGATCCTCATGGTCCTGGTCGTTGGTTTCGGCCTGTTAACCACGTTTGTCCTGCGGCGGACGGAATCGTTACAGGGGCGTGTCGAACGCTTTTCGACCGATCTCGCCGAACATGCCTCCGACGCGCTCGGCAATGTGCCGGTCATCCAGAGTTTTACCCGGATCGAAAGCGAGTCCGCGGCCATGCGCCGCATCATCGATGCGCTGCTGGCCGCGCAGATGCCGGTCCTGTCCTGGTGGGCGGTCGCCGCCGTGGCGACGCGCGCCTCGGCGACGCTTTCGATCCTCACGATCTTCCTCGTCGGCACCTGGCTCCATCTACAGGGTCAGGCGACAGTCGGCGAAATCGTCACTTTCATCAATTTCGCGACCATGCTGATCGGCCGCCTCGAGCAGATGGTCGGCTTCATCAACGTGCTGTTTCTCGACGCGCCCCGCATCAACAGCTTCTTCGGCGTGCTCGACACCCAGCCCGGCGTCGCCGACCGCCCGAACGCCGCCGACCCCGGCCGCCTCAAGGGCCGCGTGACCTTCGAGCACGTCACTTTTTCCTACGACGGCGTCCGCAACGCGGTCAGCAATGTGACCTTCAACGTTCAGCCGGGCGAGACCGTCGCGCTGGTCGGTGCGACGGGTTCGGGCAAGTCGACCACGCTCGGCCTGCTGCATCGCGTCTTCGATCCCGCCGAGGGGCGGGTTCTGGTCGACGGCATGGACATTCGCGACCTCAAACTCGTCGCGCTGCGCCGCAACATCGGCGTGGTCTTCCAGGAGCCCATGCTGTTTGCCCGCTCGATCGAGGAAAACCTCCGCATCGGCAAGCCCGAGGCGAGCGCGGAGGAAATCGACGTGGCGCTGGAGCGCGCGCAGGCCAGGGATTTCATCGGACGGCAGACCGAGGGCCTGGCGACGCGCGTCGGCGAGCGCGGCCGGTCGCTGTCGGGCGGCGAACGCCAGCGCCTGTCGATCGCCCGCGCCCTGCTCAAGGACCCGCCGATCATGATTTTCGACGAGGCGACCAGCGCGCTGGACGCCACGACCGAACGCCAGATCCAGGCCGCGCTGGACGCCGCGACCCAGGGACGGACCACCTTCGTGATCGCGCATCGCCTGGCGACGATCCGCAACGCAGACCGCATTCTGGTGTTCGACGGCGGCCAGATCGTCGAATCCGGCAATTTCGAAGAGTTGGTCGAGCGCAATGGCCGTTTTGCCGTGCTCGCCCGCGCCCAGTTCATGGCGCCGCCGCAGCCTGCCACCCCCTCGGCTCCCGGCGCATAATCGACAAATCGGCCCGCTGGACAATAAGATGCATTCGCATATAGTATGAATGCGTTTGCATCCAAATCGGGTCATTTGGTATGGCGGAGCCCGGGAAAAAAGCGCTACGCGGCTGGCGTCGCTTGGAGCGTGTCCACGCCTTTGTTGCTGATCGCATTGAATCTGAACTGAAATCCGCCGGCCTGCCACCGCTCGTGTGGCTGCGCGCGCTCGAAGAGCTGGAGCACGCTGGCGAGGATGGGCTGCGGCCGTTTGAATTGCAGCGCGCGCTCGACCTCGAGCAACCCGCGGTATCACGTCTTCTGGAAAAGATGGCCGCGGCGGGCGCGGTCGCCCGGACGGACTGCGCCGAGGATAGGCGCGGCTGGAACATGACATTGACAGCTTCGGGACGGGAAATCCGCGATCGCATGGCCTCGATCCACGCCGCCGCCCTGTCGGCGCACTATCTGCCCCATCTCAGCGACAAGCAGGCCCGCGCGCTCGACGAGATACTCGGCGAGTTCCTCGACTCTGCCCGCGCCGCGAAGGGCGATCACTGAACCCGTGTAGCCGGCGTCACCCGCAGCGAGGTGATCCTGTTGCGGGTCTTGCGTAGAACTTCGAACCGGAACCCGTGGAAGGTAAAGGTCTGGCCAGGCTCGGGAATCATGCGCGCCTCATGGATCACGAGACCAGCAAGCGTCGTCGCCTCCTCGTCCGGCAGGCGCCAGTCCATGATACGGTTGAGGTCGCGGATCGGCACCGCGCCGTCAACGATCACCCCGCCGTCGGCGGTCTGGCGCACGCCCTGCGCCGCTATGTCGTGCTCGTCGCTGATGTCGCCGACGATCTCCTCGAGAATATCCTCGAGCGTCACCAGCCCCATCACGACCCCATATTCGTCCACGACCAGGGCGAAATGCGTCTTGCGTTTGCGGAACGCCTGCAGCTGGTCGCCGAGCGAGGTCGTCTCCGGCACGAACCATGCGTCGAGCGCGATATCGTCGATATTGATCTTGTCGGGATCGCCGACCGATTCCAGCTCGCGCAGCAGGTCCTTGGCGTGCAGCACGCCGATGATGTTTTCAGGCTCGCCCCGCCACAGCGGCAGCCGCGTATAGGGCGAGGCCAGCACCCCGCGCACGAGTTCGCGCGGCGGAAGCTCGGCATTGACCGCCACCATCTTGGTCCGGTGCACCATGACATCGGAGACCGACAATTCCTTGAGATCGAGCAGCCCGCCGAACATGTCGCGGTCCGCGCGCCCGACGCCGCCTTCCTGATGCAGATAGTCGACCGTGCTCTTCAGCTCGTCATGTCCGCCCGGGACGATGCGCGCATCGCTGATCCTTATGCCGACGCCGCTCAGCACGCCGTGGACGATCGCCTCGACCGCGACCAGAATCGGCCCGAACACCGCGACCGCCAGCGCCACCGGGCGCGCCACCGTCAGCGCCATCTTCTCCGGGAAATTGATGGCGAGCGTTTTCGGCATTACCTCCGCGAAGATGAGCAGCAGGGCCGTCATCAGGAAGGTCGCATAGATCGCGCCCTTTTCCCCGGCCAGCGCGACCAGCAGGCTGGTGGCGACCGCCGACGAGGCGATATTCACCAGCGTATTGCCGAGCAGCATCGCGCCGATGAACCGGTCGCGCGAATCCAGCAACCGGTTGACGATCGCCGCCCGCCGGTCGCCGCTCTTTTCGAGAGCGTGCATGCGCGCGCGGGAAGTCGCGGTCAGCGCGGTTTCCGAGCCCGCGAAGAATGCCGAGAGCAGAATGCATGCCCCCACGACAGCCGCCGCCGTCCAGGGATTGATCGACAGACGCTCGCCTATCGCCCCTTCCATGATGTGTTCATCCACGTTTGCGCCGGCCGCCGATCCGGGCCGACTTCAAGTCGACAGAATAGAAAAAGGCGGTCGCCCGCGCCATTGATCGGAGAGGACGCCGCCTCAGGATGCGGCGAGCTCCATTTCCAGGAAGGCCCGCACCTCGCCGGGCTCGACGCCTTTGGCGATGAAGGACTGCCCGATCCCGCGCGCCAGAATGAAGGTCAGCGAGCCCTGCTGCACCTTCTTGTCCTGGTACATGGCCTCCAGAATGGCGTCGGGTCCGGCCTCCCAGCCGGCTATATCCCTGATCCGCGTCGGCAGGCCGACGGTGCGCAGGTGCCCGGCGACCCGCTCGGCGTCCTGTCCGGCGCACAGGCCGCGCGCGGCCGAAAAGCGGAAGGCTGAGGCCATGCCGATCGCCACGCCCTCGCCATGCACCAGCCTCTGGCCGTCGTAATTCACCAGCCGCTCCAGCGCATGGCCGAAAGTATGGCCGAGATTGAGCAGCGCGCGGTCGCCCTGTTCGGTCTCGTCGCGCGCCACGACGGCGGCCTTCGACGCGCAGGATCGCGCGATCGCCTCGATGCGCTCGCGCCCGCCCGCGAAAACCGCACGCCAGTTCTCCTCGAGCCAGGCGAAGAAATCCGGCGCGTCGATCAGCCCGTATTTGGCGACCTCCGCATAGCCCGCGCGAAACTCCCGCTCCGGCAGCGTCTCCAGCGCAGCCGTGTCCGCCAGCACCAGCGAGGGCTGATAGAAGGCGCCGATCAGGTTTTTCCCATGCGCGGAATTGATGCCGGTCTTGCCGCCGACCGAGGAATCGACCTGCGACAGCAAGGTCGTCGGGATCTGCACGAAACGCACGCCGCGCCGAACCGAGGCCGCCGCGAAGCCCGCGAGATCGCCGATCACGCCGCCGCCGAGCGCCACAACGAAATCGCCGCGCTCGATCCTGGCGGCGATGATCGCCTCGCAGACCTGCTCGAACCATTGATAGCGCTTGGTGTTCTCGCCGGGCGGAACGACGATCGTCGAATGGCGGACGCCCGCCGCATCGAGGCTCGCCTGCAATGTCGGCAGGTGCGCCTTGGCGACATTCTCGTCGGTGACGATGGCGCAGGCGGCCTTGGGCGCGAGCGCAACGATTCGGGCCCCGGCCTCCGCGATCGCGCCCTCGCCGATCACGATGTCGTAGCCGCGCGCGCCGAGCTCCACCCGCACGATTTCGGGGGCGGGCCGGGCGATGGCCGGAGAAGTCGCAAGATAGTTTTCGAGTGCGCTCATCACATCCTCGACGACGGCGTCATAGTGCGCGTCGCGCGTCTCCACCGTCACATCCGCCTTCGCATAGATCGGGTAGCGCTCGTCCATCAACCGGCGCAGTGTGCCTTCCGGATCGGGATTTTGCAGCAGCGGCCGCGTCGGGCGCCGCCGCACGCGCTTCATCAGCACATCGAATTCCGCCCGCAGCCAGATCGAAATGCCGGATTCCGCAATTCGGGCGCGCGTCTGCTCGTTCATGAAGGCGCCGCCGCCCGTCGCGATCACATTGGGTCCGCTCGCCAGAAGCCGCGCCATCACGCGCCGCTCGCCGTCGCGGAAATAGGGTTCGCCGTATTTCGCGAAAATTTCCGCGATCGTCATCTGATGCGCGGCCTCGATCTCATGGTCTGCATCGACGAACGGCAGCCCGAACCGCTCGGCGAGCCGCCGCCCGGCCGAAGTCTTGCCGCAGCCCATCATGCCGACCAGAACGATGCTGCGCGTTCCCAGCGCCTCGACGAGCGCCTGCTCGCGCGATTGCGGGGCGCGCGGCGCGTGCATGGCGGCGCTCGTGGTCGTCTGCTGCATAGGCGGTCTGTAGCATAGGCCCCGCGCCAGCCGAAATTCGAGCGACCCGGTTGCCTGTGCGAAGTCCGCCATCCTATGTTCAGGGCGCTGTCGAAAGGGGGCGATGTGCCGAGTCTGTTCCGGTTTCTCTTTGTCGTAGGCGTTCTGGCCGGCCTTGCCTATGCCGGCATGTGGGCGCTTGTGACATTCGTGGAGCCACAACAGCGCGAAATGAGCAAGACGCTGCCGCCGAACGCGCTCGCCGGAAAATGACCGCCGCGCGATCGGCCGGACTGATCGACCTCTTTCTCGACATGATCGCCGCCGAGCGCGGCGCGGCGCGCAACACGATCGACGCCTATCGTCGCGATCTCGCCGATTACGCCGGCTTCCTGGAGAAGCGCGGCGCGAGCGCGGCGGATGTCGATACGGCCACGATCCGCCTCTACCTCGCCGATCTGCAAGAGCGCGGCTTTGAAGCTTCGTCGTCGGCGCGACGGCTTTCGTCGATTCGCCAGCTGCACCGGTTTCTGGTCGCGGAAAACCTGCGCGCCGACGATCCCGCGGCCATTCTCGAAGGCCCGCGCCGCGCGGCGTCCGCGCCGAAGATATTGACCGTCGACCAGGTTGACGCGCTGATCGAATCCGCGCGCGCGGCCTCGCTCGCCCCGGACATTTCGCCCACGCAAAAAATGCGGGCCGCGCGCCTCTACGCGCTGGTGGAGCTGCTCTACGCTACGGGGCTGCGCGTCTCGGAACTTGTCGCGCTGCCGAAATCGGCGGCGCGGACCAAGGAGGCCTTCCTCACCGTGCGCGGCAAGGGCGGCCGCGACCGCCTCGTGCCCTTGACCCCTGCCGCGCGCGAAGGGGTCGCCGCCTACCGTGACGCGCTCAAACTGTCCGCGCCCGCGCTCGCCGACCAGAAATGGCTCTTTCCTTCGGACGCCGAGAGCGGCCATCTGACCCGCCAGGCCTTCGCGCGCGACCTCAAGACCCTCGCCGCGGGAGTGGGAATCCGCGCCGCCAGCATCAGCCCGCACGTCTTGCGCCACGCCTTCGCCAGCCACCTGCTGCAAAATGGCGCGGACCTGCGCATCGTGCAGGAACTGCTTGGCCACGCTGATATTTCGACCACGCAGATCTATACGCACGTGCTGGACGAGCGCACCCGCGCCATGGTGCGCGACCTGCATCCGTTGGGGGACGATCAGGGATAGCGACGAATTGCATGGCGATTCCGCCGAGCGTCGAACTTGACTTGAGAGCGCTCTGTAGCCAGTTTCGCGCCGCACCCGGCGGGGAGGCCACGGGAGCTCGATTTCAGGCGTGCGCGCCGCAACCCGATCCCGCATGGTTTCCTATCTCGATTTCGAAAAGCCGGTCGCCGAACTCGAAGCCAAGGTCGAGGAATTGCGCGCCGTCGCCGCCCGCGGCGGCGCGGTTTCGATCGGCGAGGAACTGACCAAGCTCGAGACCAAGGCCGCCAAGGCGCTGGCCGACCTCTACCGGGAACTCACCCCCTGGCAGAAGACGCTGGTCGCCCGCCATCCGCAGCGCCCGCGCTTCCTCGATTTCGTGAACGGGCTGATCACGGAATTCACCCCGCTCGCCGGCGACCGGACGTTTTCCGAGGACGCGGCGATCGTCGGCGGTTTCGGCCGGTTCCGCGGCGAGCCGGTCTGCGTGATCGGCCAGGAGAAGGGAACCGACACCAAGTCCCGCCTCGAGCACAATTTCGGCATGGCTCGCCCGGAGGGCTATCGCAAGGCCGTGCGGCTGATGGAGCTTGCCGACCGCTTCAACCTGCCGGTGCTCTGCCTCGTCGACACCGCCGGCGCCTTTCCCGGCGTCGACGCCGAGGAACGCGGCCAGGCGGAGGCCATCGCCCGCTCGACGGACGCTTCGCTGGCGCTGGGCGTGCCCAATGTGGCCGTTGTTGTCGGCGAAGGCGGCTCCGGCGGCGCCGTGGCGATCGCCAGCTGCAATCGCGTAATCATGCTGGAGAACGCCATCTACACCGTGGCCTCGCCCGAGGCCTCGGCCTCCATCCTCTGGCGCGATTCCGGCCGCGCCCAGGACGCGGCGACCAACATGAAGATCACTGCCCAAGATTTGCTTCGATTCGGCATTATCGACACCATCGTCTCGGAGCCGGTCGGGGGCGCTCACCGCGATCCCGGCGCGACGATCGAGGCGACAGGGGGCGCGATCGCCGCGGCATTTGCGGCGCTCGGCGGTCTTTCGCGCGACGAATTGCGTGCGGCCCGGGCCGAGAAGTTTCTGGCCATGGGCCGTAAAGCCCTGTAGGGCTTTGCGGCGTTAATGCGGCGTTAACCGCGACCGGAAATTGAACCCCCCGATGGTAAGGGGCGCTTAGGGATAACGGACCTAAATCGACCTGCGGGCCACGTGGATCACGAGCCCGCCGCGGCTCACGCCGACGATGACGAACAGGGGACGCGACGCGCGTATGAAAGTCCGGCCAAATTTCACGCTAGCCCGGCGTCTTGCGGCCTTCGGCGCGCTTGCCGCCCTCGCCGCGAGCCTCTCCGCCTGCAACGATCAGCAAAATATGGCGAGCGCACGCGCCTGGAAGCCGATTCCCTCCGACACGCTGGCGCTGATGGCCAGCAAGGGCACCGACGCCCACGAGCCGGTCCTCATCCGCACCTACAAGAAGGAAGCGGAATTCGAGATCTGGAAGCGCCGCAAGTCCGACGGCAAGTACGCGCTGCTGAAGACCTATCCGATGTGCCGCTGGTCGGGTCAGCTCGGACCCAAGGTGCGCGAGGGCGACCGGCAGGTGCCCGAAGGCTTCTACGCGATCGCGCCGAGCCAGATGAACCCGAATTCCAACTATTATCTGTCGTTCAACGTCGGCTATCCCAACGCCTTTGACCGCGCGCTCGGCCGCACCGGCGGCATGATCATGGTGCACGGCGACTGCTCGTCGGCCGGCTGCTTCTCGATGACCGACAACCAGATCTCCGAGATCTACGCCATCGCCCGCGAAGGCTTCGGCGGCGGCCAGCGCGAGATCCAACTCCAATCCTATCCGTTCCGCATGACCGCGGAAAATCTCGCCAAGCACCGCCTCGATCCGAACATGCCTTTCTGGCGCCAGCTCAAGGAAGGTTCGGACCATTTCGAAGTGACCAAGCAGGAGCCGAAGGTCGCCGTCTGCGGCCGCCGCTACGTCTTCGACGCCTCTTCCGCCAATGGCGGCCGTATCGATCCGAACGGCGCCTGCCCGACACTGACCGTCGATCCGCAGGTCAAGTCGCTCGTCGCCGAAAAGGAGCACCAGGACGCCGCCAAGGTCGCAGAACTCGTCTCGAAAGGCGTCCGCCCGATCCGCGTGAAATATGCCGACGGCGGCCAGAACCCGGCCTTCGCGCATGTCGATATGGTGAGCCGCCCGGAGGCGCTCGCCCAGGCGCCGGTCGAAATCCCGATGGACAATCCGAAGGGCAAGAAGGCCGAGACGAAATTCGCCGCCGCCAAGCCGGCCAAGGCAGCAAAGCCCGCCGCCGAGGCGGAGCAATCTTTGGCCGCGAAATCAGTACCCGCCCAGGCGCCGGTTGCGCTCGCCGCCGCCACGCCCGGCGCGCGCGACATGATCGGCCGCTGGCTCGGCATGAACAATGCCGCCAGGACTCCTGAACCGCCTGCGGCCGTCCCCGCGACGCCGGAGACGATCCTCGTGACCGATCCAGACAAGCCCGCCAAGAAGAGCAGGTAGACCCGGATCCTGTCGCACTGATCCGGACGGTCAACGCCCGCCGGTGACGTCCAGCACGGCGCCGGCGACATAGGACGCTTCGTCCGACAGCAGCCAGACGACACCTTCCGCCACTTCGTCCGCCGTGCCTTCGCGGCCGATCGGCACGGTCTTGCCGAGGCGCTCTGCCCGGTCAGGCGCGCCCATGGCGGCGTGAATGTCGGTTGCGATCATGCCGGGCCGCACGGCATTGACCCTGACGCCTTCGGGCGCGAGTTCCTTGGAGAGGCCGTAAGTCAGCGTATCCATGGCGCCCTTGGACGCGGCGTAATCGACGCCCTCGCCGGGCATGCCGAGGCGCGCCGCCGCCGAGGACATGTTGACGATGACGCCGCCCTTGCCGCCCCGGCTCTTCGACATGCGCCGCGCGGCCTCCCGCGCCCCATAGAGCGCTCCAAGTACATTGATCTCGACGAGGCGCGCGATCTCCGCCGGATCCTTGTCGGCGAGCTTGCTCACCTGCGTCGCGATACCCGCGTTGTTGACGAAACCGTCGACCGCGCCGAATGCTTTCTCCGTCGCATCGAAAGCCATCGCGACATCGTCGAGCTTCGCCGCATCCGCCTTGATCGCAAGGCCCTTGCCGCCGGCCGCCTCGATCGCCGCGACCGTTTCTTTCGCCGCCGCGTCGTTCGAGACATAGGTGATCGCGACGCGCCAGCCGCGCCTGCCCGCGAGAATTGCGACGGCGCGCCCGATGCCGCGGCTGCCTCCGGTCACCAGAATGGTCCTGCCCATGCGGTCATTGCCCCTGTCCGCTTCAATCGCGATGTTCGAGCTCGTCGATCATCGAATCTTCGTTCGGCTGCGCGGCGATCGCAACCTGCAATCCGGCTACGACGAGCGGCTTCGCCGCATCCCGGGAAATCGCGATGTGGCGGACGCCCGAGAGCGCACCCGCAACGCCCGCCCGGCGCGCGAGATCGAGAAAAATGGCGGCGCTGCGCTGTGAATAGTGAAGCGCTGAATCGACCGCGCCGGTCTCCAGGGCTTCGACCGCGGAGCGCGGCAATTCCGCCGCAGCCTCCATCGCATAGGTTTCGACGATCGTCAGCGCACAGCTCCGGCCGAGCGCTGCCTCGAGGTCAGGTTTGCGGTCGCGCCCCGCCAGATAGAGAACGCGCGCGCCTGTCGACAGATCGCGCGCCATGTCGCGCGCGAGGCTTTCAGCATTCGCGGCGATGATCGCCGGCGTGCGAAAACCGGCCTGCCGCGCGACTTCGGCCGTACGCGCGCCAACGACAGACAACGGGGTATTCCGGAGCGCAGCGAGACTATCTGGAGCGCCGAACGCATGGCCGCTCGTCGCGATGACGGCGTCGAAGGCGCTGGGTATCGCTTGATCGAGATGTCGCACCACGAGGACCGGCGCGATGATCGCCGAATGTCCGGCCGCCGCCAGCCGCGCCGCCGTCCGGCGCGCATCTTCCGCGGCTCGGACGACGAGAATTCTCATGGCTCGATTTTCATGCTTTGGCGGCGAGCACGCCGGCAGGCAGGCGCGCGAGGATGGCCCGTCCCGCCTCCGCGCCGAGCCTTGCCGCCTCCGCCACGGTCCCTTCGCGGGAATCGTCGAAGGCTTCGGACCCGTCCATGCGCAGAACCGAGCCCGCAAACACGACGCGATCCCCGACGAGCCGGGCATGGCCCGCGATCGGCGTGCGGCACGAGCCGTCGAGCGCATGCAGAAAGGCGCGTTCGGCCGACAGCGCCACGCCAGTGTCATGATGGAGAATACCGGCAATGCGCGTGCGCGTGAGATGGTCGTCCGCGCGCACGCTGATGGCGATGGCGCCCTGGCCGACGGCCGGCAGGAACTGGTCGATTTCCAGCACCGCCGTCGCATGCTGCGCGAGGCCGAGCCGCTTGAGGCCCGCCAGCGCCAGCAGCGTCGCATCGATCTCGCCGGCTTCGGCCTTGCGCAGCCGCGTCTCGACATTTCCGCGCAACAGCGGCGTTTCGAAATCGGGCCGCAGCCGCTTGAGTTGCGCGGCGCGCCGCAGCGAGGCCGTGCCGACCCGCGCGCCCTTCGGCAGCGCCTCGATGGAGGGCGCGCGCGGCGAGATCAGCGCGTCGCGCACGTCTTCGCGCGGCAGGTAGCCGCCGACGTCGAGGCCCGGTGGCAGAAGCGTCGGCAGGTCCTTGGCCGAATGAACGGCTATGTCGATCTCGCCGGCAAGCTGGGCGGCGTCCAGCTCTTTGGTGAACAGGCCCTTGCCGCCGGCTTCCGCCAGCGGCCGGTCGACGATGGCGTCGCCGGTCGTCTTGATGATGACGAGCTCTATTCTGTCTTCATGGATGTCGTGCAGCCCGGCGAGCTTGCGGCGCGTCTCGCGCGCCTGGGCCAGCGCCAGCGGACTGCCGCGCGTGCCGATTCTCAGGAAAGCTGCGCTCATGCCCGCCGATCCGTTTGCCGTATCGCCCGCTCGACTATAGGTTGCGCCCCATTCATGCAAGCGCGCTTTCGCGCTGATTTGGACACGGCTTTTCATGCTGGTTCTGGGAATTGAAACGACCTGCGACGAGACGTCCGCAGCCGTCGTGCGCAAGCGGATGGACGGGTCGGGCGAGATTCTCGCCAACGAGGTGATGAGCCAGATCGCCGAACACGCGGCCTACGGCGGCGTCGTCCCGGAAATCGCGGCGCGCGCCCATGTCGACTATCTCGACCGCCTGATCCGGCGCGCGCTGCAGCGCGCCAACATAGCGCTGGATCAGGTCGAGGCGGTGGCGGCCTCCGCCGGACCCGGCCTGATCGGCGGCCTGCTGGTCGGCCTCACCGCCGGCAAGGCGCTCGCCTGGGCTGCGAAAAAGCCCTTCATCGCGGTCAATCACCTCGAGGCCCACGCCCTGACCGCGCGCATGACCGATGCGCAGACCTTCCCCTATATCGTCCTGCTCGTCTCCGGCGGCCACACGCAATTGCTGGAAGTGCGGGGCGTCGGCGACTATCGCCGCCTCGGCTCGACCATCGACGACGCCATCGGCGAGGCCTTCGACAAGGTCGGCAAGCTGCTCGGCCTGCCCTACCCCGGCGGCCCCAATGTCGAAAAGACGGCGCTCGACGGCGACCCCGAGCGCTTCGCCCTGCCGCGTCCGATGTTCGGCCGCAAGGAGCCGGATTTCTCGCTCTCGGGCCTCAAGACGGCGGTGCGCAACGAGGCCTCCAAGATCGCGCCTCTGACGAAGACCGACATCGCCGATCTCTGCGCCTCCTTTCAGGCCGCCGTCGTCGACGTGATCATCGATCGCACGCGCGTGGCGCTGCGCGTCTCGCGCGAAGCCGGCTCCAAGCCGACCGCGCTCGTGGTCGCCGGCGGCGTCGCCGCCAATGGCGCGATCCGCCGCGCGCTCGGCCGCTTCTGCGGCGAGACCGGGCTGAAACTCGTCACCCCGCCGCCGGAACTCTGCACCGATAACGGCGCCATGGTCGCCTGGGTCGGCATCGAGCGGCTCGAATTGGGCATGGTCGACGATCTGACCGTGGCCGCGCGCCCGCGCTGGCCGCTCGACGCGCGAAGCTCGCTGCGCCACCACGGCAAGGCGTAAGGCATGGCGCGCGTGCTCTCGCTCGCGATGACGACGCTGGCCTTTGCCGTCGCGGACCCGCCCCGCGCGGCGCGCGAGCCGGCCGTCGCGGGCGTGCGCCTCTATTACGGCCCCTCGAAGGAGACGGCCGCGGTCGACCTCGACGCGCTGCGGCGCGCGCGTTCGTCCATTGACATGGCGGCCTATGTGCTCACCGACCGCGGCGTCATCGAAGCCCTCGGCGAGGCGGCGCAGCGCGGCGTGAAGGTGCGCGTCTATCTCGATGGAGACGACGTTTCGCGCGGCTCCGGGAAATCGGCCGAGGCGCTCGCCGCGCTCGCGAGCGCGCCCGGCGTGGCGATCCGCCGCAAGGCGCCGGGCCGCGATTCCATGCATCTCAAATCCTACCTCGTCGACCGCCGGACGCTGCGCACCGGCTCGGCGAATTTCTCCTATTCGGGCGAGCGTTTTCAGGACAATGACGTCGTGCTTCTCGAAAGCCCGGCGCTCGCCGGCGCATTTGCGCGCAATTTCGAATCGATCTGGGCGCGCGCCGACAACAGGGAGGCCGCGCGTTGAGCGCGCCGATCGTCGTTCTCGGCGCAGGCGCCTTCGGCACGGCGCTCGCCAATCTGGCCGCGCGCAACGGCGCGCGCGTGATCCTGTGGGCGCGCGATGCCGGACATGTCGAGGACATGCGCCGCACGCGCGAAAACGCGCGGCGATTGCCCGGCGTGAAATTGGCCGGATCCATCGAGCCGAGCGCCGACATTGCGCGGGTCGGGGAAGCGGGCGTCATACTCGCCGCGGCGCCGGCCCAGGCGCTACGCGATGTTGCGCGCGCCGCCGCGCCGTTCGCGCGGGACGGCGCCGATTGGCTCATTTGCGCGAAGGGCGTTGAGCGCGGCACGCATGCTTTCTTGAGCGACGTCGTCGCCGCCGAAATCCCCACGGCCGTCGCCTCCGTCCTGTCCGGCCCGAGTTTCGCGGAAGACATTGCCGCGGGCCTGCCGACGGCGATCACGCTCGCCGCGCCCGACGCCGCACGCGCCGAACGACTCGGCCGCCTGCTCGATTCGCCGACCTTCCGCCTCTACCGCTCGACCGACGTGCGCGGCGCGGAAATCGGCGGCGCGGCGAAGAACGTGCTCGCCATCGCCTGCGGCATCGCCGCCGGCCGCAGGCTCGGAGCCAGCGCGGTCGCCGCTCTGACCGCGCGCGGCTTTGCCGAGCTCTCGCGCTTCGGCCGCGCCTTTGACGCGCGTCCGGAAACGCTGATGGGGCTTTCCGGTCTTGGCGATCTCGTCCTCACCTGCTCGTCGCTCCAATCTCGCAATTTCGCCTTCGGCCACGCCCTCGGGCGCGGCGTATCGCTGGCGGATGCGGCGGGCGGCAAGCTGGCCGAGGGCGCCTTTACCGCGCGGGCGCTGGTCGAACTTGCTGCGGAGCGCGCCGTCGAAATGCCGATCTCGGCCGTTGTCGACGCCATCGTATCGGGCGAAATGAGCATCGACGCCGCAATCGAATCCCTGTTGATGCGCCCCGTGAAATCGGAAGTCTGAGAGACCGTCATGGCCCATTGGTTGATGAAGAGCGAGCCGTCCACCTGGTCCTGGGCGCAGCAGGTCGAAGCCGGCGCGAAGGGCACGTTCTGGAACGGCGTGCGCAACCACCAGGCCAAGCTGAACCTGATGGCGATGAGGAAAGGCGAGACCGCCTTCTTCTATCATTCCAACGAGGATCGCGCCGTCGTCGGCATTGTCGAGATCATCAAGACTTTCTATCCCGACCCGACAGACGAGAGCGGCAAGTTTGGCATGGTCGACGTGCGCGCGAAGAAGGCTCTCGTGAAGCCTGTGCCGCTCGCCGCGATCAAGGCGGAGCCGAAACTGGCGAAGATGGCGCTCGTCACCAATTCGCGTCTGTCCGTGCAACCGGTCACGGACGACGAATGGCGTATCGTCTGCGCCATGGGCGGCCTGTAGGCTGCCGAACGCATGCCCGGCACGATACACAGACGTTATTCGGAACGCGTCGCACGCGGCGAGATCGAGAGCGATCCCGCCCAGATCGCAGCGGTGAAGAAGCTCGACGCGCTCTGCGTCGCGCTGGCGGAATCGCGCCTCGCCCGCAAGTCCAGCGCGCTCGGCTGGCTGTTCGGCGGCCGCAAGGCGCCTGAGCCGCCGCGCGGTCTCTATGTCTGGGGCTCGGTCGGCCGCGGCAAGACCATGCTGATGGACCTGTTCTTTGACACGGTCGACGTCCGTCGCAAGCGCCGGGCGCATTTCCATTCCTTTATGGCGGATGTCCATGCCCGCGTGCATGACTGGCGTCAGAAGAGAAAGACCGGCGCGGTCAAGGGCGACGATCCGATCGCGCCGATCGCCGCCGATCTCGCCGAAGACGCATGGCTCCTGTGTTTCGACGAATTCGCGGTGACCGACATTGCCGACGCCATGATTCTCGGTCGTCTCTTTCAGGCGCTGTTCGCCAGGGGCGTCGTTATCGTCGCCACCTCGAACGTCGAGCCGGGCGATCTCTATCGCGACGGTCTGAATCGCGCGTTGTTTCTGCCGTTCATCGACATGATCCGGCAACGCATGGAGGTGACCAAACTCGAAGCGCGCACTGATTTCCGCCTCGAGAAACTGTCGGGCTCGGATGTCTGGTTCACGCCGCTCGGCGACGAATCCACCAACCGGCTTCAGGGCCTTTTTCGCGCGCTGACCGGCGTCGCCAAGGGCGCGCCCGACCATGTCCGGGTCTTCGGCCGCGACGTGGAAATCCCGGAAGCCGCCCATAATGTGGCGCGCTTCAACTACGACAATCTCTGCGGCAGGCCGCTTGGCGCGACCGATTTCGTCGAGATCGCGCGCGTCTACCATACGATCGTCCTGGACGGGATTCCGGTGCTCGACCCGGCCAAACGCAACGAAGTGAAGCGGTTCATCGTGCTGATCGACGCCCTCTACGATCATCGCGTCAAGCTGATCGCCGCCGCCGCCGCGCCGCCGCAGGCGATCTACGCTGGCGTGGACGGTCACGAGGCCTTCGAATTCGACCGCACCGTCTCGAGGCTCATCGAGATGCAGTCGACGGAATATCTCGCGCTGCCGCACGGCTCGCTGTCGGACGCCTCGGGCGACACCGGCGGGATCGTGGAGACCTGACGCCCCATGCCGGCCGAAGCGAACGCCAGCGACCTTCCGGCCGACGCCCGCATCATGGAGGCCGCGGCGACCTTCCTGCGCCGCTACGGTCCGCGCCGCGCGACCGTCGTCGCCATAGCCGATGCGGCAGGTATGTCGCACGCCAATGTCTATCGCTATTTCCCCTCCAAGGCGGCGCTGATCGAGGAAGTGACGGCCGCCTGGCTGAAGCCGATCGAGGCCGAGGTGCGCGTCATCGCCGAGAGCCCCGACCCCGCGCCGGACAAGCTCGAGCGCATCCTTTTCGCCATCCAGCGCGGCTATCGCGACAAGCTGGAGCGCGATCCGCAATTGTTCCTGATCCTCGCCGAAGCGGCCCAGGCCGACGCGCCGGTCGCCCGCAAGCATCGCGCCCGCCTGCAGGGCGCGGTGCAGCGGACGATCGAGGAAGGCTTCGCCCAGGGCAATTTCCGCCAGGTCGACCTGCAGCGCGCCCTGGCGCTGGTGTTCGACGTAGCGCATCGCTTCGTCCATCCCGCCGCGGTCATGCTGGACGCTAAGACCGCCCGATCGGCGCTCAATACGCGCGCGGGCCGCGTGACACGCCTGGTTCTTCAGGAGCTTCGCGGAGGTCGCAGCTGACGAAAAACGCTGACAGATTACATTATTTGAAATCTGTAACCAGCTGTCTGCCGATTGGGCGCCGTGCTTAGCGGACCCTAACGCCCTGACTTTTCGGCGCGATGCAGCAAACCGGCGCAAGTTCCGCGACGACCGGGCGGGGCGCAGCCGCCATCTGAGTCTTTCGTTGCCTTGCCAGTTTCGCACGATGGGTTCAAAGAAGCGCGACGTTCACGGCCGACAGGCGGCCGTGCGAACGACAGGCAAATTGGCGGGCGACAGACCGTCCGCCCTTATCGGCTTTCGGGCCGTTCGACAGGGATGGACAACATGGCGCGTAAGAAAATCGCATTGATCGGAGCCGGCCAGATCGGCGGCACCCTGGCCCATCTCGCCGGCCTCAAGGAACTTGGCGACATCGTCCTGTTCGACATTGCCGAGGGCACGCCCCAGGGCAAGGCGCTCGATCTCGCTGAATCCTCGCCCGTCGACGGCTTCGACGCCAGGCTCTCGGGCGCGAACGACTACAAGGACATCGCCGGCGCCGACGTCATCATCGTGACGGCCGGCGTGCCGCG
>JACKJE010000059.1 GCA_020638135.1 Methylobacteriaceae bacterium | reverse complement strand
GTCGACATTCTCCTCCATCGCGTCGCCGACGAAGACCAGCGCCCCCACCGGCGCCGCCTTCGCCTCGTCGCGCGCATGACGCAGCACTTTCTCGATCTGCGTATTGCCGCCCCGGCAGTCAATCTTCGACATGACGGCGGCAAGCCCCGCCCCCTGCGACACGAAACGCGAGGCCCGGCATTCGGCGAGCCCCCGGAAATAGACGAGTTGCACGTCGAGCCCGCCGAGCGCCTCGGTCTCCGTGAACATGCGCTGCTGCAGGCTCTGCGCCATATCCCAGGTCGGCTGGCGGCTCATCGTGGCGTCGAGCGCGAAGATCAGCCGACCCCTGCCCTCCGAGGGCGCCGGAACTTTCGCGGCGCGCGAAAGAAAGGAATCGACCGCCGCGCTCGCCTTGCGCGCGCTTTCGGGAAGCTGTGCCATTTGATCAATCCGCGTCCGGCCGGGTCCCATAAATCGTGATCGCCGCCGCCGCGCGCAAGAGGCGGCCCCGCAGCTTACAACAATCCGAGTTCGCGCAATTCGCGCCGCAATTCCTCGGGCATTTCGGCGATGGCGCCCGAGGACCTGCCGAGATCGGCCGGCGCGTCCTTGGCGGCCAGATAGCGCCAGCCCTGGAACGGCCGGCACGGGCGCGGATGCACGGGAACGACGTCGCCGCTCAGCACGAGGTCGGTCCGCCCGATTCCATCGGCGCCGACGACCGGGCGCAGGTCGAGCAGACGCTCGCGCGCGGCGATCTGGCCCTTGATGACCCAGTAGAGCGAGCCGCCATCGAGCAATTCATCGCGGCGTTTCGGCGTCATCCGCGTCGTATGGACATGCTCCGGCGTCTCACCGCGCTTCCGCTGGATGGCGAGGCGCTGCGCAATCCAGTGTTCGAGATCGGCGATGGACTCGGCGCCGACGCAGAGTTTGAGGAGGTGCAGGGGCATAGGGGCAGTCTAGCCGATCGCGAGGGCTCCCGCGCGTAGTCCAATGCGCGAGTTCCGACAAGCGGCATCGGGATAGACGGCAAGGACGGGAATGGAACGTTGGCGCAGGACTGCGCTGACAGCAGGACCGTCTGCGATAGCGGACACGGCAGGAACGCGTCGACAATTCTGCGCGATCTAACTCGTCCCCTAAAACGAACCTCTGCATTGTGCGAATTTCTTGAAATCTGTGCGCGGGCGGTATTGTATGGTCACTTCCCAAGCGTCCACATTTGTAAGCATTGCAAAATGAGAGCAAATCTTAATATCAGGATACTCTCGCTGCTTCTTATAATATTCGGAGCGCCATTGCATACTCTGGCCAAGACACCAGATTGCACGGGCGTTGAACGCTGGGCAACCCAGATGGCGTTAGTGCATCTGAAAAATGCCGGCTTGATCGAACCCAGCGCTCTAGATCTTACGAAAACAAAAATAAAGATGCTTGCGTCAGAAAAGCGCGCCAATGATATCTATCGCCAAATACATCATATTTCTTTCACAGATAAATCCGGAAATGTTACTGAAGTCATTACAAGCAATGACGCGTCAAACGATGAATGCTCGATGTCCGGCGTTGATGTGTTCGTTATTTCGCGGCATCTTGGCGGATAATGATGCTTGTCGCATAGGCGTCGTTCAGGCTTGCCGAAGTCTGTTGTACAAATCTTCTTTTTGCACAGCGTCGGCTGCTGGGATCAACTGGACATGCCATCGGCCGTCGGCGGCGTCCGACTTCTGTCCATAGCGCCAGCCGCCCCCGGGATCGGAAGCGGACGTCCATCAAGATTGCGGCGACCGCCGTTCACCCCCGCCCGACAAACGGCATCTTGGTCGCCATGATCGTCATGAACAGCACGTTGGATTCCAGCGGCAGGCTGGCCATGTGCACCACCGCATTCGCGACATGCTCGGGGTCCATTACCGCTTCCGGCGCGATCTGGCCGTTCGCCTGCGGCACGCCGGCCTTCATGCGGCCGCCCATGTCGGTGTCGGCATTGCCGATGTCGATCTGCCCGCAGGCGATATTGTACTTGCGGCCGTCGAGCGCGGTCGATTTCGTCAGGCCCGTCATCGCGTGCTTGGTCGATGTATAGGGCGCCGTGTTCGGGCGCGGCGCATGCGCCGAGATCGAGCCGTTGTTGATGATGCGCCCGCCGATCGGCTTCTGGTCGCGCATGATCCGGAAGGCGTGCTGCGTGCACAGAAACGGGCCGGTGAGATTGGTGTCCACCACAGCCTGCCATTGCTCGTAGGTCAGGTCCTCGAGATTGATGCCCGGCGCGCCGATGCCGGCATTGTTGAAGAGGAGATGCAGATGGCCGAACTCGGCCATGACGGCGTCGAACAAGGCCTTCACCGAGTCCGGCTTGCCGACGTCGCAGACAACGCCGATCGCCCGCGCGCCGAGCCCGCGCGCTTCGGTCGCCACCTGATCCAGCAGATCCTTGCGGCGGCCGGTGACGACGACGTCCCACCCCGCTCGCGCCAGCGCCAGCGCCGAAGCCTTGCCGATGCCCGCCGAGCCGCCGGTGATGAGAGCGACCTTGCGCTGTGTCATGTTTCCTCCAGGATAGTATTCTGTCTCGGTCCTGATCTTTAGTCCGGAATCCTCATCCTG
>JACKJE010000058.1 GCA_020638135.1 Methylobacteriaceae bacterium | reverse complement strand
GCGAAGGGGCTGCTTTCGGCCTTGCGCATCTTTTCGGCCTCGATCATCGCGGCCGAGGGCGCGGGCTGGCGATAGTCGCAGGTCTGCGCGGCGGCGGCGGCGCCGATCGACAGCGCCAGGCAAATGGACAGGGTCCGCAACATTTCGGGTCTCCTCGCCCATTCATACGCCACGGCGGCGCAGGGCGCCTGTGCGCGGCTTCACGCGCCGGCCCGCGACGCCTTGCCAGCGCCGCCGCGACCCGATAATCCCGCCGCAAACCCGGGGATAGCCATGCAGGACAAGCCGAAGGACGGCCTCACCTATGCGCAGGCCGGCGTCGATATCGACGCGGGGACGCGCATGGTCGAGCTCATCAAGCCGCATGTGCGCTCCACCCGCCGGTCGGGCGCCGACGGCGAGATCGGCGGCTTCGGCGGCCTGTTCGACCTGAAGGCAGCGGGATTTTCCGATCCCGTGCTGGTCGCCGCCAACGATGGCGTCGGCACCAAGGTCAAGATCGCGATCGACAGCGGCATCCACGACACGGTCGGCGTCGACCTCGTCGCCATGTGCGTCAACGATCTTGTCGTGCAGGGCGCCGAGCCCCTGTTCTTCCTCGACTATTACGCGACGGGCAAGCTCGATCCGGAAGAAGGCGCCGCTGTCGTCAAGGGTATCGCGGCCGGCTGCGTCGACGCCGGTTGCGCGCTGATCGGCGGCGAGACGGCCGAAATGCCAGGCCTTTACGCTAAGAAGGACTACGATCTCGCCGGATTCGCGGTCGGCGCGGCCGAGCGTGGCGGGTTGCTGCCGCGTGGAATTGAAACGGGCGACGTGCTGTTCGGCCTGCCCTCCTCCGGCGTGCATTCCAACGGCTTTTCGCTGGTGCGCCGGATCGTCGAGCGCACGGGGTTGAAATGGGACGCGCCGGCGCCGTTCGAGGCGGGCAAGACGCTTGCCGAAGCCCTGCTCGTCCCGACGAAAATCTACGTGCGGCCGCTGCTCGCGGCGCTGAAGGCGACGGATGCGATCCGCGCGCTCGCCCATATCACCGGCGGCGGTTTCCCCGAGAATATTCCGCGCGTGCTGCCGAAGGGGTTTGGCGTTTCCCTCGACCTCTCCGCCATTCCCGTCCTTCCCGTCTTCGGCTGGCTTGCGCGCGAAGGCGGCGTGGCGGAGAAGGAAATGCTGCGCACCTTCAATTGCGGAATCGGCATGGTGGTCGTGGTTTCGAAAGCCCGCGCCGCCGAGGGCGAGAAGGCCTTGGCCGACGCCGGCCTCGCGCCGATCCGGATCGGCGAAGTGACCGAAGCGCAGAGCGAGGAGCGCGTGACGACGCGCGGGGCGCTGAAGCTGTGACAAAGAAGCGCGTCGCCATCCTGATCTCGGGGCGCGGCTCCAACATGATGGCGCTGGCGGAAGCCGCAGCTGCGCCGGATTTTCCGGCCGAGATCGCGCTCGTCCTGTCCAACCGTCCCGACGCCGCCGGCCTCGAGTGGGCCGCTTCACGCGGCATTCGTACCGCGGCGATCGATCACAAGACCTACGGAAAGGATCGCGAAGCCTTCGAGCGGGCGATGCAGGCCGTGCTGCAAGACAATGCGATCGACCTCGTATGCCTGGCCGGCTTCATGCGCGTGCTGACGCCGTGGTTCGTGGCGCAATGGCAGGGCCGGATGCTCAACATCCACCCCGCCCTGCTGCCCTCCTATCGCGGCCTGCATACGCACGAGCGCGCGATCGAGGACGGCGTGAAGATCCACGGCTGCACCGTGCATTTCGTCGTGCCGGAAATGGACGCCGGCCCGATCATCCTGCAGGCGGCCGTGCCGGTCGAGGATTCAGACGACGCCGAAACGCTGGCGGCGCGCGTCCTGAAGCAGGAGCACCGCATCTATCCGCAGGCGCTGGCGCTGGTCGCCGCCGGCCGGGTGCGGATATCGGGCAATCGCGTTCTCGCGAATATCTGAAGGGATATCTGGCCGCTCGCTGCCCGAGGGCCTAGTCTGCCGATGGCGACAGCGACGAAGATCGCAGCGCCGGGAGGATGACGATGTCGCTTGCCCCGAAGCCGAACGAGGAGCCGCACCCCGATTTCAATGCCGCTGAACTCGGCGCGGTCGCGCATCTCTATCGTGGCGAGGTCTATCGTTCGACGATCTGGCGGACGCGCCTCGACAACACGACCAATTGGACCATCGTGACCATGGGCATCGCCCTGTCGTCGACCTATTCGAGCGCCGAGGCGTCGCCCCTTCCTCTCTTGCTCGTTGGCCTGCTCATCGCGTTCTTCCTCAACATGGAAGCGCGCCGCTATCGCTATTTCAACGTGTGGCGCGCCCGCGCGCGCTGGATGGAGACGCATCTCTATGCGCCGATCCTGCGCGGCGAAGAATACAACGAACGGTGGCGCGACGTTCTGGCGCGCGACTATACGAACCCGGTCCACCACATCAGCCTCGCGCGCGCCATGGGACGCCGGTTCAGGCGCAATTACGGATGGATATTGCTGATTCAGACCGTCGCCTATTACGGCAAACTCGCGATTCATCCGACGCCGGCGGCGAGCTTCAGAGAAATGGTTTCGCGCGCTGCAGTCGGACCCGCGCCGGGCTGGGTCGTGCTGGCCGCCGGCGTCGTCTACATCGGCGGCTGGTGCGCTTTCGGCTGGTGGACCCTCACGCTGGATCGGGCCAAGCATGGCGACCGGGGCAAGAACGTCGCGATGGGCTAGAGCTCACCCAACCGCAGCAGAAACGTCTGGTGCGCGTCGATCATGATCTTCTGACCCTTCTTGTCGCCGGCTTTGGTCTTGTCGAGCGTGAAACTGTCGAAGCGATAGTGCTTCATGCCCCAGGAATCGAAGAACCAGACCGTGCGCCCGGAAATGCGGTCGACGACCGTCCAGTGATCCCAGGGTTTGCCGAGGCCGACGATCCACAT
>JACKJE010000057.1 GCA_020638135.1 Methylobacteriaceae bacterium | reverse complement strand
TGCAGGCGCAGCTGATGGCGCTCGTCACCCGCGCCGACGGCGTCTCGCGCATCACCGAGACGATTTTCGAGAACCGATTCATGCATGTCTCGGAACTCGCCCGCTTCGGCGCGCAGATCCGGCTCGATGGCGACACCGCGATCATCGAGGGCGTGCCGAAGCTCAAGGGCGCCCCGGTCATGGCGACGGACCTGCGCGCCTCCGTGTCGCTGGTCATCGCCGCGCTGGCCGCGGAAGGCGAGACCACAGTGAACCGGGTGTACCACCTCGACCGCGGCTTCGAGGCGCTGGAGAAGAAGCTCGGCGCCTGCGGCGCGGAGGTCGAGCGCATTTCGGCGGGCTAGCTTCCGCATCAGACCCGTTAACCAGCGCGAGAAGCGGGTCCGGCCGCCACGCCGGCGCCAAGCGACGATTAACCGGCCTGCCATACCGTGCGGTCCACCCAACGGACCTGCGGAGACCACATGGGCGAGCCGGCAATCTACATTTCCACCACCGACGTCGCGCTGAACGACGCGCCGATCCCGAAGGACTGGATCGTGTCCGGCGAGCCGCGCGCCCGCATGGCCGAACTTTCCCGCAGTCGCGACGGCGCCGCCGTCTCCGTGGTCTGGGACTGCACAGCCGGCGAATTCGACTGGCGCTTCGGTGTAGACGAATGGGTCCACATTCTCGAAGGCGCGGTGGAAGTCCGCGACGAACAGGGCCAGTGGAGCGAGCTCGCGCCGGGTTCGGTGGCCTTGTTCCGGGCCGGCGTCGTCTCGCGCTGGCGGGTGCGGACCTATGTCCGCAAGCTCGCCATCTGCCGCGTGGCCATGCCCGTGCCCATGGGTTTCGCGCTGCGCGCCTTCGTGAAGCTGCGCGGCATGCTGACGGGCGGATCGCACAACGCCGCCAGCGCGGCCTGAGGCTGCGGGCGCTTGCGTAGCGCGCCGGTCGGCCCCACATGGCGTGTGCGAGGCCGTCATGACACAGCAATGCCCCGATAGCGACCATCCACTCCGCCTCATCGCCTTCGATCCGGAAGACCTCGAAGTCGTTTCCGCCCATCTGCAGGACGCGCTCGTGCGCGTCGGCGACATGGCCTGGCTGCCCGAGCAGGACCGCTTCGTTCTCGGTCTTTCCCGATTCGACTGGATTTCCGCCGACGCCGGCCAATGCGAGCGGGCGGTCGCCGCCCTGCAGTTCGACCGCGTGCGCACGGTCCGCCAGAACGGCGTGCCGCAGCGTGAGCCGAACAGCGTGCTGAACCTGCTCGCCATTTCCTTCGAGGCGACCGACGCGCCGGCGGGCCTCGTTTTGTTGACATTTTCGGGTGGCGCGGCGCTGCGGCTCGATGTCGAATGTCTCGAAGTCCATCTGCGCGACCTCGGGCCCCGCTGGACGGCCAAGTCCCGGCCCGGCCACGCGCTTGACGCGGGCCCCGCTCAAGGGTCATGACCTGACGGACCAATTCGGGGCGCGTCCCGCCGCGCCTGATTCCGGAGCTGAGAGATGACCCTGCGGCTCGACGCGACAGCCGCCGATTTCGACGCGCGCTTCGCCGACCTGCTCGCCATGAAGCGCGAGGTCTCGGAGGACGTGGACGCCGCCGCCCGCGATATCATCGCCGACGTGGTTGCGCGCGGCGATGCGGCGCTGATCGACCTGTCGAAGAAGTTCGACCGGATCGACCTCTCAGAACGCGGCCTGGCGATCGGCAAGGCCGAGATCGAGGCGGCGGTCGCCGCCTGTCCGAAAGCCGCGCTCGACGCGCTCGACGTCGCGCATGGCCGCATCGTCGCTTTCCACGAGCGCCAGAAACCTGCGGACCTGCGCTTCACCGACGCGGCCGGCGTCGAGCTCGGCTGGCGCTGGACGGCGGTCGAGGCGGTCGGCCTCTACGTGCCCGGCGGCACGGCCTCTTATCCCTCGTCGGTACTGATGAACGCCGTGCCGGCCAAGGTCGCGGGCGTGCCGCGCATCGTCATGGTCGTGCCGACGCCAGATGGCGCCGTCGACCGGCTCGTACTTGCCGCCGCTTCTCGCGCGGGGGTCGATGAAGTCTACCGCATCGGCGGCGCGCAGGCCGTCGCCGCGCTCGCCTACGGCACGAAGACGATCAGGCCGGTCGCCAAGATCGTTGGTCCCGGCAACGCCTATGTCGCGGCGGCCAAGCGCCGCGTCTTCGGCCAGGTCGGTATCGACATGATCGCCGGCCCCTCGGAAGTTCTGGTCATCGCCGACGCGTCCGCCAATCCCGCCTGGATCGCCGCCGACCTGCTGGCGCAGGCCGAGCACGATACGGCGGCGCAAAGCATTCTCATCACCGACAGCGCGGACCTCGCCCGCGATGTCGAGCGCGCCGTGGAAGCGCAACTCACCACGCTGCCGCGTGAAAAAATCGCGCGGGCGAGCTGGAGCGACTTCGGCGCGACCATCGTCGTGAAGAACCTTGCTGACGCGATCCCGCTCGCCGACCGCATCGCCGCCGAACATCTCGAGATCATGGCGGAAGACGCCGAAGGTCTCGCCTCGCGCGTGAGAAACGCCGGCGCGATCTTTATCGGCGCGCATACGCCCGAAGCCATCGGCGATTATGTCGGCGGCTCCAATCACGTGCTGCCGACCGCGCGATCCGCGCGCTTTTCGTCGGGGCTTGGCGTGCTCGACTTCATGAAGCGCACGTCGCTTCTCAAATGTTCGCCGCAATCGCTGAACCTGCTCGGTCCCTCCGCGATCGCACTCGGCGAGGCCGAGCGGCTTGAAGCGCATGCACGCTCGGTGGCGATCCGCATCAACAGAGGCGCGGCATGACGACAGACACAAAGAGGCTGGTCGCGATCACGCTCGACGACGCCTCGATTGGCCGCGGCACGCCTGATCAGGAGCATGAGCGCGAGATCGCGATCTACGACCTGATCGAGGAGAACAAATTCGCATTGCCGGGCCATGACGGCGGCCCCTATGCGCTGTTCATTGCGCTGCACGACGCCAAGCTCGCCTTCGATATCAGGGACGAGGGCGGCGCGACGATCGT
>JACKJE010000056.1 GCA_020638135.1 Methylobacteriaceae bacterium | reverse complement strand
CGGCGATGGCGTAGACCTCCTCGGCCGAGAAGGCGACGATGGCGCTGCGCCGCGGCAGCCGCGAAATCTTGGCGTGGCCCGCAAAGCTGAGTTTCGACAGGCGCGGCCGTTCGACGACGGGAACGCCGGGCAGCAGCGTGCGGATGACCGGCGCCATCACGCCCGAGCCGATCAGCAGGGTCTCGTCGGCGCCGCGCCGGTTGAGCAGACGGTCGGTGAAGACGTGGCCGCGGTCGAAATCGGCAGCGAGCTGGATTTCGTCGACCGCCACGAAGGAGACCGCGAGGTCGCGCGGCATGGCCTCGACAGTGGACACCCAATAGCGCGGGTTCGGCGGCTTGATCTTCTCCTCGCCGGTGACCAGCGCGACGGCGTTCGTCCCGGCCCGCGCCGCGAGCTTCTGGTAAATTTCGCGCGCCAGCAGCCGCAGCGGCAGGCCGATCATGCCGGTGGAATGGGCGAGCATCCGCTCGATCGCGAAATGCGTCTTGCCGGTGTTGGTCGGCCCCAGAACCGCCGTGACGCCTGCGGTTCGCCGTTGCTTCGGGTCCGCGATCAGCGCGGCGCGCGAATAATTCATCGCTCCGCGCCCCGACACGGCAGCCGGCCGCCTGTGCCGTTCTGGGCCGCCGGCCGCAGCGAAAATTCAGCTTTCGAACGGGGCGCGAACGAATCGCGCCCGAATCGCTGACTCCCGCAGAGTCGTCTTTCGTTCTCCGCAAGATATCGCGCAATCGGAGGCGCCGGGCGCCAAGTATTGTGAATCGAAACGACTCCGAACGGGAATCGACCCCCGAAAACAGGACTCGCGGACGGACTCCGAAGGCGATTTTTGTCAAGCGCGCGCCGAAAAGAACTCGAAAGGGCCAAGGCGTTAACTTTCAGGCCGAACCGCGAACGGAGCGGGCACGAATCGCTGAATTCCGGGAATTCGCGCTGTGTTCACGCAATATATGGGGCGCGACCGCCGCAGCGCCACAAGGCTCTGTGGATAAAGGCGCAGCGAAAACAGGCGGAAAGGGGCGGCGCGTTAACCGATGGCGGCCGCGCGGGCCGATTTGGGTCAGTTGTTCTGGGCGCGCCGTTCGGCCAGATGGAAATCGACGGCCTGGATGACCAGCGATCCCGATTTCGTGCCGATCTTGACGTAATAGGGCACGACGACATGGGCCTGCGCGACCGGGGCGAGCCAGACCTCCATGTCGCGGTTTTCCGCCATGTATCTGGTCGACTGGCTGTCGAGCTTGTAGCCGGAGATCGGCGTATAGCGGGCCGAACAGACCGACACCGGGCCGGAATAGCCCTTGGCGCGGACGTTGCGCACGCCCTTGTAGAACAACGACACGTTGAAGCGCACCAGCCCGTCATAGACCGGAATGGTGCGGTCGCAGGCCGTCTGCCCGACGAGCGGCTGGCCCTGCGGCACGCTCATGACCAGCGCGCTTACGGGATCGAGGACATTGGTCTTGTGGCCCTGCGTGACCGGCACGCGTTCGTTCATGTCGAGGAAGGGCGGGGAAATGTCGACCGCCCGCACCGTGCCGGCGTTCAGCCCCATGCGCACCGTGCGCGTCTCCGTCGCATTGGCCGTCGTATTGGCGTAGGCGTTGGGAAGCACGGCGGAATTCGCGATTGCGCCGTTGGCGGTCGCCGCGCCCTTGGCCTTGGTGACGAGCGCCGCGAGCCCCGTCAGGCGCAGGCCGATGTCGATCTTGTAGCCGCTGCCTTCGATCGAGGCCGCGGCGTCCGCGCTGCCGATCGGCACGCCGATGATCGAGAGCGCATAGGTCGCGCGCAACGTCTCGGCTTGCGCCGCGCCCGCCGCGACGAGACCGCCGGCGGCTGCGCCAAGCGCGGCCACGATTCCGAACGATCGGGCGCCCACGCCCCCAAACCTGCTCAATATCATCAGGCCCACCGTCGATGCCGCTCGCGCCGCCTGGCGCGTCTTCCGGCATTGATCCCGCGCGAATCGGTCCGAAAAATGACCTTTCGTGTTTCGCAGGCGCTTATAGGCGAGGCAAGCCCCTCCGCACTTTTTCGCAGGCGCGCAAAAGGCTACAAGGACGGCGCGCCGCGCCGCGCAGACATCTGCGAGACAAGATGAGCCGTTTCTGGAGCCCGCTCGTTCACGACCTCAAGCCCTATGTGGCGGGCGAACAGCCGGTCATGGCCGACATCGTCAAGCTCAACACCAATGAGAGCCCCTACGGGCCGAGCCCGCGCGCGCTGGACGCGATCCAGGCGGCGGCAGGCGACGCGCTGCGCCTCTACCCCGAGCCGACCTCGTTGAAGCTGCGCGAGACGATCGCCAAGCGCGAGGGCGTGAAGGCGGAGCAGGTCTTTGTCGGAAATTCCTCGGACGAGGTGCTGGCGCTGGTCTTCCAGGCGCTGCTGAAACACGAGAAGCCGCTGGCCTTCCCGGACGTGACCTATTCCTTCTATCCCGTCTGGTCGCAGTTCTTCGGCGTGAAGACGAAGATCGTGCCGCTCGATGCGCAGATGCGCATCGATGTGTCGGACTACGGGCCGGACTGCGGCGCGATCATCTTCGCCAATCCCAATGCGCCGACCGGCATGGCTCTTTCTCGCGCGGAAATCGAGACGCTGCTGCAGGCGCATCCCGACATTCCCGTGGTGATCGACGAGGCCTATGTCGATTTCGGCGCGGAAAGCGCGATCCCACTGATCGCCCGCCACCCGAACCTCCTGGTCACGCACACGCTGTCGAAGTCCCGCGCGCTCGCCGGCTTGCGCGTCGGCCTCGCCATCGGCTCGCGCGAGCTGATCGACGCGCTGGAGCGCGTGAAGGACAGTTTCAACTCCTACCCCCTCGACCGGCTCGCGCAGGCGGGCGCGATCGCCGCTTACGAGGACGAGGACTGGTTCCGGCAGAGTTGCGCCAAGGTGATCGCCAGCCGCGAGCGCCTGACCGCCGAGCTGCAGGCGCTCGGTTTCGACGTGCTGCCGTCCAAGGCCAATTTCGTCTTCGCCGGCCATCCCGCGCACAAGGCCGCCGACATCTTCAAGGCGCTGCGGGAGCGCGCGATCATCGTGCGCTGGTTCGACAAGCCGCGGATTTCGGAGCGGTTGCGTATCAGCATCGGCACGGACGCGGAGTGCGACCGGCTGGTAGCGGCGCTGAAGGAGATTTTGCGGTGGAATGAACGCGGGTACCATGTCTGAGCGTCAACTTGACGCTGA
>JACKJE010000055.1 GCA_020638135.1 Methylobacteriaceae bacterium | reverse complement strand
GGGAGTCGGGTTTCGCAGTGCATGTCGAGCATGCCCCTCAGATCGTGGCGGCGAGTTCGGCGAGCTGGTCGGCGGCTTTGCCCCAGCCTTCGTGAAAACCCATCTTCTCGTGCGCTTCGCGGTCAGCCGCGCTCCAGTGCAGCGCGCGCGCCGTATAGCGCGTCCGGCCAGCCTCGTCCTCGAAGGTCACGATCGCCGTGAAGAACGGCTTGTCGGAAGGCGTCCATGCGTCGACGTAGGCGTCGGTGAAGACGATGCGCGCATCCGGCGCGACATCGAGATAGACGCCGCGATTGGGAAAGCGCTCGCCGTTCGGCCCGTTGATGAACATCGACGACGAACCGCCCGGCCGCACGTCCGTCACGACGTCCGACACGTACCACGGCTTCGGACAGAACCATTGCTCCATCAATTTCGGATCGGTCCAGCAGCGAAACAGTTTTTCGCGCGGCGCGTCGATCAGGCGCGACAGGACCAGTTCGCGATCGTTGGTTGTCTCACTCATTGATCTGTCTCCCTCCGACCGAACAGCCGAACCAGATGATCGTGCAGGTGATCGAGGCATTGCGCCGCGACCCTCGCATCGCCATGCGCCTTCGCCAGCACGAATGCGCCCTGGATGACCGCCTGCATGTAAAGCGCGAGCCCGCGCGGGCCGCCGGGCGCGCTGACGTTTCGTAAGCGCATCGCTTCGGCGATGTCGGCTTCCAGCATCGCGACATGCGCGTCGATCGATTGCGCGCAGGCCTCGCGCACGATGGGATGCGTCGCATAGGCTTCCTGCGCCATCGTGCCGACCAGACATGTGAAGGCCGGCAATTCGCCCTGCATCAGCTCCCGTCGGAACGCGACATAGCCCAGCATGCGGTCGACTGGGTCGGGCAGGGCGCGGTAGGGCGCGGCCGCGAAAATGCCGTCCGCCATGTCGGAGAACCGCCCGGCCGCCGCGACCGCCGCCGCTTCCTTCGATTTGAAATGATGGAAGAACGCGCCCTTGGTGACGCCCGCCGCCGCGCAGAGTTCATCCACGCTGGTCCCGGCATAGCCTTGGGCGCGGATGACGCGGACGGCTGCGTCGAGAATTTTGTCGCGGGCGGTTTGTTTGTCGGCTGTCATGCCAAAAGGTACCAACCAGTTGGTATGTAGTCAATGGTAAAATACATGGCGCCACGCCGCCGGGCCTTCCGGCAGCGCACCGTGGCGATCGCGCGCTCGCGCGCTCGCCGCCCTTAACATTGCCGTTCTGGTCTGCGACAACCCGCTGCCCGCAGCGATTCCGCGGGCTGAGCCCCAAGAGCCCAAGAGCCCCAAGAGCGCCATGTCAGGTCCGGTCGTCCGTTTCGCGCCATCGCCCACCGGCCGCATTCACATCGGCAATGCGCGCACGGCCCTGTTCAACTATCTCGTCGCCGCGCGGGCGGGCGGGCGCTTCGTCCTGCGCTTCGACGATACCGATCTCGAACGCTCGACCGCCGAATTCGCCCGTGGCATCGAGGTCGATCTGTCTTGGCTCGGCATCGCGCCGCAATTGACGGTCCGCCAGTCTGACCGCGTCGCGCTGTACGAAGCCGCCGCCGAGCGCCTGAAGCAGATGGGCCTGCTCTATCCCGCGTATGAGACGCAGGCCGAACTCGACCGCCGTCGCAAGCTCAAACAGGCGCGCGGCCTGCCGCCGGTCTACGACCGCGCCGCGCTCGCGCTGACCGACGCCGACCGCGCGAAGCTCGAAGCCGAGGGGCGCAGGCCGCACTGGCGCTTCAAGCTCGATCATCGCCTCGTCGAATGGGACGACGGCGTGCGTGGCCATTGCCACATCGACTGCGCCTCGCTTTCCGATCCCGTGCTCGTGCGCGAGGACGGCTCGTTCCTCTACACGCTGCCCTCGGTCGTCGACGACATCGATCTCGGCATTACCGACGTCATCCGTGGCGAGGATCACGTCACCAACACCGCCGTGCAGATTCAGATCGTCGATGCGCTCGCGGGCGCAGGCCAGGCGCCGCGCTTTGCGCACCACAATCTCTTGGTAGACGCTTCCGGCGCCGGCCTGTCGAAACGCTCCGGCGCGCTGTCGATCGCCTCGCTGCGCGACGGCGGCGTCGAGGCGCTGGCGGTCGCCGCGATCGCGGTGCTGACCGGTTCGTCAGACGAAGTGCATGCCGTCGGCTCGCTCGTCGAACTCGCGCAAATGTTCGATCTTGCGCATGTCTCGCGCAACGCCGCGAAATTCGATCCCGCCGATCTGCGCACGCTGACGCAGCGCACCTTGCTCAAGCTCGATTTCGAAAGCGTGCGCGAGCGCCTCGCCGCGCACGACATTGTCGGCGCGCATGCCGAAGCCTTCTGGCTCGCCGTGCGCGGCAATATCGAGACGTTTCTCGACGTCTGCGACTGGTGGCGCATCGTCGACGGCGAGATCGCGCCGGTGATCGAGGACGCGGCATTCTGCAAGGCGGCGCTCGACCTGCTGCCGCCGGACCCCTGGGACGAAAAGACCTGGAGCGCCTGGACGTCGGCCGTGAAAGGCGCGACGGGCCGCAAGGGCAGGGAGCTGTTTCATCCCCTGCGGCTCGCGCTGACCGGCCGGGAGACCGGCCCGGAATTGGCCCGGCTCCTGCCGTTGATCGGCAGGACAAGAGCGCAGGCGCGGTTGGGAAGCTAGGTCGCGCCGCGTTCCGGCGGCACGAGGCGCGGGCGCCCCTCGTCGTCGATGGCGACGAAGGTGAAGGTTCCCACCGTCACCTTCTCGCGAACGTCGGTGCGGAAGCGCCGCGCCCAGGCCTCGACATGGATTTTCATCGACGTGCGGCCGACGCCCTGCACGCTCGTGTAGACGCACAGCACGTCGCCGACGCGCACCGGCTTGACGAAGGTCATCGCCTCGATCGCGACGGTCACGACGCGGCCCTGCGCGCGGTCGACCGCCGCCACGCCGCCGGCCTGGTCCATGCGCGACAGCACCCAGCCGCCGAAAATATCGCCGTTCGCATTTGTGTCCGCGGGCATGGCGACGACGCGGATGGTGAGTTCGCCGCTAGGCTCGTCCTGCGCGGCATGTTGCGGGCTCTGGTTCGGCATGGTCGGCGCGTCTCGCGGCGGATCGGGTCGCCGCCATTGTTTCCGCGCGCGCCTGCGCCGGCAAGCCATCCATCCGGCCAAGGAAGGGCGTCGGACCCGTCCGCCGATCTACCGCTCCGGCTGAATTTCGGCGTCGGCCGCCCGCCTGCGCTCGTCGAGCAGTTTCCGAGTCGCCCGCGCGTCGAAGGCGGCTTTGCCCTTGC
>JACKJE010000054.1 GCA_020638135.1 Methylobacteriaceae bacterium | reverse complement strand
AGGATGAAGGCCCGAGCGGGGCCAAGGAGA
Source organism: Methylobacteriaceae bacterium (assembly GCA_020638135.1). Classification (GTDB taxonomy): domain Bacteria; phylum Pseudomonadota; class Alphaproteobacteria; order Rhizobiales; family Beijerinckiaceae; genus JAJXWB01. The sequence goes on along the minus strand of JACKJE010000054.1, from coordinate 3,296 downwards.
CGACACATGCACGCTGGCCCCATAGCTCTCGCCTTCGCCGCCGCCTGGCTTGGCGCGGCGCTCTATTCGGTGCTGGTCGAGCAGCCCGCGCGCCTGACGCTCGACGACCGCGCGCTGGTAAAGGAATGGGCGCCGAGCGACCGGCGCGCGCTTCTCCTGCTCGCCCTGTTCGCGCTGGCCGCCGCCATCGCCGCGCTGATCGAATACCGTTCGGCCGGCAACGCGCTCTGGCTGATCGGCGCGGCCTTCGCCATGGCGAGCTGGCCCTACATGGCCTTCGTTCTCGCGCCGATCAACAACCGCCTGCTCGATCCCGCCGCCGACGGCGCCGGCGCGCGCGGCCTGATCGCCATCTGGGGCATGCTCGAATGGGGGCAGGTCGGGCTCGCGCTGGTGGCGGCCGGGATTTTCGTCCGGGCGATGGGGTAGTCGGACTGCGCGCCCTTGCCCTCGGGGGCCAGCCCGCCTAAACCCCGGCGCATGAGCGACACAAGCAACAAGGTCAAAGCCCGCCAGCCGCGCGGCCTCGCCGACCGCGGCCCGGCCGAACTCGCGGCCTCCGAGCGCATGCTCGCGAAAATCCGCGAATCCTACGAACTCTATGGCTTCGAAGCCGTCGAGACGCCGTTCATCGAATATACCGACGCGCTCGGCAAATTCCTGCCCGATCAGGACCGCCCGAACGAGGGCGTCTTCTCCTTCCAGGACGACGACGAGCAATGGCTGTCGCTGCGCTACGACCTGACAGCGCCGCTCGCCCGCTACGTTGCCGAGAATTACGACAAGCTGGCGAAACCCTATCGCTCCTATCGCGCGGGCTACGTTTTTCGCAACGAGAAGCCCGGCCCCGGCCGTTTTCGGCAGTTCATGCAGTTCGATGCCGACACGGTCGGCGCTGCGAGCGTCGCGGCTGACGCCGAAATCTGCATGATGGCCGCCGACACGCTGGAAAAGCTCGGCATCCAGCGCGGCGACTATGTCGTCAAGGTCAACAACCGCAAGGTTTTGGATGGCGTGATGGAGGCGATCGGCCTCGGCGGCGATGAGAACGCCGGGCGGCGGCTGACGGTTCTGCGGGCGATCGACAAGCTGGACCGGCTTGGAGTGCATGGCGTCGAGATGTTGCTCGGCGAAGGGCGCAAGGACGAGAGCGGCGACTTCACGAAGGGCGCGGGCCTCAGTGATCGGCAAATACGCCCCATCCTCCGGATGCTGGACATCGGCGCTGCTGCCGATTTGTTAGGCGGGCCCACTGGTTATGCGTTCAATGCATTGAGCGACGATTCCGAGTTCCGGGTAAATGCGAAGTTCGAGGAAGGTCGCAACGAGCTGCTTGAGATAGCGAGGATCGTCTCAGCGGCTGGATACGAAGAAGACCGCATCCGCATCGACCCCTCCGTCGTGCGCGGCCTCGAATATTACACCGGCCCGGTCTTCGAAGCGGAGCTGACGTTCGGCGTCACCGACGAGAAGGGAAATCCCGTGCGCTTCGGCTCGGTCGGCGGCGGCGGCCGCTACGACGGCCTCGTCGGCCGCTTCCGCAACGAGCCCGTGCCCGCGACCGGCTTCTCGATCGGCGTCTCGCGTCTGTTCGCGGCGCTGAAGCTGATCGACAGCCCGATCGTCTCGGCCGGCGCGCAGATGGGCCCAGTCGTCGTGCTGGTGATGGATCGCGACCGCGTCGCGCACTATCAGGCGATGGTCGCGAGGCTGCGTGCGGAAAATGTGCGCGCCGAACTCTATCTCGGCTCCGCCGGCATGAAGGCGCAGATGAAATACGCCGACCGCCGCAACAGCCCTTGCGTGATCATTCAGGGGTCCGACGAGCACGCCAGGGGCGAAGTGCAGATCAAGGATCTGATCGAAGGCGCCAAGGCCGCGGCCGCCATCCAGTCCAACGAGGAATGGAAGAGCGCGCGGCCTGCGCAATTCTCGGTGCCCGAGCACGAACTCGTCAGCGCCGTAAAGGATGTGCTCGCGCGGCACGGCTGACGGTTCGATCCCTCCCCGCGAGCGGGGAGGGGGCGCCGCTCACAGCCCGCGACCATAGACCAGTTCGCCGTACTGGCTCTTCACCGTCAGCGTCGAGCCCTGCAGGTCCCAGGTCGGGCCGGAGCGCAGCACGGTCAGATAGGCGCGCTCGAAAGTGTTCACCTCCGGCGTGCAACTCTTCTTCGTCATGGCGACCGGGCCCATGGCGAGGCGGTGGCCCTTGATCGGATAGAGCGTCGCCGACCAGGTGTTGCAGCCCGACGATCCCGTGCCGCGCAAATTCTCGTCGATCAGCAGCGAGGCTTCCGCCGGCGGGTTCTTGCCGTTGATGGTCCGCAATTGCCAGGTCGCCTTGGTCGGGAAGGGCGATTCATAGGCGTATTTGTCGTCCTTCTTTTCGCCCTGGCCCTGCTCCTGCTGTTGACCCTTCTTCTTCTTCTGCGCCAGCGCAGGCTGCGCGGCGAGCGAGGCCGCGACTGCGGCTGCGGCCAGAATTGCGAGCTTCTTCATTGCATCCCCTCGAGCAAACACCCGGTTCGCCCCTCTTACATCAAAATGCGGCGGGAAAACGAGAGGCTCAGCCGATGAGCCGGACGCCGATCAACAGCGGATGCCCCCAGAACAGCATGGCGAGGTAGGCGGCCGTGCCGACGACGACCACGATAATGTCCTGCGTCACGCCGCCGTGGCGCGACCCCAGCGGCCCAAGCGCGCCGCGCTTCTTCACCGAAATCCGGTCGTAGACGGCCCAGGCGAGGAAGGCGACGAACAGGATCAAGCCGGCAAGATCGCCATTGGCGAGAAGATGCGCCAGCGCCCAAAACTTCACCGCGGCCAGCATCGGATGCTTGGCCTTGTCGCGGATATGCGAGGGCACTTGGGCGGCGACCAGCAGCACGAAGGAAATCCACATCAGCAGGAAGGCGATGTGCTTCGTCCAGGTCGGCGGCGTCCACAGCTGCATGTTCGCGCCGGAATGGCGCGCCATGCCGAAACCCCAGACGATCAGCGCGAGGCCGATAAAGGAGGCGATCGTGAAGGCGAGCTTGTAAGGGCCCGTGCCCAGTTTAGCGATCAGCCCGTCGCGCGCCGGCGGCGAGGTCGGCACGAGATGCACGCCGAGAAAGATGAGAAGGCCGAGAATGAGGACGGTCATGCAGGCGCTCGCGATGAGTTTGCGCGGAGCCTAGAACGGAATGCTGCGAGGTGGAACTCCCTCTCCCGCAGCGCGGGAGAGGGTGGCCCCGCGAAGCGGGGTCGGGTGAGGGCGCCGCGACTACTACAAGCCTTCGGGAATTGGACCG
>JACKJE010000053.1 GCA_020638135.1 Methylobacteriaceae bacterium | reverse complement strand
GGCGCGCGCGGTCGGTCGGCTCGAAACGCTTTCGAACCAGCGGTTCAGGTCGCTGAGGTCATCCGGAATCTTCGAGCCTGTGCCCTTGCCCATCACGAAGGCGCATTGCGCGGTGATGTCGGCCACCGTGTAGTGGTCGCCAGCGATATAGGGCCGGTCGGCGAGCTCGCGGTTGAGCCAAGCCATGCGCTCCAGCAGCTGCGCCTGCCGCACGCGACCATATTCCGGCACCTGTTCGCGCCGGCCAGCCCAGAATGGATTGAGATGCACGAACACGTCCTGGATCGGCAGCTGGATTTCCAGTTCCATGCGCCGGTTCCACATTTCGATCCGCGCGCGCTCCAGCGTCGTGCTGCCGAACAGCGGCGGCTCGGGGTGCAACTCCTCGAAATAGCGGCAGATGGCGATGGATTCGGCCAGATGGGTGCCGTCGTCGAATTCGAGCACAGGCATCGTGCCCATGGGGTTCAGGGCCAGATAACGCTCGCCCTTGTTCTCGCCCTTGATCATGTCGACGAATTCGGAGGGGATCGAAATCCCCTTCTCGGCCAGAAAGATGCGGACCCGGCGCGGATTGAGGCCGTTCTTGAGATCGTAGAGCTTCATGCGTTTCCCCTTGGTGCGGGGAGAATGCGTCAGCCGCGACGCTACTTCAATGGCAGGTAAATGTCGGTGATCAAATCCTTGGGCGCGGCGTCCATCGGCGTGTTGATGTAGATTTCGTAGCACGGCCGGTCTGCCGCCTCTCGCCCCGAGCCCGGCAGCCAGACGCCGAACAGCCAGTCATAGGCCGCGCCGAGTTCGGCATAGGGACCGCGATGACGCAGCACGGCATGCTCGCCGCCGGCAAGTTCGAGCCGCTCCAGCGGCGGCTCGATCGGCGTCTCCGGCCCGACCGAGCGCCCGGCGAGCGAACGGCATTTTTCGGGCGGCGTGATCGACGCTTCGTCGAAATAGACCGCGACATTGTGCTGACCGGGACCATAGAGCCCACGCGTCGTGATCACATTGTGCAATTGATCGAAGGCGCGGCCGATCTCCATATACGGGCCGCGGTGCGGAATGCCGGCGACCGTCAGCGGCGGCGCCTGTCTGATTTCGATTTCGCGCATCGGCGAACCCTCCTCGTCTCGATTGCATGCGGGCTCGGCATACACCCCCTCGCGCCGGTAGCGCGCCGGCGGCATGCCGAATTGTTCCTTGAATACGCGCGCGAAGGCCGCGCTGTCGTATTTCGCGCGCTCTGCGATCCGTTCGACCGGCATTGTCGTCTGCCTGAGTTCGTAGGCCGCCCTGTGCAGCCGCAGGCGCCTGACCGTGGCGAAGGCCGTCTCGCCGTGCAGCGCGTGATAGATGCGATGCCAGTGGTGCGGGGAGAGGCAGGCGATTTCGGCGAGCCGCGCGAAATCCAGATCCTCGTCGAGATGATCGTAGATGTAGTCGCGTACGCGGCCGAGCCGCTCGTCGTAATCGCCCCTGGTCAGTCCCTTCGTCATCGACCTCGTTCTCCGATGGCCGAAGGCTAGCAAAGGCCGGATTGATAAATCTTGCGGACTTTTCTCAGTCGAGGTCGCGCGCGACCTCCGCGCCTGCATCCTCCGGCGCGAGCCACCGAAGATCCGGCAATTGATGACGCGCGAAAGTGAACTGCCGCTTGGCGTAGGCGCGCGTATCGCCCTGCCCGCGCGCGATGGCTTCGTCCAAAGACATTTCACCCCGCAGATGCGCCATCAGCGCTGGCGCGCCATGCGCGCGCATGATCGGCAAGGCCGGATCGAGTTTCCGCATAGCCAGCTTCGCCACTTCCTCGAGGGCGCCGGCCGCGATCATCGCCAGGAACCGCCCGTCGATCGCCGCGCGTACGACGTCGCGCTCCGGCGCGAGAAAGAAGCCGCGCCATGATCCTTCCGGCAGGATGGGCGCGGCGCGTGCGCCCTGGAAGGCGGCGAGCGGCCTGCCGGTCGCTTCCAGCACTTCGAGCGCGCGCAGAACACGCTGCGGATCGGTTGGCCGCAGCCGCGCCGCCGTCTGCGGATCGCGCGCCGCCAGCCGTGCGTGGAGCTCGGCCGACGCGACGCCCTCGGCCTCGGCCCGCACCCGCGCGCGCACCGCCTCGGGCGTGCGGGGAATATCGGACAGGCCCTGCGTCGCCGCCTTGAAGTACATACCGGTGCCGCCGACGACGATGGCGAGACGCCGCGCGGCCTCCAGTTCGTCCATCAGAGCACGGAAATCATCGAGCCAGCGCCCGACGGAATAATTCTCCGCGCCGTCGACATGCCCGTAGAGCCGATGCTCCGCCGCCGCCTCGTCAGTCGGCGTCGGTCGCGCGGTCAGGATGCGCAGATCGCGATAGACCTGCATCGAATCGGCGTTGACGACGACGCCGCCGGTCCGCTGCGCGAGCGTCAGCGCGACGGCGGACTTGCCGCTCGCCGTCGGGCCTGCGATGAGGATGGCGCGAATCCGCCCCATTCGAGATTTCGTCCAGTTCTGCGATCCGATGTCCAAGACCCTTTCTCACGTCGCCACGCTCGTCTGCAATCCGCACGCGCCGATCCTGACGGCTAAGCTGGCCGAACGCGGCCGCGCCGCGCTCCTCAACGCCGGGCCCGTCGTCTGGCTCGATGCGGGGATCGCCGCCGATATCGCCTTTGCGCCGGAAGAGGGTTTCGAGCCGGTCGAGATCGAGACGACGTTGCGCGCCGCCCTCGACCACGCGCCGGTCGACTTTGTCGTGCAGCCGATCGAAGACCGCCGCAAGGCGCTGTTCGTCGCCGACATGGATTCGACCATCATCGGCCAGGAATGCATCGACGAACTCGCCGATCTCGTCGGCCTGAAGGCGCATGTCGCGGCGATCACCGAGCGCGCCATGCGCGGCGAGATCGCCTTCGAGCCGGCGTTGCGCGAGCGCGTCGCCCTGCTTGCGGGCCTCGACGCCGGCGTGCCCGCCGAAGTCATCGCCAAACGCATCACATTGACGCCGGGGGCGAGAACCCTGGTGCGCACCATGCGCGCCAACGGCGCCTATACGGCGCTGGTCTCGGGCGGCTTCACCGCCTTCACCCAGTCGGTCGCCGCCATGGTCGGCTTCAACGAGAATCGCGCCAATCGTCTCGTCGTCGAGAACGGCAAATTCGCAGGCCGCGTGGAAGAACCGATCCTCGGCGCGCAAGCCAAACTCGACTCGCTCGTCGAATTGCGCGACGCGCGCGGCCTGACGCGGGCGCAGACGCTCGCCGCCGGCGACGGCGCCAATGATCTGCCGATGCTGCGCGAGGCCGGCCTCGGCGCGGCCTTCCGCGCCAAGCCCGCAGTGGCCGAAGCCGCCGACGCGCGCATCGATCACGCCGATCTCACCGCGCTTCTTTACGCGCAGGGTTATTCACGCGCCGATTTCGTGGAGTA
>JACKJE010000052.1 GCA_020638135.1 Methylobacteriaceae bacterium | reverse complement strand
GATCAATGGCTGGCGCGGTGAAACCGACACGGAGGAAAAGATCCAGAAGCGCGTGGAATGCGACCTCTACTACATCGAGAACTGGTCGCTGCTGCTCGATATCTACATTCTTGCGGCGACGCCCTTCGCGCTGATCAAGGCGGAAAATGCCTATTGACCTGCGGCGGGCGGCGGTCGTCGCCCTCGCGCTCCTCTCCACCGCCGCGCCGCTGCGCGCGCAAACGCTGCCCGCCCTGAAACTGACGATCGATGGCCGCGCCGAAAAGGTCTTCGACACCGCCACCGACCGATGCGCCCCGGTAGACATGCCCGACGTCAACCCGCGCGCCTACCGCGCGGCGGACGGTTCGATCGTCATGTTCGCCCTGCATTTCCAGGCGCGGCCTTTGCGTGGGCCCGACTTCGCGCATCTGAAGATCGACTGCCACGTCGCGCTGCATTCGACGGAAAGCGCCGATCCCGCGACCTACGACGGCCGCCGCTACGTGACGTCGACCTGGACGGCTGACGGCAAGCGTGTCGCCGCGCTCATCCACGATGAATACCACGCCGACCATCATCCCGGTCGCTGCCTCTTCAAGAGCGATCTGCAATGCTGGTGGAATACGGTCCTGTCGTTTCGCTCCGATGACGGCGGCGCAAATTTCGTCCCCTCGAAACCGCTCGTCGTCGCCGCCACGCCGTTCACTCAGGACGTCGGCCAAGGCCGCCATCGCGGCTTCTTCAATCCCTCGAACATGTTCGCCAAGGACGGCCACGTCTACGCTTTCGTCTCGACGACCGGATGGGAGGGCCAAAGCCCCGGCCCGTGCCTGATCCGCAATCGCAACCCCATGGATTCCGCGGGCTGGCGCGGCTGGGATGGGGCCGGCTTCACCGTGTCCTGGCGCGATCCCTATCGAGGCGACGCGCGCGCCATTCAGAAATCCTGCCAATCAATCGCGCCGTTCGGCTATCCGGTCGGCGCCGTCGTTCGCCATCGTCCAAGCGGCAATTTCCTGGCGGTCTGGGATGCGCCGCGCGTGCCCGGAAGATTTCCGACCACGGGCGTCTATTACGCGACATCGAAGGATCTTCTGCACTGGTCCGAGCCAGCGCTGCTGCTGGCTGCGCACAATCCGCACGATGCTTGCGGCGCGAACGAGGTCAACCGCGACGGCTGGATCGACGCCTACCCTTCCCTCATCGATCACGACGCGAAGGGACGCAATTTCGACGATGCAGGCGCCGCCGCATGGCTCTACGTCGCACGCATCCAGAACGTCGGCTGCAACCCTGCCGGACGGCGTTATCTGCTGCGCACGCCAGTCGCGATCACGCCGCGATAGGCGTCGGCGCTGGCGGCGGATTCGGACGATACCAGATATCGGCCGGCGTTGAGACCGCGCCGCGCCGATTCCATCCCCCAGATCGCGCCGATCATCAGAAACACAAAGCGCCAGTGATCGATATCGATCTGCAACGCCTGCAAGAAGAATCCGAGCGTCGCCGGCGTCACGACCTGCGCCGCCCGCTGGAACGGCGATCGCGTGAGGGCGAGGCGAAGCCCCACGAAACTCGTGGTGATAACCAGGAAGAGAAACGCCAGCCCGCCGACCCAGCCAGCGTCGGAAAACGCGCCGATATAGGAATTGTGCGGCTGCAGCGAGAATGTGATCGGGAAGCGGAACGGACCAAAGCCGAAGGGCCGCTCGATCAGCATGTTGATCGAGCGCTTCTGGTTGCCGAAGCGCCCGGTCACGCCGCCATCGTATTCCTGCTCGACCTTCGCGCGTTGCGTGACGTTCTCGAGCATGTCGGAACTCGTCGCGATCGCGCCGACGCCGACGGCGGCAAGCATGACGAATACGCTGACGCCGGTCACGATGCGCTTGCGGATGTCCCGTCCATACGTCGCCCATGTGACGGAAAGCAGAAAGACCAGCTCGACCATCATCGCGCCGATCGAACCGCGCGACATCGAGAAGAACACGCCGCCGACAAAGGCGATCGCCGCCGCAGCCAGCTTGAGGAACGAATGCCGTTTGTCGAGCAGCAGGGACTGGACGAGGAACAGCACGCCCATGATGCAATAGGAGCCGAGAACGTTCGGATCCTTGAATGGTCCCGCGATACGCCCCGATATCGGTTCATTGTCACCGAGGCCGCCGACATTCATGAAGGACAGGATGCCCCATGCGCCGGCGAATATCGTGCTGTAGGCGTAGGCGCGTATCGCCAGCGTAACCCGCTCGACCGAATTGTGGGAGAAGATCACGGCGAACAGCATCGCGCTCGAATAGAGGTAGACCGTGTACATCGTGTAGAGCGATGGCGTCAGACCGTCGCCGACGACCCTGTGCTGGATGTAGGGGATGAGCGAAAAGAACTGCGCCACGACGATCGTGAACAGCATGAAGAACAGGAGCATCGTCGTGCGCGTGAGCGCTATCCCTGCGAACAGCGACACCGGTATCAGCAGGAAGAAGAAGAATTCGTAAGGGGAAGGCTCGATGAACGAGACGCAGCTCAACGCCAGCATCAGCCACAATACGCTACGCAAAACCTTTTCGCGCGCAGGGTTCGGCTCGAACGCTCTCGTGACTGCAAGGGACATCGGAAACTGCCGGGCTCCGGACCGCGTTCGACCGTCGGCGCGAAATGCCGCCCTGCGATAAGACGCCATCATGGTTAACAATCCGGCAACGGATGCGTGCGCGCCCGGGGCGTCGATATATTAACCGGCGCAACGCACACTCCCGCGGTCGCCTGCAGTCGAGGCGCGGGAGCGTCGAATGGAAGCGCGAAAAGGCGCCTGGAACGCGATCAACGAGTTTCCGGAACGGTTCCGGCGGCGCATGTCCGGCGGCGCCTATCGTCCCGAGATCGACGGACTGCGCTTCTTCGCCATCGCCATCGTCGTCGTCGGCCATGTCGCCGAACGCGCCGTGCGCTTCTTTCCGTCTGCGCACGCCGCCGCGCAGAACAACTGGGCCGCCGATCTTCTGCAACGCGCCGGCCTCGGCGTCTTCCTGTTCTTCACGATCAGCGGCTTCATCATCGCCACGCAGGCGCGCAAATCCGGCCGCGCGCCGCTCAGTCCGGCCTTCCTGAAATCCTATTTCTGGCGGCGCCTGCTGCGGATCGAACCGCCTTACATCATTCTGCTGATCTGCACATGGCTCGCGCTCACGCTCAGCGGCTACGCGCCCGAAGGCGCCAACCATTTCGACGCGGAACCGCGTTCCCTCAATATCAGTCTGCTGGGCAGCATCTTCTACGCGCACGGACTGACCTGGGGGTCCTATCCGCGCCTCTTCCCGCCGGGTTGGTCGCTGGAAGTCGAAGTGCAGTTCTACATCCTGGCGCCGCTGCTGTTCTGGCTCTGGTTCCGTCTGCAAGGCGCTGCGGCCCGCGTGATCGTCGCGATCGGCGCGCTTGCCGGCGCAGCGCTGCTGTCGCTCGAGCTCGCCCCGAAGATCGGTCCGGTCTTCGCAGACAAGAGCATCCTGAGATTTTTCGCCTTTTTCTGGCTCGGCATCCTCCTGGCGGACGCGCGCCCCTGGATCGAAGCGCGTACTGCGGCGCTGCCGAAATGGGCGGCCTCGGCGATCGGATGGCTGGGCGTGCTCGGCTATCTCGTCATTCCGAACGCGCCCGACGACAATCTTGCGCTGGCTATGGCGCTTCGGGGCGCTGTATACGCAACGCTGATCGCCATGTTCGTCTCGGCCTGGGCGCGCCATTCGTCCTTCGCCCACTTCTGCTCGCGCCCCTGGATCAGCCTGATCGGCGGCGCCTGCTATTCGATCTATCTTGTCCACATGCAGACGACGCAGGTGATGAGCACGGTCGCGGCGAAGATCGCCCCGCACATGCCGGTGGCTGGGGTCGTCGGCCTCGCGCTTGTCGAGTACATGGCGATCGTCGCCGTCGGATTGATCTTCTACGCGCTGATCGAGCGCACCTTCATGCTGCCTGACTGGCATATCCTCGCCCGACGCTGGATCGCGCAGCGCATGGGCGGTCCAAGAGCCACGCCCGCCGAATAGAACCCGGCCGCCGCGGGCGACGACTTGTAGCGCTCCATAGGCGCGCATGCGACATTGC
>JACKJE010000051.1 GCA_020638135.1 Methylobacteriaceae bacterium | reverse complement strand
CGGCGCGCCGTTCCATTGAGTCCAGGGCCGCTCGTTCAGGCGATGTCGAAACGGTCCGCGTTCATCACCTTGGTCCAGGCGGCGACGAAGTCCTTGGCGAATTTCTCCTTGCTGTCGTCCTGCGCATAGACCTCGGCATAGGCGCGCAGGATCGAATTGGAGCCGAAGACGAGATCGACACGGGTGGCGGTCCACTTGGTCTTGCCGGTCTTGCGGTCGCGGATTTCGTAGAGGCCCTTGTCCGCCGGCTTCCAGGTGTTGGCCATGTCGGTGAGGTTGACGAAGAAATCGGTCGTCAGCGCGCCCTCGCGATCGGTGAAGACGCCGTGCTTGGCGCCGCCGTGATTGGCGCCGATCACGCGCATGCCGCCGACCAGCGCCGTCATCTCGCAGGCGGTCAGGCCCATGAGCTGCGTGCGGTCGAGCATCATCTCCTCCGCGCTGACGACGTAGTCCTTCTTCAGCCAGTTGCGATAGCCGTCATGCAAGGGCTCCAGCACCTCGAACGACTCGGCGTCGGTCATTTCGGCCGTCGCGTCGCCACGACCGGGCGCGAAGGGAACGGCGATGTCGACGCCGCCTGCCTTGGCCGCCTTTTCGACGCCGACATTGCCGGCGAGCACGATCGTATCCGCGAGGCTCGCGCCGGCCGCAGCCGCGAGCGGCTGAAGCACGCCGAGCACGCGGGCGAGACGGGCGGGCTCATTGCCTTCCCAGTCCTTCTGCGGCGCGAGGCGGATGCGCGCGCCATTCGCGCCGCCGCGCTTGTCCGAATGACGGAAGGTGCGCGCGCTGTCCCAGGCGGTCGCGACCATGTCGGCGACACTGAGCCCGCTCGCGGCGATCTTCGTTTTCAGCGCGGCGACGTCGTAATCCTTGCGGCCGGCGGGCACCGGATCCTGCCAGATCAGGTCTTCCTTGGGCACGTCGGGGCCGAAATAGCGGGCCTTCGGGCCCATGTCGCGATGGGTCAGCTTGAACCAGGCGCGGGTGAAGACATCCGAGAAATGGGCGGGGTCCTTGTGGAACCGCTCGGAAATCTTGCGATAGTCGGGGTCCATCTTCAGCGCCATGTCCGCGTCGGTCATGATCGGATTGTGCCGGACCTTCGGGTTCTCCGCGTCGAGCGGCTTGTCCGCCTCCTTGATGCTCTTGGGCTCCCACTGCCAGGCGCCGGCCGGGCTCTTGCGCAGCTCCCAGTCGTGGCCGAACAGCATGTCGAAGAAACCGTTGTCCCATTTGGTCGGATGCGTGGTCCAGGCGCCTTCGAGGCCGCTGGTGACGGAATCGCCGGCAATGCCGCGCGAAACGTGGTTGTTCCAGCCGAGGCCCTGCTCGGCGATGTCGGCGCCTTCAGGCGACGGGCCGAGATTGGCGGCGCTGCCATTGCCGTGCGCCTTGCCGACCGTATGTCCGCCGGCCGTCAGCGCGACGGTTTCCTCGTCGTTCATGGCCATGCGGGCGAAGGTCACGCGCATGTCGGCCGCGGTCTTCAGCGGGTCGGGCTTGCCGTCGACGCCCTCCGGATTGACGTAGATGAGGCCCATCATGACGGCGGCCAGCGGGTTTTCGAGATCGCGCTCGCCGGAATAGCGGCTGCCGGAGCTGCCTGTCGGAGCGAGCCATTCCTTCTCGGAACCCCAGTAGGTGTCCTTCTCGGGGTGCCAGATGTCCTCGCGACCGAAGCCGAAGCCGAAGGTCTTCAGGCCCATAGACTCGTAAGCCATGTTGCCGGCGAGCAGCATCAGGTCCGCCCAGCTGATCCTGGCGCCATATTTCTTCTTGATCGGCCACAGCAGGCGGCGCGCCTTGTCGAGGTTGACGTTGTCCGGCCAGGAATTGATCGGCGCGAAGCGCTGGTTGCCCGAGCCGCCGCCGCCGCGGCCGTCGGCGATGCGATAGGTGCCGGCCGAATGCCAGGCCATGCGGATCATCAGGCCGCCGTAGTGGCCCCAGTCGGCCGGCCACCAGTCCTGGCTCTCTGTCATCAGGGCCTTGAGATCGGCCTTGAGCGCGGCGACGTCGAGATTCTTCAGCTCCTCGCGATAGTTGAAGGCCGCACCCATCGGGTCGGTCTTGGCGTCGTGCTGGTGAAGAATGTCGAGGTTGAGCGCGTTCGGCCACCAGTCCATGGTCGCCGAAGCCGCAGACGTCAGCCCGCCGTGCGTGACCGGGCATTTGCCGGCCTTGTTGTCGGTTTTCGTGTCCATGGTGCGCTCCCTTTGGCTTGTCGGAACCGAAATCGAGGGCCGCAGGTTAGTTCGCGCGTTTGAATTGGTGAAATCGATTGTTCCGTATGATTTGATCGGCTATTCCTATCGTCCATGAACCTTCGTGACCTGCAATATGTCGTCGCGGTCGCCGATCTCGGCCAGTTCGGGCGCGCGGCGTCCGCCTGCAATGTCAGCCAGCCGACATTGAGCGGGCAGATCCTCAAGCTCGAGGAGGAGCTGGGCGTCCAGATTTTCGAGCGCGACGGGCGGGTGGCGCGCGTCACCGAGCGCGGCGAGGCGATCGTCGCCCATGCGCGCCGCGTGATCCGCGCGGCCGACGACCTGAAGACGGCCGCCGCCGCCTCGCGCGATCCGCTGGAGGGGCCGATCCGGCTCGGCATTATCGCCACCGTCGGGCCCTATCTCGCGCCCTACCTGCTGCCGGCCGCCGCCCGCGGCCTGCCGCGCGCGCCGATCCGGCTGGTGGAGGACCTGACCGGCCACCTCTTGCCGCTGCTCGCCGACGGCAAGCTCGACGCCGCGATCATCGCGACCGACCCGCCGGGCGAGCGGCTCGAGGAAATCGCGCTCTACGAGGAGCCGTTCTGCCTGATGGCGCCGTCCGGCCACCCGTTTGCGAAGCGCAAGTCCGTGCGCGTCGACGAGATCGATCCGCGCAGCCTGCTGCTGCTGGCGGACGGCCATTGCCTGCGCGACCAGGCGCTCGATCTGTGCGGCCATCCCGATCTCGGCGGCGCGACCGGCGCGGACATGCGGGCGGCGAGCCTCGAGACGCTGCTGCACATGACTGCGGCCGGTTTCGGCCTGACCCTCGCCCCGCACATGGCGGCCGACGGCTGGCGCGGCAAGGACGGGCTCGTCGCCGTGCCGTTGAAAGGCGAGAACGTCGCCCGCCGCGTGCGCCTGGTGTGGCGGCGTGACATGCCCCGCAAGGCGGCGATGCTGGCGCTGGCGGATGTGGCGCGGGGGTGTGTGGCGGCAGGGCGCGTCGCGGTTTGAGTCGGCGCGACGATTGCGCGTGGCGGTTTCGGCGGCCATAAGAGCGCGCCCATGACCACCATCGCCGACCTCACCTATCGCCTCGGGCCGCGCGTCCTGTTCGACGCCGCGAGCGCACAGATCCCGGAGGGCGCGCGCGTCGGCTTCGTCGGGCGCAATGGCGCGGGCAAGACGACGCTGTTCCGGTTGATATCAGGGGAAATCGCCGCCGAGAGCGGCTCGATAACGCTGCCGCGTCGGGCGAAAATGGGGCGCGTCGAGCAGGAGGCGCCGGGCGGGCCGACGAAGCTGGTCGATTTCGTGCTCGCCGCCGACACGGAGCGCGCCGCGCTGCTGCACGAGGCGGAGACCGCGCACGATCCGCATCGCATCGCCGACATTCATGCGCGGCTCGCCGATATCGACGCGCATTCCGCCCCCGCGCGCGCCGCCCGTATTCTTTCGGGCCTCGGCTTTGATGAAGCCGCGCAGAACCGGGCGTTGTCGGAATTTTCCGGCGGCTGGCGGATGCGCGTCGCTCTCGCGGCCGTCCTTTTCACGCAACCCGACCTGTTGCTGCTCGACGAACCCACCAATTATCTCGACCTCGAAGGCGCGCTGTGGCTGGTCGAACATCTGAGGACCTATCCGGCGACCGCCATCGTCATCTCGCATGATCGCGACCTGCTCGACGATGTCTGCGATCACATCCTGCATCTCGACCGCGCGAAACTGACGCTGTGGAAGGGCAATTATTCCGGCTTCGAGACGCAGCGACGCGAGTTGATGGCCGTGCAGGCCAAGGCCGCCAGGAAGCAGGAGGACAAGCGCAAGCACCTCCAAGCCTTCGTCGATCGCTTTCGCGCCAAGGCGACCAAGGCGCGGCAGGCGCAGTCGCGCCTCAAGATGCTGGAAAAGATGGAGCCGACGACGGCGATCGTCG
>JACKJE010000050.1 GCA_020638135.1 Methylobacteriaceae bacterium | reverse complement strand
CTTCGTCGAGCCGAAGGTGGAGGCCAAGAGCGAAACCGACGCGGCCTGCGCCTATCCCGAGTTCCGCAAAGCCGCCGAATAGCACGGTCGCGCGCGCCTTTCTCGCGCAATCGTGCTAGAAGGACGTATGCCCATGGCAGAAAGCCTGACGCAGGATGATTGGCGGATCGTTGGACAGTCGGCCTTGTTCGGCCGGCTGGACGCGGTCGCTGCACGCTCGCTCATCGGAGACGACGCTGTTCTGGCCGTCGCGCGCGGTGACACGATCTGCCGTCAGGACGAGCCTGCCGCCTCCTATTTCATAATTCTGTCCGGCCTCATCAAACTCTTTCGTCGCGCTGCGGACGGATCGATCGCCATTATTTCGATCCACGGTCCCTCGCAGAGCTTCATGGAGGCGGAAGCGCTGACAGGGGCGACCTATTCCACGAGCGCGGAAGCGGTGGTGGACTCCCGTGTCGTGCGGATCGACGCCGCGACATTACGACGGCGCATCAGCGCGGATCCGAAACTGGCGATGGCGCTCTTGGGCTCTGCGTCCATGCATCTGCGCATGCTGCTCGAGCAGATCGAGAAACTGAAAACGATGACGGCGACGGCGCGACTTGCCGACTTCATTCTGCTGCTTGCCGGCCCCAGGGAAGGCCGCGCGGAAATCTCGCTGCCGTACGAGAAGCGCCTCGTCGCCGGCCACCTCGGCATGACGCCGGAAAGCTTCTCGCGCACGCTCGGCCAGTTGCGCCGGCATGGCGTGCATGTCGAGCGTGACAAGGTGACGATCGACGATGTCGACCGATTGCGCGCTTATTGCGAGGCCGACGAATAGAGCCGCGCGTCGAGACCGACGAAATCGCTCAAAATCCGCGCATCCGCGATGGAGACGATTTCGCGCTTCGTCGTCACGCCGACCTTCGTCAGGGCCGCAAGGGCGCGCGAGAAACTTTCCGGCGTCATGCCGAGGCGCGCGGCGATCAGAACCTTTTCGTAGGGCAGCTCGATGCGCCCGTCCTGACTGCTGTCTGCAAGCAGACGCAGGAAAAATTCGCCGACGCGACGCGGCGCGTCGAGCAGCTTCAGTGCGCCGATCTGCTGCGTCAGCTCGCCGGCGCGTCGTCCAATCGAGGCCAGCATGGCGGCGGCGAGATCGGATTCGTGTTCGAGACATTGCACGAAGGAAGCGTGTTCGACTCGCAAGAGACGGCCGGTGCTCGCCGCCTCCGCGATCACGGGATAGTGGCCTCCCAGGAACATGACCGGTTCCGCAAAGCTCTCGCCGCGCGTCAGGACCGTGAAGACGGCCTCTGCGCCGGCCGGGGTCAGACGGTACACCTTCACCCAACCTTCGAGCACGACGAAGAAGGCCTCTGCAGGATCGCCCTGCGTGAAGATGATCTGGCCGCGTTCGACCGCCATCACGCGGCACTTTTCGGCGATCCTGCCGAGCGCCGCCTCGCCGATGTGCTGGAAAAGTGGGCACATGCGCATGGCGCCCCAGTCGGCTTCGTTCGCCTTGCTCATATTCGCCATAGCCTGCCTGTGTATTGGCCCGGTTCGTGCGGACGCCGCGCCTAACTGCCGTGACAGCTTGACGTTCGTCAAGGCGCGACACGGCGCGCGGGTCATTGCTGCGGCATGGCAAGCACAGATCATTCCGCGCAAGATCCGCAGTCGCCCAGTCCGGCGCATCCTCTCGGCGTCCAGATCATGGACGAGGACCACGCGCGGTTGGAGCAAGCGATCGAACAAGCGGCGGAAGCGCCCGAGGCAGAACTGCCGGCCCTTCACGCAGACCTCGCGCGCGAACTCGCGGCGCATTTCGCACGAGAAGAGGATTTGATGCGGGTGCACGACTTTCCGGGCCTGCATTGCCATATGGCCCAGCACAGGCTCATCGTCGAGGAGGCGCGCCGCCCCGTCGCAGGCGGCGGCGCCGAGCTGCGCCGTCACATCGGTGTCCATATCGCGCAGCTCGTGGAATCCCATGTACTCACGCTGGATTCGATCACCGCGGCCTTCATTCGCGGCGAGTTCTCGCCCGCCAATTTCGATAACCTGCGTCTTCCGATCGAGCCGGCCCCGCGATGACCGACTGGCCAGCGCTCGCACGCGCCCTGCATGTGGCGGCGGTCGTGCACTGGATCGGCGGGTTGATGTTCGTCACGTCGGTCGTCCTGCCGTCGCTTGGAAATCTCGCGCCGAAGCAGCGCGCAGCGGGCTTCGCTGAAATCGAGCGGCGGTTCGCCAGACAGGCGCGTATATCTGTCGCAATCGCAGGCGCGACGGGCTTCTATCTCCTGCACGCGTTCGGCCTGTGGAGCGCTCTCGCCGATCCACACATGTGGCGGCTGGCGGCCATGCTCGCGCTCTGGATCGTGTTCGCGATCATGCTTTTCGTCGCGGAGCCCTTGTTCCTGCACGATCTGTTCGATCGTTACGCCGCGACCGATCCCGTCGCCGCACACGCATTGCTGCTGCGCATGCATCGCATGCTGACTATCATCGCCATCATCGTGATAATCGGGACGGTCGCGGGCGCGCATGGCCTCGACTTCTAAATCGGGCTTGCGGAGGCCAGCTTTCGCATCCGCGACATTCGTGCCAATGTCCCGCCCGACGACTGCGTGAGGACAGACGTGCAGGTCGACGGCCACGACATATCCGATTGTTTCGAATGCCCGATGCTCGCCGGCCTGACCGAGGAGCAGAAGCGCGACAAAATTCGTACCGATCCCATGATTGCGCGTTGCCTTGCCGCTCGTCGTGCGGCGGAGGCGAAGATGACGCGTTCGCGGCGCGGCGCCCGACCGCGTTGCAGCCCGCAGATTGACAATGCTCAAGGCGTGGAAAGCCTGGCCGACTGACATTCGTTCCGCCACAAGCGGAGGCGGATATGACAGGTCCGGAAATACCCGTCATGACGGCGCTGCGTTCAGCGAGCCTCTTCTCCAGCTTGCCCGACCCGATCCTCGCACGCATCGCCGCCGCTTCGAGCCTTGAGGCGCGGCGCGCAGGAGCGCCAATCTTCGAACAAGGCGCGTTGGCCGAGGCCTTCTTCATCGTCGCCGACGGTTGGGTAAAGCTGATACGCGCGCGTCCCGACGGCCGGCAGGCGTTGCTCACGACTTTCGCGCGGGGCGAGACATTCGCTGAGGCCGTCGCCATGGTCGGCGGGCGATATCCGGCAAGAGCGGTCGCCGCAACCAGCGTGACGCTTGTCCGCGTCGAGGCGGATGCGCTGCGGCGCGAAATTCGTGATACGCCGGAGATCGGTCTTGCCATGTTCGCCGCCACGGCGCAGCATCTCAATCAACTGGTTCGTCAGATCGAGCAGCTCAAGCTGCAGAGCGGCGACGAGCGTGTCGCCGAATTTCTGCTGGGGCTTGCGGATGGTGAGACAGGCGAAGCGGAATTTACGCTGCCGCTCGACAAGCGCCTGATCGCCGAAAAGCTCGGCCTGGCGCAGGAAACCTTATCGAGGGCCTTCGCGCGTTTGCGCGCGTTCGGCGTCGAGGTCGAAGGCGCGAGCGTTCGTATCAGGGATGTCGCGGGCTTGCAGGCCCGACTCGAACGGCGCGCCTGACATTCCTGATCACAAGATCAGTGGCTCGTGCCCTCGGAAAAGGTGATCTTGTTGTAGACGTTGTACTTGCCGGCAGGCTTGGACATCGGAAGCCGTTTGATCTCAGCGAATGTCGTCGCGTCGTAGACGATGATCGCGCCATCCATGTCCCAGACGCTGACGAGCGCGTGCCGGCCCGAGCGGTCGAACTCGACATGCCCCGTCGTCTTGCCGGGCGCGGGCTGCATCACGCGCACGATCTTCAGCGTTTCCTTGTCGATGATCTGGATCTTGTCCCTGTTCTTCAGCGACAGGAACGAATCCGCCCAGATATAGGGCGAGTTCTCGTGGCTGCGCAGAAAGAAGCCCGGTCCCGCCGTATCGATGGTGGCGAGCGTCTTCCAGTCGGCGGTGTCGATCACGCTGATCTTGCCTTCCTTGAGATGCGGCGTGGCTACGAGCCGGTGTCCGTCGCGCATCCAGGAAATGCCCGAACCCAGATGCGGCATGCCCGGCATCGGAATATTCGCGATCTCGCGCCCCGTATTGAGGTTGACCACGACCGCATGATCGCCTTGGCGGCTGGCGCCGATCAGATTGCGGTAGTCCGGGTCGAAGAAGAAGTCGTCGAGAGGCTCGCTCGCTTCGATCCGTCGCAGCGCGAACAATCCCTGCGATGAGGCAAGCGCCTCCACCATGCCCTTTTCGTAGCTGTGGACGAATCCTCCAAACACGGGCTCGCCATTCGGATTCGTGGCGATTTCCCAGATTTCCGGCACATCCTTCAGCGCCGCGATGAAACTGTCGCGCTGCGGCGCCTGATAGACGG